>JANNXX010000081.1:0-160889 GCA_031409795.1 Rhodobacterales bacterium
AACATCACCCGTTTCCGGCGGTCGTACCCCCACCCACACTTGTTTGGGGGTTTTTTTCGGCTGCCCATTCGTCCTAACGACAAAAAACAATTCTTTTGTTCTTTTCCTTCAACACTTTTGGTGTGGGGCGCGCCCGCCGGCCCCCCCGGCCCTTCGGTCCTCCACAGCCAGCCGTCACCAGCGCGTTCCCGCTGCTGGTTTCCTTGCCCGTATGGAGCAGAGGCCGTCCCATGCTTAAATTCATCGCCCGACGTCTGGGACTGATGGTGCTGACCGCATTCGTGCTGACTTTCGTGGTCTTCTACTTGACGAACCTTCCCCCCAACCTTGAAAAGCTGGCCCGCAGCGAAGGCTCGGTCCGGATGACCGACGAAGCCGTCGCGCAGTGGATCATCGACAACGGCCATGGCGGGTCGACCCTTGGCCGCTACGGCCAGTGGCTGGGGGTGGTGCCGGGCTGGACCAATGTGGACGAGAAAGGCGTGGCGCGCGGGCGCTGTTTCGCCGCCGGAACCGACCCGGCCGCCGCCGCAACCCGCTGCGGGGTCCTGCAGGGCAACTGGGGATATTCGACCTTCTTCCGCGGCCCGGTGCTGCCGAACCTTGGCGAAAAGCTGGGGGCGACCGGCCTGCTGATGCTCTGGGTGATGATCGTGATGGTGCCAAGCGCGCTGATCATCGGCGTGATCTCGGGCATGCGCGAAGGCAGCCGGACCGACCGCGTCCTGTCGACCTTCTCGATCGCGTCAACCGCGACGCCGGAGTATGTCTCGGGCGTCATTCTGGTGGCCCTTCTGGCCTCGCCGGTCACCGGCCTGTCGCCGGTCCTGGCAAGCTGGGGCTGGATCGACGGCAAGATCCTGTTCCAGGGCGCTGCTTCGGCCGGAAACATCACCTTCTGGAACTTCGCGCTGCCAGTCCTGACCATCGCGCTTTACGGAATTGGCTACATCGCCCGGATGACCCGGGCCTCGATGACCGAGGTGATGACCGCGCAATATATCCGCACCGCGCGGCTGAAGGGCGTCAGCTTCAACCAGGTGGTGGTGCGGCACGCGCTGCGCAACGCCCTTATCGCCCCTTTCACCGTGATCATGCTGCAGTTTCCCTGGCTTCTGAACGGGGTCGTCATCGTCGAGACCCTGTTCAACTACAAGGGCTTCGGCTGGACCCTGGTTCAGGCCGCAGGCAACAATGACATCAACCTCCTGCTCGGCTGTTCGGTCGTGGCGGTGTTCGTGGTGCTGGTGACCCAGCTGATCTCGGACATCGGCTATGTCTTCCTGAACCCGCGCATCCGGCTTTCGTGAGGGGCGCGCGGCACATGGACGAGAACCTTTCCTACCTTGCGACCTTCGGGCGGATCCTGATGCAGTTCCTGCCGGTCTGGATCGCGCTGGTCGCCACCTTCGCCGTCTCGATCACCTACAAGCGCAAGCTTGGCCTGTATGGCAAGCTGTTCGACAGCCCGGTCGGGATGATCGGCTTCGGCATCGTGATGTTCTGGGTCTTCACCGCACTCCTGGCCGACCAGATCATCACCTTCGACCCCTACGCCCAGTTCTCGGGCATGAAGAACAAGCCGCTGGGAACGCTGCTGGCCAAGGCAACAGACGGCGATTACAGCCACTTCCTGCTGGGAGGCGACCATCTTGCGCGCGATGTCTTCAGCCGCATGGTGATGGGCGCGCGGTCGGTCCTGTCGATCGCCCCGGCGGCCACAGCCTTTGCCTTCATGGTGGGCATCACGCTTGGCGTTCCCGCCGGCTACTTCGGCGGACGGCTTGACACGGGGCTGTCCTTTGTCGCCAACCTGGTATTGGCCTTCCCGGTGATCCTGCTCTTCTATCTTCTCGTCACCCCCGAGATCGTGAACCACAAGATCCTGTTCTTTTCGGCCTTCCTTTCGCCCGAGGCTGAGCTGGCCTGCAAGGCCAAAGACAGCCTGACCGCAGGAACGCTTGGCTGTTTTGGCCTGTCGATCCCGACAATGATGGCGGCGACGCTGTTCATCTTCCCGATCATCTTCCTGTCTGTCCTTCTGAACGCCCGCTTCTTCACCGACCCGAAGAAGCGCAACCTCTATGTCGGCGGCGTTCTGGTCATCGGCCTCTGGGCCTATTCGGGCCTGGCCTTCAACGCCGACCCACTGGGTGTCTGGTCGATGGAGCCGAACCTTCTGAATGTCTTCGTCTCGGTCGTCTTCGTGAACGCGCCCACGGTCTTCCGCATCGTCCGGGGCATCGTGATGGACCTGAAGTCGCGCGACTATGTGGCGGCGGGCCAGACCCGCGGCGAGGGGGCCTGGTACATCATGCTGTGGGAGATCCTGCCCAACGCGCGCGGCCCGCTGATCGTCGACTTTTGCCTGCGCATCGGGTATACAACCATTCTGCTTGGAACCCTTGGCTTCTTCGGCCTTGGCGTCGCCCCCGACAGCCCGGACTGGGGTTCGACCATCGATGATGGCCGCAAGACGCTCAGCATGTTCCCGCATGCCGCCGTGGTCCCGGCCCTGGCCCTGATGAGCCTGGTCCTCGGCCTCAATCTTCTGGCCGACGGCTTGCGCGAAGAAAGCCTGAGGGACTGACGCGATGCCACCTCTCTGCACATTTTTCGTCTGAAAATATCCCACGGGGGTCCGGGGGTGTGAAACCCCCGGTCCGCCGCCCGCCAAAGGAGCCAGCCATGTCCGCCGCAAGCACCGAATGGGATCCATCCAAACCGATCCTCGAGATCGACCATCTCTCGATTTCGTTCTTCACCCGCCTGCGCGAGATTCCGGCGGTCATGGATTTCTCCTGCAAGGTCATGTCGGGCGAAGCGATGGGCCTTGTCGGCGAATCCGGCTGCGGCAAGTCGACCGTCGCCCTCGCAGTGATGCGCGAGCTGGGAAAAACCGGCAAGATCGTCGCGGGCACCATCAAGTTCAAGGGCCGCGACCTCACCAACATGGGCCAGGATGAGCTGCAGACCATCCGCGGTTCCGAGATCGCGATGATCTACCAGGAGCCGATGGCCAGCCTGAACCCGGCCATGAAGATCGGCGCGCAACTGGCTGAAGTGCCGATGATCCATTCCGGCATGTCGAAGGACGATGCCTGGAAGCTGGCCCGCCAGATCGTCGCCGACGTGCGCCTGCCCGACCCCGACCGCATCATCAACGCCTATCCGCATCAGCTGTCCGGCGGCCAGCAGCAGCGCATCGTCATCGCGATGGCGCTGATGGCGAAGCCAGCACTCCTGATCCTGGACGAACCCACCACCGCGCTGGACGTGACGGTCGAGGCCGGGATCGTCGACCTGGTCAAGGAACTGGGTGAGAAATACGGCACCTCGATGCTGTTCATTTCGCACAACCTCGGCCTTGTCATGGACGTCTGCGACCGCATCTGCGTGATGTACTCGGGTGAGGCGGTCGAGACCGGCAATGTGACCCAGGTCTTCGACAAGATGCGCCATCCCTATACCCAGGCCCTGTTCCGGTCGATCCCGCTGCCCGGCGCGGACAAGAATTCGCGCCCGCTGATCAGCATTCCCGGCAACTTCCCGCTACCCCACGAACGCCCGCCCGGCTGCAACTTCGGCCCGCGCTGCGACTACTTCCAGAAGGGTCGCTGCGATGCCACCGACGTGCCCGAATCGCCAGTACCCGGCGACGACCGCCATGCCACCCGCTGCCTGCGCTGGGCCGAGATCGACTGGGACGCCCCCCCGGCCAAGCGCGAGGTAAAGATCAAGGCTCCAGTCGGGCGCGTTGTCCTGAAGATGGAGGACTTGAAGAAGTACTATGCCATCTCATCCGGCGCCTTCGGCGGCGGGGCTAAGAAGGTGGTGAAGGCCAATGAGACCCTCAGTTTTGAAGCGCGCGAAGGCGAGACCCTGGCCATCGTCGGCGAATCCGGCTGCGGCAAGTCGACCTTTGCCAAGGTGCTGATGGGGCTGGAGACGGCAACATCCGGCTCGATCATGCTCTTCGATGAAAACGTGCAGTCCACCCCGATCCAGAAGCGCAACACCGATACCGTGTCATCCGTGCAGATGGTGTTTCAGAACCCCTTCGACACGCTGAACCCGTCGATGTCGGTCGGCCGCCAGATCATCCGTGCGCTGGAGATCTTCCATTACGGCAAGTCCGACGCCGACCGCCAGAACCGGATGCTGGAGCTTCTCGATCTCGTGAAACTTCCCCGCGCCTTCGCAGACCGGATGCCGCGCCAGCTGTCGGGCGGGCAAAAGCAGCGGGTGGGCATCGCGCGGGCCTTTGCGGGCGGGGCGAAGGTTGTCGTCGCGGATGAACCCGTCTCCGCCCTTGACGTCAGCGTTCAGGCCGCCGTCACCGACCTGCTGATGGACATCCAGCGCGAGAACCGCACGACGCTGCTGTTTATCAGCCACGACCTGTCCATCGTGCGCTACCTTTCCGACCGGGTGATGGTCATGTACCTTGGCCATGTGGTCGAGATGGGCACCACCGACCAGGTCTTTTCGCCCCCCTACCACCCCTATACCGAGGCGCTGCTGTCGGCGGTGCCGATTGCCGACACCAAGGTCACCCGCAAGCGCATCGTGCTGGAGGGCGACATCCCCTCTGCCGTGAACCCGCCGCCCGGCTGCCCGTTCCAGACCCGCTGCCGCTGGAAGTCGCAAGTCAGCCCGGCGGGCCTTTGCGACCGCGAAATGCCGCCGGTTCAGGTGCTGGAGGGGGGTCATCAGATCAAGTGCCACCTCTCGTCCGAGGTGCTGGCCAGCATGGAACCGGTGATCAAGATCGCGGCAGAATGACCGGCGAGCGCCCGGCGATGGTGGGTGGGCACCATTGCCCACTCTACGCCCGGGTCTATCCGAGGATGGCTTTCACGTAATTCTCGGTCTCGGCGTAGGGCGGGATGCCGTCATGTTCTTCGACCGCCGCAGGCCCGGCGTTGTAGGCCGCCAGCGCCAGCTTCCAGCTGCCGAACTTGTCGAACATCATCCGCAGATAGCGGGCGCCGCCATCGAGGTTTTCGCCGGGATCGCTGATGTCGACGCCAAGGTGATCCGCCGTGTCCGGCATCAGCTGGGCCAGGCCCGTGGCACCCTTGACCGATACCGCCACCGCGTTCCAGCCGCTTTCCTGTTGCACCAGCCGCAGGAACAGGTCTTCCGGCACGCCATGCTTGCGCGCCGCGGCCTTGGCAACTTCAAGATACTCGCCTTTGTAGCTGCCACGGAATTGCGGGACCAGACCATCGTCCAGCGCCTCGCCCTTCTTGTAGCTTGGCGTGTACTTGACCGATCCGCTGTATTGTCGGGCCAGTTTCTTGTCGATCAGATCACCTTGCGATTCGAAGATCGCCAGCCGCGACTTGCTGGATCCGGTAAGGTTCAATCCCTCCGCTGCCGACAACCCGCCCTGGCCGACCAGCACAAGGCTGATCGCGGCGACCCGGCCCGTTCGCGTCCCGAAAAGTTTCAAACCCGCACCCATGCAGCTATCGATCCGGCGTAGTATAGCGATCCAACGCTGAAATTCCAGCTGGCAATCGGTGGGATTACCCGACCCTGCGCCCGCGATCCGAAGCGGCTTGACCGCGCGCTCCCTGACTGGCGGTCCTCTGCCGATCGCCTCCCGCGCGGCCCGGGTTGCCGCTGCCGCAACGGTCGGTATAGGTTTATTAACCAAGTCGGGGCGAAGCTGTTCCCGGCGCGCAAGGAACAGGGAGATTCGCATGGCGGGGTCGGTCAACAAGGTCATCATCGTGGGCAACCTCGGCCGCGATCCGGAAGTTCGCAGCTTTCAGAACGGCGGCAAGGTGGTGAACCTGCGGATAGCCACTTCGGAAACCTGGCGCGACAAGCAGTCGGGTGAGCGTAAGGAGCGCACCGAATGGCATTCGGTCGCGATCTTCAACGAAGCGCTGGGCAAGATCGCCGAGCAGTACCTGAAAAAGGGCTCGACTGTCTATGTCGAGGGCCAGCTTGAAACCCGCAAATGGCAGGATCAGTCCGGCGCCGACCGCTACACGACCGAAGTCGTGCTGCGCCAGTTCCGGGGTGAGCTGACGTTGCTGGGTGGCCGCGATGGCGGCGCGGGCGGTGGTGCAGGCAGTGGTGCAGGCGGTGGCTATGATGACCGGGGGGGCCAGGATGACTATGGCAGCCAATCCGGCGGGGGATCATCGCAGGGCGGGGGATCATCGCAGGCTGGCCGCGGCTTTGGCGGTGGCGCTTCGGCGGGCGGAAGCCGGTCGGACATGGATGACGAGATCCCGTTCTAGGACGGGATCACATCGGCGCCTTTGCAACACTGGACCTTGGCCGGGCGATTCCCTATATAATCGCTCAACAACCAGGGCAGGACGCCATCCATGCAGGACCAGATCGAGGGCAAGCCGCTGATCAAGCCCTCCAGCACCGACCATCCCTTGTACCCCGAGATCGTCGAGGCCTGCCGCACGGTGTTCGACCCGGAGATTCCGGTGAACATCTACGATCTCGGCCTGGTCTACACGATCGAGATCGGGGCCGAGAATGCGGTGGACATCACCATGACCCTGACCGCGCCGGGTTGCCCGGTCGCAGGCGAAATGCCCGGCTGGGTCGCGAACGCGGTGGAACCCCTGCCGGGGGTGAAGCAGGTCGACGTCCACATGACCTTCGACCCGCCCTGGGGAATGGACATGATGTCCGACGAGGCAAAGTTGGAACTGGGGTTCATGTAGGGGCAAGTCTTGGGGCTTGCATTTGTAAATTGCAATCCAAATAGGTTGCATTTCTACGAAGCAAGCCATATAGTTTGCCTTATGAGACCGAAAGCAGCTGTCCTGACTGGAGACTTGATTGGTTCGACCACTGTTTCGCAAACAGCAGTGGACTCAACCATGAACATACTTGCCGTCATGGCCACCAAGATCAGCGCAACATCATTCTTCACAAGATATCGCGGTGATGGATGGCAGGTTTACCTTGAGGACCCAGGGATCGCGCTTTCCTCTGTTCTTTACATCTGTGCTGGCCTGCGCGCGACAGGGTGTCTTGAAAGCCGAATTGCCCTCGGCCTTGGAAACGAGCCGAATGCGCTCCACCGGAATGCATTGTCTTTCGTCCCGCAACCAAGCCGCGCTCCTGAACTATCAAATGCGCTTCGCAATCTGGCACCCGAGGATTCCTCGCAGCCAGAGGCCCGAAACGCACTTGTGGAGTTTGGGAATACTTCGGCAGTTCTTAATGTGAGCGAAAGGAATGCGCTCGCAGGATTTGCCCTTTCTGGGGTCATGGGAGACTCGTTCACAGCCTCCGGCCGAGCGTTGGATTCGATGGACAAATCACAGAAGATCGCAGTGGCCGGACAGGGCGTCGATGACTTGCATCGCCGTCTCTTTGCAATGATTGATGAGCGCATTTCCGGCTGGTCGAAAGAACAGTCTCAGGCCATGGCACTTGCATTCGAGCCAGAACTAAACCTAACGCAGGCAGAAATGGCCAGTCGGCTCGGGATAACCCGCCAAGCAGTCGCTGCTCGGCTCCACTCCGCCGGATACGCGCAAATTGCCGGCGCGGGAGCGGACTTCGCAAAAACCTTTGGAAGCGGAGAAACCAGGTGACTGAAACCCTCGCCGCGCTCCTTCTCGCCCATGTCCTTGCCGATTTCGTGTTTCAGACCAACTGGATGGTGGCGAACAAGGGACGGCCCGAGGGGCTGGCCTTGCACGGTTTGGTTGTCCTTGCCACCGCCGTCGCGATGACTGGAACCGTCGGCCTTGGCCTCCTCTGGCTCAGCGCCCTTCACGTCGCCATCGACGCAATCAAGGCGCGGGTCAAGCGCGGCCTCGGCCCCTTTCTTCTGGACCAGGCCGCCCATCTTGCGACCATCGCAGCGCTTGCCCTGTGGCGTCCAACCCTCTGGTCGGACGGTTTCTGGAGCGGCCAGACTGCCCTTCCCGCCCTCATGCTGCTGGCCGCCGGGGCGATCTTTGCCACCCGTGCCGGCGGCTTTGCGGTCGGCCACCTGATGCAGCCCTTCGCCGCGCGCCTCCCGCCCGATGTCACCGCCGAAAGCCTGCCGGGCGCCGGGCGGGTGATCGGCCTTCTGGAACGCGGCCTGATCTTTGCGCTGATCCTGCTGGGTCAGCCTGCGGGCGTCGGCCTTCTGATCGCGGCCAAGTCGATCCTGCGGTTCGGTGCGTTGAAGGACGACCGGGCGCTGTCGGAATATGTGATAATCGGCACGCTTGCATCCTTCGCCTGGGGCATTCTGGTGGGCTTTGCCACGCTTTCCGGCCTGACCGTGCTGCCCCCGCTTGGATTCCCGACCGCAACACCCTAGATTGGCTGCGAAGGAGCCCGCATCATGTTCGGCATTCCCGGCAAGGCCGCCGTCACCCTGACCCCCGCCGCCCGCGCCCAGGTCGCGCGGCTGATGGCGCGCGAGGGGTCCTCGGGCCTGCGCATCGGTGTCAAGAAGGGCGGCTGCGCGGGCATGGAATACACCATGGACTATGTCACATCGGTCAACCCGCTGGACGAGATCGTGGAACAGGACGGCGCCCGGGTGATGATCGCCCCGATGGCGCAGATGTTCCTGATCGGCACCGAGATCGACTATGAGACCACGCTGCTGGATGCGAAGTTCACCTTCCGCAACCCGAACGTGGCCGAGGCCTGCGGCTGCGGGGAATCGATCAAGTTCAAGGACGCGCCTGCCGCCTGAGGGCGACCCGGCGCGCATTTTTTCCTTTCCAGCGCAGTGCGGGCCCAAGCGTCGTTGCCTCCGGCGGGAGTATTTGCGAAAGAGCAATCGCAGGCAGGCAACGGGGATCGGGCAATGCGCAAGCTGGCGGCAGGAAACTGGAAGATGAACGGCAGTGCAGCGGCGCTGGACGAGGTCAGGGCGCTGGTCGCCGCCCACCCCGCCCCGGCCTGCGAGATGCTTTTGTGCCCGCCCGCCACGTTGATCGCCCAGATGGCCTGGGCGGCGCGAGGCAGCGCGCTTCTGGTCGGCGGACAGGATTGCCATCCCATGGCTTCGGGCGCACACACTGGTGACATCGCGGCGACCATGCTGAAGGACGCAGGCGCGACCCATGTGATCCTGGGCCATTCCGAACGCCGCACCGACCATGGCGAGACCGATGCGCTGGTGAAGACCAAGGCCGAAGCGGCGCTTGCCGCAGGGCTGGTCGCGGTGGTCTGCATCGGCGAGACGGAAAGCCAGCGCGACGCGGGCCGGACGCTCGCCGTGATCGGGACGCAACTGGACGGCTCGCTTCCCGCAGGAGCGACAGCCGCCAATCTGGTGATCGCCTACGAGCCGGTCTGGGCCATCGGCACCGGCCGCACCCCCACCCTCGCCGAGATTGCCGAGGTGCATGCCTTTCTGCGTGACCGTCTGCGCGGCCTGATCGGCGCCGAGGCAGGCGGCGTGCGCCTGCTTTACGGAGGGTCGGTCAAGCCTTCGAACGCGGTCGAGATTTTTGCCGTCCCGCATGTCGATGGCGCGCTGGTCGGCGGGGCAAGCCTGAAGGCCGCAGATTTCGGGGCGATTGTTGCTGCCCTTTCGGCCTGACGACATCACGGCGTCGCGGACAGGCCAGCGGGGCAGAAGGCGGCTGCGGTAAAGTGGCGCCATGACAGCACTTTCCCCCAGCGCGCGCCAATCCCTGCTGGCGGCCAACGGCATCTGCCTTGCCTCGATGGTCATCTGGGCGGCGGGCCTTCCGGCGGCCGACCTCATCCTTCCGCACATGCCGGCCGTGGCGCTGACGGCGGCAAGGGCGACGCTGGCAGCCCTTGTCCTGCTGCCGATCTGGTGGCTGGTCGAGGGGCGCAGGGCGGTGTTGTCGGCCGACTGGTGGCGCGGGGCCTGGATCGGCTTCGTGGCGCTTGGGCTGGCCTCGATCTTCGTCGTACTGGCACTGCAGCTCAACGATCCGGTGACCGTGGCCATCGTGACCGCAATCATGCCCGTCGCCGGGATCCTGCTGGAATGCGTGGCCGACCGGCGCCCCTTTACCCGGGCGCTGGCGCTGGGGCTGGTCCTGTCGCTGGTCGGCGGGATCGTCGCGGTCAGCGGCAGCGCGGGCCAGCTTGACTTCGGCTTCGGTGTGCTGGCCGCCCTGGCCTCGGTCCTGTGCTACACCTGGGGCTCGCGCGAGACGGTGAAGGCGCTGCCCGGCCTTACGCCTCTTGGCCGGGCAAGCGTGACGGTGGCGGGCTGTGCCGCGGTGATGCTGGTCGCGGCCCTGGGCGACGGGCTTGTGCGCGGCGCCTGGCCCGACTGGGCGGCCATCGGCTGGGCCGAATTCGGCGGGTTGGCGATTTTCGGGATCGGGTCGATGGCGGTCAGTCAGCTTTTGTGGATCATCTCGGTCGGCAGGATCGGCATCGGGGCCGCCTCCATGCACATGAACGCGGTGCCCTTCTACGTCATGCTGATGGTCTTTGCCCTTGGCGGAGCCTGGAGCTGGCCGCAAACCCTGGGTGCGGCGATCGTCGTCCTGGGTGCGCTAGTGGCGCAGGGCCTGGTCAGCGGACGGAGGGACTGATGCAAGGCCTGCAACAGGCGCCGACCGATCCGGCCTTTGTCCAGGATCCCTACCCTTTCTACGAACGCGCCCGGGCGGTTGGAGCGTTCTTTCACTGGACCGACTATGACCTGGTCTGCACCGGCAACGCGGCAGCGGTGAACGCGATCTTCCGGGACCGCCGCTTCGGCCGCGAGCCGGTCTTGCCGCCGGCAATCCCACCGCATCTGGCGCCGTTCTACGCCGTCGAAGCGCATTCGATGCTGGAGCTGGAACCGCCCCGCCACACCCGGCTGCGCAACCTTGTCCTGCGCGCCTTCACCTCGCGCCGGATTGCCGCCCTTGGCCCTGAAATCGCGGCTTTGGCCGAAGACCTGGTCGCAGGCTTCCCGGCCGGTGGCTTCGATCTTCTGCAGGCCTTCGCCCAGCCCCTGCCCGTGCGGATCATCGCCCGCCTTCTTGGTGTGCCGGAGGCCATGGCTCCGGACCTGCTGCGCTGGTCGAACGCGATGGTCGGCATGTACATGGCCGGTCGCAGCCGCGCAGTCGAGGATCGGGCCGTCGCCGCGACCGAAGCCTTCACCGCCTTCCTGCGCAGCTATATCGAGGAACGGCGCGCCCGCCCTGCCGATGACCTGATCACCCAACTCATCGCCGCCGAGATGGAAGGCGAACGGCTTACGACGGACGAGCTGATGTCGACCTGCATCCTTCTTCTGAACGCCGGGCACGAAGCGACGGTCCACACCATCGGCAACGGGGTGAAGACCCTGCTGGAGACCGCCACCCCGGCTGCGGCACTGGCGCCCGAAGCGATCGAGGCGACGGTCGAGGAAATCCTGCGCTTCGATCCGGCGCTGCACATGTTTACCCGCCACGCCTATGACGATATCGAGGTGATGGGCCACCGCTTCCGGCGCGGCGACCAGGTCGGGCTCCTCCTTGCCGCCGCGAACCGCGATCCCGGCACCTGGGACCAGCCCGACCGCTTCGTGCCCGCGCGTCCGGTCAAGCCCAACGCCAGCTTCGGCGCCGGGCTGCACTTCTGCGTCGGGGCCCCCCTTGCCCGGCTGGAGCTGCAGATCGCCCTGCCCATCCTCTTCCAGCGCCACCCCGGCCTGCGTCTGGCCGCACCGCCCGCCTACGCTGACGTCTACCACTTCCATGGGCTGAAAGAGTTGCGTGTCGCCGTCTGAATGGTCCGAAAGGCCGTTCCTTTCTGCCCAGATATCCCCGCCGGAGGCTTCGACGGCCTACAAGGGCAGCACAGTCGTCGACTTGATCTCTTCCATGCTCAGAAGCGCTGTCACATTGTAGATCCGTACCTCGGAAATCAGCGCCTGATAGAACGTGTCATAGGCCCGCGCGTTCTTTACCCGCACTTTCAGGATATAGTCGATGTCGCCCGCCAGCCGGTGCGCTTCCAGCACCTCGGGCCGCTCACGCAGGGCCTTCAGGAACTTGCGCTGCCAGTCGGCCTCATGTTCCGATGTGCGGATCAGGACGAAAAAGCAGGCCTCAAGTCCAAGGGATTCGGCATCAAGGATCGCCGTCGTGCGGATGATCACGCCCTGCTCGCGCATCCGGCGGATCCGGTTCCAGACCGGGGTCTTCGACGAGCCGACCTTGCGGGCGATTTCGTCCAGCGATTGCTCGGCATCCTGCTGAAGTTCAGACAGGATTTTCCGGTCAAGATCGTCCAGCGGGGCAGTCATTCCATCAAGTCCCTCTCCACCGGAACACCCGTTCCGGCGCCGGGCAGTATCGGAACATCCGTCCTTATCTGCAAGGGGCTATGGCCTGGACCAGGGAAAATGTCCTATATTATCCTCAGGAACCCAGCCTCTGGAGGCGCAAGATGAGCCGTCGCTTCACCGCCAAGATCGTGACCGCCAACCTGTTGCGCGAAGGCGAGGTCGTCTATCTGACCGCCGATGACCGCTGGTCGCTTCTGCACCACGAGGCCGAATTGATCGAAGACGAGGCCCATGCCCAGATGCGGCTTCTGCACGCCGCCGCGCAAAAGCTGGTTGTCGTCGGCGCCTATCTCGCCGATGCCCGGCCCGGCCCGAATGGACCCGAGCCGACACATTTCCGCGAGGAATTCCGCACCCGTGGCCCGTCGAACTATCCCCACGGCAAACAGGCCGATCTCGCCTCGTAGGCCGGGCGTCAGTCCGGCGTCTTGCAAGAAAGCCCGTCCAGGAAAGCCCGCCCAAGAAAGCCCGCCCATGTACAGCTACTCCGACTTCGACGAAGCCTTCGTGCGCGCCCGCGTCGCCCAGTTCACCGCCCAGGTGGACCGCCGCCTTGACGGTTCGCTGACCGAGGACGAGTTCCGTCCGCTTCGGCTGATGAACGGGCTTTACCTGCAGCTGCATGCCTACATGCTGCGCGTGGCCATTCCCTACGGCACCGTCAGCCCCCACCAGATGCGCCAGCTGGCGCTGATCGCCGACACCTGGGACAAGGGCTATGGCCATTTCACCACCCGGCAGAACATCCAGTTCAACTGGCCGAAACTTCCGGATGTGCCCGCGATCCTTGGCGCTCTGGCCGACGTGGAAATGCATGCGATCCAGACCAGCGGCAACTGCGTGCGGAACGTGACAGCAGACCATTTCGCCGGGGCCGCTGCGGACGAGATCGCCGATCCCCGCCCCTACGCCGAGCTGCTGCGCCAGTGGTCGACCGACCACCCCGAGTTCCAGTTCCTGCCGCGCAAGTTCAAGATCGCCGTCACCGGCAGCCCGAATGATCGCGCGGTGACCAAGGCGCATGACATCGGCCTGCGCATGGTCCGCAACGAAAAGGGCGAGCCGGGTTTCGAGGTCATGGTCGGTGGCGGCCTTGGCCGCACCCCGATGATCGGCGTCACCGTCCGCGACTTCCTGCCGGAGGCTGACCTGCTGCCCTATGTCGAGGCGGTCCTGTCGGTCTACAACACGCTTGGCCGACGCGACAACAAGTACAAGGCGCGGATCAAGATCACCGTCCACGAGACGGGCGCGGCCGAGATCACCCGGATGATCGAGGCCCGGTTCGCCGAACTGCGCCCCCTGTTCGGCGGCAATGACCAGACCCTGCTGGCGGACATCCGCAGGGCTTTCGCGCCCCCCGCCTTCCGCAATGCGCCGGTCGACGCCTATGACGCCTTCCACAAGGCCGATCCGGTGTTCCGCGCCTGGGCTGACACCAACCTCACCCCGCATCGCAACGCACAGTATGCCATCGTCACGATCAGCCTGAAGGCGCATGGCGAAACGCCCGGTGACGCCTCTAGCGCGCAGATGAGGTTGATGGCTGATCTTGCTGAAAGATATGGCCATTCCGACCTGCGGATCAGCCATGAGCAGAACGTCATCCTGCCGCATGTTCACAAATCCGACCTCCCCGTCCTGCACGCGGCGCTGGTCAAGGCGGGGCTTGGGACGGCGAACGTCGGGCTTCTGTCCGACATCATCGCCTGCCCCGGCATGGATTATTGCGCGCTTGCCACCGCCCGCGCGATCCCGGTGGCGCAGGAACTGGCCACCCATTTCGACGCGCTGAAGCTGGAGCATGAGATCGGTCCACTGAAGATCAAGATTTCCGGCTGCATCAACGCCTGCGGGCATCACCATGTCGGGCATATCGGCATCCTTGGTCTGGATCGCGCCGGGGTGGAGAATTACCAGATCACCCTGGGCGGCGACGGCACCGAAACTGCGGTGATCGGCGACAAGACCGGCCCGGGCTTTGCCTATACCGAGATTGTCCCCGCCATCGAGCGTATCCTGCGCAGCTACCTTGCCCTGCGGCTGGAGCCGTCGGAAACCTTCCTGCAAGCCTACCGCAGGGTGGGTCTGGAGCCCTTCAAGGTCGCCCTTTACGGCGCAGAAGGCGAACAGGATGCCGCGTGACGTCAGAAGCGGGGGGCACTCCGGCCCGGTGGCCGAACGCGTCGCGGCGCTGAATGCGCGCTATCGCCACCACTCGGCGACGGCTGTGCTGGAGCATGCGCTGAAGGATGACGATCTTGGCCGGGTGGCGCTCGTCTCGTCCTTCGGGGCAGAATCGGTCGTGCTTCTGCACCTCGTCAGCGTCATCGCGCCGGAGACGCCGGTGCTTTTCGTCGACACGCGGATGCTCTTTCCCGAAACGCTGGAGTACCAGCGCGAGTTGGCCGAAAAGCTGCACCTCTGCGACGTCCGCACGATCCGCGCCGCCCAGCCCCGCGTGGCGTTCGAGGACCCCGACAGCACGCTGCACCAGTTCTCGACCGACGCCTGCTGCAACATCCGCAAGGTCGAGCCGCTGGAACGCGCGCTTGCCACCTTTGACGGCTGGATCACCGGTCGCAAGCGGTTTCAGAACGCCGACCGCGGCACGATCGACTTTTTCGAGAACGAGGGCGATTTCCGGATCAAGGTGAACCCGCTTGCCCATTGGGGGCGTGAGGACCTTGAGGAATACATGGTGGAAAACCGCCTGCCCCGGCATCCTCTGGTGGCGAAGGGCTTCCCATCCATCGGCTGCGCGCCTTGCACCAGCGCGGTGAAACCGGGCGAGGATCCCCGCGCCGGCCGGTGGCGCGGGCAAGCCAAGACCGAATGCGGCATCCATTTCATCGACGGCAAGGCCGTGAAGATCCAGAAGGAGGACGCGGCATGAGTGTTATCGTCACCGACGCGGGCTTTACCCCCGCCCCCGCGCGCGAGATCGTGGCGCTGGCTGATCTTTCGGACCAGACAGCGGTGGACCTTGCCAACACCGACGATCCTTCGGCGCTGGTGGGGCGGCTGGACCAGCTGACCTTGATCCGCGTCGCCTTCCCCGCTTTCAACGATGGCCGCGCCTTCACGGTTGCCCGTCGGCTGCGGGAACTAGGATTCACTGGCCAGCTTCTTGCCCTCGGCCCGGTAATCGCCGACCAATATGCCATGCTGCGCCGGGTCGGCTTTGACGGGGCCGAGATCCCGGATGACGTTGCTGCCCGCCAGCCCGCCGATCAGTGGCAGTTCCGCGCCGCCGACTGGCGCGCGCATCACTATCAGGCCCGCCTGCGCGCCTGACTTTCGCTTGACCGCGATCACCGCTAGAAGGACGTGGCCGGATCCGGCCCGAATGATCCCATGACGAATGCAGGCATGATGACCGAAGCAAGCCCGATCCCGACCGTGAAGCCGCACCTGCCAGACGCGCAGACCGTGACCGAGGTCACGCATTGGACCGACCGGCTGTTTTCCTTTCGGGTGTCGCGGCCGCCGACCTTGCGCTTCCGGTCCGGCGAGTTCGTGATGATCGGCCTGATGGGCGACACCGGCAAGCCGCTGCTGCGGGCCTATTCCATTGCCTCGCCCTCCTGGGACGAGGAGCTGGAGTTCTATTCGATCAAGGTGCCCGACGGCCCGCTGACCAGCCGGTTGCAGCATATCCAGCCCGGCGACGAGATCATCCTGCGCCCCAAGCCGGTGGGGACGCTGGTGGTCGATGCGCTGCTGCCGGGCAAGCGTCTGTGGTTTCTGGCGACAGGCACCGGCCTTGCCCCTTTCGCCAGCCTGATGCGCGACCCGGAGGTCTACGAGAAGTTTGATCAGGTGATCATGATGCACACCTGTCGCGAGGTGGCCGAGCTGGAATATGGCCGCCGGCTGGTTGCAGGATTGCAGGACGATCCGCTGATCGGCGAGATGGTCCAGGGCAAGCTGCGCTACTATCCGACGACGACCCGCGAGGCGTTTGCCCGCATGGGTCGGGTCACCGACAACCTGGCCTCGGGCAAGGTGTTCGCGGATCTCGACCTGCCGGCGATGAACCCCGCCGAGGACCGGGCGATGGTCTGCGGGTCGCTGGCGTTCAACGTCGACGTGAAGGCGATCCTTGAGGGCTTCGGCTTGCGCGAGGGTGCGAATTCCGAGCCGCAGGAGTTCGTGGTCGAGAAGGCGTTCGTCGGCGAGGGAATCTGAACCTCGCCGGGGACTGTCCACAGTGGTCACGATTCCATGCGTATGGATATCAACAACTTGCGCGTGGGCATTCAGACACTTTTAACCACAGGCAGACCCGACAGGAATGAAGAAAGGGCCGCAGGATGATCCTGCGGCCCCTTTTCCTTGCCCCAAAGGGCAGCGGCTTACATGCCGAGCGCGGTCTTGACCTGCGCGATGGTGTCAGCGACCAGGGCCGGGTTGGCCTTGGCAGCTTCGACTGCGGTCTTGAGCGTGGCTTTCATCGCGTCATCCAGCGCCGAGCCGTCGATGAGCGCGGCGACCGCGTCGGCATTGAAGGTCGCCGGGTCCAGCGCGGCAGTGGCGGCAGTCGCGGCTTCGGTGGCAGCGGCCGCGGCAGCGGCAGCTTCTTCTTCTGCGACCTTGGCAGCTTCGGCAGCGGCGGCCTCGGCGGCGGCGGCGGCTTCGGCAGCAGCGGCTTCCGCGGCCTTGGCGGCAGCTTCAGCGACCATCGCGGCTTCCTGGGCCGGTTTGTAGCTGAACTGGTAGTAGCCGCCAGCGGCCAAGAGGACGACGATGGCGCCGATGATTACGGTTCTGTTCATGTCAAATACTCCTGTTCCCGGAGCTTTGGCCCGGATGGCGCCCATATGGCAGTTTGGACCGCGAATGAAAAGCCCATGCCGTGCCCTCCTGCGCGAATTCGCCGGAAATGGCCGGGAAATCGGGGCAAAACCGGCCCCAGCCGGGTTGCGGCGGACGCCCCGTCCGTCTAGATTGCGCCCGCAGAACAACGACACGAAGGACCACCACCATAGCCCGTCGCCCCCACAATGCCCCGCCGCAACGCGAAACCGGCCCGCGCATCAATGATCGCATCCGCAGCCCGGAGATCCGCCTGATCGGGGCGGACGGCGAAAATGTCGGGGTGGTGACTCCGGCCCGCGCCATGCAGATGGCCGAGGAAGCCGGACTGGACCTGGTCGAGATATCGCCGACGGCCGAACCGCCGGTCTGCAAGATCATGGACTTCGGCAAGTTCAAGTACGAGACGCAGAAGCGCGAGGCCGAGGCCCGCAAGAAGCAGAAGATCATCGAGATCAAGGAAATCAAGTTCCGTCCGGGCACCGACACGCATGATTATGACGTGAAGATGCGCTCGGTGGTGAAGTTCCTGGAAGAGGGCGACAAGGTCAAGGTCACGCTGCGGTTCCGCGGCCGCGAAATGGCCCACCAGGACCTGGGACTTGAGCTGCTGAAACGGGTCGAGGCCGATGTCGTCGAAATCGGCAAGATCGAGTCTTTCCCCCGGCTTGAAGGTCGGCAGATGGTGATGATGATCGGGCCGAAGTAGCACTGGCTGGCACGATTTTTCTGCGAAAAATCGGGGCCTTCGGGCCCCTTTTTCATCCTGGCCGACGGACGTTCATCGCAGAAGATCTGTGGGTTCCGTCAGGATTGAGCTTCGCGCAGGCGGCCCCGGACCGGGATCTCCTTCAAAAGCCCGCCCACCCCCATGGCAGCGATGTCGTCATCGGTCAGGGCAAGGCCGCAGGCCACCCGGTCCAGCACCCAGTCGGCCCCGTTCAGCGCCGGGCTGCGGGCGCAGCCGGGCAGGCCGATCACCGGCCGCGCGCCCAGATCGCCCAGAAAGAGCAGGTTTCCCGGATCGACCGGCATCCCGAAGCGCAGCACGCGGCCCCCGGCCCGGCGGACGCCTTCCGGGGCGACGTCCTGAAGGTCGGAGGTGGCCGATCCAGTCAGGATCAGCACCATCTCGCCCGGTGCCGCCGCCAACGCCCGGGCCACCGCGAGAGCATGGTGCGGGACGGTCACGCAGTCAGCCAGGGCGATGCCAAGCAGGCGCAGCCGTCCCTCGACCGCCCGGCGGCCCTTGGCGGCCAGCTTCGGATCGAGGTCGGGCACCTCGGTCAGGATCAGGCTTGCGGTCCGCAGCCGGACCGGAAGGACGCGGATCGCGGCGCGGGCCAGGTCGCAAGCCTTGGACAGCGCGTCCCCCGGCACCCCGTAGGCGATGATCTTGACGGTCCCCGCCAGTTGCCCCGACGCGACCCGCGCATACGGGGCCAGCGTCGCCAACGTGACGGCCGGATGCACCCGGTTCAATGCATGGATGGCAGCGACATCAAGCGAAAGGATTCCGGCGCAGGCGGCGTTCAGGTTCACCCGTCCGGTGAAGGCCTGCGAGGTCGCAAGCCCCGCCGCCACCGGATCGGGGACCAGCGCGTCGGCCAGCTGCCGGGCGGCCAGGTCCTCCGGCACATCGCCGGGATCAAGCCGCGCGACCATCACCTCGGCCAGCCCGGCCGCACGGAGCCGGGCCAGGTCGGCCGATGACAGGGTGCAACCCTTGCGCAGCCGCCCGTCCGTCAGGGCCACGGAATGGGCGAGGATCGCCCCTTCGGCTTTGGTCAGGGGCACCGGGCCAAAGCGCATCAGCTTCGCAGCGCCCCGGTGATCTGGGCCATGACGCTGACCGCGATCTCGGCCGGGGTGCGGGCGCCGATGTCAAGGCCGACCGGCGCATGGATGCGGGCCAGCTGGTCGGGCGTGAAGCCCTCGGCGGTCAGCCGGTCGAGGCGCTTTGCATGGGTCTTCTTCGACCCCAGGCAGCCAAGGTAGAAAGCTGGCGAGACCAGCGCGGCGCGGATCGCGGGGTCATCCAGCTTTGGGTCATGGGTCAGGGTGACGATGGCGGTGCGGGCGTCCGGGGCCAGGGCGGCCAGAGCTTCGTCCGGCCAGTCCTCCAGGATGGTCTCGCCGGGAAAGCGGGCGGCCGAGCCGAAGGCGGCGCGGGGGTCGATCAGGATCGGGGCATAGCCGCAGGTCCGGGCGATGGTCAGAAGCGGCTGGGCGATGTGCACCGCGCCGACGACGATCAGCCGCAGGGGCGGGTTGTGGACGGCAATGAAGCGGCCATCCTCTTCGGTGCCCGAGCGGTCGGACTTGAGGCGGGCGTCAACGGCGGGATCCTGTCCGGGCGGGACCAGCTGGCGCTGCCAGCTTTCGGGCGTGGTGACAAGCGCAGTGGCGCGGGCCAGGGCGCGGGCAGCGACCAATGCGGCGAGTACCTCTTCCGGCAGCGCGCCGGGGCCGTCGCCGACCGGCTCAACCAGCACCCGGATCGTGCCGCCGCAGGCAAGGCCCACGGCGAAGGCGGTCTCGTCGCTGACCCCGAACGTCAGGATGCGGGGCTTGCGGTCGACGAGCGCGTCAAGCGCCTCGGCCACCACCGCGCCTTCGACACAGCCGCCCGAGACCGAGCCCGCCATCTCGCCCGCGCCGGAAACCGCAAGCTGGCTGCCGGCCTGGCGTGGGGCCGAGCCCCAGGTTTCGACCACGGTGGCAAGCGCCGCGCCCTGCCCGGTGCGGTGCCAGGCCAGGGCGGTTTCGGGGATCTGGTCGTGGGCGGCGTGGGCGATCGGGTCCATGTGCACGATTATGCGCGGCGGCGCGCGTTCGCGCCACTGAAATGACGAACGCCGCCGGCAGGGCCAGCGGCGTTCAGGGTCAGCTGCGGCGCGTCTCAGCGCAGTTCGGCCATCCGCATGAGGGGCGTGATCACCCGCACGTCAACCCGGCGGTTCAGGGGTTCGCTGGCTGCAGTGTCGACCAGAAGCTCGGTCTCGCCATAGCCTTGGACCACCATGTTTTCCGGCGGGATGTCGAAGTATTCGGTCAGCGCGAGGGCGACCGATTCCGCCCGGCGGTCCGACAGCGCGAGGTTCAGTGCGCCCTTGCCGGTGGCGTCGGTATGGCCCTCGATCAGGAAAACCTCGTCCGGGTTGTCGTCCAGAAGGTCCTGCATCACCCGGCCCAGGTCGGCAAGCGAGCGCGCTTCGCTGGCAGCGATGGCGGCCGACCCGCTGGCGAAGGTCACCGGCTCGACGTCGATCGTCGCGGCCAGCGCGCGGACCTGGGGGATCTCGCGGATCTGGCGGAGCGAGAAGCTGCGGCCGGCGCGTTCCGCCTCTATCCTGGCAAGCTCGCGCTTCAACGAGGCGTCGTTGTCCTTGGACGAGATCACGATCCGCGACTTCGGCCGGGGCAGATCCTCGACGATCACGACTTCCTCGGGTTGCAGGTCGTCGATCAGCACGATCTCGCGGCCCCGGTCGTCATAGGTGGCGCGGCGCAGCACGCGGCCGGTGGCGTCGCGGATCGTCACGACCTGCGTGCCGTCGGTCCGCTCGACGATGGTGCGGGTGGAGCCGTCACGGAACGTCTCGGTCCGCACGGTCGAGCCGGGCTGGCGGATCAAGGTATCGTCGTCCTTCAGCACCTGGTAGGTGCCATCGGGGCGCAGCACCACCACGCGGTCGCCGGTGTTCGACACGACGCGGCGTTCTTCCCTGCGATCGTTGCTGGCCTTGATGACCGAGCCGACGACCAGCGCGCCAAGCACCACCAGACCGGCTTTCTCGAGGTTGGAAAGCCCGCTTTTCTTGCCGCCCGACACCACCACCGGCGCGGCCGAGAATTCGTCGGCCGAGGTACGGACAGTATCGGCAGTGATCGTTTCGGTCACGGCGGAAAGCAGATCATCGGCAGTGGAAGGCGCGATCACCAGGGGGCCGCCATCGGCCGGGGCAGCAGCAGCGACAGTTTCGGCGGCGGCGATCGATTCAGGGGCGATCGCCGTGGGGTCGCCGGTCAGAAGCTGGGTCAGGCTTTCAACCTCAAGCTCGGAGACGACCGGGGTTTCGACCGGGTCGACGATCTGCGCGAGATCGGGTTCGGCCACTTTCAGGCCGGCGGCAGGATCAACGACCGCACCGGCGTCATCGACAGCGATTTCGGCTTGTGCCGCAGCAAGCGCGGCGGCGGCGGCAAGAGCGGCCGCTGCGTCCAGAGGGGCGCCGGTGGTCGGGTCGATGGCGCCTTCAACCGGGGCGACCATCGTTGCAGCGGTTTCGGCGGCACCGGCGTCGATACCAGCTTGCGCGTCAGCGGCGGCCTGAGCATCGGCAGCAGCCTGAACTTCGGCTGCGGCTTGTGCCTCGGCTGCAGCTTGAGCCTCGGTGGCGGCCTGAGCATCGGTCGCGGCCTGTGCATCTGCGGCAGCCTGTGCATCTGCGACAGCCTGAGCCTCGGCGGCAGCCTGAGCGGCGGCGGCGTCTGCGGCAGCCTGAGCCTCGGCTTCGCCCTGAGCGGTGGCTGCCTCTGCGGCAGCTTGTGCTTCGGCTTCGGCCTGAGCGGCGGCTTCTGCGGCAGCCTGTGCGGCCGCTTCGTCCGTCGCGGCTTGCGCGGCGGCCTCAAGTTCCACCTGCGCAGCGGCGGCGGCATCGGCTTCGGCGGCGGCCTGGGCCTCGGCGGCGGCGGCATCTGCGGCGGCTTGTCCTTCTGCGGCGGCCAGTGCCGCGGCGGCATCTGCGGCAGCTTGTGCTTCTGCCGCGACCTGTGCGGCAGCGGCGGCCTGAGCGGCAGCTTCGTCAGCTGCGGCTTGCGCAGCGGTATCGACTTCTGCCTGCGCAGCGGCGGCATCTGCGGCGGCTTGCGCGTCTGTGGCGGCCTGTGCGTCAGCGGCAGCTTGTGCTTCGGCTGCGGCCTGAGCGGCGGCAGCTTCGGCGGCGGCGGCGGCTTCCGCCTCGATGGCGGCGGCAGCGGCAGCCTGTGCAGCGGCGGCTTCCGCCTCGGCGGCGGCAAGGGCTTCAGCCTCGGCGACGGCGGCTGCTTCGGCCTGGGTGGCGAGCAGGGCCTGGGTGATCGCTTCCAGATCGCAGGGCGCATCTGCGGTGGGCAGGCACAGGACTGCCCCGTCCGGGCCGATGACCGAGCCGTCCTCGGCCAGGGTCTGGGCGAAGCTGGGGAAGGTGGCCAGCGGGCTTAGCGCGACCGACAGGGCCGTCGTGGATATCAGCAGCTTTCTCATGATCTTTCCTTGTCCATGCAGGCGACAGGCCCTGTGAAAGATAACGCCGACGATTCGTCTGCGGTTCCCGGGCTGTCGTTCAGAGGTCACCAGACACTTGCTGTCGCTGATATGCGATATCATGGCGCTGTCGTGCGATAGCCTTGGGCGAATGGCTGCCTAGGCGCGGAGGGATGCGGCCAGCCGGGCCTTTTCGCCCTCATCCCTTGGGTCCGAGATGGCGGCACCCAAAGCCTCGAGCGAGGCGATGGAATGGCCGGCGCGGAAGCTGTCGACATGCGGAAGCATTGTGCGGATCCCGGCGGCC
This sequence comes from Rhodobacterales bacterium, assembly GCA_031409795.1. GTDB lineage: Bacteria > Pseudomonadota > Alphaproteobacteria > Rhodobacterales > Rhodobacteraceae > Tabrizicola. The sequence continues at coordinate 22,636 of JANNXX010000081.1, forward strand.
TTCGGAGCAAAGCCGGTCCAGCGCAGCAGCGGGTTGAGCCAGATCAGCCGTCGGCAGGACAAGTGGAGGCGTTCGATTTCCGCAGAAAGCAGGCCTGCCTCGTCGCGGTCAAGCCCGTCGGTGATCAGCAGCACCACCGCCCCCTGCCCCAGCACGCGGCGCGACCAGTCCCGGTTGAACCGGTGCAGCGACGTGCCGATGCGGGTGCCGCCCGACCAGTCCTGCGCCTCTTGCCCAGCTGCCTTGAGCGCCGCATCGACATCGCGGGCGCGCAGGTGGCGGGTGATGTTGGTCAGCCTTGTGCCGAAAGTGAAGGCGTGAACACGGGCCCAGCCCTGCCCTTTGCGGTTGGCGACGGCGTGCACGAAATGCAGGACCATCCGGGAATAGTCCGCCATGGACCCCGAGATGTCGCAAAGGACGATCAGATTCGGCCAGCGGGTGACCGGGGCTTTCCGGGCAAGGACGCCAATCTCACCGCCCCGTCGCAGGGCGTCGCGCAAGGTGCGGCGCGCATCAAGGCGCTGCCCCGCAGGGTCGCTGCGCCCCCGTCGCGTGACCAGCGGGCGGACCGGCAGCGAAAGGCGGGCGAGCATGCGCTTGGCTTGAACGATTTCCGACGCCGACATCTGTTCGAAGTCTAGCGTCTTCAGCCGTTCCTCGGCGGACATGGTGGCGCTGGCGTCGATGATGACCTCCTCGGGCGCGTCGGCGCTGGACGGCGGCGGCGGCGGGGGGAGGTGGCCGTCAAGGAGGGCTTGAGCGGCCCGCCTTTCCGCGGCCTCGGCGCGGCGTTCTTCCTGCCCGCCGTGGACCTGCGGCAGCATCAGCGCCATCATGTGGTCAAGGTAGCGCGGGTCGCGCCAGAACAGGCGGAAGACCTGGGCGAAGACGATGCGTTCCTCGGGGCGCGAGACGAAGATGGCCTGCAGCGTGTGATAGAAATCCTCGCGCCGGTCGAAACCTGCAACCTCGACCGCGCGGATCGCGTCCAGGATGCGCCCCGGGCCAAGGGGAAGGCCGGCCTTGCGCAGCGCGCGGGCGAAATGGGTGATGTTCTGGGCAAGCTTGCCGTCTTCGGGAATGTCGAGCGGGGCATACGTCGCCATCTGGACCAAGGGCGGGGGAGTTTCACACCCCCCGCACCCCCCCCCGCAGCTTCCGTGGGATATTTGCGCAGAAAGGAAGTCTCATGCGGGGACAAGCTCGCGTTTGACTTCGTCGAGCAGGCGCTTGGCTTCGGAGCCCTGCAGTTTCTGGATGTCGTCCTGGTATTTCAGGATCGCGCCCAGCGTGTCGGAGATGACTTCGGGGGAAAGGGCGATCACGTCGAGGGCCAGAAGGCATTTGGCCCAGTCGATCGCTTCCGCAACTCCGGGGCGCTTGAAAAGGTCCTCACGGCGCAGTTTCTGGACAAAGGCCACCACCTCGCGGCTAAGGGTGGCCTGCGCTTCGGGGACGCGGGCGTGCAGGATCTGCAGCTCGCGGGCAAAGTCGGGGTAATCGACCCAGTGGTAGAGGCAGCGGCGTTTCAGGGCGTCATGCACCTCACGCGTGCGGTTCGAGGTGAGGATCACGATGGGGGGTTCGGGGGCCTTGATGGTGCCAAGCTCGGGGATGGTGACCTGGAAGTCGGAGAGGGCTTCGAGAAGGAACGCCTCGAACGGTTCATCGGTGCGGTCGATTTCGTCGATCAGCAGCACCGGAGCGCCGCCGGGTTGCGGGCGCATGGCGGCGAGGAGCGGGCGCTCAATCAGGTAGTCTTCGGTGAAAAGCTCGGACTTGAGGGCGTCGCGGTCGCCTGCCCCGGTCGCCTCGGCGGTGCGGATGGCGATCATCTGGGCGGCGAAGTTCCAGTCGGCGACGGCAGAGGCGGCGTCGAGGCCTTCGTGGCACTGCAGCCGGATCAGGCGGCGGCCAAGCGCGGTGGCAAGGGTCTTGGCGATTTCGGTCTTGCCGGTGCCGGCCTCGCCTTCAAGAAAGAGCGGGCGGCCGAGTTTGAGGGCGAGGAAGACCACCGTGGCGAGGGCACGGGAGGCGACGTAGCCTTCGGTGGCCAGCAGGGCTTCGACGGCGTCGATGTCTTTGGGGATGCCGGTCACGTCATGCCTCGTCGTTCGGGGAAAGACTGTCGGTCCGGGGGCCGGGGGTCAAGGCATATCGGCGGGCGCGGACGCGAGCCAGTGTCGCAGGGAGCGCAGGGGTGCGCGGTCGGGGCCGGATTTGGACCAGACAAGGTAATAGGCGCCAAGGGCGGCCACGGGGGGGCCGCAGACCGGGACCAGACGGCCTTCGGCAAGCTCGCGGGTGATGAGGAAGGTCGGGATCAGCGCGAGGCCCATGCCGTGGATCGCCGCCTGCGCCAAGGTGGCGAACTGGTCGAACTGCATGCCGGGGGGGCGCAGGCCGGGGTGGCCGTGGTGATGCAGCCAGCGGCCCCAGTCGCCCGGGCGGCTGTCGAGCATCAGGAGCGGGTGGTTCAGGATATCGGTGGCCTGGGACAAGGGGACGAGGCCGGGGGCGGCGACGGCGATCACGTCCTCGTCCATGAGTTTCAGGTAGTCCACCCCCGGCCAGTCCTGGCGGCCGTAGTGGATGGCAGCGTCGAAGGGGGTGGCGGCAAAGTCGAAGGGGCGGAGGCGGGTGGAGAGGTTGACGGTGACCTCGGGGTGGGCCTGCGAGAAGCGCGCGAGCCGGGGGGCAAGCCAGTGCATTCCGAAGGCGGGCAGGATGGCCAGGTTGAGGTTGCCGCCGGTAGGGTTGGCGCGCAGGGAGATCGAGGCGGAGGCGAGGAGATGCAGGGCCTTGCGCACCTCGGACACATAGTCGCGGGCGGCGGGGGTCAGGCGCAGGCGCTGGCGTTCGCGGATCAGGAGCGGTACGCCCAGCTGCGTCTCCAGCCCCTGCAGCGCGCGGCTGATGGCGCCCTGGGTCAGGCTCAGTTCCTCGGCGGCGGCCGAGGCGGTGCCAAGGCGATCCACCGCCTCCAGCGCCATCAGGGCGGGGATCGGGGGCAGGTATCGGCGCGGCAACATCATGAGGTTTCCTCATCAACCTGTGCTTGGCTTTCGTTAGCGCGGGCGGGTGCTTCGTGCAATACTGTCAGCAATGATGGAGGTTCCCATGCTCGATTCCGCAAAGCCCGCCCCGAAAAAACCCGCCCCGAAGCTGAAACCGAAGGACGCGCCTGATCTGGGGCGGTTCGACTGGCAGGACCCGTTCCGGCTGGACGACCAGCTGACCGAAGAAGAGCGGATGCTGCGCGACGGGGCGCGGGCCTATGCGGCCGAAAAGCTGCAGCCCCGGGTGATTGCGGCCTACCGGGATGAGACGACCGATCCCGGCATCTTCCGCGAAATGGGCGAGATGGGGCTGCTGGGCGTGACGATCCCCGAGGAGTACGGCGGGCTGGGGGCGTCTTACGTCGCCTATGGGCTGGTCGCGCGGGAAGTGGAGCGGGTGGACAGCGGCTATCGCAGCATGATGTCGGTGCAGTCGTCCCTCGTGATGTATCCGATCTATGCCTATGGCACCGAGGATCAGCGGACGAAATACCTGCCGAAACTGGCCAGCGGTGAGTGGATCGGCTGTTTCGGGCTGACCGAACCGGATGCGGGGTCCGACCCGGCGGGGATGAAGACGGTCGCGAAGAAGACGGCCAACGGCTTTGTGCTGAACGGCGCGAAGATGTGGATTTCCAATGCGCCCATCGCCGATGTCTTCGTGGTCTGGGCCAAATCCGAAGCGCATGGCGGCAAGATCAAGGGGTTCGTGCTGGACAAGGGCATGAAGGGGCTGTCCGCCCCGAAGGTGGGGGGCAAGCTGTCCCTGCGGGCGTCGATCACTGGCGAGATCGTGATGCAGGATGTCGAGGTGGGCGAGGACGCGCTTCTGCCGTTCGTCGAGGGGCTGAAGGGGCCGTTCGGCTGCCTGAACCGGGCGCGCTATGGCATCAGCTGGGGCGTGATGGGGGCGGCGGAGTTCTGCATGGCGGCTGCCCGGCAGTACGGCCTCGACCGCAAGCAGTTCGGCAAGCCGCTGGCGGGGACGCAGCTTTACCAGCTGAAGCTGGCAAACATGATGACCGAGATTTCTCTGGGTCTGCAGGCGTCCTTGCGCGTCGGGCGGCTGCTGGACGAGGCGAATGCGGCACCGGAGATGATTTCCATCATCAAGCGCAACAACTGCGGCAAGGCGCTGGATTGCGCCCGTTGGGCGCGGGACATGCACGGTGGCAACGGCATATCCGAGGATTTTCAGGTGATGCGGCACATGGTGAACCTGGAGACGGTCAATACCTATGAAGGCACGCATGACGTGCATGCCCTGATCCTGGGGCGGGCGATCACCGGAGTGCAGGCTTTTTTCTGATTTGGCCCGGGCCCGCCGGTCATGCTAACCCGTGACCGGCGCGCCTGTGGTGGGCGTTTGCCACTGGCGGGGATATCTGGGCAAAGATGAAAGGGCCTGGCGCGGTGAAGGTGACGGCCGTCCTGTGCGTCAAGAACGAGGGGTCGTTCCTGCTGGAATGGCTGGCGCATCATCGGGCGGTCGGGATCACCGACTTTCTGGTCTTCTCCAACGACTGCGTTGATGGCACGGATGCGCTGCTGGACCGGCTGCAGGACATGGGCTGGCTGACCCATGTTGCAAACCCCGGCCCGCATCCCGAGGGGCCGCAATGGGCGGCGCTGAAACAGGCGGACCGCCATCCGCTGGTGCGGCAGGCGGACTGGCTGATCACCTTCGACATTGACGAGTTCATCAACATCCATGTCGGCGAGCGGACGATTGCAGCCCTTCTGGCCGCCCTGCCCGAGGCCACCGCGATCCCGCTGACCTGGCGGCTGTTCGGCAATGCCGGGGTCCTGGCGATTGCCGACATCCCGGTGACCGAAAGCTTTACCCGCGCGGCCCCGGTGCCGCTGCACTGGCCCTGGCGGGCGATGCTGTTCAAGACGCTGTACCGCAACGACGGCAGCTACCGGAAGCTTGGGGTGCATCGTCCGCGCAACCCCGACCCGGACCGCGCGCAAGGCCGGCGCTGGGTCGATGGCTCGGGCCGCGAACTGCCGGTGGCCTATCAGGAAAAGCGGGTGTTCTCGGACATCGGCGGTGATCCGTTCCGACTGGCGCAGCTGAACCATTACGCGCTGGGGTCGATCGAGGGCTTTCTGGTGAAATGCGACCGCGGCAATTCGTTCCACAATGGCGCGCCGCTGAACATGGACTATTGGGTCGAGCGGAATTTCAACCAGGAGGAAGACCGGAGCGTTCTGGCGCTGGAAAGCCGGAACCTGCGCGACAGCCTGCGCGCCGATCCGGAGCTGGGCCGTCTGCATGCCGCAGCGCTGGCCTGGCGCAAGGCGCGATTCCGGTCCCTGATGGCCGAGGATGGCTGGCGGTCGCTGTACGGTCGCCTCTTGATGACGCCACCGACCCGCGCGCTGTCGCAGCAGGAAGCCGAAACGATCTGGAAGCCACGGCGGCCGGCTGACATAGTTTCGGGTTGAAGCTCGCCGTTAATGCATTCGCCAGGGTTGTGCGTCCCGCCCGAAGCGAAACAATCACGTCCGGTTGTTTGTCTTGGTCGGCTCTTGTTCCGGCTGCAAGGCCTTGTGGAAAATGGACTTTCATCACACATTTGCCAAGGGATCATTGTGGGTGACGCCTTCGGGCGCGGGTGGACATGGACAATCGCGAAGCGCCTCCGGACTGGCAGCGCGCCATGCTGGCGATCGCCGAGGGCGATGGCGATTTCCTGCCGCTGGGGGACCGGCACTATGCCTTCTTCGCCGAGGAGCGCCCGATCCTGCTGGTCACCTTCGAGGATGCCCAGTCGCTGCGCGACCGCGAGGACAATCTGCCAGAGCACTATGCGCTGGCCAGGTCCCGGGGCTGGTCGCTGTTGACGATACTCGCGGAAGGCGAGACCTGGTGGCGCGATCCGGCGGTCTTCCGCTATTTCGACCGGCTGGCCGACGACGGGTTCCTGGAGGACTTCGACCGGGTGATCTTTTACGGCGCGGGTCCGGCGGGCTATGCGGCGGCGGCCTATTCGATCACCGCGCCGGGGGCGGAGCTGGTGCTGGTGGCCCCGCGCGCGACGCTGGACCCCGCCCTTGCCGGCTGGGACGAGCGCCACCGCATCGCCCGCCGCATCAACTTTCGCAGCCGCTTCGGCTATGCCCCGGACATGACGGAAAGTGCAGCGCGGGTCTGGCTGATCCATGATCCGCTACACCGGCCCGATGCGATGCATGCGGCGCTGTTCCAGCGGCCCTGGGTCGTGCCTCTGTACGCCCGCTACACCGGCGAGGGGACCGAGGACACGCTGCGCGAAATGCGGGTGCTGGACCGCATCCTGGAAGCGGCGATGGAGGCCAAGTTCTCGGCTGCGGTGTTCGCCTGGCTCTGGCGCGGGCGGCGGTCGAACGGCAGCTACCTGCGGGCTATTCTGGCCGGTGCGCGGCTGTCGGGCCACCGCAAGCGCGAGATCATGATCTGCCGGTCGGTCACCGCGCGGCTGAACGCGCCGCGCTTTGCCCGACGGTTGGCCGAGCTGACCGGCGAAGCCTAGAAGGCGATCAGCGCGCGCAGCTCTTCGGTGCGGTCGGCGGTCATCCGCCGCAGGCAGCCGTAGACCAGCAGCGGCTCGGCCGAGCCACCGCGCATCGGAAACCCCGCCAGCGCGCAGTTCTGGTCGCGGAAAGCGACCCAGGCGCGTTGCGAGGTCCGCAGGGCTGTTTCAGCCCCCGACAATTCGGGCGGAAGGTCCCGGTCCATCGCTTTCATCCCGACCATCACCTCCTGATAGGCGCGGTTCAGCTCGGCATCGGCCTTCTGCCAGTCCTGCTCGGCGCAGATGTTCAGCTCTTGCTGCGCCATAGCGGTCGAACAGTCGATGTCCTGGGCGGACGCGGGCAGGGACAGGCAGGCAAGAGCGATCAGACCGGAACGGAACATCAAAGTCTCCTTTGGTTTCGCCGATCCTGTCGCAGTCGGACCGCTGATGCCACTGGAAACGGGGTCGGGTTTGCATTACCCGGAAGGCATGCAAGAGATCACCCTGCGCCGCCCCGACGACTGGCACCTGCACTTGCGCGATGGCGCGATGCTGCGGGCCGTCCTGCCCGAAAGCGCGCGCCACTTCGCCCGCGCGATCGTGATGCCGAACCTTGTCCCGCCGGTGGTGACGCTGGCCGATGCGCTGGCCTACCGCGACCGCATCCTGGCCGCCCTGCCCGAGGGACTGGCCTTCACGCCCCTGATGACGCTGTATCTGACCGAAGGCACCGACCCTGAAGACGTGGCCCGCGCCCATGCCAGCGGCCTGGTGCAGGCGGTCAAGCTGTACCCGGCCGGGGCCACCACCAATTCGCAGTCGGGCGTGCGCGACATCGCACGGGTGCAGCCGGTGCTGGACCGGATGGCGCGGATTGGCCTGCCTCTGTGCGTGCATGGCGAAGTGACCGACGCAGAGGTCGACATCTTCGACCGCGAGGCGGTGTTCATCGACACGGTCCTTGACCCGCTGCGGCGCCGCACCCCCGGCCTGCGCGTGGTGATGGAGCATGTGACGACCGAGGAAGGCGTGGCTTACGTCCGCGAGGCCGGCCCGGATATCGGCGGCACGATCACGGTCCACCACCTGATCATCAACCGCAATGCGATCCTCGCCGGGGGGATCCGGCCGCACTATTACTGCCTGCCGGTGGCAAAGCGCGAAAAGCACCGGCTGGCACTGCGCGCGGCTGCCACGGGCGGGGCGGGTCCGTTCTTTCTGGGCACCGATTCCGCGCCGCACCCGGATCATCTGAAGGAACAGGCTTGCGGCTGCGCCGGCTGCTTCACCGCCACGAATGCAATGTCGCTGCTGGCCGAAGTCTTTGAACAGGATGCGGCGCTTGACCGGCTGGAGGCCTTCACCTCGCTGAACGGTCCGGCCTTCTACCGCCTGCCCGCGAACGAGGCCCGGATCACGCTGACCAAAGGCGATGCCGTGGCCTATCCGGACAGGATCGAGACCGGGGCCGGGCCGGTGACCCTCTTCGACGCCGGGTTCCCGCTGCACTGGTCCGTCACCGCCTGAGGAGCGCCCGATGCAGCAGCGCAGGCTGAAATCCCGCCTTGGCCAGCTTGCGTTGGCCGTCTTGAACGCCACGCTCTTGCTGGCGGTCCTGCTGGTTTTCGGCCTCTGGCTGCTGTTCGGGCGGGTGCAGGGTTTTGCCACCGACACGGCACGGGCAGCCGCCGCGGCGATGGGCGAGACGCTGGACGACCGGGCAAACGGCCTTGCGGCGACGCTGGACAGCCTTTCGACGCTTGACGCCCGGATCAGCGCGGCCATTGCCGGCGCGGGAAGCACTGACCGGCCGGCCCTGGCCGAGCTTGCCGCGCTGCGAGCCAACGTGCAGGGTCTGACGGCCGCAGTCGGCGCGCTGAACGCCGCCGCCACGGGCCTGCGCGCCCAGCCCGTCACCGCCATCAGCGACACGCTGCACCTGATCCTGCTGGACCTCGCCGCGCGGCTTGGCCCGGCATCCCCCCCCACCCCGCCCGCAAACTGAGGTTCCCATGATCCCCTCTGCCTTTCCGCCGCGCGACGAAATCGCCCGCCTGACCGCCCGCGCATTGCTGGAGATCAAGGCGGTGCATTTCAACGCCGAGACGCCGTTCACGCTGGCCTCGGGCCTGCCTTCGCCAACCTACATCGACTGCCGCAAGCTGATCAGCTACCCCCGCATCCGGTCGGTCCTGATGGACTTCCTGACCGTCACGGTGATGCGTGACGCAGGGATGGAGGCCTTCGACAACATCGCCGGGGGGGAAACCGCCGGAATTCCCTTTGCCGCGCTGGTCGCCGAACGGCTTGCCCTGCCGATGACCTATGTCCGCAAGAAGCCGAAGGGCTATGGCCGCAATGCCCGCATCGAAGGCGAGATGGCCCCCGGCCAGCGCGTGCTGCTGGTCGAGGACCTGACGACGGATGGCGGCTCGAAACTGTCTTTCGTCGATGCGATCCGCGAGACCGGGGCCACCTGCGGCCACACCGCCGTGATCTTCTACTACGGCATCTTTCCCGAAACCGAGGCGCGTCTGGCCGAACACGGGGTGAGGCTCTTGTCTCTGTGTACCTGGTGGGACGTGCTGGCCGAAGCCCGCGCGCAGGGCGCTTTCGACGCGGCGACCCTGGCCGAAGTGGAAAGATTCCTGACCGCCCCCCGCGCCTGGCAGGACGCGCGAAAACCAGCCTGAACCCGGTCTTTCCTGTGTGCGCCCCTGTGCAGGATTTGTGGATAACCCGATTCGCCGAAGCCATTTCTTGCGCTTCCGTCCGGGCGCCCTACCACGGCTGGTGGAAGTTCCGGTCGGAACAGGTTATCCTCAGATCCATACAAGGGCTGTCCCCCGACTTGTCGGGTGTTGCCGGTTTCGGGCGAAGGGCGCATCAGACGGCCCGGGACAGATGCAGCAAAGGGGCAGGACCATGGCCGAGATCGCGACCGTCAGGCAGATCGTCCCGGCCCTGCCCGGCGCCGATGCCGAAGTCCTGCCGCACAACATCGAGGCCGAGCAGCAGCTTCTGGGCGCGATCCTGACCAACAACGACATCTATGACCGCATCTCCTCGGTGATCAAGGCCGAACAGTTCTTCGATCCGGTGCACCAGCGGATCTTCGAGATCGCCGCAGCGCGGATCCAGAAGAACGCGCTGGCCTCGCCGGTGACCCTGAAGGCCTTCTTCGACGAGGATTCCGGGTTGAAGGAGCTGGGCGGCCCCGCCTATCTGGTCCGGCTTGCCGGGGCCGCGATCTCGGCCTATGCGGCGCGGGATTACGCGCAGATGATCTACGACCTGTCAGTCCGGCGCGAGTTGATTCAGCTTGGCCGCGACATCTCGGCCCAGGCCGCAAGGGTCGAGGTGGCAAGCGAGCCGAAGGATCAGATCATCGAAGCCGAACAGCGGCTTTACAAGCTGGGCGAACAGGGCACGGTTGAACGCGGTTTCCAAAGCTTTCTCAAGGCAGTCACTGACGCAGTCAATATTGCCAACGCCGCCTACCAGCGCGACGGGGGGCTTGCGGGCATCTCGACCGGGCTGATCGACATGGACAAGAAACTGGGCGGGCTGCACCCGTCCGACCTTTTGATCCTTGCCGGGCGGCCGTCGATGGGCAAGACCTCGCTGGCCACCAACATCGCCTTCAACATCGCCAAGGCGCACCGGCGCGGACGCCTGCCGGACGGCACGGAGGGCGCGGTCGACGGGGGGGTGGTCGGGTTCTTCAGCCTGGAAATGAGCGCAGAGCAGCTTGCGGCGCGGATCCTGTCCGAGGCTTCGGAAGTGCCGTCCGAACAGATCCGCCGCGGCGACATGACCGAACAGGAATTCCGCCGCTTCGTCGAGGCCGCGAAGGCGCTGGAGGCCTGCCCGCTTTACATCGACGACACGCCCGCCCTGCCGATCAGCCAGGTTGCCGCCCGCGCCCGCCGCCTGAAACGCACCCATGGGCTGGACGTGCTGATCATCGACTACCTGCAGCTGCTGAAGGGCACATCCAAGGAGAACCGGGTGCAGGAGGTCAGCGAGATCACGCAGGGTCTGAAGGCGATCGCAAAGGAACTGAACATCCCGGTGATCGCGCTGTCGCAGCTGTCGCGCCAGGTGGAAAACCGCGAGGACAAGCGCCCGCAACTCAGCGACCTGCGCGAATCCGGCTCGATCGAGCAGGACGCCGACGTGGTGATGTTCGTCTACCGTGATGAATACTACCGCGAGCGGGAAAAGCCGGGCGACCACGAACTGGAAAAGATGGCGCAATGGCAGTCGGTGATGGAATCGGTGCATGGCAAGGCCGAGGTGATCATCGGCAAGCAGCGCCACGGGCCGATCGGCACGATCGAGCTCAGCTTCGAAGGGCGCTTCACCCGTTTCGGCAACCTGGCGAAAGCCTGGCAGGGCACTGGCGGCCCGGATGTGGGCTTCTGACATCGCCGGAGGTGCCGCCCCGGTCCCGCCGTCCGGGCGCAGCGCGCGGCAGCGCCGGCCAAGCGGGGCTCGATGCCGCCGAGGCTGGCCCCCGGGCTTTGCGCGCCGGTTTTCCCTTGACCCCGCCGCCCCTGCGGCCGAAACAGCCCCATGGCCACCGCAAAACTGACCATCGACCTTGATGCCATCGCGGCGAACTGGCGCGCGCTTGACCGCCTGGCCGGGCCCGAGGTGCAGACCGCGGCCGTGGTCAAAGCCAATGCCTACGGGCTTGGCGTCACCCGGGTCGCGCGCGCGCTGGCCCAGGCCGGGGCACGGCGCTTTTTCGTCGCCTGCGCCGAAGAAGGCGCCGCCGTGCGCCAGGCCCTGGGCCAGGGGCCGCAGATCGCGGTCCTGTCGGGCCATCTGCCCGGCGATACCGAGATGATCCACGATCTCGACCTGACCCCGATGTTGACCGGTCTTGACCAGATCACCCGGCATCTGGAGGCTTTGCCCGACCATCCTTTCGGCGTGCAGCTTGACACCGGGATGAACCGTCTTGGGGTCGAGATGCTGGAATGGCAGGCGGTGGCGCCGATCCTGATCGAAGCCGGGCCGCAGCTGCTGATGAGCCATCTGGCCTGCTCGGATGACCCGGACCATCCGATGAATGCAGCCCAGCTAGACACCTTTCACCAGATGACCGACGGCACCGGCCTGCCGCGCAGTCTTGCGTCCACCGGCGGCATCCTTCTGGGACCGCGCTATCATTTCGACCTGACCCGCCCCGGCGTCGGGCTTTATGGCGGCCTGCCGTTTCAGACCGCCAGACCAGTCGTGACCCTGTCGCTGCCGGTGATCCAGACCCGCGAGGTCGCTCCGGGCGAAAGCGTCGGCTACGGCTGCACCTGGACCGCCGAACGTCCCGCCGTGATCGCCACGGTTGCCGGCGGCTATTACGACGGGCTGCCCCGCACCTTGTCGAACCGCGCGCTTCTATGGGATCGGGACACGCCTTGCCCGCTGGTCGGACGGGTCTCGATGGATCTTATCACCGTGGACATCAGCCATTTGCCCGAAGTGCCGCGCAGCCTTGACATCCTTGGTCCGCACCAGTCTGTCGATGCGCTGGCCGACGCTGCAGGCACCATCGGCTACGAGATCCTGACCGCGCTTGGTCCGCGCCACGAGCGGCGCTACCAGGAGCGTCCGGCATGACCGGCGCTTCGTCGAAGGCGCTGGCCGGCATCGGTCGCCCGGCCCTTGCCGCACTTGCAGCCGTGGGGCGCGTCGCGCTTTTCGCGGGAGCCATCCTGGGCCACATCCTGCGCCCGCCGTTCTACCTGCGGGAATTCGGCCATGCCCTGCTGCAGATCGGCTGGTACTCGCTGCCCGTCGTCGGACTGACCGCGATCTTCACTGGCGGGGCGCTTGCCTTGCAGATCTATGCCGGGGGCGCGCGGTTCAATGCGGAAACCGTGGTGCCGTCCATCGTCGCCATCGGGATCACGCGCGAGCTGGGGCCGGTTCTGGGCGGGCTGATGGTGGCCGCACGGGTCGCAAGCTCGATCGCGGCCGAGCTTGGCACGATGAAGGTGACTGAGCAGATCGACGCGCTGGTCACGCTGTCGACCAACCCGCTGAAATACCTGGCGGTTCCGCGCGTGGTCGCGGCCACCCTCACCATGCCGGTGCTGGTCGCGGTCGGCGATGCGATCGGGATCATGGGCGGCTGGCTGGTCGGGATCACCCGGCTGGACTTCAACTCGGCCACCTACCTCAAGACCACGGTGGAGTTCCTGGAGGTCTGGGATGTCGGCTCGGGCCTGGTCAAAGGCGCGGTCTTCGGCTTCATCGTGGCGCTGATGGGCTGCTATCACGGCATGAATTCGGCCCGGGGCGCGCAGGGCGTGGGCGCGGCGACGAAGGCCGCCGTTGTTTCCGCGTCGGTCCTGATCCTTGCGGCGAACTACCTTCTGACCGAGATGTTCTTTACCTCATGATCGACCTTTCCGATGTCCACAAGCGGTTCGGGCCGAACCGGGTGCTGCAAGGGGTTACCCTGAGCATCGCCTCGGGCACATCGATGGTGATCATCGGCGGGTCGGGGACGGGGAAGTCGGTGCTGCTGAAAAGCGTCCTTGGGCTGGTGCGGCCGGACAGCGGCACGATCACGCTGGACGGGCAGGACGTGACGAAAGGCGACCGCGATGCGTTCCTCGCGCGCTTCGGGATGCTGTTTCAGGGCGGGGCCTTGTTTGACAGCCTCAAGGTCTGGGAAAACGTGGCTTTCCGGCTGATGCGGGGGCCGAAGGCGCTGCCGAAAGGTCAGGCGCATGCGGTTGCGGTGGAAAAGCTGCGCCGGGTGGGGCTGAAGCCCGAGGTGGCGGACCTTTTTCCGGCGGAGCTTTCCGGCGGCATGCAAAAGCGCGTCGGCCTGGCCCGGGCCATTGCAGCGGAACCCGAGATCATCTTCTTCGACGAACCCACCACCGGCCTTGACCCGATCATGGCCGGCGTCATCAACGACCTGATCCGCGAGATCGTGACCGAGATGGGGGCGACGGCGATGACGATCACCCACGACATGTCCTCGGTCCGCGCGATTGCGGACACTGTGGCCATGCTGCACGGCGGGGTGATCCGCTGGACCGGGCCGGTTTCGGACATGGACGCAACGCCAGACCCGTATGTGCAGCAATTCATTCATGGGCGCGCAGAAGGACCCATCGCCGCCATTCGCTAGCCGCACCTTGACGCCGACATTGCTCTTTTCGAAATACTCCACAGGAGGTCTGGAGGGTGTGAAACCCTCCAGTCCCGCAGCCAGCCACGGAAACGGCCGATGAAGTACCTGAACCTTTCGCTTCTCATACTTTTCCCCGTCGCCTGGTTTGCGCCGCTGCTGCGGGCGGCGATCCTGCCGATCTTCGGGATGGACGAGATCTCAGTCATCACCGGCCTGCAGTCCCTGTGGCAATCCGATGCGGCACTTGCGCTGGTTGTCACCTTCCTTGCGGTCTTCGCGCCCTATGCCAAGTCGCTCGGCCTGGCCCTTTTGCATTGGAACCTTCTTAGCCCGAAGGTGCTGCCGGCGCTGGACATCCTGGGCAAGCTGGCCATGGCGGATGTCTTCCTGATCGCGCTTTACATCGTGATCGTGAAGGGCGCAGGCATGGTGACCATCGAGACAGCCTGGGGGCTTTACCTTTTCACCGGCTGCATCCTGGCACAGGTCCTGATTTCGTGGAAATCGAAACCCGCCGCTTTTCAGCCCTGACGGGCTTCATCGCTGACGCCGGTCGCAGCGAAGAAAGCCGTCAGGCTTGATGAGCGCCCGCTTTCCGGGCAGGAAGGGCGCATGAGCAAGTCTGCCGCCTTCACCTGCACCGCATGCGGGGCAAGCCACCGCAAATGGGCTGGCAAATGCGATGCCTGCGGCGGCTGGAACACCATCGTAGAGGAAGCGCCGCTTTCGACTGGCCCGAAGTCGCTTGGGGCCAAGGGCCGGACCATCCCGCTTTCCGACCTTGCGACCGAGGAAGCCCCGCCGCCGCGCGCCTCGTCCGGCATCAGCGAGCTTGACCGGGTGCTTGGCGGGGGCCTTGTGCCGGCCTCGGCGATCCTTGTGGGCGGCGATCCCGGGATCGGGAAGTCGACGCTTCTTCTGCAGGCCGCGGCAAGTTTCGCGCGCCGGGGTCTGAAGTGCCTCTACATCTCCGGCGAGGAAGCCGCTGCCCAGATCCGCATGCGGGCCCAGCGGCTGGGCCTGACCGATGCCTCGGTGCAACTGGGCGCCGAAACCAACCTGCGCGACATCCTGACGACACTCGATGCCGAGCGCCCGGCCCTGGCGATCATCGATTCGATCCAGACCATGTGGCTGGACAGCATCGAGGCCGCCCCCGGGTCGGTCAGCCAGGTCCGCGCAGCGGCGCATGAGCTGGTGACCTTTGCCAAGCGGCGGGGCGTGGCGGTGGTGCTGGTCGGCCATGTGACCAAGGATGGCCAGATCGCCGGGCCGCGCGTGGTCGAGCACATGGTCGACACCGTGCTTTACTTCGAGGGCGAGCGGGGCCACCAGTTCCGCATCCTGCGCGCGGTCAAGAACCGCTTTGGCCCGGCCGACGAGATCGGGGTCTTCGAGATGACCGGTGGCGGTCTGGCCGAGGTGCCGAACCCGTCGGCGCTGTTCCTGGCCAACCGCGACCAGCCTGCACCGGGATCTGCCGTCTTTGCCGGTATCGAAGGCACGCGCCCGGTCCTGACCGAGATCCAGGCGCTGGTTGCCCCCTCCACCCTGGCCAGTCCGCGCCGCACGGTGGTAGGCCTGGACAGCGGCCGGGTGTCCACGATCCTGGCCGTGCTGGAGGCGCGCTGCGGCATTCCCTTCACCGGCCTGGACGTTTTTCTCAACGTCGCCGGAGGCTTGCGGGTCAGCGAGCCTGCGTCTGACCTTGCTGTCGCCGGGGCGCTGCTTTCCGCGCGGGAAGATGTGGCAATTCCGCCAGACATGGTGCTTTTCGGTGAAATCAGCCTTTCCGGTGCGCTGCGCCCTGTGGGACAATCCGAAAACCGGTTGAAAGAAGCTTCGAAACTTGGTTTCTCACAGGCAACCGTGCCGTCCCATTCGAAGATCGAAGGGGCGACAGGCCTTGCGGTGCGGCAGATGCCGGACCTGACGGCCTTCGTGGGCGAGATGTTCGGTGCCGGGTAGGCCCGGCAAGATGGGAATGGGGACGTAGACGATGGAAAATCTGACCGCAGTCGATGGTGGTGCGGCGCTTATCATCCTGGTGTCGTCGATCCTTGCCTTCTCGCGCGGGCTGATCCGCGAGCTGATGGCGATCCTGGGCTGGATCGGTGCGGCAATCGCGGCCTACTACTTCGCCCCCGGGGTCCAGCCGCTGGTCAAGGAACTGCCGGTGGTCGGCGAATTCCTTGCCGACAGCTGCGAGCTTTCGGTCGTCGCCGCCTTCGCCGGTGTCTTCGTGATCGGCCTGATCGTGGCCGCCCTGTTCACGCCGCTTTTTTCGGGTGCCGTCCAGCGGTCGGCGCTTGGCGGGATCGACCAGGCGCTTGGCTTCCTCTTCGGTGCGGCGCGCGGCATCCTGCTGATCGCCATCGCCTTCATCGTCTATGACCGGGTGCTGTCTGACCAGGCGATCCCGATGATCGACAACTCCCGCACGGCCTTGGTCTTCGCGAACTTCCAGTCCGAGATCGACGAGAACATCCCTTCGGACGCACCCGGCTGGATCGTTGAGCGCTACAATGACCTGACCAATGTCTGCGCCACGGGAGCGGCCCCCGTCGCCCCCGTCGCCCCCGAGGCAGCACCTGAAGCCGCGCCTGCCGCGCCCGCAACCGGCGGCTGATCGCGGCCCTGCGCGCCGGGGCGTTCGGGCAAAGCCCCGGCACCTTGCGTTTCGGGGCGTGACAGCCCCGCCCGCCTGCCGTAAACGGGCGGCATCGCGCAGAACCCATCCAGCAGGATTCGGACAGGCATGGCCCAATTCCTCTCGCACCCGTTCGACGACGACAAGCTGAAGGAAGAGTGCGGCATTTTCGGCGTGGTCGGGGCGGCGGATGCCTCGACCTTCGTGGCGCTTGGCCTGCACGCGCTGCAGCATCGGGGCCAGGAGGCGGGCGGGATCGTCAGCTACCACCCCGAACACGGCTTCAACTCGGCCCGGCGCTTCGGCTATGTGCGCGACAACTTCACCAAGCCGGACGTGATGGACACCTTGCCGGGCAACCTTTCCATCGGCCATGTGCGGTATTCCACCGCCGGATCGAAGGGCGCGACCGCGATCCGCGACGTGCAGCCTTTCTTCGGCGAGTTCTCGATGGGCGGCTGCGCCATCGCGCACAACGGGAACCTGACCAATGCCAGCGCGTTGCGGCGCGAGCTGATCGAGCGCGGGTCGATCTTCCAGTCCTCGTCAGACAGCGAATGCATCATCCACCTGATGGCGCGGTCGATCCAGAAGACCTTGTCCGAACGCATCAAGGACGCGCTGCGCCGGGTCGAGGGTGCCTTCTCGGTCGTCGCGATGACCCGCACCAAGCTGATCGGCGTGCGCGACCCGCTGGGGGTGCGGCCGCTGGTGCTGGGCCGGATCAGCGACCATGGCTGGGCGCTGTCGTCCGAGACCTGCGCGCTCGACATCATCGGCGCAGATTTCGTGCGCGAGATCGAACCGGGCGAGATGGTGGTGATCGAAGGCAACAAGGTCGAAAGCTCGCGCCCCTTCGCGCCTGCCAAGTCGCGGTTCTGCATCTTCGAGAACGTCTACTTCAGCCGCCCCGACAGCATCATCGGTGGCCGTTCCGTCTATGAGACCCGCCGCCAGATCGGAGTGGAACTGGCGCGCGAGGCGCCGGTCGACGCCGACCTCGTCTGCCCGGTGCCCGACAGCGGCACCCCCGCCGCCATCGGCTACAGCCAGGAAAGCGGCATCCCCTATGCGATGGGCATCATCCGCAACCAGTACATGGGCCGGACCTTCATCGAACCGACCGACCATATCCGCAACATGGGCGTGCGGCTGAAGCTGAACGTCAACCGCGCGCTGATCAAGGGCAAGCGGGTGATCCTTGTGGACGACAGCGTCGTGCGCGGCACCACCAGCCGCAAGATCAAGGACATGATCCTGGAGGCGGGGGCGGCCGAGGTCCACTTCCGCATCGCCTCGCCGCCCACCGCCTGGCCGTGCTTTTACGGCGTCGATACGCCGGAACGCTCCAAACTCCTCGCCGCGACGATGTCTGAGGACGAGATGCGCGACTGGATCGGCGTCGACAGCCTGAAGTTCGTCAGCCTCGACGGGCTTTACCGCGCGGCGGGTGAGGCGGCGGGGCGTGACGCGGAAAGCCCCCGCTTCTGCGACGCCTGCTTCTCGGGCGACTATCCGGTGGCGCCGTCAGACAAGATCGAGGAAGGCTTCGAGATGAAGGCGGCTGAGTGAGCCCCGAGCAGACTTCGGCGGTCGATGCCTACCTCGCTGCCCTGCCCGCCGACCAGCGCGAGGCTCTGACTGCCCTGCGCATCCGTCTCCGGACCCTGCTTCCCGACCACGGCGAAGTCATGTCCTACGCCATGCCAGGCTTCCGCCAGCCGGGTCCCAAGGGCTGCATGGTCGCAGGCTACGCGGCATTCGCCAGACACCTTGGCCTTTATCCCTATTCCGGCAGCGTGATCCCCCGGATCGACTGCGCGCCTTTCAAGACCTCGAAGTCGGGTGTCCTTTTCACCCCGGACCGCCCGCTTCCCGATGCGCTTCTCGAAGCGATCATCCGGATCCGCCAGGCCGAGCTTGCCGCAGGCTACGGGCAGCGCTGACCCCTTGCCCTTTCCTTTCTGCCCAAATATCCCCGCCGAAGGCTGCAACAGCCCCGCAAGGACTGGCCCATGACCGAAAAGACCGCTTTCAAAGTCGCGCTTGTCACCGGCGCTTCACGCGGGCTTGGTGCTGCGATTGCCGAACAGCTTGCCCTGCGCGGCTGGCATGTCGTGGCCGTCGCCCGCACCGTGGGGGGGCTGGAGGACCTTGATGACCGGGTCAAGCAAGCCGGGCAGCCGGGTGCCGGGGCGCTGACGCTGGCACCGATGGACGTGACCAGCGATGACGCAATGCGCCATCTGTGCCGACAGGTCCATGACCGCTGGGGGGGGCTTGGTCTTTGGGTGCATGCCGCCATTCACGCGGCCCCGCTGGCCCCGGCGGCGTCGATGGACCAGAAGGACTGGGAGAAGTCGATCGCCGCCAACACCCGGGCCACGGGCATGCTGATCCCGATGGTGGAACCCCTGCTGCGCGCCGGGGGCGGGACGGCGCTGTTCCTGGACGACCCGCAGGCGGGGCGGCCGTTCTTCGGCGCCTATGGTGCGACCAAGGCCGCGCAGATCGCCCTTGCGACCAGCTGGCAGGCCGAGTCCGCCCGGCACGGCCCCCGTGTGCTGATCGCCACGCCCGCACCGCTGCCCACCGCCACCCGTGCCCGGTTCTTCCCGGGCGAGGATCGTTCCGTCCTGGCCGACCCGCAGGCCGAGGCTGCCCGGATGCTTGATCTTCTCTGATCGCAACGGATCGTCGCGCCCCCCTTGGCGTGACCGCAGGCTGGACGTGGGCGGAGCTGACGCCCGGTCGGGGCGGTCAGGTCTTTCGACAGGGGGGATGACCGGGAAACTGGCGCGGTGGACGGGGCTCGAACCCGCGACCCCCGGCGTGACAGGCCGGTACTCTAACCAACTGAGCTACCACCGCGCAGGATCACCTGTCGGGGCACCTTAGGGGGGCGAGGCTGGCGCGGTGGACGGGGCTCGAACCCGCGACCCCCGGCGTGACAGGCCGGTACTCTAACCAACTGAGCTACCACCGCGCATCTCGCCGCCCGGAAGGTGCCTTCCGAACGTGCGCCGTCTTACGCAAGGGGTCCGGCGGCGTCAATGGGAAAGGCGCGGGGAACGCCGGGGAAATTCAGACCTCGGGCGCGGGGATGAATTCGGCACTGTCCGCAGGCGGCAGGCGGAACCGGCCGTGCTGCCAGTCACCCGCGCGCCAGGCCTCTTTCGCGGCCTGAATCCGTTCTTTCGAAGAGGCGACGAAGTTCCACCAGATATGCCGCGGCCCGTCCATCGTGGCCCCGCCCAGCAGCATGATCCGGGCTCCCCGGTCTCCGGCGCGGACCGAAATCCGGTCGCCTGGGCGGAAGACCAGCATCCGGCCGGCCTCGAAGGTCTGACCGCCGACCGCGACCTCGCCTTCCAGCACATAGACCCCGCGATCCTCGTGGTCGTCGGGCAGCGGGATCGCCGCACCGGGCTGCAGGCGGGCGTCGGCGTAGAACACCTCGGACGGCATTTCAAGCGGCACCGTCGCGCCCCAGGCGGTGCCCAGGATCAGACGGACATCCTTCCCCTCGCCTTCCAGTTCGGGCAGCGAGGCCTGCGGCAGGTGGATGAAATCGGCGGTGTCATCCTCATGCGCCTTTGGCAGCGCCAGCCAGGTCTGCAGGCCGAACATCGACAGGGGCGCGCGGCGGGCCTCGCCGTCGGTGCGTTCGGAATGGGTGATCCCCTGCCCCGCGATCATCCAGTTCACCGCGCCGGGTTCGATCCACTGGTCGGTGCCAAGCGAGTCACGATGATGCAGCCTGCCCCGCATCAGGTAGGTGACGGTGCCAAGCCCGATATGGGGGTGGGCGCGGACGTCGATGCCTTGCCCGGTCAGGAATTCGGCCGGGCCCATCTGGTCGAAGAAGATGAACGGGCCGACCATCTGCCGCTGCGCCGAAGGCAGCGCCCGGCGCACCTCGAACCCGCCCAGGTCGCGGGCGCGGGGAATGATGACGGTCTCGATCGCGTCAACCGCGTCGCCGATCGGGATCGCGGGGTCGAGGATGGGGTTCCAGCTCATGGCGGTCTCCTTTGAGGGAAAGGTAGGACAGGATGGCCGGAAATTCACCCCGATTTCGCCGCGCGAAGCCTGTGCGGACATGAACAGGGCGCGGGTGGTGGGCGGTGAGGGACTCGAACCCCCGACATTCTCGGTGTAAACGAGACGCTCTACCAACTGAGCTAACCGCCCGCGACACGGGGCTTACAACCAATACCGCCGCCAAGGCAAGCGCGCGGTTGCGGTGCGTGGGGTTACGGGTGGCGAGCCTCCATCGGGATGACCACGCCCCATCGGGTTGTCTGGCGCGGGCCGACGATGCGGAAGCCCAGCTTGCAGTAAACTGCAATGGCACGGCTGTTGTCGGGATGCGGGTCGGTTGCGATCACCGGGGCACCGTCGTCGAACATCTGGTCCATGCGCTGGCGAATGAAGGCTGTGCCGTGCCCCCGGTCCAGATGGTCGGGCGGACCGATGAACTGGTCGATCCCCCGCGTCCCCGGCGCAAGATGGCCGAAGTGATGCTCGTCCCAGCCGTGCACCGAATAATCCTGCATGAAGCCGAAGGGGTGCCCGCCGACCGAGACGATCCAGTGGCTGACCCGGGGGTCCGCCAGATCGTCGGCATCGAAGACATCCCCGGTGCCCCACCACTGGCGCACATGCGGCTGGGCCTGCCACTGGCGCAGCAGCGCCAGATCATCCAGATCCGCTGCCCGGAAGTGATAGGTGCGGTGGTCGGTCATGCGGGGCAGCCTAGCAGCCGCTTGCGGGGCCGCAACCTTCGGAAGACCCGACCTGTCACCGGAGGAGTGGCACCGCTGCGGTGCCAGAACACGAAAGGCGCGCCGGTCGGGGCGCGCCTTTCGGGGTCGGATGGTGGGCGATAACGGATTTGAACCGCTGACATCTTCGATGTGAACGAAGCGCTCTACCGCTGAGCTAATCGCCCGGAACCCGATGGGTTGCGCGGCTTTTAGCTTTCCTCGTCGTCGTCTGCAAGGGCCATTCCCTTGCCGCGGGTCGCATCCGCAAGCCGCAGCTTCAGGGTCAGGACGCCGGCATTTGCCTTGACGACCCGCAGCTTGCCCAAAGGAGGCAGGGCGAGCGTGGATTTGGCGGCCAGGCTTTCGCCGATCGCGGCAAGGACGGCTTCAACCGTCTTCTTGGCTTCGGGCTTCTTTGTGCCGGTTGCGGTGGCCACGGTGTCGATCAGATCGCGCAGCTTCACGACTGCAGCCCCGCCCGCAGGCTTCGCCGCCGCCTTCGCGGCCAGTCGGGCGGCCCGTGCCGGCTTGTCGGCAGAAGCCTTCACCGGGGTAGCGACTTTGGGCGCGCGGACCGGCGCAGGCTTTGTCGCGGCATTGGCTGTCTTGCCCGGCTTGTCAGCCCGCGCGGCCCGTGCGGGCCTGGCAGGTTTTTCCACGGGAGTTTTCGGCGTGTTCGGGGCCATGGAACCTTTTCCAGCTGAGTTTCAGGTCCGTGACAGGATAGGGCGAGCGCCCCACCGGGGCCAGAGCCAATTCGCAAACTGCGGTGACGCGCCCCCGACAGGGGCGCGCCGATCGATTGACGGGATGTCAGTGCGCGGTCTGACCGGTGGGCGGGGTCAGTGCCGCACGGGCCGCCGCTGCGGCCTCTTCCGCCGCTTCGTCCCATTCCACCGGCTCGGGCTGGCGGACCAGGGCCTGGGCCAGCACCTCACGGACATGGCTGACCGGGATGATGGTCAGCCCTTCCTTCACGTTTGCAGGGATTTCGGCCAGGTCCTTGGCGTTCTCTTCCGGGATGAAGACCGTCTTGATCCCGCCCCTTAGTGCCGCCAAAAGCTTCTCCTTCAAGCCCCCGATCGGCATCGCATTGCCGCGCAAGCTGACTTCGCCGGTCATGGCGATGTCCTTGCGGACCGGGATCCCGGTCAGAACCGACACGATCGAGGTGACCATCGCCAGACCCGCCGAAGGGCCATCCTTCGGCGTCGCCCCGTCGGGAACGTGGACGTGGATGTCCATTGCCTCGAACTTGGGCGGCTTGACCCCGATCTGCGGGCTGATCGAGCGGACATAGCTGGCCGCCGCTTCGATCGATTCCTTCATCACGTCGCCCAGTTTCCCGGTCGTCTTCATCCGACCCTTGCCGGGCAGTTTCAGCGCTTCGATGTGCAGAAGGTCGCCGCCGACGCTGGTCCAGGCCAGGCCGGTGACCACGCCGACCTGATCTTCCTTCTCGGCCAAGCCGTACCGGTGGCGCTGGACGCCAAGATAGTCCTCGACCTTGGCCGGATCGACATCGACCTTCTTCGCATTGCCCTTCAGGATGTCGGTCACCGCCTTGCGCGCCAGTTTGGCGATCTCGCGTTCAAGGTTCCGAACGCCAGCCTCTCGCGTGTAGTAGCGGATGACGTGGTTCAACGCCTCATCCGAGACGCTGAATTCACCCTTCTTCAGCCCGTTCGCAGTTGTCTGCTTGTCCAGAAGGTGGTGCCTGGCAATCTCGCGCTTTTCATCTTCGGTGTAGCCGGCAAGGGGGATGATCTCCATCCGGTCAAGCAGCGGCGAGGGCATGTTGTAGCTGTTGGCCGTGGTGATGAACATCACGTTGGACAGGTCATACTCCACCTCAAGATAGTGGTCGACGAAGGTGGAGTTCTGTTCGGGGTCCAGCACCTCCAGCAAAGCGCTGGCCGGGTCGCCCCGGAAATCCTGGCCCATCTTGTCGATTTCATCCAAAAGGATCAAGGGGTTGGTGGTCTTGGCCTTCTTCAGGTTCTGGATGATCTTGCCGGGCATCGACCCGATATAGGTCCGCCGGTGACCGCGAATCTCGGATTCGTCGCGCACCCCGCCCAGCGAGATGCGGATGAATTCGCGGCCCGTGGCCTTCGCGACCGACCGGCCCAGCGAAGTTTTCCCGACGCCCGGAGGGCCGACGAGGCAGAGGATCGGGCCCTTGATCTTGGTCGAACGCGCCTGCACGGCCAGGTATTCGACGATCCGCTCCTTGACCTTTTCCAGGCCGAAGTGGTCGGCGTCCAGCACCTTTTGCGCGGCCGGCAGATCCTTCTTGACCTTGGACTTCACGCCCCACGGCACGCCCAACAGCCAGTCCAAGTAGTTGCGCACGACCGTCGCCTCGGCCGACATCGGCGACATCGACTTCAGCTTCTTGACCTCGGCATCCGCCTTCTCGCGGGCTTCCTTGGAAAGCTTGGTGCGGGCGATGCGGGCCTCAAGCTCGGCAACCTCGTTTTGGCCATCCTCGCCGTCACCCAGTTCCTTCTGGATCGCCTTCATCTGTTCGTTGAGGTAGTATTCGCGCTGGGTCTTTTCCATCTGGGTCTTGACGCGGCTCTTGATCTTCTTCTCGACCTGCAGGACCGAAAGTTCGCCCTGCATGTGGCCGAAAACCTTCTCAAGCCGTTCGGCCACGTCGAGGGTTTCCAGGATCGCCTGTTTCTGGCCCACGTCCACGCCAAGGTGGCCGGCCACCAGATCGGCCAGCCGGGCGGGTTCGCGGGTGTCGGACACGGCGGCAAGCGCCTCTTCGGGGATATTCTTGCGGACCTTGGAATAGCGGTCGAACTCTTCGCTGACCGCGCGGACCAGCGCCTCGACCGAGGTTTCATCGCCGTCGGTTTCGTCCAGCGCCATGACGGTCGCTTCGAAATAGGCGGGGTTCTCGATGAACCCGGTGATCTTCACGCGGCTTTTACCTTCGACCAGCACCTTCACGGTACCGTCGGGAAGCTTCAGCAACTGCAGCACATTGGCGAGCACGCCCACGCGGAAGATGCCGTCGGCGGCCGGATCGTCGACCGTGGGATCTTTCTGCGAGGACAGCAGGATCTGCTTGTCGTCCTGCATCACCTCTTCCAGCGCGCGGACCGACTTTTCGCGTCCGACGAACAGGGGCACGATCATGTGCGGGAAGACCACGATATCGCGGAGAGGCAGGACGGGGTAGCTGGGAGCCAGCGCTTCGGTCATCATCTGTCCTTTGGCTTGCGGCAACGCGGCTGGGTCCCGACCATCGGCAACCCGGCCCGTTCCGCCGGTGGAATGCGTTAACTTGTGCACCCTTTGTCCGGGTTTCAAGCGTCACGCAGGACCGGCAGTCTGAACCTGTGCGCTGGCGGCTGCAAGAGGGGGGAACGGCGCGGGTGCCGACCCTCTTCGCCGGTCAGGCGGGGGAGATATCGCCCTGTGCGCGTCCGGCATGGAATCCGGCGACGAAGTCCGCCAGCGCCCCTGCCGCAATCGCATCCCGCAGCCCCTGCATCAGGGCCTGATAATAATGCAGGTTGTGCCAGGTCAGGAGCATCGAGCCGATGATCTCGTCCGACTTCACCACATGGTGCAGGTAAGCGCGGGAGTAGCCCCGGCAGGCGGGACACTGGCAGGTCTCGTCCAGGGGGCGCGGGTCGTCCTTGTGGCGGGCGTTGCGCAGGTTGACCTGGCCGCGCGGGGTCCAGGCCTGACCGGTGCGACCGGAGCGGGAGGGGAGCACGCAGTCCATCATGTCGATTCCCCGTTCCACCGCGCCGACGATGTCGTCGGGCTTGCCGACGCCCATCAGATAGCGCGGCTTGTCTGCCGGCAGAAGGTCGGGGGCATAGTCGAGGACGCCGAACATCGCCGCCTGCCCTTCGCCCACCGCAAGGCCGCCGACGGCATAGCCGTCAAAGCCGATGGCCTTCAGCGCCTCGGCCGATTCTTCACGCAAGGCCTGCGTGACCCCGCCCTGCATGATCCCGAACAGCGCATGTCCGGGCCGGTCGCCAAAGGCATCGCGCGACCTTTGCGCCCAGCGCATCGACAGGCGCATCGCGCGGGCGACTTCAGTGTCGTCGGCGGGCAGGGCCGGGCATTCGTCGAAGGCCATCACGATGTCGCTGCCCAGAAAGCGCTGAATCTCCATGCTGCGTTCGGGCGACAGCATGTGCTTCGAGCCGTCGAGGTGCGAGGCGAAGCGCACGCCTTCCTCGGTGACCTTGCGCAGGGGGCCAAGCGACATGACCTGAAAGCCGCCCGAGTCCGTCAGGATCGGGCGATCCCAGTTCATGAAGCGGTGCAGCCCGCCCAGCGCCGCCACCCGTTCAGCGCCGGGGCGCAGCATCAGGTGGTAGGTGTTGCCCAGCAGGACGTCGGCGCCGGTGGCCCGCACGCTTTCCGGAAGCATCGCCTTGACCGTCGCGGCGGTGCCCACCGGCATGAAGGCGGGGGTGCGAATCGGGCCGCGCGGGGTCCGGATCACCCCGGTCCGCGCCCGCCCGTCGGTTGCCGAAACTGTGAAGCCGAAGCCCGTCGCCATGATCCTGCCGCCCCTTGTCTGCCGTTCCTTTGGGCTAAATGCGCAGAAAAGCCAAGCGGCTGCCTGCCCACGCGCGCAACCTACTTGACCTTTCCGTCAGGTCACCTATTTCCGTGAATGAACGTTCATTCCCAGAGAAACGCCGCGAAGATGCCAGGAGCCGCCTTTCCGACCCCGACCGCCGAGGAGCGTGGCCTGGAAATTCTGGGCTCGATCCGGCAGGCTTTTGCCGAAAAGGGGTTTGACGGGGCGTCGATGCAGGACCTGGCCCGCGCGGCGGGGATGAGTGTCGGCAATTTCTACCGCTATTTCCCGTCGAAGGCCGCGATCGTGCAGGCGATGTGCGCCTATGACCTTGCCGAGATCCAGAGCGAATTCGCCGAGATTCAGGCTGCCGACGCACCGATGACCTGCCTGCGCATGGGCATCCTGAAGCATTTCGACGAGGCGGCGATGAACGACGGCCAGCTATGGGCCGAGATCACCGCCGCCGCGATCCGCAAGCCCGAGATCGGGGCCGCCGCCTTGCAGATGGAAGACTCGATTACCACGCTTCTGTCGGCGATCTTTGCCCGCGTCACCCGCCGTCCGCTGGACGAGGCCCGCCAACGCTATCTGGGACAGGCCCAGGTGCTGGTGATGCTGGTCAAGGCGATGGCGATGCGCACCGCGCAATCCGGCGCGGCCCGCCCGGAACTGGCGGCGCAGGTGGTCATCCTTGTCGACCGCATCCTTGAAGACATCTCCAACGATCTTGCAGAAGGCTGACCGCACGATGCGCCCGTTCCATTTCACGTTCCCGACCCGGACCCCGATGCTTGTTCTTGCCCTGGCGCTTGGCCTTGGCTTTGCGGCCCATCCGCTGCGCGCCGAAGAGGCGGCAGCCGCCGCGCCTGCAGCCCAGAACCTGCCCGCGATCACCGTGTCCGAAGTCGTGGCCCGGCGGATGTCCGACCGGGTGATCACGTCCGGCATGGTGGCCGCCGTCGAAGAGGTGCAGGTTGCGCCCCTGATCGAAGGGCAGCCGCTTGAGGCGCTTCTGGTCGACGTCGGCGACATGGTGGAAAAGGACCAGGTGCTGGCTGTCCTGTCCAAGACCACCCTGGAACTGCAGGAGACCGAGGCGTTCGCCTCGCTCGCCTCGGCCCGCGCGGGGATCGCCCAGGGTGAGGCGCAGCTGATCGAGGCGGGGGCCGCCGAGGCCGAAGCCCGCCGGGTCGCCGACCGGACGGCAAAGCTGCGCGCGCAGGGCACGGCCCCGCAGGCGCAGGCGGACAATGCCAATGCCGCCGCCACCTCGGCTGCGGCCCGGGTGACCGTCGCGGTCCAGGGGCTGGAGGCGGCGCGGGCGCAGCTTGCCCTGGCCGAGGCACGGCTGGACAACATCCGCCTGCAACTGAACCGGACCGAGGTAAAAGCGCCGGTGGCCGGCAAGGTCATCGCCCGCAATGCCAAGATCGGCGCAATCGCCACGGCTGCCGGCGATCCGATGTTCGTCATCGTGCGCGACGGCGAGCTTGAGCTGCGGGCCGACGTGACGGAAACCGACATACAGCGCCTGAGCAAGGGCCAACCCGCGCAGCTGCGTGCCGTGGGCATGGCGGACGCGATGACCGGCAAGGTCCGGCTGGTCGAGCCGACAATCGACCCGGTCAGCCGGCTGGGCCGCGCCCGGATCGAGATCGACGACGAGGCGGGCCTGCGCTCGGGCATGTTCGTCGAAGCCGAGATCAGCGTGGCCGACCGAGAGGGTCTTGCCGTGCCGCTGACCGCAATCGGCACCACCCCCGAGGGCGCTTCGGTGCTGCGCGTGGTGGACGGCCTGGTCGAGCGCGTTCCGGTCAGGACCGGCATCCGCGACGGCGCCTTTGTCGAGATCCTCGACGGCCTGTCGGCGGGTGATCAGGTGGTGACGAAGGCCGGGGCCTTCGTGCGGGCGGGCGACCGGATCAATCCGGTGCCCTTCGCCGACAAGATCAACTGAAAGGGCGCATGCGATGAACTTCTCGGCCTGGTCGATCCGCAATCCCGTCGCCCCCCTGCTGGCGTTCTTCCTTCTGATGGTGCTGGGCTGGCAAAGCTTCAACGCCCTGCCGATCACCCGGTTTCCGAACATCGACGTGCCGCTGGTCGCGGTCAGCGTCGCCCAGTCCGGCGCCGCCCCGGCCGAGATGGAAACCCAGGTCACCAAGGAAATCGAGGACGCCGTGGCCGGCCTGACCGGCGTCAAGCGGGTGACATCGACCGTGACCGACGGATTGTCGACCACGCTCGTGGAATTCCGCATGGATGTGCCGACCGACAAGGCGGTGCAGGACGTGAAGGATGCCGTGGACCAGATCCGCGGCGACCTGCCCGGCGGGATCGAGGCGCCGATCGTTACCCGGATCGACGTGGAGGGACAGGCGATCATGACCTTCGCGGTCGCCGCCCCGGACCTGACCATGGAGGAAATCAGCTGGTTCGTCGACGACACGGTGACCCGCGCCTTGCAAGGCAAGCCCGGCATCGGCCGGGTGACCCGCATCGGCGGTGCCGACCGCGAGATCCGGGTGGAGCTGGACCCGGTCCGGCTGGACAGCTACGGCGTCACCGCCCAGGCGATCTCGGCGCAGATCGCGGCCACCAACACCAACCTTGGCGCCGGCAAGATCAGCCTTGGCACGGGCGAGCAGGTGATCCGCACCCTGGGCGACAGCGGCACGGTCGAGTTGCTGGCCGCAACGACGATCGCGCTGCCCTCGGGCCAGTATGTGCGTCTGTCCGACCTGGGCCAAGTCATCGACAGCTACGAAGAGCTGAAAAGCTTCACCAGCATCGACGGCGAGGCAGGCGTAAGTTTTCTGGTCTTCCGGTCCAAGGGTGCCTCGGAAGTCAGCGTGGCCGAGATCACCAATCAGGTGGTCGACGACCTGCGCGCCAGCAATCCGGCGGTGACGATCACCCTGATCGATGATTCCGTCTTCTACACCTATGGCAACTACGAAGCCGCGATCCACACGCTGCTGGAAGGTGCGCTTCTGGCCATTCTGGTCGTGCTGGCGTTTCTGCGCAACTGGCGCGCGACGCTGATCGCGGCGGTGGCCCTGCCCCTGTCGGCGGTGCCGACGTTCTGGATCATGGACATGCTGGGCTTTTCGCTGAACCTTGTCAGCTTCCTGGCCCTGACCCTGGCGACCGGCATCCTGGTCGACGACGCCATCGTCGAGATCGAGAACATCGCCCGCCACATCCGGATGGGCAAGACGCCCTACCGCGCCGCAATCGAGGCGGCGGACGAGATCGGCCTTGCGGTGATCGCCACCAGCTTCACCATCGTCGCGGTCTTCGTGCCGGTCAGCTTCATGCCCGGGATTCCGGGGCAGTATTTCCGGCAGTTCGGCCTGACCGTGGCGATCGCGGTGCTCTTTTCGCTCGCGGTCGCGCGGCTGATCACCCCGATGATGGCCGCCTATCTGATGACCGCCAAGGATGCCCATGGCCATGGCGACGGCGAACAGAAGGATGGTTTCGTGATGCGCGGCTACCTCTGGGTGGTGCGGGTGACGACGAAGGTCTGGCGCTTCAGGAAGGTTCCCTGGCTGGGGTTCCCGACCTACTATGCCACGCTGGTCGCGGCGATCATCGTGGTGATCTTCTCGGTGCAGGCGATGCTGGCGGTGCCCGGCAGCCTGTTCCCGCCGGAAGACGAAAGCCGGATCATCGTGTCGGTCGAATTGCCTCCGGGCAGCACGCTGCGCGACACCGATGCCACGACCGAAGCGATGCGTCAGGCCGTCATCGACATCGACGGGGTGAAATCGGTGCTGGTGGTCGGCGGATCGACTCCGCTGGGCGACCGCGACGTGCGGCGGGCCTCGTTCACCGTGATCCTTGACCGGCTGGACAACGGGCTTTTGCGCAAGATGTCGGACCTTGGCCAGGCGCTTCCCCTGATCGGCGCGCTTTTGCCCGAAGCCCCGGTGACCGGCCGCATCCGGCCGCAACCCGAGATCGAGACCGAGGTGTTCGCGGCCATCCGCGGCGTGCCGGACGTGCGCGCCTTCAAGGTCGGCGGCCCCGGCGGCGGGTCGCGTCCATTCAGCTTTGACATCCTTTCGGCTGACGAAGACGATCTGAACCTTGCGGTACAGAAGATAGAAGAGGCGCTACGAGCCGAACCGATGCTGGTCGCTCCGTCGGCCGAGGCCGCCCTGCCCCGCCCGGAAATCCAGATCACGCCCAAGGCCGAAGAGGCCGCCCGGCTGGGGATCACCGTGCAGCAGATCGCCTCGGTCGTGCGGGTTGCCACCATCGGCGACGTCTCGGCTGCCCTTGGCAAGCTGAGCATCGACAACCGGCTGGTGCCGATCCGGGTTCAGCTGGAGGAAGCCTCACGCGACAATCTGGCCCGCATTTCGGCGCTGAAGATCCAGACCGCGTCCGGGACGGTGCCCTTGTCGGCGGTGGCCGATATCCGGGTGGCGGAAGGGCCGTCGATCGTGAAGCGGCTAAACCGGCAGCGCGTGGCGACCATCGGCGCCGACATAGCACCGGGCTTCGTGCTGGACCAGGCCACGGCGCGGTTCAACGAGATCATCCCGACGCTGAACCTGCCCTCTACCGTCATCCTCACACCGTCGGGCGATGCGGAAGTGCAGGCCGAACTGGTCGGCAGCTTCGTCAATGCGATGGTGCTGGGCGTGCTTTTGATGATGTTCGTCCTGATCCTTCTCTTCCGGTCGGTGCTTCAGCCGGTGACGATCATCTTCTCGCTGCTCCTGTCCGTCGGCGGGGTGGCGGCGGCGCTGATCATCACGCAGAACCCGCTGTCGATGCCGGTGCTGATCGGCATCCTGATGCTGATGGGGATCGTGGCGAAGAACGCGATCCTGCTGATCGACTTTGCCATCGAGATGCGGGCGCGCGGCATGAAGCGGATCGCCTCGGTGATCGAGGCCGGGCACAAGCGCGCGCGTCCGGTGGTCATGACGTCAATCGCGATGTCGGCGGGGATGCTGCCCTCGGCGTTGGGTGTGGGCGAGGGCGGGGCGTTCCGCGCGCCGATGGCAATTGCGGTGATCGGCGGCATCATCGTCTCGACGGTGCTGAGCCTGGTGGTCGTGCCGTCGATGTATCTGGTGATGGACGACGTCTCGCGCTTCTTCGGGTGGATCTTCGGCCGGTTCATCGGCCGGAAGGAAGCCGAGCCGGAAGCGCCCGAGGCGCATGTGCTGGCCGAGCGGATCGCACGGGGCAACGAAGATCTGGCGCTGTTGCAAGGGCGGCTTGCGGCGCTGGAAGAGGCGGCCAACCGGCGCAAAGGCGCGCAACTGGCGGCGGAATAGGGCAAGACGGTCGGGTCCGGGGTAATTTTCTTGAGGAAGAAAATTGGCAAGATCCTTGGTTAAGGATTTTGGGTCCCGGCCCCGGCCTTCGTCCAGAGCCTTGCCGCCTCGTCCGCCGTATAGCGCGCCAGGCGCACATCCTCGGCCACCAGCGCGGGGTCGCGGGCGGCGGGCGGCCCGTAGCCGCCGCCGCCGGGGGTGCGCACCCTGACCCGGTCGCCCGGTTTCAGCGCGATGTCCTGCGCCTTGGACAGGTGTTCGGGCACCATCGTGACCCCGTCCCTTGTGACTTCCACCCGGTTGACCGCCCCGTCCTGCCCGCCCAGCGCGCCTTGCGGGCCGACGCGGCCGTGGTCCATCACGAAACTGGCCCGCGCTTCGCCGCGCAGAAGCTCGATCTCGTAGTCCAGCCCGAAGCCGCCCCGGTGCTGACCCGCCCCGCCCGACCCTTCGTGCAGCGCGTAGCGGCGGTAGAGGACGGGATAGGTCTGCTCCATGATCTCGACGGGCGGGGCCTTGGAAATGCCGATTGTCGAACAGCCGTTCGCAATCCCGTCGCCCCGGGCGCTGCCGCCATAGCCGCCGCCGGAAATCTGGTACATCACATAGTCGCGGCCCCGTTCCGGGTCGTGCCCGCCCAGGCCGAAGTTGCCCGATGTGCCGGCGGGGGCTGCGGTCACGCGGTCGGGGATCGCCTGCACCAGTGCCGCGAACACCGCTTCGGCGATGCGCTGGCTGACCTCGGCGGCACAGCCCGAGACCGGGCGGGGGTAGTGGGCATCAAGGAAGGTGCCAGCGATGCCGGTGACGGCAAGCGGCTCGAACGCCCCGGCGCTGATAGGAACATCGGGAAAGATGTGGCGCATCGCAAGGTAGACCGACGAAAGCGTGGTGGCGCGGACCGAGTTCATCGGGCCGAGGCAGGGGGGGCTTGAGCCGGTGAAGTCGAAGGTGAGGCCGTCTGCGCCTTTCGTCACCGCAAGGGCGATGGTCAAGGGCTGGTTCACCACCCCGTCGCTGTCGATCAGGGCGGTGCTGCGGTATGTGCCCTCGGGGATCAGCCCGATCATTGCGCGCATCTGTCTGGCGGCAAGGCGGCGCATCTCGGCGATGGCTTCGGTCACGGTCGCGTCGCCATAGCGGTCAAGCAGCGACGCCAACCGCGCGGCGCCGACCAGCAGCGCCGAGGCCTGGGCCTTCACATCGCCGATCCGCTGTTCAGAAACGCGGATGTTGGAGCAGATGATCTGGTAGATCTCGGTGTCTAGGACGCCCTTCTTGAAGAGCTTTACGGGGGGCAGGCGCAGGCCTTCCTGTTCGGCGCTGGTGGCGCTGGCGCTGAACCCCCCCGGCACCGCGCCGCCGGTGTCGGGCCAGTGGCCGGTGTTGGAAAGCCAGCAGAAGATCGCTTCGTTCCGCCAGAGCGGCATGGCAAAGCGGACGTCCATCAGATGCGTGCCGCCAAGGTAGGGATCGTTGACGATATAGATGTCCCCGGGGTCGGGGGCGGCCGTCACGCCTTCGGCGATGCGCTGCAGGATTGTCCGGGTGGAAAACTGCATCACCCCGACAAAGACCGGCAGACCCTTTGCGCCTTGCGCGATCAGGCTGCCGTCGGTGGCGGAATAGATCCCGTCGGACCGGTCGTCGGCTTCGGCAATCACCG
Organism: Rhodobacterales bacterium; assembly: GCA_031409795.1. GTDB lineage: Bacteria > Pseudomonadota > Alphaproteobacteria > Rhodobacterales > Rhodobacteraceae > Tabrizicola. The sequence goes on from JANNXX010000081.1 coordinate 55,315, forward strand.
GGCTGAAGGCAGCGCGCGAAAAGGTCAGGTCCATCTCGTCGCAGACCTGCTGGAGGCCGGCCTGGATGACGGCAAGGGTGACGGGGTCGATCATGGGAACCTCCGGGGGTCGGTCAGCGCGGCGCCAGCGATGAGCGCCCGCACGGGAGCGAAGAGCGGCCGGGTCATGGCGCAACCTCGACAATCAGGTTGCCGTCAGCATCCGAGGTGACGGTGCAGCCCGGCTCGATCACGCAGGTGGTGTCCATCTGTTCGATGATCGCAGGCCCCGCAAGGGTCAGCTCAAGCGGCAGGTGGTCGCGCCAGTAGACCGGAGTATCGGTCCAGCCCCTTCCGAACCAGACCCGGCGGGTTGCGGATGACGTCGCCAGTCGCTTGCGACCGTCCGGGTCGATCAGCCGCGACAGGTCCAGAGCCGCCCGCGTGCCGATCACCGAGCAGTTGAGGTTGACCAGATTGGCCCGGATCGTCGGAAGATCGACCCGGAAGCGGGCGTGGTAGGCCGCCTCGAACAGGGATTGCAGGTCATCGCGCGACGGCGTGGCCGTGGGCAGCACCACGCGCAGAAGGTGGGTCTGGCCGACAAACTGCATGTCGGCGGAAAATTCGGCGCGGATGCCGGTCAGCGCGATCCGCTCGGCTTCGATCAGGTGGCGGCCGGCCGCGTTCTGCCGGGCAAGGATCGCCCCGACCTCGGCCATGTCGGCGGCGTCAAGCGGGCGGTTCACGGTGCGGACGAAATCATGGCGCAGATCGGCCACGACGCAGCCCAGCGCGTTGGTGATGCCGGGCCGGGCCGGGATCAGCACCTTCGGGATCGCCAGTTCGCGTGCGAGGGCGACCGCGTGCAGCGGCCCTGCCCCACCGAAGGCGAAGAGCGCGAAATCGCGCGGATCGGCCCCAAGCGAGATCGACACCATGCGGATCGCCCCGGCCATATGGGTGTTGGCGATGCGGATCACCGCCTCGGCCGCCGCCTCGACCGACAGGCCAAGCGGGGCCGCGATCTGGTTGGCCATGGCCGCCTTCGCCGCCTCGGCCGCCTGTCCGAAGCGGTCAGCGGGCAGCCGGCCCAGGATCAGGTTCGCATCCGAAATGGTGACGCGGGTGCCGCCGCGCCCATAGCAGACCGGGCCGGGACTCGACCCCGCACTCTCTGGCCCGACGCGCAGCATGCCCCCCGCATCGACCCGCGCGATCGACCCGCCCCCTGCGCCCACGGTGCGCACATCGACCATGGGCACGTGAATCGGCATGGCATATTCGATCTCGATCTCGTTCGAGACCGGCGCCACCCCGCCCCGGATCATCGCGACATCCGTCGAGGTGCCGCCCATGTCATAGGTCAGCAGGTCGGTCATCCCGGCCCGCCTGCCGGTCGCGACCGCCGCCATGACCCCCGAGGCCGGGCCGGACATCACCGTCTTGACCGCTTCGCGCCCCACGTCGCGGGCCGCGACCATCCCGCCATTGCCGTTCATCACCAGAAGATCGCGAGCATAGCCCCGTTCGGCCAGCTGATCGGCAAGCCGGGTGACGTAGCGTTCAAGCAGGGGTTGGACCGAGGCGTTGACCGCTGCCGTCACGCCGCGTTCGTATTCCCGGCTTTCCGACAAAAGCGCGTGGCCGAGGGTGATGTAGTCATTCGGCCACAGGCTGCGCGCAACCTCGGCGGCACGAAGCTCGTGCGCGGGGTTGGCATAGGCGTGCAGGAAATGGATGACCACGCTCTCGCAGCCTTCGGCCAGCAAGTGCAGGACGGCGGCACGCAGGGCGTCCTCGTCAAGCGGGGTCAGGACGCGGCCCCGGGCGTCCATCCGTTCTGGCACTTCAAGCCGCAGGTCGCGCGGGATCACCGGGGTGAAGCTGCCATGCATGCCATAGGCCTGCGGCCGGGTGCGGCGGCCCAGTTCCAGCACGTCGCGAAAGCCCTGGGTCGTGATCAGGCCCGTCCGCGCCAGCTGACGCTCAAGCACAGCGTTCGTCGTCGTCGTGGTGCCATGGACGATCAGGTCAACCTCCGCAAGGTCGGCCCCGGCGGCATCGAAGGCAGCCAGGACGCCACCGGACTGGTTTGGCAGGGTCGTCGGCACCTTGGCCAGGCGCACATCGCCGCTGGCGGGATCGAAGATCACCAGATCGGTGAAGGTGCCACCGACATCGACACCCGCGACAAGCCCGGTCATTCAGACCCCCACATAGGTTTTGAAAGCCGGAGCATCGGGCCGCAACCCGTTGACGGCCAGGGTTTCCCGGATCGTACCGGCAACCATGAAGGCCACCTGATCGGCAAGTTTCAGCACGGCATCGACCCGCTGTTCGACCAGCACCACCGCCACGCCTTCGGCTTTCAGCGTCAGCACCGCCTGCTGGATCAGGGCGATCATCGAGGGCTGCAACCCCTCGGTCGGCTCATCCAGAAGCAGGACCTTCGGTTCAAGGCAAAGCGCGCGGGCGATGGCCAGCATCTGCTGCTCACCGCCCGACAGCGTCTGGGCGGTCTGGGTCAGGCGTTCGCGCAGGCGCGGGAAGAGGGTAAGCACGCGCGCAAGGGTTTCCGGACGGTTGCCGGCTGCCAACCCGCCGATGGCAAGGTTTTCGGCGACGGTCAGCGGGCCGAACAACCGGCGGCCCTGCGGAACAAAAGCCAGGCCGCGCCGTGGCACCTGATGCGCGGGCAGGCCCTGCAGTGCTTCGCCATCCATGAGCACAGAGCCCGAGGCGGCGGGGACCAGACCCATGAGACATTTCAGAAGCGTGGACTTGCCCACCCCGTTGCGACCCATGATGCAGCTGACCCGCCCCGGCCCGGCGCTGAAGCTGACGCCGTTCAGCACGGTGACGGGACCGTATCCGGCAATCAGATCCCGCACCTCAAGCCCCAAGATAGGCCTCCTGCACAGCCAGGTTGGCGCGAATCTCGGCAGGGGTGCCGGTGGCCAGCACCTTGCCGAAGGCCAGCACGGTGATCCGGGTGGCAATGTCCATCACCACCTCCATGTTGTGTTCGATCAACAGGACGGTCGTCGCCGGAACCAGGCTTTCGACCAGGGTCTTGAAGCCCGCGATCTCACTGGCGGCAAGGCCCTGGGTCGGCTCGTCCAGGATCAGCACCCGGGGGGCAAGGGCAAGACCCATCGCAAGCTCCAGCAGGCGCTGGTGGCCGTAGCTGAGGGTCTGGGCCTCTTGCCGTTCAAGCGCCAGCAGGCCTACCCGGCCAAGTGCCGCACGGGTTTTCCCGGGCAGATCCCGGCTGCCGCGGGACTGCACGGCAAGGGCGACGTTGTCGAAGACCGACAGGCGCGGAAAGATCGAGGTGATCTGGAACGTATAGGCGATGCCCTTGCGCACCCGGACATGGGCAGGCAGGCGGGTGATGTCCTCGCCGGCCAGGGTGATGTTGCCGGACTGCGGCAGGCGGCGGCCGGACAGCAGGCTGACGAAAGTGGTCTTGCCCGCGCCGTTCGGGCCGATCAAGGCATGGATCTCGCCTGGTAGCAGGCTGAAGTCCACCCCGTCCACCGCCCGAAGGCCACCGAAATGCAGCGTGAGGTCGCGGGTTTCGATCAAGGCAGCCATCTGGCCCACCTTTCGCGGATCGTGCCAAGAATGCCTTTCGGCGCAAACAGCACCAGCACGACCAGCGCCGCGCCCACGAAGAACAGATAGGCCGAGGTCAGGCCCGAGGCGATCTCGATCAGTGCGAACATCAGGGCCGCGCCAAGCAAGGGCCCTAGCGTGGTGCCCGCTCCGCCAAGCAAGACATACAGCATCGGCAGGATCGAATACTGGATGCTGGCAAAGCTGGCCCCGGCATAGCCGAACAGCAGCGCCCAGGCGGCTCCGGCGGCACCGGCGTACAGCCCGGAGAGGGTCAGCACCGCAAGCTTCACCGTAAAGGGATTGTAGCCCAGCATCCGCGACCGCTCTTCGTTCTCGCGCAGGGCGACGAGGGTGCGGCCGAAAGGCGCGCGGACAAGGGCAAGGCTGACCAGCAGCCCGACCGAAAAGAGCGCAAGCGCCGCAAGGAAGCGGGACCGGTCGGTCGAGAGGTCGAACCCAAGAAGACTGCGGCTGGCGGAAGGAAGCGTGAAGCCCTCGTCGCCACCGGTGACCGCGCCGAAATACAGCAGCGCCAGATAGCCGGCCTGGGCGAACATCAGCGTCACGATCATGAAGCTGACTCCGGCGGTGCGCAGCGCAAGCAGGCCCACGGCAGCCGCCATCAGCCCGCCGCCAAGGATCCCGGCAATCAGCGCCGGCCCGGCGGTCCAGCCCCAAAGCTGGGCCGGCAGGCCCGCGCCATAGATCCCGGCGGCCAGGAACAGGGCATGGCCCAGGCTGAGCAGCCCGGTGTAGCCGAAGGCCAGATTGTAGCCCATGGCGAAGACCGCCAGCACCAGGATCCGCGACAGGTTGGTGGCGTGATAGGGCGACAGCCAGAACTGCGCGCCGAACAGCAGCGCGATCAGGGCAAGGTGCAAGAGCCAGACCTTCACGCCTTCGCTCCGATCAGACCCTGCGGGCGAAAGACCAGGACCAGCGCGACCATAAGTGTGGCCAGGATCTTGGCCAGCGTCGGGGCGAAGAACATGCTGATCACCCCGTCGGAAAGTCCGATGACCAGCGCCGCGATCAGCGTGCCGCGCAACGAGCCGAGGCCGCCGATGATCACGACGATGAAGGACAGCAGCAGCGGATCGCCCCCCATCAGGTAATGCGCCTGTTGCACTGGAACGATCAGCACCCCGGCCAGCGCGGCCAGGCCAGCCCCAAGCGCGAAGGTGCCCATGTAGACGCGATCCACGTTGATGCCGAAGCTGAGCGCGGTGCTGCGGTCAACCTGCGTCGCGCGCATCACAAGGCCCGCGCGGCTGCGGGCCATGAAAGCCCAGAGCCCAAGAAGGACCAGCCCGGCCGCAAGGACAACGAAAAGCTTGTAGCCCGAATAGCCGAACCATGGCAGCTGGATGCGCCACTCGAACGGGGCGGCGACCGGGTTGGCGTTCGGGCCGTAAAGGCTGAGGGTCGCCTGCTGGATCATGTAGAGAAGGCCGATGGTGGCGACGATGGTCGCCTCGGGATCATAGTTCAACCGCTTGAGGATCAGCCCGTCGGCGGCGGCGGCAAGGGCGGCCACCAGCAGGGGGGCGATCAGCAAGGCGGCAGTGAAGGCCAGCACGGGCGGGCCGGGAACCAGGGTCGCCACGGCCCAGGCAAGGACCGCGCCAAGCATGAAGAACTCGCCATGCGCCACGTTCACCACCCGCATGACGCCGAACACAAGGCTCAGGCCCGCCGCCGCGAGGGCAAGGATGGCAGAGGTCACGAGGCCCTCCATCAGGGCAAGAAGCAGGAAAGGTCCGAAGGCCATGATGTTCCGCGGGTTGGGAGGGTGGGCGGATCGCCCACCCTGAAAGGGCCGCAAGGCAGGGTGGGCGATCTGTCCACCCTCCGGCCTCAGAAGGCCATGGTCGTATAGTCGACCGCGTCCTCATAGGCGCCATCCGCCATCGTGGTCTGATGCACCCGGACCAGCTTGCCGCCCTGCACCTGAGAGATGTTCTGCGTGCCAAAGACCTGGTGGGTCCGGCCGTTGAACATCTTTGCCCCCTGTGGCCGCTCGATCCCGTAGGGCAGGTCGGTCATCGCCTCCATCGCCTCGACGAACTTCTGGCGGTCGGCGGGGCCGGTGTAGCCCGCCGCCTCCATCCCCGCCTTGATCGCGAAGAGCGTCTCCCAGGTGGAAAACATGTGGCTGTAGGTCGACACATCCGCCGGGTCGCTGACCGATGCGCCGTTGTCATCGACGCCAACGGCAGCGCGGTAGGCGGCCTCGTGTTCGCCGGCATCGGCCGGTTTCACCCGGTTGTGCGCCTCCCAGAAATGGGTGCCTTCCAGGAATTCAAGGCCGGGGGTCGCGGTGTCCACCGCCTCCAGGCTGTCGATGAAGCCGAAGATCTGCGGCTTTGCACCCGTGCCGTAGAATTCACCAAGCTCCTTGACGAAGGTCAGGACGGCCGGGCCGACCATGACATGATAGAGGACCTCGGTTTCCGCCGGAATCTGGGGCATGTAGCGGGTAAAGCTGGTCTCGGTCGGCGGAATGGCGATCTGGGCGATCACCTCGCCGCCTTGCGCGGCCATCGCGGCGGTGAAGAAATCGCGGTGGTCGTGGCCGAAGGCGAAGTCCGGGAAGATCATTGTGACCTTCTTGCCGAGGTTGGCACTGACCCACGGTGCCATCGCGGAAATCTGGCTGCGGACATCGGTGATCCCGGGCTGCAGCGTCCAGCGGTTCAGCATGCCGCTGGCGACATGGTAGCCTTCGGAACAGACAAGGTAGGGCACCTTCAACTCGCCCGCCCGGGGGGCCGAGCCGATGACGACATGGGAAAAGAGCGTGCCCATCACCACGTCGCAGCCATCCGACTGGGTCAGCTTGTCCACCACCTCGGACCCGCGCTTGGGGTCGGTCGCGTCATCCTCGAACAGGATCTCGACCGGGCGGCCGCCGATGCCGCCGCCATCGTTGATGACCTTCAGCGCGGCCTGCGCGGTGCGTTCGTACCAGCGGCCGTAAGCCGCGCCGATCCCGGTGCGGTGCAGCTGAAAGCCGATCTTGATCGGGGCCGCCTGCGCGCCGACATGGCCCGGCAAGGCGGCGGTCAGAAGCCCCGCGCCCCCGGCCAGAAGCAGGCCGCGGCGGGTGGGATTAAGCAATGTCGTCATGTCCGTCTCTCCACTGTTGCGGCCTCTTTCGGGCCATTGGTTGGTGGACCGATACTCCGGCCCGTTGCAATCTCATCCGGTCCGGGCCGTGGACAACAGCCACAGCCCCAGTACGGTATAGCCGACCATCAGCACGGTCAGCGGCAAATGCGCCATCCCGCCGCGTGCGCCCTGCCCCGCCAGCTTCAGCGCCAGCACGACGGCCAGAAGATGCGCGCCAAGGATCGCGGCGAACTGTACGGCGTAGATCAGCGGCATGATCGAAGGGTCGGTCAGAAAGCCCATCGAGACATAGAAGGGCGGCAGACCCAGCCAGCTGTCACCGGTGAAGAGCGGGTCGTTCAGCGCGGCGATGGTGTATTGCCCGGCGGTCAGCAGCATGACCAGGTAATGCGCGGCGTGATAGCCGGCGGCGATGGCCAGGAAGGACAGCATCACCGGACCGGTCGCAAAGCCGCCGCCGATCCGGCGCCCCAGCAGGATCGCGCCAAGGATCAGCCCCAGCGTCAGCACCCAGACTGCCAGCAGCCCGACGGTGTTCTGCCCGATGACCGCGCTGCGCCCTGCCGGTTCCAGCGGGTTCTGTCCGATCAGCGCCTGCCACCAGAAGGTCTCCATCAGCCCGTCGAAGGTCAGCGCGGCAAGGGCAAGGCTGACGAACACCACCGCCGAAGGGGCAAGCGGAGCCGTCCGCAGCACCTGCGTGCCGGGCCAGCCGCGCATGAGGCGGGCGCGGGGGCCGCTGATCTCCAGCCAAAGGGGGGCCACCTTGGCGATCAGGCCGAAAAGGACCGTGAGGAACTCGCCCTGCTGCAGCCAGTCTTCGCCTTCAAGGACAGCCAGCGTGAAGATCACCGCCCAATAGGCCAGCGCAACGCGGGCCAGCACCGCCGGGTCATCGGGATAGAGAGAGACCAGCTGGAACCAGACGAAGCCCGCATAGCCAAGGATCGCAGGCGTATGGCCGAAGCGGGCCAGCCCGATGCCGCCGGTCCGGCCCAGAAGCGTGCGGGTGATGCGGACCGGCCCGGTCCAGGGGTTCCCGGGCCGCCAGAGGTTGCCGAAGAGCATCGACCCCAGCGGCACCGCGATCCAGATGCCGGTCCAGAACACCAGCGTCATCAGGTTGTGCATCGGGTCACGCTCGCCGAAAAGGCCGACGAAGATCAGGCCGAGGAAGGCCAGGAACGCGAGGTAGGAGGTGAGCGAAACCGGCAGGATCACCCGACGGTCCCAGACCAGCCGCGCCTCCATCCCCGGCAGGCGGTGGGCGGCGGCCCCAAGGAGCGCGGTCAGGGCGACGGTCAGGGCGGCGGCGGCGATGTAAAGACCGGTCGGCAGCGTCAGGATGATCGAGGGCGGCAGGGCGCAGGCGAAGGCCGCGCCGGGGGTGAGGAGCACGGCCATGACCGCGAACCCCGGAATTGTCGAAAATTCCGGACAAACTCCTTCGAAGGATTTTTGGGCGCGCTTCACCGCAGGCCGTCCTCCCCCTTGACCTGATCCACCTCAAGGCCGCCCATCCGCGAATGCACCCTGCCCCCGCGCGCCATGGCCAGCGCGAACAGCACCTCGCCCGACCGGGGGCCGTCGGCACAGGCGATGGTGATCACGTCGAAGCGCGACCGGACATAGGCGGCGTTCAGATGACCAAGGGGCACGTCCAGCGTTGTGCCCATGCCGCCGACCTTCATGGCACTTGGCACGATTGCCCGGCATTCCCCCAACCGGTCGCGCATCCCGTAGCCGCCCGCGACATGCCAGAGCGCGCCATGTTCGCCCTCGCCGCCTTCGCCGACGACGGCGCCCTTGCCGTAGGCATCGATCCCCGTTCGCCCGCCCAGCGCCGCGACCAGCCGGTCGGTCAGGTCCAGCGCGAGGGGCTTCAACGCCTCCATCGCGGGCTGCAGGTCAGGCTCGTGGCGCCCGGCAAAGGGGTTGGCGCAGATGGCATAAATCGCGCCCCGCACCGGGGGCGACGCCACCGGAGGGCCACCCTCGTGCCGGATTTCCTCGACCATGACCACGATCTTGCGCAGCGCGAAATCAGCCACCTGTCACCTCCTGCGCCGGCATGCCGGTCGTCCTTGCCTCACCCTGCAGGAAAAGCGCCGCCCCGGCAATCAGCCCGCGCGCGCGGAACCCCTCGGCAGCGGCGAGCCCCGACTGCAGTGCCCTTGCCCGGTCATCCGGCGCAAGCGGCGGCACCGCGACCGTGACCAGACGGTCACCGAGATCGCTGTCGCACTGGAGGTCGCTGGCCGGGCGGCGCAGGACGCCGGGGTGGTCGAGGTCGACCGCATTGGCGATCATCGTTGCCGCTGCGTCCGCCATGGCGGCGGTCGGGGCGAGCACGGTGACCGCGTCGGCGATGCCGAGCGAAAAGCTGCGCCCGCGCCAGCCGGAAGTGGCAATCCCCGCGACCCCGTCGCTGTCGCGCAAGGCAACCCGGTCCAGACCGCCAGTCACCGCCAGCGCGCAGGTGAGGTGTTCCCCAGGCCCGAGCCAGAGCGCGATATCCCCGCCGTTGTTGGCATAGGCGCGGGTGATCCCCGGCCCGGTCAGCGCGGCGAGGACCTCTTCGGCGACCGCCCCGGCCACGGCGGCCATCGGGGTGAGGAACGCAGGCCGGAACGGCGCCACTGCCGCCACCATTCGCCGGGCGATGCCGCCCTCGACCGGCGCATCCGCGGCCCGCAGCGCCGGAAGCTCGGCCACCAGTTCTTCCAGCACCGTCGCAAAGCGCGCCGCTGCCCGCGCATGGCCCTGCCGAACCGCTGCCGGGGCGCCGAAAGCCCTGGCGAGAATGTCGATCGGCCCGTGTTGCAGATGAAGTCGGCCGTCCGCCAGCACGGCGGCCATCGCCGGGCTGGCGGCCCCCGGCGCGCGGCAGAACGGCTGTTTGCGGGCGCGTGTCAGCCCGGCCATGGGTCAACACGCGCATCGGTCGGATATTCACCGCCCTCGGACATGGCCTGATCCAGCGAGCGGATGCTGTCCGCATGCCCGCCCATGGCCAGATAGTCGGCGCGAGCCAGGGTAAACTCCAGCGGGGCCACCAGCGCCGGAGTCGGGACCCACCCGAAGGCGCCCGGCGGCAGGCGGGTGACATCGACCATGAAGGTGATCCCGCCGCCGGGCCAGACGTAGGCCTCGGCCCCGCCCACAGTCAACCGTGTCGTCCCGGCCTGCACCGAGCGGGTCAGCCGCACCGGATTTTTTGCGACCCCGGCCCGAAGGCTGCCGCCGGCGCCGGCCATGAAAACCACCGTGCAAAGCGCAGGTTCGCAGTTCTCGTCAATAAGTTCCACGGTTTTCTTCAAGCTTTCCGGCACGTCCTGCCGAACCGGTGTCAGGCTGGCGTCCAGCACGAAATAGGCATGATCCTCGCCAGTGGTCGAGACCATGAGCAGCGTCAGGCCCGGTCGCGCACCCTTCGCCGGGTTCCAGGGACCAAGGATCTCAAGCGGGTCGGTCAACCGGGTGCCGCCCCAGCCGAGGCCGGGCTCGGAGACGCGGAAATAGCGGCCGGGGGTCGAGCGATGGCCCTTGATCCTGATCCCGGTCGGCTCCCAGCCCAGCACGCGGCCGGCTTGGTGTTCGCTGACGACGCCGGTGATGTGGTCGTCGACGACGACGACTTCGTCCACCAACCCCCGCCACTGGACGGCAAACATCCCGATCGTGGCCGACCCGCAGCCAACCCGCATGCGCCGTTCGGGCAGCCCGTCGACGATGGGTGCGTGACCTGCCTGCACCACGACGCCCGAGCCTCCGTCGACCTGCAGCGCGACGGCCGCGCCATTGGCAAGCGCCAGCATCGCCGCGCAGCAGGCCCGGCCTTCGGACTTGGACCCGCCGGTCAGGTGGTGGACCCCGCCGAGGCTGAGCATCTGCGAGCCGTATTCGGCGGTCGTGACATGGCCCACCGCCTCGCCTTGCGCGAGCACCACCGCGCCTTCGGGTCCAAGGAAGCGGTCGGTGTCGATCTTCACCTTGAGGCCCGCGTAGGAAAAGATCGCTTCGGTCACCACGGTCACCATGTCGGCCCCGTCGACCTGCGAGGCCACGATGAACGGCGCAGGCTTGTAGTCGGGGTAGGTCGTGCCCGCGCCGATGCCGGTGACGAAGGCATCCGCCGGAACCGGTTGGCCGTCCCAGTCCCGCGCGGCGAAGGGGACGATGCGTCCCCCCGCCTCGACCGTGTGCGACAGCATCACCACCGGGTCGGTCCGCACGATCCGCCCGCCCGCGTTGGCGTAGCGGTCGCAAGCCCCGGTCTGGCCGGGGGCGATGTAGCACATCACCGGGCAGGCGTCGCAACGGAGCTTTTCGGGCGCGTCAGTCATTGCAGGCACCCGCCGGGGGCCGCTGGCCCCCGGACCCCCGGGGATATTTGGGCCAGAATGAAAGGGGGTAGCGTCATGGACGAAGCGCCTCCCGCACCCGATGGGGCAGCGCAGGGACGCGGGTGATTTCGGCACCCGTGGCGTGGCGTATTGCGTTCAGGATTGCGGGGGCGGTCGGGATCAGGACATGCTCGCCCAGGCCCTTGGCGCCATAGGGACCTTCAGGGTCAGGCACCTCGATCAGCAGGCTTTCGATGGGGGGCACGTCGCCGAAGGTGGGGATCAGGTAGTCGTGCAGGTTCTCGGTCCGGCCGGGGAGGTATTCCTCCATCAGGGCAAGGCCGATGCCCTGGGCGATGCCGCCCTCGATCTGGCCCCGGGCGAGGATCGGGTTGATAACCCGTCCGAGGTCATGCGCGGCGGTGATCTTCAGAAGCGTGACCGTGCCAAGCGCGCGGTCCACGGCCAGTTCCACCAACTGCGCGCCGTAGCCGTAGACCGCATAGGGCGCGCCCTGGCCGTCGGCATCAAGCCGGGTGGTCGGCGGATCATACGTTGCCTCGGCCGAGATCGCCTGGCCGAAGCGGTCGGGCGGCAGCGCGGACAGGTCGATCCGCGTCTCGGCCGCGCCATCGCGAAGCACAAGGTCGCTGCCCGCAAGGGCCAGGCGCGCGCCCTGCCCGGCATTGGCCCGCAGCAGGATCGCGGCGCGCAGGGCCTCGGCCGCCGCCTTGGCCGCCCGGCCCGAGACGAAGGTCTGTCGGCTGGCCGAGGTCTTGCCGGCATCGGGGGTCAGCGCGGTATCAGGGCCGACCAGGCGGAAGGCGGACAGCGGCAGGCCAAGGGCTTCGGCGGCGATCTGGGCGATCACGGTGTTCGAGCCCTGGCCGATGTCGGTGGCCCCCTGATGCAGCACGACCTTGCCGTCCTGCGACAGGCCGATGCGGATCGTCGAAGGGTTGGGCAGCGCGGTATTTCCGCAGCCATACCAGCACGCGGCGACGCCGACGCCCCGGCCCGGCTGATCCCTTGCGTCACCAAGGGCGCGGGTCCAGTGCGGCCGCAACGCGGTCAGGCAGTCGTGGATGCCGGTCGCCCGAAGAACCTGCCCGGTCGCCGAGGCATCGCCGTCGCGCAGCGCGTTCAGGATGCGGAACTCCAGCCGGTCGATCCCCGCCATGTCCGCCAGCCGGTCAAAAAGCGTTTCCTGCCACAGCGCGCCTTGCGGCACGCCGAAGCCCCGGAAGGCGCCGGAAACCGGCCCGTGGGTATGGATCGCCCGTGCCGTCGCGGTGATGTTGGGGGTGAGATAGGGGCCCGAGACATGCACCGGCACCCGGTTCGCCACCGTCGGACCCCAGCTGGAATAAGCGCCGGTGTTGAAGCATCCGTCAAACGCAACTGCCGTGATCCGCCCGTTCACATCGCAGCCGATCTGCCCGCGCATGCTGGCCGGATGGCGTTTGGTGGTCGAGGTCATGCTTTCCGCGCGGGTGTAGACCATGCGGCAGGGTCGTCCGGTCTTCAGGGTGACCAGGCCGATCAGCGGTTGCAGCGACACGTCAAGCTTGGACCCGAAGCCGCCGCCGACCGCCGAGGCGATGATCCTGACCTGCCCGACATCGAGGCCCAGGATGGAGGCGGTATCCTCGCGGTCCATCGCCGGGGCCTGGGTGCAGGCGCGGATGACGAGCGTACCCTTGTCCATCCAGGCGGCCCCCGCCTCGGGCTCGATGTAGGCGTGTTCGACAAACCCGGTGGTCATCGAGCCTTCGACGACATGGGCGCTGGCGGCAAGGGCGGCGGCGGCGTCACCCTTGCGAACCCGGCCCTCGACCAGCAGGTTGCCGGGCCGGTCGGCGTGGATCAGCGGGCCGGTTTCGGCTGCTTCGGGCGTAGATAGCGCGGGAAGCGGGGTCCAGAGGATCGGGAAGGCCGAAAGGTCTGGCGCGGCCTCGGGCGCGAAGGCGACCAGCGCGACGCATTCTCCACGGAACCGGGCGGGCGAGGCGGCAATGGCGGGCTGGTCAGCGAAGGTCGGGATCACCGAAAAGGCGTTGCGGCCCGGGATGTCGACGGCGGTGAAGACGGCAACGACACCGGCCTGGGCGCGGAAGGCGGCAAGGTCGCCGATGGTGAAGGCCGCATGGGCATGTGGCGAGCGCAGCGCCTTGACCAGCAGCGCGCCCGGCGGCCATGCGTCCGCGCCAAAGCTGTCGCCTGCGATCTTGGCCGCGCCATCCAGCCGCTGCACCGACGCGCCGACCCCGCCTTCGGTGACTGGAGCGGCCGCACCCTGCCCTGCCGCCACCACCGCCGCGATGATGCTGCGATAGCCGGTACAACGGCACAGGACGCCGCCAAGCGCGGTCTCGACCTCGGGGGCCGTGGGCTGCGGGGTCCGGGTCAGAAGCTCGGCCGCCGTCAGCAGCATTCCGGGCGTGCAGATGCCGCATTGCGCGGCGCCAAGGGCAAGGAAGCTGGCGCGGAGGCGGGCAAGTTCGGGGGTCGCGCCTTCGATCGTGGTGACCTGTCGCCCGGCCACCCGCGCGGCAGGCGTCAGGCAGGCGCAGACCGCCTTGCCATCCAGAAGCACGGTGCAGGCCCCGCAATCGCCCGCGTCGCAGCCAACCTTGGTGCCAACCATCCCAAGCCGTTCGCGCAGGGTTTCCGACAGCCGTTCGGTCGGCGGAGCCACGACCGTGACAGCCGCACCGTTGAGGGTGAAGCCGATCATCGCCCCATGCCTTCCAGACACTCGGCCACGGCGCGGCGGACCAGCTCCACCGCTGCCTCGCAGCGATAGGCCGCCGAGGCGCGAACGTCGTCGATCGGGGAAAGGGCCGCCTGCACCACGTCGGCTTGCACCCGGCCAACCGCTTCCGACACGGGTTGACCGACCAGCGCCGCCTCGACTGCAGGCAGCCGCAGCGCCACCGCCGAGCAGGAGCCGACCGCGACCGCAGCCTCGGTGACCCGCCCTTTGCCCACCACCAGCCGGGCTGCGACCATGGCGATCGAGATCACCAGATGCCGTCGCGCACCAAGTTTGACGAAGGACGAACCGCCGTGAAGCGCTGCGTCGGGGACCAGGACTGCCGTCAGCAGCTCGCCCGGTTGCAGCGCGGTCCGGCGCGGACCCAGAAGGAAATCGGCAAGCGGCAGCCGCCGGACCCCGGCAAGGGATGCAAGCTCTACCTTTGCGTCCAGCGCCAGCAGGGGCGGCACCCCGTCCGCGGCTGGCGAGGCGTTGCACAGATTGCCGCCGATGGTCCCCGCCACCTGCACCTGCCGACCGCCAACCATCCCGGCCGCCTGTTGCAGCGCCCAGAGGCCGGACGGCAGGTCAGCCGCCATGATGTCCGCCCAGGAGGTTGTGGCCCCGATCCGAAGCCCGTCCTGCCGCAGGAGTCCGGTCAGCCCCGCCATCCCCGTCAGGTCGAGCACCCGACCGGCCAGCGCCGGCCCCGCGCCGGGGTAAAGGTCCGTGCCGCCCGCCAGCGGGAGCCAGCCGCCATCGGCCATCAGGCGCAACGCCTCGGGCAGGGTTTCGGGACGGGCGTAGGACTGGGCATAGGCTGGCATGTCGGCCCATGAAATCATTTGCACAGCAACAAGCTTTCCGCCCGGCCGCACCCGCTGTCAACCGTCTTGCACGCCTGGGCGGCAGCGCGTATCGCAGTCCGATGACGCGCGCGGAGACCTATCGGCTTGACGACCAGATCGGCTATGTCCTGCGCCGCGTGACGCAGCGGCATCTGGCGGTCTTTGCCGCAGCGATCCCCGAGGTCACCACCACCCAGTTCGCCGTTCTGGCCCGGCTGTCCGAAACCGGGCCGGCGTCGCAGAACCAGCTGGGCCGGGCGGTGGCGATGGACGCGGCCACGATCAAGGGCGTGGTTGACCGGCTGTCGCGGCTGGGGCTGGTCGCAACCTCGGCCGACCCAGCCGACCGCCGCCGGCTGACCGTGGCCCTGACCACCGCGGGGGCAAAGCTGTTCGCCGAACGGCTGGAGACCGCGCTTCAGGTCTCGCAGGAAACACTTGCCCCGCTGGACCGTGACGAAAGGGCGCTGCTCATGGCGCTTCTGGCGCGGCTGACCTGAGCCGGTGGCGGTCACGGAAGGCGGCGATCTCGTCCCGGGTCGGTGACTTGCCGGAAAAAGTCAGCGCATAGGCCGGGATCCGGCTCATCCGCACCTCGAAGCTTTCGGCCGAGCGCAGCGCGATATAGCCGACCTGCGTCAGGTAAAGCGTGCGCGCCCGGGTGTCGGCCTCGGTTTCGCCAAAGCCGAAGCGCAGGAAAAGCCCGGTGATCGCCGCCAGCCGCTGGGCGTCGGCCAAGGCCATCGCCGCCCCGACGCCGGGGTCGGTCAGGGACCAGGTCCGCATGGCAAATTCCAGCCCGCTGTCGAAAAGGCCGGTATCGACCCAGCAGTCGATCAGGTTCAGCATCGCCTCCGAGATCGTTGCCGCCGGGGCCGCACAGCGGGCCACCAAATTGGCGGTGTTCTTCGCCTGCCAGCGCGTGACCAGCCCGGCCAGCAGCGCCTCGCGGTCGGGGAAGTGCCAGTAGAACGAGGTACGCGACAGGCCAAGCCGGTTGGCCAGCGGCATGACCTTGACCGCCTCGACGCCGCCCGCGACCAGAAGGTCATAGGCCGCGTCCAGCCAGAGGTCGGGCGTGCCCCGCCACCCGCGTTCGCTTCGCTCTATCGTCATTGCGCCAGCCTATGCCGGTCGGCCGGGTGTCTACAATGCCACAAAACTTGACACAGGTGTCGATTTTTCTTGAGACCACCGGGCGGGATACGTAGCATGACGTATGACCACCCCAGATCAAGGCACCGGCGATGTCGAAGGATCCGCTCCTCCAGCCCTACCAGCTGAAACACCTGACCCTGCGCAACCGGATCATGACCACCAGCCACGAACCGGCCTATGGCGAGGAGGGGATGCCGAAGGACCGCTACCGGCTTTACCATCTGGAGCGCGCGAAGGCCGGGGTGGCGATGGTGATGACGGCGGGGTCCGCCAGCGTCAGCCGTGACAGCCCGCCAGTGTTCTCGAACCTGCTGGTCTGGAAGGACGAGGTCGTGCCGTGGATGAAGCGGCTGACCGACGACTGCCACGAAGCGGGGGCGGCGGTGATGATCCAGCTGTCCCACCTTGGCCGCCGCACGCGCTGGGACAAGGGCGACTGGTTGCCGGTGGTGGCCGCCGGACCGTTGCAGGAACCGGCGCACCGGGCTTTCCCGAAGATCATCGAGGATTGGGATATCGCCCGCATTATCAAGGACTATGCCGATGCGGCCGATCGGATGCAGGCCGCGGGCGTCGATGGGGTAGAGTTCGAATGCTACGGCCACCTGATGGACCAGTTCATCAGTCCGCTGACCAATGGCATGCCCCCCGGCCCCTATGATGCCTCGTCGCTGGACAACCGGCTGCGGTTCTCGATGGAAGTATTGCAGGCCTGCCGAGACCGTGTGGGGCCGAAGTTCCTGCTTGGGGTCCGGTTTGTCGGCGACGAAATGGAAGCCGGGGGCATCCCGCCCGACGACGGGGTCGAGATGGCGCGGCGGTTCCGCGATTCGGGCCTTGTCGATTTCCTGAACATCATCCGGGGTCGCATCCACACCGATGCCGCGATGACCGGCGTGATCCCGCTGCAGGGCATGCCCTCGGCCCCCCATATCGACTATGCCGGCCGGATCCGGGCCGAGGTCGGCCTGCCGACCTTCCATGCCGCGCGCATCCCCGACGTGGCGACCGCACGCCACGCGGTGGCGACGGGGCGGCTCGACATGGTGGGCATGACCCGCGCGCACATGGCCGACCCGCATATCGTGCGCAAGATCATCGAAGGCCGCGAAGAGACGATCCGTCCCTGCGTGGGCGCGACCTATTGCCTGGACCGGATCTACCAGGGCGGGATGGCGCTTTGCATCCACAACCCCTCGACCGGGCGCGAGGCGGACCAGCCGCATGCGATCGCCCCCGCGCCGCTGCGCAGGAAAGTGGTCGTGGTCGGCGCCGGACCGGCCGGGCTGGAGGCCGCGCGGGTTGCCGCCGAACGTGGGCACGAGGTCGTGGTATTCGAGGCCGCACCTCGGGCCGGCGGCCAGATCCTGCTGACCGCGCGCAGCCCGCGTCGGCGCGAAATGGCCGGGATCATCGACTGGCGCCTGGCCGAATGCCGGACACGAAAGGTGGAATTCCACTTCAATATCTTCGCCGAAGCCGCTGATGTTATAGCCGAAAATCCGGATGAGGTAATCATCGCCACCGGGGGTCTTCCAAGCCGGGCTTGCCTGGGTGCGGGCAATGACCTGGTCGTCACTGCCTGGGACATTCTTGCGGGCGACGTGAAGGCGGGGACGCATGTGCTGCTGTACGATGAGGCGGGCGACCATGTGGCGCTGCAGGCGGCGCAGATGCTGGCCGAAAGCGGCGCGCGGGTCGAGGTGATGACCCCGGACCGAACCTTTGCTCCGGAAGTGATGGGGATGAACCTGGCGCCCTATGTCAGGGCAATGCAGGCCAAGGACGTCACCTTCACCGTGACCTGGCGGCTGTTGAAGGTCGAGAAGGCGGGCAATCTGCTTTGCGCGACCGCAGGCTCGGACTTCGGAGATGCCACCAGAACCGGGGAATTCGATCAGGTCGTCGTCAATAGCGGCACCCAGCCCTTGGCCAATATATACTTTGATCTCAAGCCTTTGTCGGCCAATCTTGGAGCGGTTGACCATGCCGCCCTGACCGAAGGCCGCCCGCAGCCCGACCCGGGACCTGGGTTCCGGCTTTACCGGATCGGCGACGCGGTCGAGGCGCGCAACACCCATGCTGCAATCTATGATGCTCTGCGGCTCGTCCGCAACCTGTGACGCGGCTTTTGCGGTTGAATGTCCCGCCGGGCGCGATATCTGATCGGCCAGCAGAAGGACATGCAATGCCGGACGGATGCCCCATGGAAGAACGGATCATTGCGCCGGACGATCCGCGCGGGCTGCGCGAGGCCTTTGGCCGGTTCGCGACCGGGGTCACGATCGTGACCACCCTTGGGCCGGATGGGCCGGTCGGGTTCATCGCCAACAGCTTTGCCTCGGTCTCGCTTGATCCGGCGCTGGTCCTGTGGTCCCCGGCCCGCGCCTCGCGCCGGTTCGGGACCTTTGCCCGGGCGAACCACTATGCCATCCATGTGCTGGATGCAGCGCAGGCCGATCTTGTCCCGCGCTTTGCCGGGGCGGGGTCGGGCTTTGCCGGGCTTGACCCGGCCCTGACCGCCGAGGACCTGCCGACCCTGCCCGCACTTGCCCGCTTCGATTGCGCCGCCCATGCGGCCCATGATGGCGGCGATCACGCGATTCTGGTCGGGCGGGTGCTGCGGGTGACCCTGCGCGACGGGTCTCCGCTGGTCTTTTCGCAGGGGCGCTACGGCGGGTTTGCCGGCTAGGGGCGTTTGCGGCAGTAAAGTTCCATCCGATGATGGATGATGTCGAACCCCAGCTCGGCCGCGATCTCGCGCTGGAGCTGTTCGATCTTTTCCGAGCGGAATTCGGTGATGCGCCCCGAGTCGAGGTCGATGATGTGGTCATGGTGCGGGGCATCCGCGACCTCGTAGCGCGCGCCGCCGTTCTCGAAGGCGAGGCGGAGGACCACGCCTTCGCGTTCGAGGACCGACAGGGTGCGGTAGACGGTGGCGAGGGAGAGGCTGTCATCAAGCGCGCGGGCGCGGCGGTGCAGCTCGGCCGCGTCGGGGTGGTCCTCGGCCTGGGTCAGCACTTTCAGGAGGGCTTCCCTCTGGCGGGTCACGCGGACTCCGGTGTCGCGGAGGGCCTGGGTGGGGTCGGGTTTCATGGGGGGATCGTAGCGGGGGGCGGGGCCCTGGTCAAACTTTCGGGGCTGTCCACGGTGGACAGGAATTCGGGGTAAGGAATTTCAAGGGGTTAGGGTGTGGGCGTTAAGGTTGTGTTAGGGGTTGCGACCGCCCCAAACCCTGGCTTCTTCCTTGGGGGGAGAGGGGGGCTTGATCCGGTCAGGGCGCGTTCGTGCCCGACCCCGGAGGGTTTCACACCCTCCGGGCCTCCCGTGGAGTATTTCCCAAGGAGCAATTGCTGGGTCAGGGGGTCGGTTGGCGTTGGGCTGGTGGTGGGGCCGCTGGTGCGGTCTTGCCAAGCGGCGAGGCCGAGGACGACGTTCTTTCGGCATGGCGCGGGAGGCGGGCTGACCGGGGGTTTCACACCCCCGGACCCCGGGCGATATTTGGGAAGGGAAAGGACTAGTGGGTCAGAGTCCAAGTCGGGCGCTCGCAACGCGCCGTCCTAGTTCCGTGATAGCATAGCCCTGTGGAACGTCACGCAACAGGCCGTCGTAGAACGGATTGCCAGGAACCCCCTTGTGGGACTTGAGGTTCCGAATGGTCTGGTCAATGCGCTGGTCCTGACGATTTCGGAGCGGTTCAAGATTCGCAGGCGACAACGGAATGAGGTCTCGGACCCGCTGTCTAACCTCGCTGGTTCGCAGCATACCAGACTCTGTATCGATGAGGACGCGAAGAACGGGAAGAACGACATCGGCTTCTTGGGTCATGGCAGTGTTTCCAATGATGTTGAAATAGGTGGCGGCGCGGAGCAGATCGCGCCACCGCCATTCGCAGCGTGTCAGGAGTTTTCGGTGTCGCGACCGTCAGGTTCCTTTGCAACACCCTTGAACGGTCCTGAAGAGGATTTCCGTTCCATGAACTGGCCAGTAAGCTCCTCGCGCTTTTGCCAATCTCCGTTCTTGTGCTGGAACTGGGTTCGCCCAGTCACAGCACCACGCCTGAAGTCACTTCCAGTATTCTTGGCCATTGAACGTTCCTCTTATTCACAGGCCCAACAGTTTTCTGTGGGGGAATCCTGTATAAACGAGCACGCCATTGCCCACCGTCTCGGATTGCGTTTCAACCAACGCGTCGACCCGTGAGGGCCGAGACAGCTTTTCCCGCAGCGTGCACCACAACGCGGGAGAGCCGGGGCGCGCTGGTGACACAGCGCGCTCCAACCCCAGTCTCTTCTCAACTACACCCCGTCGTCCCGCCGCAGCTGTTGCACTTCAGGCAGGAGCCGTTGCGGACCATGGTGTAGTTCCCGCATTCCGAGCAGCTATCTCCGGTGTAGCCCTGCAGCTTGGCCTTCGAGCGCGCGTCCGTGGTGCCGCTGCCCAGGGCAAAGGTCGAGACGCCTTCACCGAAACCGGCCGCGCGGGATTCGGGGATCAGCATCGACAGGGTGCCGAGCGGGTCGGTTCCGGTGGCGAAGGCGGTGGCCCCGAAGGATGCCCCTGCCCCACCTTGCAGGACGGTGAATTCCTGCGGCACGCGTTTGCGCATGTAGCCGGTGGAGGCGACCTGTTTCAGCACCTCCAGCGACTTCGAGGCGGCGGTCTCAGAGACTTCCGAGATGTTGCGCTTGCCCTCTTCCTCACCCCGGCCGAGATCGTCGAAGGAGGCGCCTTTCGGGGCGACATGGGCCAGATCGGTGCGGTCGAGGTAGCTGACCGCCAGTTCGCGGAAGATGTAGTCCAGGATCGAGGTCGCGTTCTTGATGCTGTCGTTGCCCTGCACCATGCCCGCCGGTTCAAAGCGGGTGAAGGTGAAGGCCTCGACAAATTCGTCCAGCGGCACGCCGTATTGCAGGCCGACTGAAACCGCGATGGCGAAGTTGTTCATCATCGCCCGGAAGCCCGCGCCTTCCTTGTGCATGTCGATGAAGATCTCGCCCAGCTGGCCGTCGGCATATTCGCCGGTGCGCAGATAGACCTTGTGGCCGCCGACGATGGCCTTCTGGGTGTACCCCTTGCGGCGTTCCGGCAGCTTTTCGCGATTGCTGCGGACGATTTCCTTGATGATCACCTTCTCGATGATCTTCTCGGCGATGACGGCAGCCTTTTCCTGGTTGGAGCCGGTGGAAAGGATTTCCTCGGCCTCTTCATCATCCTCGACCAGGGCCGACGCGAGCGGCTGGCTGAGCTTTGATCCGTCGCGGTACAGCGCATTGGCCTTGATCCCGAGGGAGTGGCTGAGGTCGTAAGCCGCCAGCGTCTCGGCGATGGTGGCGTTGTTCGGCATGTTGATCGTCTTCGAGATCGCGCCCGAGATGAAGCTTTGCGCGGCGGCCATCATGGTGATGTGGCTGTTCACGCTCAGGAAGCGCTTGCCGGTCTTGCCGCAGGGATTGGCGCAGTCGAAGACCGAGTAGTGTTCAGGCTTCAAGTGCGGGGCGTTCTCCAAAGTCATCGTGCCGCAGACATGGTCGTTGGCGGCGTCGATCTGGGCCTTGGTGAAGCCGAGGTGGCGCAGCAGGTCGAAGGTCGGGTCGTTGAGCTTTTCTTCCGGGATGCCGAGGGTGCCTTTGCAGAAGTCAACGCCCAGGGTCCACTGGTTGAAGACGAACTTGATGTCGAAGGCGGAAGGCAGAGCCGCCTCCAGCTTCTCGATCTCACGCGCGCCGAAGCCGTGGCCGATCAGCGCGGTGTGGTTGATGCCGGGGGCCTGGCCCAGCGAGGCGTGGCCGACGGCGTGGGCGACGATCTCGGCGGCCTGGGCGGTGGAGTAGCCGAGGGTTTCAAGGGCTGCCGGGACCGACTGGTTGATGATCTTGAAATAGCCGCCACCGGCCAGTTTCTTGAACTTGACCAGGGCGAAGTCGGGCTCGATGCCCGTGGTGTCGCAGTCCATGACCAGGCCGATGGTGCCGGTGGGCGCGATCACGGTGGTCTGGGCGTTGCGGAAGCCGTGCGCCTCACCCAGGCGCAGGGCTTCGTCCCAGGCGGATTTCGCAAGGGCGACAAGGGACTGGTCGGGGACATTCGCGTGGTCAAGGGCGACGGCGGGGACGTTCAGGCCTTCGTAGACACCCGTGGAATGGGCGGCGGCGCGGTGGTTGCGGATGACGCGCAGCATGTGGCTCTTGTTGCGGTCGTAGCCCGAGAACGGCCCAAGTTCCTTGGCCATCTCGGCGCTGGTGGCGTAGGAGACGCCGGTCATGATCGCGGTCAGGGCACCGCAAAGCGCACGGCCCTCATCGCTGTCATAGCCGAGGCCCATGTTCATGAGGAGCCCGCCGATGTTGGCGTAGCCGAGGCCGAGGGTGCGGAAGTCGTAGGAAAGCCGGGCGATTTCCTGGCTGGGGAACTGCGCCATCATCACCGAGATTTCCAGCGTGACGGTCCAGAGGCGGGAGGCGTGGACATAGGAGTCGGCGTCGAACTTGGCCCCGTGGAAGAAGGTGAGCAGGTTCATCGACGCCAGGTTGCAGGCGGTATCGTCGAGGAACATGTATTCGGAACAGGGGTTGGAGCCGCGGATCGCGCCATCCTCGGGGCAGGTGTGCCAGGCGTTGACAGTGTCGTGGAACTGGATGCCGGGGTCGGCGCAGGCCCAGGCGGCGTGACCGATCTGGTCCCAGAGCTCGCGCGCGGAGACGGTTTTCGCGACGCGGCCGTCGGTGCGGCGGATCAGCTCCCAGGGTTTGTCTTCCTTGACGGCGGTCAGGAAGGCATCGGTGACGCGGACCGAGTTGTTGGAGTTCTGACCGGAGACGGAGATGTAGGCCTCGGAGTCCCAGTCGGTGTCGTAGGTGGGGAATTCGATGCTGGTGAAGCCTTGCCGCGCGTATTGCAGGATGCGGTTGGTGTAGGTGTCGGGGATCATCGCCTTTTTCGCAGCCTTGATCGCGGCTTTCAGCGCGGGGTTGGCGGCGGGATCGGTGGCGCCGTCCATCGCGCCATCCCAGGATTTGATCGCGGCGAAGATGTCGTTGAGGCGGGCCTCATGGATCTTCGAGCCGGCGACGAGGGAGGCGACTTTCTGCTCTTCGATCACCTTCCAGTTGATGAAGGCTTCGACATCGGGGTGATCCATGTCGATGATCACCATCTTGGCGGCGCGGCGGGTGGTGCCGCCGGACTTGATGGCACCAGCCGCGCGGTCGCCGATCTTGAGGAAGCCCATCAGGCCCGAGGATTTGCCGCCGCCGGACAGCTTTTCACCCTCGCCCCGTAGGGAGGAGAAGTTGGTGCCGGTGCCGGAGCCGTATTTGAAAAGACGCGCCTCCCGGACCCAGAGGTCCATGATGCCGCCGTCGCCGACGAGGTCATCCTTGACCGACTGGATGAAGCAGGCGTGCGGCTGGGGGTGTTCGTAGGCGGAGGTGGATTTGGTGAGCGTGCCGGTCTTGTGGTCGACGTAGAAGTGGCCCTGCGAGGGGCCGTCGATGCCGTAGGCCCAGTGCAGGCCGGTGTTGAACCATTGCGGGCTGTTCGGGGCGGCCATCTGGCGGGCCAGCATGAAGCGCATCTCGTCGAAATAGGCGCGGGCGTCGGCTTCGGTGGTGAAGTAGCCGCCCTTCCAGCCCCAATAGGCCCAGGCCCCGGCAAGCCGGTCGAAAACCTGCTTGGCCGAGGTTTCGCCGGTGTTGCGATCGTCAGCCGGAAGCTGCGCCAGCGCATCCTCATCAGGGACCGAGCGCCACAGGAACTCGGGCACGCCCTTTTCCTTCACGCGCTTCAGGCGGGCCGGGATGCCGGCCTTGCGGAAGTATTTCTGCGCCAGAACGTCCGAGGCAACCTGGCTCCAGCCCTCGGGGATCTCGACCGCGTCATTGCGGAAGACGACCTTGCCATCCGGGTTGCGGATTTCCGACGCGGTGATGGAGAAGGCCATCGCCCCATAGGCACCACTGGCCTCGGTGGTGAACTTGCGCTCGATCTTCATGCCCCTCAAACTCCCGTTTTCTTGCGGCCAAAGCGGCCGAACACTGCACCAGATGGGCCGGGGGATCAGCCAAACGCCGCGGCGACAGCAGAATGCCCAGCCGTCCTGTCGGGAGTGCCGACGGGAGGGTCGCATCCGATTGGGATGCCCTTTGATGTGGGTCGTCTTGCCTGTCACCGCGGCACTAGATTTTGTGGTGTCCCCTGCCGCATCATCAAAGTGTCGTATTCCCGTCCGCCGATCAACGAGAATATTTTGCACAGATGCAAATTTTGCGGCTTGACGATTTGCCGGTCACTTCACGCGTCCGTCAGGCCCCGTGAGGCGGGCATGTGGACAGGCCTGGGGACAAGCTTCGCGCAGTTTGTGAAAAGCGGCGGATTTGCCTTGCACGCGGCCCGGTTGGACGGCGGTCTTGCCGGACCGGACTTGCAGGCCCGAAGGCCCGGCAGCGATTCCCTGCCGGAAAATCAGCCGCGCGCGACCGCCGGACGGTTGATCAGCACGATTCCCGCCGCCACCAGCCCGGCCGCGCCGAGAATCGGCCAGGTGACGGTTTCGCCGAAAATCACCGCGCCAAGGCCAAGCGCGAGGATCGGGGTCAGGAAGGAGAAGGAGGCAACCGTCGAGGCCGGATAGACCGACATCAGCCAGAGCCAGGCGATGAACCCTCCGGCCACCACGACCGAGGCCTGAAACACCAGGGCCACCAGATGCAGGGGTTGCAGGTCGCGGATCAGCGGGCCGAAGAACGGCGCGCACAGCAGCAGAAGCGGGCCGGAAACCAGGACCATCCAGAACAGCTGCATCTCGGGCCCTTCGGCGCGCATCACCGGGCGGCGCGCGATGAAGGCGGTCCCTGCCCAGCCCAGCGCACCGCCAAGGGCGAAGAGATCGCCCACAACGCTGCCCTCGCCGGATGACGACCCGGACAGGATCGCCCAGACCGCCCCCGCGAAGGCAAGCGTCAGGCCCGCGATGCGGGTGGGGGTCAGGCGTTCGCCCAGACCAAAATGGGCCAAGATCGCGAACCAGACCGGCATGGAATAGAAGATCACCGAGGTGCGGCCAACCGTGGTCAGGTCCAGGGCCATGAAAAGGCACAGGAATTCTGCGGAAAAGACCGTGCCCATCAAGAGGCCGGGGCCAAGGGCGGCCCGGTTCAGGCGCGGCGGGCGGCGCTTGTAGACCAGCCAGGCCCAGACGAAGAAGATCGCCAGCGCCGAGCGGAGACCCGCGAAAAAGACCGGCTGCAGGCCTTGGTTCACCAGCTTCACGATGATCTGGTTGAAGGCGAGGAGGAGGGTGACGCCCAGAAGGACCGAGCCTCCGAACGCGTCGAGCTGGTCCTTGCGGTGCATTCCTGTCTCCTCGATTACCGCATTTGTGCATGGCGGCCGCCGGAAGAACAAGCGGGGCGACCGTACGGGGGCGATCTAAAATTTTTCGTCGAAAAATTTTGGACCGGGCCCTTGGGGCGCGGCTTTCCTTTGCTGGCACGGCTGCCTAGAAGGGCGGATGACAACCCCGCAGCCCCGCAGCGACAACCTGACCGGCATCCTGCTGATGCTGGCGGCCATGGCGCTGTTCGCGGTCGAGGACCTGTTCCTGAAATGGCTGGCCAGCGACCTTGCGCTGGGGCAGATCATCCTGATTTCGGGCCTGCTTGGCGCGCCGGTCTTCATGCTGATGGCCTGGCGCGCGGGTCAGGGTGTTTTCGTGAAGGATGCCCTGCATCCCGCTGTCATCACACGGAATATCGGCGAGATGGTCGGCACCGCAAGCTTTGTTGCCGCGCTGGCCGTCGTGCCCCTGGGCACGGTCGCGGCGGTGTTGCAGGCCATGCCGCTGGCGGTGACCATGGGCGCGGCACTGATCTTCGGCGAGCAGGTGGGCTGGCGGCGCTGGACGGCGATCGGGGTCGGGTTCCTGGGGGTCCTTCTGGTGATCCAGCCGGGGGCCGAGGGGTTCCAGGCGGCGTCGCTGCTGGTCCTGGTCACGGTCGCGGGGATGTCGGTGCGCGACCTTGCGGCGCGGGCGATCCCGGCCCGGGTGACTACGGCGCAGGTCTCGGCCTGGGGGTTGATGGCGGTCACGGTGCTGGGGGCCGGGATGCTTGCGGTGACCGGCGGCGGGCGGACGGTCAGCCTGGTCGAGGCGCTGATCCTTCTTGGCGCGGTCGTCTTCGGGACGGCAGGCTATTGGGCGATCACCTCGGCCACCCGGACCGGGGAGGTCGCCGTTGTGGCCCCGTTCCGCTATGCGCGCCTGGTCTTTTCCATGACGCTTGGGGTGGTCTTTCTGGCCGAACGGCCCGGCGCGCTGACCCTGACCGGGGCGGGGCTGATCGTCGCTTCGGGCCTTTACGCCTTTGCCCGCGAGCGGGCGCGGAAACGTGCTTCCCTCATGGGGTAAGGCGGGGTAAACGGACGGTCGAGAGCATCCATTCGGCCAAAGGGAGCCCCCCATGAGCACGATCATCGACATTCACGCCCGCGAGATTCTGGACAGCCGGGGCAACCCGACGGTCGAGGTGGACGTCACGCTGGAGGACGGGTCCATGGGCCGGGCGGCGGTGCCTTCGGGCGCATCGACCGGTGCGCATGAGGCCAACGAGCGCCGTGACGGCGACAAGGCGCGCTACAAGGGCAAGGGCGTGCTGGAGGCCGTGGCGGCGGTGAACGGCGAGATTGCAGAGGAGATCGTCGGCTTCGACGCGACCGAGCAGGTCGGCATCGACCGCACGATGATCGAGATGGACGGCACGCCGAACAAGTCCCGCCTTGGGGCGAACGCGATCCTTGGGGTCAGCCTGGCGGTGGCGAAGGCGGCGGCGGAGTTCAGCGGCATGCCGCTCTTCCGCTATGTCGGCGGGACCAGTGCGCGCATCCTGCCGGTGCCGATGATGAACATCATCAACGGCGGCGAACATGCCGACAACCCGATCGACATCCAGGAATTCATGATCATGCCGGTGGGCGCCGAGAACATCCGCGAGGCGGTGCGGATGGGGTCGGAGGTGTTCCACAACCTCAAGAAAGAGTTGCAGGCGGCGGGCCACAACACCGGGATCGGCGATGAGGGCGGGTTCGCGCCGAACCTGAGCTCGGCCCGCGACGCGCTTGATTTCATTCTGAAATCCATCGAGAAGGCCGGGTATCGTCCGGGCGAGGACATCTATCTGGCGCTTGATTGCGCGGCCACGGAATACTTCAAGGGCGGCAAGTATGAGATGACGGGCGAAGGCAAGTCGCTGTCGGTCGAGGAGAATGTCGATTTCCTGGCGGGGCTGGCGGCGGATTACCCGATCATCAGCATCGAGGACGGCTGTTCCGAGGATGACTGGGCGGGCTGGAAGCTGCTGACGGATACTTTGGGGTCGAAGATCCAGCTGGTGGGGGATGATCTGTTCGTCACCAACCCGAAGCGGCTGGCCGAGGGGATCAAGGCCGGCTGCGCGAATTCCATGCTGGTGAAGGTCAACCAGATCGGCACCCTGACCGAGACGTTGCAGGCGGTCGAGATGGCGCATCGGGCGGGCTATACCAACGTGATGAGCCACCGGTCGGGCGAGACCGAGGATTACACGATTGCCGACCTTGCCGTGGCGACGAACTGCGGGCAGATCAAGACGGGTTCGCTGTCGCGGTCGGACCGGCTGGCGAAGTACAACCAGCTGATCCGGATCGAGGAAATGCTGGGCGAGACGGCGGAATTTGCCGGGCGGAGCGTCCTGAAGGGCTGAGGGCGCGGTCGCCTGGTTGCGCATCGCGACGAGAACTCGGGGCGTCCTGCAAGGGGCGCCCGTTTCAGGTGAAGCGTTTCGGGCGAAATTCGGCGAGCAGCGGGCTTTCCGGGCTGCCGGTGATCTCGGCCGCCAGAAGCTCGGCGACCACGGGCGCGAGCGTGGCCCCCGAATGCATGACGGCGATCCAGAGGCCTTCCACCGGCCCCGGCCCCACCACCGGCAGGCCGTCCGCCGGAACCGGACGCAGCGCCATGGCCTGGCGGGCAAAGCGGACCTCTTGCCCCGGAAACAGGGCGCGCAGGCGCTGGAGCGTGGCAGTCACCACGATGGGGAAGGCCCCCAGCGTCGTGGCGTGGTCGGACTGGTGACCGGCGGTGGCGGGGGCGATGAGGCGGCCCTCGCTGTCCTGGCGGACCTCCTGGTCCGGGGTGACAAGAAGGACGGGGCAGACCGGCGGCAGGGGGGTGGTGGCGATCATCAGGCCGGGGCGTTGCAGCATCGGCAGCGGCTGGCCGAGAGGCGTCAGAAGCGCGGGCGTGCCGGTGCCGGTGGCAAGGATCACCTGGTCGGCGGACAGCGGGCCAAGGTCGGTCATGACGCCGGTCGCCCGGCCCTGCGCCTGGGTCAGTGCAACGACGGTGGCGCGGATCACCTGCGCGCCGGAAGCGGCGATCAGGGCGCGTGCCAGATCGGCGGGGTCGGCCACGCCTTCTTCGGGAAGGAAAAGCGCGGTTTCCGGCACCGGGCCGAGCGCGGGAAGCCGGGCAGCCACCTGCGCGCGGGAGAGCCGTTCCACCCGGTAGCCGAGGTCTGCAAGGTCGCTGGCGGTTTCGTCCAGGGCGGCGCCGGTCGTTTCATACCACAGACAGCCTTGCCAGGTCGTGGGCAGGTCGGGCAGCGCCCCGGTCAGGCGGCGATGCGCGGCCAGGCCTTCGCGGCGCAGGTGAAAGTGCGGATGCGAGAGGTAGACCGAGGCGTTGAGCCAGCCAAAGGAAGCCGCCGAGGCAAGGCCGCCTTCGGCATGGGTGGTGACGACGGTGGCCGGCATTCCCCGGCGGGCAAGCTGGAAGGCCAGCGCCGCGCCGGTGATCCCCGCGCCGATGATCAGGGTCCGGGTCATGGGGCGAAGGCTGGCACGGGCCGGGCCGGCTGGCAACGGCTTCCCCCCTGCGTCAGGCTGGCTTAAGGCTTGCGGATGATCGTCCTTCTGAACAAGCCCTATGACGTGCTGTGCCAGTTCACCGACGGCGAGGGGCGGCGGACGCTGGCCGATTTCCTGCCCGTGAAGGGCGTCTACCCCGCCGGGCGGCTGGATCGCGACAGCGAAGGGCTGGTGGTCTTGACCGATGACGGCGGCCTGCAGGCGCGGATCGCAGACCCCCGGCACAAGCTGGCGAAGACCTACCTGGCACAGGTCGAGGGAGCGGTGACCGAAGCGGCCCTGGCAAAGCTGCAGTCCGGAGTCGTGTTGAACGACGGCCCGACCCTTCCCGCAGAGGTACGGGCGGTGGCAGGCCCCGGCTGGCTTTGGCCGCGCGAGCCGCCGATCCGGGTGCGCAAGTCGGTGCCGGACGGATGGATCGAGCTGACCCTTCGCGAAGGGCGGAACCGGCAGGTGCGGCGGATGTGCGCGGCCGCAGGCCTGCCCTGCCTGCGGCTGATCCGCTGGCGGGTGGGGGACTGGACGCTGGAGGGGCTGGAACCGGGGGCCTGGCGGACGGTTTGAGCCTTGCGTCCATCGTCCGGAGCGGCACTGGCTGCGGGTCGCCTCCGGCGGGAGTATTTGGAAAAGAGCAACGGCAAGAGCGCGGGTCGATGCGCGGCATTGTACGGGGCACAAGATTGGCGTGGTCCGGGCCGCAGGGTTTCGCTAGGCCGGGCGGATGAGCGATGCTGCCGATCCCCCCCGTGCCGCAGCCCCGAACGAGGACAGCCTTTCGGGTTTCCTGTTCGCGCTGACAGCCTATCTGCTGTGGGGATTCCTGCCCTTCTACATGAAGGCCCTTTCCCATGTCCCGCCGGTCGAGGTCATCGCGCATCGGGTGGTCTGGTCGGTGCCGGTCGCGCTGGTCGTGCTGTGGGTGCTGGGTCGGACGGGTGAGCTGAAGGCGGCCTTCCGGTCGCCGCGCATGCTGGCCATGGGCGGTCTGACTGCGGCGCTGATCAGCGTCAACTGGGGGATCTATGTCTGGGCCATCGGGTCGGGGCATGCGCTGGATGCGGCGCTGGGGTACTATATCAACCCGCTCTTTTCGATCTTCCTTGGCGCGGTGCTTCTGCGCGAGCGGATCGGGCGCTGGCAGGGCGTGGCGATCGCCCTGGCGGTGGTGGCCGTGGCGATCCTGACCTGGGAGGCGGGGCGGCTGCCGCTGGTGGCGCTGGGGCTGACGCTGACCTGGGGGGTCTATGCCTTCCTGAAGAAATGGCTGCCGATCGGCCCGAACCAGGGTTTTGCGCTGGAGGTGCTGATCCTGTTGCCGCCGGCGCTGGCCTATATGGCCTGGCTCTGGGTTGACGGCTCCGGGCATTTCCTGCGGGGGGTCGCCTGGGATGATACGCTGCTGGTCGGCTGCGGGCTGGTCACCGCCGGCCCCTTGATGATCTATGCCAACGGGGCCAAGCGGCTGCGGCTGTCCACCATCGCGATCATGCAGTACATCGCACCGACGCTGATCTTCCTGGCGGCGGTCTTCGTGTTCGACGAGCCGTTCAGCGGCGTGAAGCTTGTGTCCTTCGGCCTGATCTGGGCGGCGCTGGTGATCTATTCGTTGCCCTTGCTGGCCGGAGGGATCCGGGCCCGGACCTAGGGTTCCGGCCGGCTGACCTGGCCACCGCCGATCAGCGCCGGGGTTCCGGTGGTGCCGGGGGCCGAGGTCGGCAGCTTGCGCAACACCCGGACGGCGAGGAAGGCGAAGGCCTGGGCCTCAAGCATGTCGCCGTCCAGGCCCACCGCTTCGACCGGGTCGATGGCGACGGGAATGCGGCGGCGCAGTTCGGCCATCAGCACCGGGTTCAGCCGCCCGCCGCCGGTGACCAGGATCCGGCTTACGGGGGCGGGGAAGTGGATCTGCCCGGCGGCCACCGCAGCGGCGGCAATCGCGGTCAGCGTCGCGGCGGCATCGGCGTCGGTCATCATGTCGAGATGATCGAGGAGCCCGGCGAAATCGTTGCGGTCGAGGGATTTGGGCGGTGCCAGGTCGAACCAGGGGTCGGTCAGGACCATGGCGACGAAATCCTCGTCGACGCGGCCCTGCGCGGCCAGCGCACCGCCTGCGTCATGGCTTAAGCCAAGCCGCGCGCGCACCAGGTCGTTCAGCGGCGCATTGGCCGGGCCGGTGTCGAAGGCGAACAGCGCGCCCGGAGCCTCGGGTCCCGCCGCCTGCGGGTCGATCCAGGTCAGATTGCCGACCCCGCCCATGTTGAGAAAGGCCAGCGGCCTCGTGGCACCGATGTGCCGGGCAAGGGCGAAGTGGAAGAAGGGCGCCAGCGGCGCGCCCTGCCCGCCCATCCGCACGTCGGCGCTGCGGAAATCCCAGACGGCCGGCAGGTCAAGCACCTGGGCCAGCAGCGCGCCGTTGCCGCATTGGTGGGTGCCGCGCTCCAGCGGGTCATGCGCCAGGGTCTGGCCGTGGAAGCCGACGAGATCGGCCCCGGTGAAGCGCGACAGCAGCTCGGCATGGGCGGTCTCCACCACTTCGGCGGCGGCGGCGACATCGGGGTCGCCCGGCCACTGGCCAAGCGCGGCGCGGATCCGGTCCTGCTCGTCCGGGGTGTAGGGGCGATAGGCCGAGGGGCCGAAGCCGTGGATCGTCACCCCGTCGGTCTGCAGCATCGCCGCATCGACGCCATCCAGCGATGTGCCGGACATGGCGCCCAAAGCCCAGAGTGGCCCATCCTTCCGCATCTTCCCTTGGCACCTCACCAAAGCTATACCGCCGCCACATCCTAGACCGAGGCCGCCATGAACTTCCATCCGAAATCCGATTTCCTGCGCGTGATGTTCGAGCGCGGCTTTGTTGCCGACTGCACGGACTGCCAGGCGCTGGACGAGGCGCTGCGCAAAGGCGTGGTGCCGGGCTACATCGGCTTCGATGCGACGGCGACCAGCCTGCATGTCGGCAGCCTGATCCAGATCATGATGTTGCGCTGGCTGCAGGCGACGGGCGGCAAGCCGATCGTGCTGATGGGCGGGGGGACGACGAAGATCGGCGATCCCAGCTTTCGCGCCGAGGAACGCCCGCTGCTGACAGATCCGCAGATCGGCGCGAACATCGACGGGATCAAGCGGGCCTTCGCGCCCTATGTGCGGTTCGGGAGCGGCCCGACCGACGCGGTGATGGTCAACAACGCCGAGTGGCTGGACCAGTTGAACTACATCGGCTTTCTGCGCGACATCGGGCGGCATTTCAGCGTCAACCGGATGCTGTCGTTTGAAAGCGTCAAGTCGCGGCTGGACCGCGAGCAGAGCCTGTCCTTCCTGGAATTCAACTACATGATCCTGCAGGCCTATGATTTCCTTGAGCTGCACCGCCGCCATGGCTGCCTGCTGCAGATGGGCGGCAGCGACCAGTGGGGCAACATCGTCAACGGCGTTGACCTGACGCGGCGGGTGATCGGCAGTGACGCGGCGGGAGGCGAGGTGTTCGGGCTGACCTCGCATCTGCTGACGACCAGCGACGGCAAGAAGATGGGCAAGTCGGCCAGCGGCGCGGTCTGGCTGAACGGCGATCTCTACAGCCCGTACGAGTTCTGGCAATACTGGCGCAACGTGACCGATGCCGATGTGGGCCGGTTCCTGCGGCTTTACACCGAGCTTCCGGTCGAGGACTGCGACCGCCTGGGCCGGCTTGGCGGGTCCGAGATCAACGCGGCGAAGATCCAGCTTGCGAACGCGGTGACGTCGCTGCTGCACGGGGCCGAAGCGGCGGCCGCAGCCGAAGCGACAGCGCGCGAGGTGTTCGAAAGAGGCGGGATCGGCGATGACCTGCCCAGGGTGACGCTGGAACCTTCGGAACTGGCCGATGGCGTGGGGATCGTGCAGCTCTTCGTCCGGGCGGGGCTGGCGGCCAGTGGCAAGGACGCCAAGCGGCTGATCCTGGAAGGCGGTGCCAAGGTGAATGACGAGATCGTCACTGACACCGCGCTGCGCTTTGGCGCCGGGCATCTGGCCGAACCGTTGAAGCTGACAGCCGGCCGCAAGCGCCACGCGCTGGTGGTGCTGGGGTGAAACGCCGGATGGGCGCGAGGGTGCCCACCCGGCCCTGCCTTACTGCTGAACCGTGACCTTGGTCATCACATCCGGCGTGGCGGGCGGTTCGCCCCGCTGAATGGCATCGACGACTTCCATCCCCGAGACCACGTTGCCGAAGATCGTGTACTGGCCGTCCAGAAATTCACCCGGCGCGAACATGATGAAGAACTGGCTGTTGGCGCTGTTCGGATCCTGGGCGCGAGCCATGCCGACGACGCCTCGCTGAAAGCTGAGGTCGGCGGAGAATTCGGCCGGGATGTTCGGCTTGTCGCTGTCGCCGGTGCCTGCCATCGACAGGTCGCCCCCGGCCCTGCCGTTCGCCACATCGCCGGTCTGGGCCATGAAGCCGTCGATGACGCGGTGGAAGACCACGTTGTCATAGGCGCCTTCGCTGGCCAGCGCGGTGATCTGCGCCACATGCAGCGGGGCCACATCGGGCAGAAGGTCGATGACGATGGTGCCGTTGGCGGCCCCCGCGACCTCGATCACCAGGTTCGGGCCGGGGCCGTCGACGGCCTGGGCCGAGGCACTGGACGCAAAGGCCGCGAGGACGGCTGCAAAGCGGAAATCAAGCCTGGACATCGGCAGCCACCCTTACGGTTATCATGCGATCCGGGTTCGCCGGAGGCTCACCCTTGGTGATCTTGTCGACATGCTCCATCCCGGAAATCACCCGGCCATAGACGGTGTACTGGCCGTTCAGAAAGCTGTTGTCCTTGAAATTGATGAAGAACTGGCTGTTCGCCGAGTTCGGGCTCTGCGAGCGCGCGGCACCGAAGGTGCCCCGGTCATGCGGCAGCTTGGAAAACTCGGCCGGCAGGTCGGGATGCGACGAGCCGCCCGTGCCGGCGCGGCGCAGGTTGAAGTTCGCCTCCATGTTGCCGTTCTCCACGTCGCCGGTCTGGGCCATGAAGCCGTCGATCACGCGGTGGAAGCAGACGTTGTCATAGGCCTTGGCGCGGGCGAGTGTCTTCATCCGCTCGGCGTGTTTCGGGGCCACGTCGGCCAGCAGCTCGATCACCACTTCGCCGTCCTTCAGCGTCAGGATGATGGTGTTTTCGGGGTCCTTGATATCGGCCATCGGGGGCTCCTTCGGGGTTTTTCGGGCGCGACCCTACCGGCGGCATCCGCCCATGGGAAGGGCAAAGCGATGGAACCGGTTGACGGAGGCGTGATCACGCGGGCAATAGCGGGGCAGGCCCTTATGAAGGAGGCGGCGATGCCCTGGAAAACGCTGGACGACATGGACCTTGACGGGCGCGCGGTGCTGACCCGGGTGGACATCAACGTGCCGATGGAGGGGGGCCGGGTCACCGACATGACCCGGATCGACAAGATCCGGCCGACGGTCGAGGCGATCATCGCCAAGGGCGGCAAGGTCGTGCTTCTGGCGCATTTCGACCGGCCCAAGGGCAAGGTCGTGCCGGAGATGAGCCTTGGGCACATCGCGGGGGCCGTGGCGGCATCGCTGGGGCGCAAGGTGATCTTCGGGGCGGATTGCATCGGCCCGGTCGCAGCGGCGGCAGTGGGCAAGGCGGGCGCGGGCGAGGTGGTTCTGCTGGAGAACACCCGCTTTCATCCGGGCGAAGAGAGGAACGACCCCCAGCTTGCCGCCGAGATGGCGAAGCTGGGCCAGGTCTATGTCAACGATGCCTTTTCGGCGGCGCACCGGGCGCATGCCTCGACCGAGGGGCTGGCGCATCTGCTGCCCTCGGCGGCCGGGCGGCTGATGGAGGCGGAGTTGCGCGCGCTGGAGGCGGCGCTGGGGTCGCCGCAGCGGCCGGTGGTGGCGGTGGTGGGGGGGGCGAAGGTTTCAACCAAGATCGAGCTGCTGGCCAACCTTGTGACCAAGGTCGACCATCTGGTGATCGGCGGCGGGATGGCGAACACCTTCCTTGTGGCCGAGGGGATCGAGGTCGGCCGGTCGCTGGCCGAGCGCGACATGGCGGAAACCGCGCGCGAAATCCGGCACCGGGCGCAGGCTGCGGGCTGCCAGATCCACCTGCCGGTCGACATCGTGGTGGCGCGGGAGTTCAAGGCGGGGGCGGACAGCCAGACCCTTGGCGTGCACAATTGCCCCCCCGACGCGATGATCCTGGATGCGGGGCCGAAGACGGTGGCGGCGCTGGAAACCGTGTTCGCCGGGGCCAAGACGCTGATCTGGAACGGCCCGCTGGGGGCCTTCGAGATCGAGCCGTTCAACGCGGCCACCAACGTGGCAGCACAGTCGGTGGCGCGGCTGACCAGGGCCGGGGGGCTGATCTCGGTCGCCGGGGGCGGCGATACGGTCGCGGCCTTGAACGCGGCCGGGGCGGCGGAGGATTTCACCTTTATCTCCACCGCCGGGGGGGCGTTCCTCGAATGGATGGAAGGCAAGACCCTGCCCGGCGTGCAGGCGCTGATGGGTTGAGCGGCGGGCCGCCAGCGGCTATGCCATGGCGGACCAGTGGGAGACATGGACATGACCAACGCGAAGATGACCGACCAAGTGCGCAACGGGCGGGGCTTCATTGCGGCCCTTGACCAGTCGGGCGGATCGACGCCGAAAGCGCTGAAGCTGTATGGCGTGGACGAGACCGAGTATTCCGGCGAGGTCGCGATGTATGACCTGATCCACGCCATGCGCGCGCGGATCATCAAGTCGCCCGCCTTTACCGGCGACAAGGTGGTGGGGGCGATCCTGTTCGAGCAGACGATGGACCGCACCATCGACGGCATCCCCACCGCGACCTACCTGTGGGACAAGCGCGGGGTGGTGCCGTTCCTGAAGATCGACAAGGGGCTGGAGGCGGAAGCGGACGGGGTGCAGCTGATGAAGCCGATCCCGGGGCTTGATGCGCTTTTGGACCGCGCCGCGACGGCGGGGATCTATGGCACCAAGGAACGCTCGGTCGTCAATGCCGCGAACGCCGGCGGGATCGCCGCGATCGTGGTGCAGCAGTTCGCGCTGGGGCGGCAGGTGGCGGCGCACGGGCTGATGCCGATCCTGGAGCCGGAGGTCACGATCTCGATCAGTGACAAGGCCGAGGCCGAGGCGCTGTTGCAGGCGGAAATCCTGAAAGCGCTGGACGGGCTTGACGGGCAGGTCATGCTGAAGCTGTCGCTGCCGACGGTGCCGGATTTCTATCAGCCGCTGGTCAGGCATCCGAAGGTGCTGAAGGTCGTAGCGCTGTCGGGCGGGCACAGCCGCGACAAGGCCAATGCGATCCTGGCGCAGAACCACGGGATCATCGCCAGCTTCAGCCGCGCGCTGAGCGAGGGACTGTCGGCGCAGCAGTCCGACGCCGAGTTCGACCGGGTGCTGAAAGGCGCGATCGACGGCATCCACGCGGCGTCGATCACCTGAGTAGCGCGACATGCGGCGCCCGGTGCAGGCTGACGGCCAGGCTGACGGCCAGGCTGACGGCGCCCCCGATGCCGGCGGGGCAGCCCTGACCGGAGGTGCCCGCGTGATGCGCCCTGCCCTGCTTGTCCTGCTGCTGGCCGGTCCGGTCCTGGCCGAGACGGCCAACCTGCCCGAAGGCTATCCGCCGAAGATGGGCCGCGTTGCCGGAACGGTCGGCGAGGCTGCGCGGCGCTGGGAAACCTTCGACTTCTCGATCGGGGCCTTCGACGCTTCGGCCTGGATCGGTACGGGCTACGGGACGCCGACAACGACGTTTCACCTGATGGGCTACCCGCCCGGGGAACCCGACACGCTGGCCGGACGCCTGCATGTCGAGGCCGGTTACGGTGCGGCGCTGCGGGTCGGCGCGGGTGAGGATGTGGCGGTATCGATCCTGCGGAGCGACGACATCGACGGCGCGCGGCTGTCGTCCGAGGGGCAAGCCGCACGGCTGATGATCGACAGCATCGGTCCGGCGGCAGAGGGCAGCTACAACCGCCGCGTGACCGGGCAGATCACGGCGCGGCTTTGCCCGGTCGACTGGCCGGGCGAGGCCTGTCAGGACGCGGTCCTGGACTTCGACACCGACATGCAGTTCGAGACGACGGTCGTCCTGAGCGAATAGCCCGCCTGCTAGGGTCCGGGAACAAGTGTCTGGGTACAAGTATCTGGGCGCAAGTGATTTTCGGGATTCACAAGCGATTCGCATTGTGCCATGATTCGCGGAAGTCCCCCGGCAAAGAGGGGCCTTCGAGGCACAAGATGAGCGCTGCGCATTCACGATCCGGAGCATTGTTCGGCGCCAGGCACGGGCTGGGGGGGCTGGCCTACCTGGCCTTTGCCGTGGCGCTGGGGATCTACTTCACCTTTGCCGCCGTGCAGGGCGACTTCGGCATGTTCCGCCGGGTGGCGATCAAGGCCGAGGCCGCGACGCTGGCCGACGAACGCAACCGGCTGGCGACCGAGCTTGCCGAGATGCAGAACCTGACGCACCGGCTGTCGGACGACTATCTTGACCTGGACCTTCTGGACCAGCAGACCCGCGACGTGCTGGGCTACATGCGGTCGGACGAGATTGCCATTCGCTAAGCGTGCCGCGCCCCGGCGCAGTCTGCACGGGGGTCGGCAGGATCCGCTGTCGGCCTGGAAAAGCTTTCCCCCGAAGCCCCAGCCCTTTGCCTGACGCATAGGTGCCATGCCGCCTGCATGACGCAGCGTCGGTAAATTGCTTTGACCCAATAATCCCCGACATTATATGGATGGTTTAACGTTGAACCATTCCCTGCCCCTGATTCCAAGCTCTGGGAGGAGCCCGATGGCGAAGAAGCCCGATCCGAGACCGAATGTCTCGAAGGATGATCTTCTGAAGTATTACCGCGAGATGCTTTTGATCCGCCGCTTCGAAGAGAAGGCGGGCCAGCTTTACGGCATGGGGCTGATCGGCGGGTTCTGCCACCTGTACATCGGTCAGGAAGCCGTCGTCGTCGGGCTGGAGGCCGCGTCCAAGCCGGGCGACAAGCGGATCACCAGCTACCGTGACCACGGCCACATGCTGGCCGCCGGGATGAACCCGAAGGGCGTCATGGCGGAACTGACCGGGCGCATCGGGGGCTATTCCAAGGGCAAGGGCGGCTCGATGCACATGTTCTCCAAGGAAAAGCACTTCTACGGCGGGCACGGGATCGTGGGCGCGCAGGTGCCGCTGGGGGCCGGGCTGGCCTTTGCCGACAAGTATCTGGGCAATGACAACGTGACCTTCACCTATTTCGGCGACGGGGCGGCGAACCAGGGCCAGGTCTACGAGACCTACAACATGGCCGAGCTGTGGAGCCTGCCGGTGATTTTCGTCATCGAGAACAACCAGTATGCAATGGGAACCAGCGTCCAGCGGTCGACCAAATCCACCTCGCTGTTCGGGCGGGGCCTGGCCTATGGCATCCCGGGCGAGCAGGTCGACGGGATGGACGTGCTGGCGGTGAAGGCCGCGGGCGACAAGGCGGTGGCGCACTGCCGGGCGGGCAAGGGCCCGTATATCCTGGAAATGATGACCTACCGCTACCGGGGCCATTCGATGTCTGACCCGGCGAAGTACCGCACGCGCGAAGAGGTGGAGAAGATCAAGACCGAGAAGGACTGCATCGAGCATGTCCGCGATCTTCTTCTTCAGTCAGGGCTGGCGTCGGATGACGACCTGAAGGCCATCGACAAGGACATCAAGGCGATCGTGAACGAAAGTGCGGAATTCGCCAAGGAAAGCCCGGAGCCGGACCTGTCCGAGCTTTGGACCGACATCTACGCCTGAGGGAGGGGAAATCATGGCAACGCAGATTCTGATGCCCGCGCTTTCTCCGACCATGGAGGAAGGCACGCTGGCGAAATGGCTGGTCAAGGAAGGCGACGTGGTCAAGTCCGGGATGATCCTGGCCGAGATCGAGACCGACAAGGCGACGATGGAATTCGAGGCGGTCGATGAGGGGATCGTCGGCAAACTGCTGGTCACCGAAGGCACGGGCGGCGTGAAGGTGAACACGCCGATTGCGGTGCTGGTGGAGGACGGCGAGACCGTCAGCGACGCGCCGAAACCGGCGGTCGTGGCGGCTGTGGCTGCGGTTGAGCCCCCGGTTGCGGTGGCGGCACCTGCCGTGGCGGCAGCGGCCCCTGCCCCGATGGCCGCCCTAGGCTGGCCGCACTCGGACCTGCCGGACGGGCCGACCAAGACGATGACGGTGCGCGAGGCTTTGCGCGAGGCGATGGCCGAAGAGATGCGGGCCGATCCGACGGTCTTCCTGATGGGCGAGGAAGTGGGCGAATATCAGGGCGCCTACAAGATCAGCCAGGGCCTGCTGGACGAGTTCGGGCCGAAGCGCGTGGTCGATACGCCGATCACCGAGATGGGCTTTGCCGGGATCGCGACGGGGGCCTCCTGGGGGGGACTGAAGCCGATCGTGGAGTTCATGACGTTCAACTTCGCCATGCAGGCGATTGATCACATTCTGAATTCCGCGGCGAAGACCCTTTACATGTCGGGGGGCCAGATGGGCAGCCCGATGGTGTTCCGCGGCCCGAACGGGGCGGCGGCGCGGGTGGGCGCGCAGCATTCCCAGGACTATGCGGCCTGGTATGCCGCCATTCCGGGGCTGCGGGTCTGCATGCCCTATTCGGCGGCGGATGCGAAAGGGTTGATGAAATCGGCGATCCGCGATCCGAACCCGGTGATCTTCCTGGAAAACGAGATCCTGTACGGGCGCAGCTTCGAGGTGCCGGTCGATCCGGGCTTTGCGGTGCCCTTCGGCAAGGCCTCGGTGATGCGGGGCGGAACCGAAGTGACGATCGTCAGCTTCGGCATCGGGGTCGCCCATGCGCTTGCGGCGGCCGAAGTGCTGGCCGGTGACGGGATCAGCGCCGAGGTGATCAACCTGCGGACGCTGCGGCCCATCGATTATGACACGGTTCTGGCCTCGGTGATGAAGACCAACCGTTGTGTCACGGTGGAAGAAGGCTTCCCGGTCGGGTCCATCGGCGACCACATCGCCAGCACGATCATGCAACGGGCGTTCGACCATCTGGATGCTCCGGTCATCACCTGCACCGGCAAGGACGTGCCGATGCCCTATGCCGCAAACCTGGAAAAGTTCGCGCTGATCACGCCGGCCGAGATTGTTTCGGCGGTGAAATCCGTCTGCTACCGATAGGAGGGGACCATGGCTGTTCAGATACTGATGCCCGCGCTGTCCCCGACGATGGAGGAAGGGACGCTGGCGAAATGGCTGGTCAAGGAGGGGGACGCCGTCAAGTCGGGCCAGATCCTGGCCGAGATCGAGACCGACAAGGCGACGATGGAATTCGAGGCGGTGGACGAAGGGACCGTCGGGAAACTGCTGGTCGCGGAAGGCACGGGCGGGGTGAAGGTCAACACGCCGATTGCCGTTCTGCTGGAGGAGGGCGAGGATGCCTCATCGGTCGCTTCGCAGCCCTCTTCGGCGGCTCCGGCGGCGGCTCCAGCGAAGAGCGCGGCACAGCCAAGCGATGAGCGGCCAGTCGCGGCCCCTGCCCCGGTGATGTCGGGCGGCGCGCGGGTCTTTGCCTCGCCTCTCGCGCGGCGGATCGCGGCGGAGAAGGGGCTGGACCTGACCAAGGTTGCAGGCTCGGGTCCGCATGGCCGGATCGTGCGGGCGGATGTCGAGGGGGCCAGGCCGGTTGCGGCGGCCCCGGTTGTGGCCGTCACGGGCCCGCCAGCCCCTGCCCCGGCGAAACCGGCGGCAACGGCGATGCCTGCCGGCATGGCGACCGAGACGGTGCTGAAGATGTATGCCGACCGCAGTTATGAGGAAGTGCCGCTGGACGGGATGCGCCGGACCATCGCGGCGCGGCTGACCGAGGCCAAGCAGACGATCCCGCATTTCTACCTGCGGCGCGAGGTGCGGCTGGACGCGCTGATGGCGTTCCGCGAGACGCTGAACAAGCAGCTTGAGGGGCGGGGGGTAAAGCTTTCCGTCAACGATTTCATCATCAAGGCCTGTGCGATGGCATTGCAGGCGGTGCCGAACGCCAATGCCGTCTGGGCCGGTGACCGGATGCTGCGGCTGAAGCCGTCGGATGTGGCGGTTGCGGTGGCGGTGGAGGGCGGCCTTTTCACCCCGGTCCTGCGCGATGCCGAGAAGAAGTCGCTGAGTGCCCTGTCAGCCGAGATGAAGGATCTGGCAGGCCGGGCCAAATCGAAGAAACTGGCCCCGCAGGAGTATCAGGGGGGGTCGTTCGCGATCTCGAACCTGGGGATGATGGGGGTCGAGAATTTCGACGCCGTGATAAATCCGCCGCATGGGTCGATCCTTGCGGTGGGGGCCGGGCTGAAGAAGCCGGTGGTGATGGGCGACGGGACGATTGGCGTGGCAACGGTGATGTCGATGACGCTGTCGGTCGACCACCGGGTGATCGACGGGGCCTTGGGGGCCGAGTTCCTGAAGGCGATTGTCGAAGGCCTGGAAAACCCGGTGGCCATGCTGGCCTGACCCGGCGGAGCGGGGGTTTCACACCCCCGCACCCCCGTGGAGTATTTTTAAAAGAGCAACTTGTGGGCAAGGGCGGGCTTAGCGGCCGTTCAATGCCTTGATGAGCCGCATCGCGCGCGACAGGATCGTGACCCCGGTGCCGACGACGATGATCCAGAGCGTCACGGTCAGGGTCCAGTCGCTGGCGTAGACGGCGGCGATCACCGTGCCGACGGTCAGGAGCGCCATGCGCTGCGGCTTGGCGAGGGGGCCGGAGAAATCCGGCGGGAAGCCTTCGGCGCGGCCAAGCTCCCTCAGGTAGGCGGTGGCGATGGCAAGGGCGGCGGCAAGGGCGCCGAGGCCGG
This sequence comes from Rhodobacterales bacterium, assembly GCA_031409795.1. Lineage (GTDB taxonomy): Bacteria > Pseudomonadota > Alphaproteobacteria > Rhodobacterales > Rhodobacteraceae > Tabrizicola. The sequence goes on from JANNXX010000081.1 coordinate 96,890, forward strand.
GGTTGTTTGCAGCGATCCCTGCCCCGATGAGGAAAAGCAGGTCTGACAGGCGATCCGGTGCCTCATTCCAGAACGGGCCGTCCCTGGCGCCCTGCCCGCCCTCGACCGCGACCATGCCGTCGATCAGGTTGCAGATGAGCCGTGCCTGGATGGTTGCAGCGGCGAGGATCAGCCAGAGGAATTGCAGCAAGCCGGGGCCAAAGGGCGAAAGCGCATAGAAAAGCAGCCCGAGGCCCGCGAAGCCGACCGAGGCGCGGGAAATCTGGTTGGGGGTGTAGCCGCGTTCGACGGCGGTTTCGGCCAGGCGTCGGGACCAGCCGGACCCGCGCGAGGCCAGGGGGCGGCGCGATGACGGGTCCGCGCGGTCGGAACGGGCGGGATCGGTCTTGGCCCCGGTCATGTGAGCGACCAGGAGTAGCGCGTGACATGAAAGAAGATCGGTGCGGCGAAGATCACCGAATCCAGCCGGTCGATGAACCCGCCATGCCCGGCAATGAGGTGGCCCCAGTCCTTGACCCCCCGATCCCGTTTGATCGCCGACATCACCAGACCGCCGAAGAAGCCCATGGTGGTAACGAGCAGGCACATTCCGGCGGCCTGCGCCATCGTGAAGGGGGTCATCCACCACAGCGCGGTGCCGACGCCGGTGGCGGTCAGCACGCCGCCGATCAGCCCCTCCCAGGTTTTCGACGGTGACAAGGTGGGTGCAACCTTAGTGCGGCCGATCAGCTTGCCCCAGACATACTGCATCACGTCCGACAGCTGCACGACGAAGATCAGGTAAGCGATGAGGATGACGTTGCGTCCCTCGAACCCCGGGATCTGCAGGTAGAGGAGCGCGGGGACGTGGCTGACACAATAGACGCAGATCATCAGCGCCCATTGGGTTTCCGCGACGCGGACGAGGAAATCCTTCGGGCTGCCGCGCAGGGCGGAGACGACGGGTAAGAGGAGGAAGACGTAGACCGGGACGAAGACGGAATACATGCCGTACCAGTCGATCAGGATGAACCAGTATTGCAGCGGCAGGACCACGAAGAAGCAGGCGAGAAGTGACCAGTGGTCGGCCCGGTTGTGGGTGGTCAGGGTCAGGAATTCGCGCAGGGCTGCGAAGGAGGCCAGCGCGAAGAGAAGGACAACGCCGGTCTTGCCCGCGATGAAGGCAAGGCCGAGCAGGATCACCATCACCCACCAGGCGGTGATGCGGGCATTCAGGTTCTCGATTACCGGGTTCTCGCCGCTGGGGGACAGCCGGAGCCGAAGGATCTCGCCGGCGATCGAGGCGAGGATCAGGATCGCGCCGACACCGGCCAGAAGCCACAGAAGGTGCGGGCTGGTCATTCCCGGGCCTTGGGCCGAAGCATCAGCAAAGCCTGGGCCGCCCGCGCGAGGAAGTCGGACTTCGCCTCATCCGCGGCAAGGTGGATCGGGGCGCCGAAGGTCAGGGTGCAGATGAGCGGGACGGGAATGACCTCACCTTTCGGCATGACCTTGTTGAGATTGGCGATCCAGACCGGGACAAGATCAACCGCAGGCCGGGCGCTGGCAAGGTGGTAAAGGCCGGACTTGAAGGGCAAAAGCGGTTCGTCCGCGCTGTTGCGCCGACCCTCGGGGAAGAGGATCAGCGACGCGCCGGAATCCAGGGCCGAAGCCATCTGGGCCACCGGATCCTTTGTGCGGGCTTCGGGGCGCCGGTCGATGAGGACGGCGTTGAACACGTCGCGCCCGATGAAGGCCCGCAGCGGCGAGGTCAGCCAGTAGTCAAGTGCGGCCACGGGCCGGGTTTGCCGCCGCAGATGCGCTGGAAGCACGGTCCAGATCAGGACGAAGTCACCGTTCGAGCTGTGGTTGGCGAAGTACACCCGCTGGCGTGGCACCGGCTCTATGCCCTGCCAGATCGCGCGCGGTGCGGTCATGAAACGGGCAAAGACCGAGATCGCCTGCCCGGTCACCAGGGCGGCGAAAGATCGCAGGGCCGGGATCATGCTGCCCGGATCATTCAGCCTTGAGGATCTGGTCCATGGTCAGCGCGGGCTGGGCGCACCCGGCCTTGCCGACGACCCGGGCAGGCACGCCGGCAACCGTGGTGTTGCACGGCACGTCCTCAAGCACGACCGAACCTGCGGCGATGCGCGAGCACTGGCCGACATGGATGTTGCCGAGAACCTTGGCTCCGGCGCCGATCAGCACGCCGTCGCCGATCTTGGGATGCCGGTCGCCGTCCTCCTTGCCGGTCCCGCCAAGGGTCACCGAATGCAGCATCGAGACATTGTCCCCGACGACCGCAGTCTCACCGATGACAATGGAATGGGCGTGGTCGATCATGATGCCCTTGCCGACCAGCGCCGCCGGGTGGATGTCGACGCCGAACACCTCGGACACCCGCATCTGGACGAAATAGGCAAGATCGGTGCTGCCGGCCTGCCAGAGCCAGTGTCCGACCCGGTAGGCCTGCACCGCCTGATAGCCCTTGAAGAACAGCAGCGGCTGCAGGAACCGGTGGCAGGCGGGATCACGCTCAAACACCGCCATCAGGTCGGACCGTGCCGAGGCGCCAAGCCCGGGGTCGGAATCATAGGCCCGATCGGCGATCTCGCGCAGGATCTGCTCGCTCATCTCGCCAGAGGCAAGCTTCATCGAGAAGCGGTAGGCAAGTGCCCGCTCCATGGTGCCGTGGTGCAGAAGACCGGAATGGATCAGCCCGCCCAGAAGCGGCTCATCGCGGATCGCCGCGACGGCTTCCTCGCAGACCCGACGCCAGACCGGGTCGACGGTGGCAACCTTCGGCTTGATCTCGAACATGGCGACGCCTCCTGATCCTGCCGCGTCATTACCATATCCGCAGGCCCGGGCGACATGCAATTTTGCGCGATGCGCCATCAGATTTCGGAATGTGCGCGGACACAGAGGGCGGCGGTCGACAGGCAGGCGAGGAAGTCGCGGCAATCCGCCATCGGCTCGGCCGGCGGGAAAAGCAGGTGGCAGCGGGACATCAGGCTTCCGTCACCGAAGGTGGAGTGACCAAGTCCGGTTGCACGCCAGTGGCTTTCCGCGACATCCGTGTCCCGCAGGATGGCCCGGGCCGCCCGCCGCCGATCGGCCGGGGCCAGGCGGGTCAGAACCCGGGCAAGCAGCACAACCTCCTGGGCCGTCGGGGGTCGCATGTCAGCCCGCGCGGTCTATCCCGCGCATCGGGCCGGGGCCAAACTGCGCGGAGACCTGGCCGATCTCGATCCGGTAGGGGCCGGGCTGCAAGTCTGCGTTGCGCATCAGCTGGGTATAGGTGAACCGCGGTTCGGACAGGACATATTCCGCGCGCAGGATGGGGCCCTGAAGCACGCGGATCAGGTAGCGTTCGCTTTCCTCGCCCAATGGCACTTCGAAGGCCTGCCAGCTGTCGCCGTCGATCCGGGTCCGGCGGATCCAGGTGACCGCAAGTTCGCCCTCCGATCCTTCGGTGGCCCGCAGATGGGCGACCGGATAGGGCCGAAGCCCGGCCCCGTCGAACGCCTCGACCCGCAAGACGGCATCGGGGTGGTCGAACCCGCGAGCCGCCGCACTGAAACGGTAATAGCGCGCAAGCCCGCGGGCCGACAGGGGCAGGTCGAGCTGGGTGAGCGTCTGGTCCAGAAGCACGACCAGGCTTCCGACCGGCCATGCCGCAGGCATCAGCCCGTCGGTTCCCGCCTGTCCGCGCAGCCGGAGCGAAAGCTCGAACGTGTCTGGTGCCACGATCAGAGCCTCGACGAACTGGAACACCTCCCAGTTGGAGCCGCTTCCATCGCCGATGGCCATGGAGTTGGCACCGTTCAGAACGCCAAGCCGGTCGGCCGACGCAAGATCGGCCCCGCTCATCCTGACGCGCAAGGCGCTGCCTTGATCCCAGACCCCGGGCTGCGCGGGCAAAAGCGGCGACTCGGTCACTCCGATCGCCGCCGGGGCCGCGATCAGGCGGTTCAGCAGATAGCCCGAATCCTGGCTTGCCGCCCAGACCCCGACCGAACCGGGCCAGGGATCGGCCGCAACCGCAACATGGGGTGCATGGGCAACCTCGTCCCCGCGCAGAAGCGGCAGGTCGAGCATGACCGGAAAGACCGGAACCGGCGGCGCGAAGCTGCGAGCAACGATCGTTTCGCCATCGCGGTCGGATGGCAGGTAGACGCCGGGCTCGACCCGCAGGGCCTCAAGCATCTGGCCTTCGGTGCGTTCCACCCGGTCGATCCTGTAGCGTCGGCCCTTGTAACCGACAACGTCCCCCGGGCCGATCTTCAGCTGCGACTTGGGAAGCGCGAAACGCGCGCCATCCCGCGCAACCCGGGCCTCTGCCAGCCAGCGTTCCACCGTCGCGATGGCTTCGTTCCGGGTCAGCGCCAGCGGAAGATCGGTCTGCGAGACCCCACGCGCCTCTTCGTCAGGAAAGATGACTTCGGCCGAGCGGACTTCGTAGCTTGACTGCGCTTCGACAAAGCCGAGCCTGATCTGCCCCGCCGTATCGACCTCTGGCGAGCGGGTGGTCTCGAAGCTGCCGGCGCTGTCGGCAAGCAGGGCAAGCATGTCGTCGGTGATCTCGGCCAGCACGCGGCCATCACGGTTGCGAAAGCCAAGGACGCCATCGCGCTCGATGGCATCGAAACCGAACGCCAGCGCCAGCGGCTGCAAGGCCGCCCGGGCAGAGGTCACGTCGGCCTGCTGATAGCCGCGCACGAGGCCAAACAGCTGCCGGGTGTCGACCTCCAGGGCACCGGACCGTGCGCTGATCTCACGCACGACTTGCGCCAGCGGCTGATTGGTGGCCCGACCGTTCAGCCAGTGGCCCCGCGAATAGTTGCCACCATCGCTCCAGACCTGCACCTGGCCCGGAAACTCGGGAAACGGGCGCGCGTCCCAGGCCCAGACATGCGACCGCTCAAGGTCAAGCATCCTGTCTCCGTAAAGCGGTGAGACCGGGTTCTTCGCCGGGTCCGCCCAGTAGGACGAAAGGGCAAGCAGGTACTGCATCTGGATCAGGTCGTCGCGCCGACCGCTGGACCAGGCCGGAAGGCCCGATTCAGACGATTTGACGTCGATGAACCGGTTCGGCTGGTTGGTCCCCTTGTCCACCGCCGGGCTGCCATATTCGGTGAACCGGAACGGCTTTGAGAACGGCACCCATGCCGTGGCGTTGGTCTGGCGCACGCCATTTGTCCGCTCGTGGTGCAGGTTTGACCACCAGGACCGAAGATCCTTGTAGCGAAAGACCCAAGGTTCGTTGAAGGCTCCATCCTCTATCGGCAACCGGCGTTGGGCAAGCGCACCTTCCGCCCCGTCATAGTACCAGTCAAAGCCCTCGCCGCCTTCGATGTTGGATTTCAGATAGTCGAGGTTGTAGATCGCTCCCCAGGACGCATCCGCATGGATTTCTCCGTCCCGCCAGTCGGAAAGCGGCATGTAATTGTCGATCCCGATGAAATCGATGTTGCTGTCGGCCCAAAGCGGATCAAGGTGGAAGTAGAGGTTTCCATCCGCCTGACAGCCAAAGTATTCCGACCAGTCTGCCGCATAGCTGATCTTGGTCGACGGCCCCAGGATGGTCCGCACATCGGCCGCAAGGGCGCGCAACGCCTGAACGGCCGGGAAACTGTCGCCGCTGCCCCGGATCTGGGTCAGCGACCGCATTTCGGAACCGATGCAGAACGCCTCGACCCCACCGGCCAGGGCGCAAAGCTTGGCATAGTGCAGCACGAACTTCCGATAGTGCCAGTCCACCGGACCGGAATAGGAAACGGTGTCGCCGCTTGCCGAAAACTGCCCGGGAACCGCCGTGCCGAAGAATGCCGCGACTTCCGCCGCCGCCGCCGCACTGCGGTCGGGCGACCCCGCGCTGCCGGGGGCCGAGGACAGCGTGATCCGGCCACGCCAGGGCAGTTTCGGCTGTCCGATGCCGCCGGTCCAGGGGTCGGGCAGGCTGTTTTCCTCCAGCTGGTCCATCAGGATGAACGGGTAGAACATGACCTCCTTGCCGGAGGCGCGGATGGCCCGGATGGCCTCGATCACCGACTGATCGGACGGCGTTCCGCCATAGATCGAGGCCCCGTCGACTTTCGGTACTTCAAGGGCCTGCGACCGGGAAACCCCGCCGGCACGCCAGGGCATGCCCTTACCGTCTTGCAGTTTCTGCTCGACCTTTGGCCGGATTTCGCAACTTGCGCAACGCAGGTCGTTTCCGAACCAGGACACGACAAGCGACACCGAACCGACCGACGGCAATTCTTCGTCCAGTTGCCCGAGGCTGGTCGAGAAGTCGGTCAGGCCGGACGGCGAGTGCACGTTCGCCGACCGGTAGCGGCCGGGGCCCGAGCCATAATGCACCGGGGTCGTTGCCAGCCCGTATTCTCCGGTTCCGGGGATCATCGCGACGGCCCGCACGGCCTGGTCCAGGGTGCTTGCGGTCTCGACCGACGGCCCCTGCGCGGCCCGCATGACCTCCATGGTGAACTGCGGCACCCGGTTGCCATAGGGCGCAAGCTCAAGGTCTTCCATCACCACATAGGCCAGTCCGCGATAGGCCGGAGCCTGCCCGGCCCCTTCGATCGCTTCGATCTTGGCGTCGGGAAGCTGGGTTTCGCTGCCGACATAGACCCGCATGTTCAGATCCCGGGGCGAGATCTCGTTGCCATCGGCCCAGACCCGGCCGACCCGCAGGATCTCGCCTTCGCACAGCGCGATCGCCAGGCTTACCGAATAGCTGTAATCGTTGATCTTGGGGCGTGGGGCCCCCTTCCCGGTCCGGCGGCTTCGTACCGTCTCAAAGAACTCGGTCGCCCAGATCACTTGGCCGCCGACGCGCATCCGGCCCCAGATCTGCCCGACCGGGGCGCCCTCTCCGGCACCGGTAAGCCGCAACCGGTCGATCCGGCCCACGTCTACCGGATCCGACCCGGCGCCCAGAAGCCGCTGGTCGATTGCCCGCCCGAGGGTCGCGCCGATCGCGCGGCCGATGATCGCACCGGACAGTCCAAGGACCGTCCCGCCGAAACCCGCGCCAAGGGCCGCTCCGGCGGCGGAAAGGATGAGTGTGGCCATTCACTGGGCTCCATCGGGAAAAGCAAAGCGCGCCGCGATCCGGCGCTGCCATGGGCTTGAAAGCGGGCTTTCGACGACCCCGTGCTGCGAATAGGCGTGCACGAACGCGGCTTTGGCTCCGGTCTCGGTCTGGATGCCAAGGTGTTTTGCGATACCGCCCTGACGCATGCGAAAGAGCAGCACATCGCCGACCGCTTCGGCGGCCAGGTCCTTGCGCAAAAGCCAGCGCTCGGCGGCGACAAGCAGGACCTCTTCGCGGTTCGGCTCGGCCCAGTCGTCGGTGTAGGCCGGCACGACCTGCGGTTCCGCGCCCAGCAGCGCCCGCCACACACCGCGCAAAAGCCCAAGACAATCCGTGCCCGCCCCCTTGACGGTGGCCTGGTGCAGGTAGGGCGTCCCGATCCAGCTGCGCGCCTCGGCCGATATCTGGTCGGCCCGGATCACGATCCCGCCCCGGCAAACCTGGAACCGCCGGTGTTGGGCCGGTCCTGGCCAGGATAGGCCGCAAGCCAGTCCTCGCCGGGAATATGCGGAAAGCCGCGAAAATTCAGGAAGTTGGCAAACTTCGTGCGGCAGGTCGCAGGGGTCTTGCTGCACCCGGCCAGGATTCGGATCCGGTCACCCGCGACGACCGGTGCCCCGAAGGACTGCCAAAGCTCGATTCGCCGCCCGGCGCCTTCCAGGCGGTCGATCTTGACCACGCCGACCAGGCCCGTCGCCTGACCGGACAGCACTTCGACCCGGCCGTGTTCGAACCAGCGATCGGAAAATCCCGGGAAATCCGCGAAGCCGAAGACCCGGTCTTCTTCGACCGTTTCCAGACTGCGCTCGGCAAAGAAGCCGGGCGTTGTCGTGTCGAACCGGCAGCGCCGGTCGCCAAGGACGGCCGGGCAGCCGGGCTGGTATGCCTGTCCCTGCGGCTGGTTCAGACGTTCCGTCAGGCCGCGAAGCTCGGCCCGGAAACTTCCGCCCGACCGGCTGATTTCCCCCAGGCTTCCACTGAACTCCAGCACCTGTTGATCGGGCTGCGCCCAGTTCACCAGGTAGACCCGGACCTCGGCTCCGTCAAAGCGCCCGGCAAGGATGTCCGCCTCGGTGATGGAACTGTCGCTCAGGGCACCCATGGCCTCGGAGTTGTCGACCGAAAGGCCGGTCGTCTGCTGCAGCGCCCTGGCGGACAGTCCGGCATCGGCGCGGCAGGCAACCCCGGCAACGTGCAGATTGCTGTCGTGATCGGTGAACCCCAGCACCATGCCGTCCGTGCGGGCCACGACCCAGGCGCTGCAGACCGTCGTGGCGCCGCTTGCCAGATGGGCGAAAAGCGTTTCGCTGCTCATAGCCTGACCTCCACGACGGGCACCTTCGGCACCTCACCCGCGCGAAACGACGCGACCGAGGTCTGGATCTGGTCGGTGTCGAAGCGGACCGGAACGTCGAACTCGAAACCGGCCGTGATCCGCGTCCCGACGTCCGGCGCGAGGGCAAAAGCCACCTCGCCGGTTGCCGCGTTCAAGCTGAACTCAAGTCCCTCGATCTTCGGATCACCCTCTACGGCGACGACAACTGTCCCAAGCACCGCCTTCAGGATCGGCCTTGCATAGCTTTGCAACCCCGAGCGATAGGTCTTCTGCAGCCGGAAGATCGTCGTGACCCCGTCCCCGGTCCCGATCCCCTGGTCCTCTGGCCCCGGAGTGCCCGAAGGCGCGCAAGACTTGAAGTCGGCCCAGTCCTTCCAGCGAAACCCGTGCAGCTGGCCGGTGCGGGCCTCGAAGAAGGCGATCAGGGTTTCGACATCGTCCAGCGACCGCAGACCAAGGCCCGCATCGTAGCGCCTGCGCGAATGCGCCCAGGGGGTGTTTCGTTCTTCAAACCCGTTCGACAGGGTGACGATTTCGGTCCGCCGCTCCGGACCTCCGACCGACCCAAAGCTCAGGTTGGCCGGAAAGCGGATCTCGTGAAACGCCATGATCTCTCCTCACCGGTTCCGCTGACCGCGGGCAAGGGCCCGGCTGACCTGGGCCGCGACCTGGGTCTGGCTGCGCTGAAATGCCTGCACATCCGGCGTCGTGATGTTCATCACCACGGTGACCGCACGCCCGCCGGCCGCCTGAACGCCAAGGCGCCCGTCCGACCCGCGTGCAAGCGGCATGATCGCTTCGGGTCCGGCCTCGCCCATCAGGCCCTGGCCGCCCCGCATCGGGAAGGATGTCGCGCCGGACACCACCCCGCCCTTGGCGAATGGCAGGACGCGGCCCTGGCTGAAGGCACCCCCGGCGGCGAATGGCATGCCGGCGCCGATGACCGAGGACACCCCGCTTGCCAGAAGGCCGCCGAACGCACCGGCCACCGGCCGCATCGCGATCGAATAGACCGTGTCGACGATCGTCTTGCCGACCGACTTCAGCGCATCGTTCAGCTTCATGCCGTCGAAGACCAGCCCGTCGAAGGCCTTGCGCAGGCCGCCGCTGATCCCGCCGGAAAGAGTGTTCACCTCGCGCCCGGCGAAGACCATCGTGTCGCGCATCCGCGAAAGCTCGCCGTCAAACGTCGCCACCATCGACACGGATGACCCCAACTGCGCTTCCAGCGCCTGAAGCTGCTCCTGCATCGTTCCGATTTCCGCCATCGCCCTGATCCTTCCTTGCATCCGGGAATGCGGCGGCCAGTTCTGCCAGCCGCGCGCGTGTCAGGGGCGGAAGCATGTTCTCCCGCCCCAGCATCATTCGCAACTCGACCGGGGTCAGCCGCCAGAACTCCGCAGGCGCAAGCCCCAGACCATGGAGACCGGCCTGCATCAGGCCGCGCCAGTCGATCGCGGTCATGGCTCGCCCGGCAACGCGAAGGCCCGGGCAAGCAGTTCCGCTGCAACCCGCGCCGCTTCGACCGGCCCGCCGCCGATGTCCACCGTCCGAAGATCCGCGGCCGACCCTTGCCAGCCCCCGCCCCGAAGGCCCGCGACAATCAGCGCAAGCACATCGCGGGTCGAGAAGCCTCCGCCCTCGAACCGACCGACCAGGTCGATCAGCGACCCGGTTTCGAGGGCTTCCTCCAGCTCTGCCAGCGCCCCCAGCGTCAGTTTCGCCACATGGCGCTGCCCGTCCAGCCTAAGTGCAACCTCGCCCGTCCAGGGATTGGCCATCACAGCGCCGTGAAAGTCAGCGCCCCGGCCGAGGCCATGGCCATCTCGTAGGTCGCCTCGTCATTGTGGCTGCCCGAGTACTCGATCGAGCTGATCTGGAACGGCCCTTCGATGATCCCGAAACTGGGGATGACGACCTGAAATTCCGGGATCTCGCCGTTGAAGAACACCTGGCGCGCGCGCTCGTCAGTGTTTTCGTCCCGAAACACGCCCGACCCCGAGATCGAAGCCGATTTCACCCCCGCCCCCGCCAGAAGCTCGCGCCACCCGCCCTGGCTTTCCAGGCTGGTGACATCCACCGCTTCCGCGTTGAAGCTGATCCGCGTGGCCCGAAGGCCCGCGATGGTGACGAACTGCCCGTCTCCGGTCTGGTCGATCTTGATCAGCAGATCCTTGCCGCTTTGCACAGCCATGTCGGTTCTCCGTTCGTATATGAATGATCATTCGTCATTTTGCGCGCCCGTCTCCCACTTGGGGGAAAGGGGCCGGGGGCACGGGTCGCTAAAGCTGGACCCTGGCCCGGAAGGTAAGGTCGATCCGACGCGTCTCGCCCTCTTCGATCCGCCGCGCCGAGGCCCGCAGGAACAGAAGGTTGACCAGCCGCCCCCGTGCCAGGGTCAGCGGCGCCCCGATCAGCGCGTCCGAGATCTCGGCCGCGATGGTCTTGATCGACAGGAACCCCGTTGCATCGGTGATCACGCTGATCACCATCTGATGCTCGGCCCCGGCGCCGGACTTGTCGGACTGGTCCCGCGCCTCTTCGGGGCCGATCAGCACGAACGTTCCGGTCGCGTTGGGGGGAACGGCATCGTAGGTCGCGACACCCGCCAGTGCGGGCCAGCCCGTCAGATGCTGAAACACCGCCTGCTGCAGGGCCGGCGCAGAACCGTAACTCATCTTGGCACCTCCTCGCGGGAAAAGCAGGTCAGGAAGCGCCCCTTGGGGTCCCGCTCCGTCACCGCCTGGATCACAAACAGCCGCGTTCCGTCGCGGAACCTTTGCCCGGGCTTCGGTCGCGACGCCGCACCGGTCGGCGCGGCGCGAACCGTCACCCGATAGGGCACCGCCGACAGCAACCGCTCTTCGCCAAGGGCATCGCCTCCCGACCCCGGCAGCACCTCGGCCCAAAGCGTACCCAGGGCAGTCCACACCGCGCTGAAGCCGCCTGCACCGTCCGGAGTGCGCGCCACGCCCTCCAGCACCAAGGCCCGGTTCAGATGCGGGATCTTCATGACCGCCCCCCACCCAGCAACCGCACCGTCCGCCACCGCTCGATCAGGGTCGCCACGCCGAAGGGCAGCCCCGCCGCCTGGGTTCCATCGTCATGCCGGCGCTCGTAATACTCTCCCGCCAGCAGCAGGACCGCTTGCCGCAGGTCCACCGGCACATCGGTCCAGGCCAGGCCGAAACCGGCGTCGAACACCACCTTGACCAGCCCCTGTGACGGGATTGCCGGCAGCATTGTCCCTTTCCCCGCCAGCCGGGGCCGGTGCAGGTCCGGGATCAGCCGATAGGTCGCTGACGGCACAAGAACCTCGGCCCCCGCCGCATCTACCAGGGTCACGCTGGCAATCCCGCCGACGGGCGACACCGGCAATGCCTGGTCTTCCGTGTCGCGCCAGAAGTCCAGCACCCACCGGAACCGGCGCTGGAACAGCATCTTGCCGATCCGCCCTTCGATCACCGCCATCGCGGCACGAAGATGGGCCTCGACCAGCCCGTCCTGCAGCCCGTCATCGGCAAAGCCGCTGCCCAGCCGCAGATGGTCCTTCAACTCCTCCACCGGCAGGGCCACTGACGGCACCGGGGTCTCTTCGGTCAGCATCATGATCAGATCTCCACCCGCGGCCGGGCCTTCAGGGACAAGCTGGCTCAGACATGGCCCGGCCCCTGCGCGGGGGCCGGGCCGCCTTCCTCAGGACACCGCAACCTTCAGCAGCTTGATCGCCGCAAAGTCGGTGATATCGCCGCCCACACGCTTGTTGGCGTAGAACAGGACGTTCGGCTTGGCGCTGAACGGATCGCGCAGGATGCGCAGGTCCGGGCGTTCCGCGATGGTGTAGGCAGAACGGAAGTCGCCGAACGCGATGGCATGGGCGTTGGCGGCGATGTCGGGCATGTCTTCGCAGATCAGCACCGGATAGCCCATCAGGCGCGCAGGCTCACCTTGCGCAAACCCGTCCGACCACAGGAAGCGGCCGTCCACGTCCTTCATCTTGCGCACCGCGCCGGTGGTCTTCGAGTTCATCACGAAAGTCGCATTCGCCCGATAGTCGGCACCCAGCGCATAGACCAGGTTGATGATGCAATCCGCCGGGTTGGTGGTCGCAAAATCCGCCGCAGCGCCGGTCGGGATATAGCCAAGCTGACCCCAGACCCACGCGGCATTTGCCACCTTCGTCGGCAGCAAGATGCCCTTCGGCTTGTCGATCCCGTCGCCGTTGATGAAGGCTGCGGCCTCGGCCCGGATGAACCGGGTCGCGATCTTGTCGGAGAGCCAGCCTTCCACGTCGAAAGCAGAGTCATCCAGGATACGCTGCGAAGCTTTCGGCATGGCCGCCAGTTCGTGCAGCTTGATCGAGATGCGCTCGATCAGCGGCGTCGCGGTTTCGGTCGTGGCCGCGGCTTCGGTTGCCCAGCCCGAACCCACTTCCGACCGGTCGACCAGCACGTCATACGAGCTGGCATCGACTTGCACCACATTCGCGATAGACCGCAAGCTGGAGGTCGCGAACAGCATCGACCGGATGCGGTCGGCGGTCTGTGGGTCGATCAGATAGCCACCATCGGCGGCCACGGCCGTCGACAGCGCCTTGCCTTCCAGGGTCAGCCCGCGCAGGCCATCGTCATCGCCCGACCGCAGATAGGCGTTGAACGCCTTCTGATGCGGGGCTTCCACTTCCGCACGGGCCGACAGTGCGGGGCGGCCATAGGCCATCGTCTTTGCGTTCAGCATGGTCAGTCGCTCTTCCTGATGTTTCAGCGTTGATTTCACGTCGTCTTGAAAGCCCTTGAACTCCTTCAGGAAACCGGCCACGGCGGCTTTCGCCTCGGCAGCCGCCGTCGGGACCGTGGACAAACCTTCCCCGGCCCGAGCCTCACTCTCGGTCATCGTCATCTTCCTTTCGCTCGTGGAAGGCCCGGCTCAGCGCCCGGCCAGGGTGCGGCGCGCGTCCTCGAATACCGCCGCCATGTCGCGCCAGTCGGCGTCCAGGGCATCCGCCTTGGCCGCGACCCGCGCTTCGGGAAGCATCGGGAAGGTCACCAACGAGACCTCCCAAAGCTCCAGCTCCGACAAAAGCCGCTTGCCCTTGCCGTCACGTTCCGCCTTGATCGTCCGATAGCCGATCGACAGCCCGTCGATTGCGCCTGCCGCAAGAAGCGCCACCGCTTCCCGGCCCTTCTCGACCTCGGTCAGGATGCGCCCCTTGACCCAAAGACCGGTTGCGTCCTCGCGCACCTCGTCCCAGACGCCGATCGGCTGGGCCGGGTCGTGCTGCCACAGCATCTTGACCCGCCCCGCCCGCGCCGCCAGCCGCTTCAAGCTGGCGGAGTAGGCCCCCGCCTGCACCACATCGCCGCCCTGGTCCTTTACCCCGAAGAGCGAGGCATAGCCCGCCACCACCTGCCCTTCGGTCACCACCAGCGCCGTTTCCGGCCGGTGGAACTTGCGCTCCGGCGCGCCGTATGTCTCGCTCATCGCCTCACCTCATCGCCGCTTGAATAACCGCCTCGGCCATCTGCGCCAGCAGGAAGGCCGCGACGCCGTAGACGCCCACCCAGATCCGCTTTTCCAACCGGTCCAGCGTCGCTTCGATCATCCCCAGCCGGTATTCCAACCCGGTCCAGCGTTCATCCGCGACCCGCTCGTTCGCCTCGATCCGGGCCGAGGCCGCATCGAAGCTGTCGTTGACGAAGCGTGACCCGCCTTCCGTCCTGCGGGCTGTCATTCATCCTCCGACAGTCTCGGCAGGCCCAGCAGCATCCGCTTTTCCGCCACGGTCAGGAACGCGGCGGCCCCCACCCGCGCCCATTGCTGGTCGCGCTCCACCGCCAGCGCCGGCACCTGGTCAAGGTCCGGCCGCAGATCGACTTCCTGCCCGGCAAAGACCGACAGCCAATGCGCGATATCGGCCAGCACCTTCGTTGCCAGCGGCAGCACCGTCAGCCGGTAGAAGGCCCGGTTCGCCTCCTGGTAGTTGGCATAGGTCGCGTCGCCGGGGATCCCCATCAGCATCGGCGGGATGCCGAAGGCGATGGCGATCTCGCGCGCTGCGGCTTCCTTGGTCTTCTGGAACTCCATGTCACTGGGCGAAAAGCCCATCGGCTTCCAGTCCAGCCCCCCCTCCAGCAGCATCGGCCGCCCGGCGTTCCGCGCACCCTGATGATGGCTCTCCATCTCGCTGACCAGCCGGTCATACTGGTCCGCGCTCAGCGCCGACTGCCCGTCCGCCCCCTTGTAGACAATCGCGCCCGAAGGCCTTGCGGCATTGTCGAGAAGGGCCTTTGACCAGGTGCTTGCGCTGGTGTGAACATCCACAGCCGTCGCCGCCGCCTGCAAGGGCGAGAAACCATAGTGGTCGTCCTGCGGATGGAAGCTGCGGATATGGCAGACCGGACTGGCCTCGCCCGCCATCTGATAGCGGTGGGTGCGACCGCTGACCGTGTAGTCATAGGCCACCGGCCAGCCATCCGCCCCCGGCACCAGGCTCATCCGGTCGGCGCGCAGCACATGCAGCTCGCCTGGCAGGCCGCTTTCCCCCGGCACCGCCTCGACATAGGCGTTTCCGGCCAGCAGCAGGTAGCCATAGACCGCCTCCAGAAACTCGGCCCGCCCCTGCGCCCCGTTCGGCCGCTTGATCAGGTCCAGCACCGGATGCGCCTCATAGCGGCGCTCGGCGTCCTGGCAGATCACCGGCAGCGCCGCTGCAGCTTCGGCGATCAGCCTTACCGCCCGGAAACCGATCGGGTTGCCCTGATACCCGCTGCGCATCAACGAGACCGTGTCCCGCGGGCTCCAGGCAACGCGTCCCCCTGACCCCCAGGCCACCACCCGCCCCACGGCGCTGGCCTTGCGTTCGACCGGCGCGGCCTTGACGGCGGGCTTCCTCAGAAAATCGAATACCATCTCGCGCTCCTTTGAACCCCTGGGCACAGGCCCGACGTGCCCCCGCCCGGTCGGGCAGGGCCTTCCACCCCTTGGGGCTTCCTTCGTTTGCAAGTATCCCTGCCTTGGGCTTCCAAAGCCTAAAGCGACCGTACGGTGGGTCGCCCTGACCGGCCTGCCGGGTCCACCATCAGCTCGGTCAAGGCCCAGACCAGCGCATCCAGCCGGTCGGGTGAGCCCCTGCCCCGCCAGCCGGTCACTGCCATCTGGCACATCTGGTCTTCCAGCGCGCCCAGCCCCCGGACATGCCCGACGCGACCCTGCTCATACAGCGCCGCCACCGGCTCGGCCCGCAGCATCTTCGATCTGGTCGCGTGCACGGCCCGGAAGGGCACCTGCGGGTCGATCATCCGCACCACCCGCTCGACCAGGTCACCGCCCTGGTTGACCTCGGCGACCATCCGGTCCGCGCCGTGACGCTCCATCGCGGCCAGGGCCGCCCGCGCCCACCCTTCCGGGGACGCCCCCTTGACGGTGGCATCTTCCAGCACGACCGCCCGCCAATCCTTCGGATCGCCGCGCGTGTCGGCGCCGACAACCACGATCCCGCATTCATCGCTCTGCTTTGTGGCCGTAACCGGCGGATCCACCGCCACCACGATCCGGCTGAACGTCGGCATCACGCTGACCCGCGCCCGTTCCAGCAGGGCCTGCGTCCAAAGCGCCCCCTCCTCGTCCTCGACCAGCACGCCTTCCAGCTCTTGCCGACCAAGCCGCGTCCCGCCATAGCGCACCTGCACCTCGGCCAGAAAGCTTTCGGCCAGGTAAGCCCGGTTCGCCTCGGTAGGCGCATGGGTGGTCACGGTCGAGGGGTTCTTCAGGATCGCCTTCAGCACGCCGATGTTGCGCGGCGTCGTCGTCACCACCTGGCGCGGGTTCTTGCCAAGCCGCAGGGCGAACTGCAGCTGATCCCAGGCCTCGGCGCCCTTCTTCCACTTGCCCAGCTCGTCGGCCCAGGCCGCGTCGAACTGCGGCCCGCGCATCGCCTCCGGTGCGTGGGCCGAAAAGACCTGCGCCACGGCCCCGTTCGGCCACAAGAGCTGCTGGCGCGTCGCCTGCCACTCCGGGCGCCGATCCGGAGGCGAACAGGCCAGGATCCCGCTGTCGCCAAAGATCATCACTTCGCGCACCTGCGCGACGGTCTCGCCCACCAGCGCGACCCGCCTGGCCACTCCGGGATCCTCGGGCCGCGCACCCTCGACCTGGGCGCGCACCCATTCCGACCCCGCCCGGGTCTTGCCTGCACCGCGCCCGCCCATGATCACCCAGGTCTTCCACGCCCCGCGCGGCGGCACCTGATGCGGCAGGGCCCAGAACTCGAAGACCCAGGGCAGCGCCAGCAGCGCGTTCTCGTCCAAGGAGCCCAGGAACTCAGCCACCTCCTCCGGCGTCGCGGAGGCAAGCCAGGCGGCGCCCGATCTCAGCTCGGGCAGCGTCAAGGTCAAGTGCTCCGCCAGGTCCGACCTGCCCGGCGATCTGTTTGCGGAGTTTGTCAATCCTGCCCCTTTCCTCAAGCACCTGCGACGCGGTCACCCGCAGATCGCGGACCGCCAGATGCGCGGCTTTCGCCTCGCCGAAATGCCCACCCCGGATTGCGGTGATCACGCGGTGCAGCTCTACCGCGGCCTCGCGGTAAAGGCCCTCTGCCACCGCCAGCACGTCGTCATCCGAAGGTCCGGCGGCCAAGTTTCCGTCTGTCATCTGGTCGCGCCCACCCCATGCCCCCGCACGAGCGAAATGAAAAAGCGGCCAGCGGGGTGCACCCCCGGGCCGCATTCACACCTCTATCATCATGCCACAGGTTCTACATCGGACAGCGCGCAGAGTCAAGATATAACATCATGCAATCAATGGCTTACCGAACTCCGGCTTAACCGTTCGTTAATGCTGTCACTCCCGCTGCACGCCGGTTTCACCGTCGCTGCCCTGCTCGGCCTCGATCGCCCGCCAGCGGGCCACATTCTCGTTATGCGCGTCCAGCGTGTCGGCAAAGGCATGGCCGCCGCTGCCATCCGCGACGAAGAACAGATAGTCCGTTTCGTCCGGGTTCATCGCCGCAAGGATCGACTCGCGTCCCGGATTTGCAATCGGGGTCGGAGGCAACCCGTCAATCACATAGGTGTTCCACGGTGTTTCGCGGCGCAGCTCGCTTTGCCGCAGGCCCCGCCCCAGCACGCCTTCGCCCTTGGTGATCCCGTAGATCACCGTCGGGTCGGTCTGCAGCCGCATCCCCTGCTGCAGCCGGTTGAAGAACACGCTGGCCACCCGGCCCCGTTCCTCGGGCACGCCGGTTTCCTTCTCGATGATCGAGGCCATGATCAACGCTTCTTCCTTGGTGTCATAGGGCAGACCTTCCGCCCGACCCGCCCAGGCCTCGGCCAGGATCGCCGCCTGCCGCTCGGTCATCTCGGCGATCAGCGTCCCGCGTTCGGTACCGCGCGCGGGCTCGTATCCCCCCGGCGCAAGTGACCCTTCTGGAGGCACCGTTTCCAGCGCCCCGCTCAGGAAATCCGCCTGCTTCAGCGATTCCACCACCTGCCAGCTGGTCACCCCCTCGGCCACCGTCACCCGAAAGACCAGCGCCGGATCGTCGGCAATCTCCAGGTATTCCGGCGGCAGGGTTTCGGCGCCCGCATCAAACCGCGTCACCTCGACATAGTCGTTGGTGGAAAGGTCCAGCTCGCTCAGCACGATGTCCGATTTCGTGACCCCGATGCGGAAGTTCAGGTCGCGTCCGCAGGTCGACCGGCCCGAGGTCGAGATCGCGTCAAGCACCTCGGCCATGCTGGCCCCCGCCGGGACCATGTAGCTGCCGAACTTCAACGCCTCGGCGCGGTCCGAGTAGTCGGCGCCGATCCGGAAGATGCGGGCGTCGGTGACGGCCCCGCGCTCCTCCAAGTTCCGGCTCACCGCGCTCAGGGACGCGCCGCGTTCGATCTGCAGGCAGACCGGTTCGGTCAACGGCCCGGCTTTCAGGAACTCGTTGCGCCCCCAGCCGACCAGCGCCGCCAGCGCGACAAGGATCACGATGAACAGCGTCAGCGCATTCGAGGCGATGCTCCGCCACATCTTCAGCGCACCTTGCCGACGACCAGGCTTGCGTTGGTGCCGCCAAAGCCGAAGCTGTTCGACAACGCCACCTCGATCTTCCGCTTCACCGCCTTGTTTGCCGCCAGGTCCAGCTTCGGCGTCACCGCCGGCGTCTCAAGGTTGATCGTCGGTGGTGCCACCTGATCGCGAAGGGCCAGCACGCAGAAGATCGCCTCTACCGCGCCCGCCGCCCCCAAGAGATGCCCGATCGACGACTTGGTCGAAGACATCGTCACCCGCGCCGCATCCTCGCCCATCAGCCGCTCGACCGCGCCCAACTCGATGGTGTCGGCCATCGTGCTCGTTCCATGGGCGTTGATATAGTCGACATCCGCCGGGGTAAGCCCCGCCCGCTTCAAGGCCGCCGCCATGCTGCGATAGCCGCCGTCGCCATCCTCGCTGGGGGCGGTGATGTGATAGGCGTCACCCGACAGGCCATAACCCAGCACCTCGGCGTAGATCTTGGCCCCGCGCGCCTTCGCGTGCTCGTATTCCTCCAGCACCACCACGCCCGCGCCTTCGCCCATCACGAAGCCATCGCGGTCCGCGTCATAGGGCCGGCTGGCCTTGGTCGGGTCATCCGCACGCTTGGTCGACAGCGCCTTGCAGGCGTTGAACCCGGCGATCCCGATCTCTGAAATCGGGCTTTCCGCCCCGCCCGCGACCATCACATCCGCGTCGCCCCACTGGATCAGCCGCGCCGCGTCGCCAATGGCATGCGCGCCGGTCGAACAGGCCGTCACCACCGCATGGTTCGGCCCCTTGAACCCGAACCGGATCGACACCTGCCCCGAGATCAGGTTGATCAGCGCACCGGGAATGAAAAAGGGCGACACCCGCTTCGGCCCCTTCTCCTTGATCAGCACCGCTGTCTCGGCAATCGAGGTCAGCCCCCCGATCCCCGACCCGATCATCACCCCGGTCCGCAGCTTTTCGTCCTCCGGGATGTCGTCCCAGCCCGCATCCCGCACCGCCTGCACCGCTGCCGCCATGCCGTAGATGATGAAGTCGTCAACCTTGCGCTGGTCCTTCGGCTCCATCCAGTCATCCGGGTTGAACGTCCCGTCCGAACCATCCCCGCGCGGAATTTCGCAGGCATACTGGGTCACCACATTCGAGGCATCAAAGCGGGTGATCGGCCCTGCCCCGGACTGGCCGGCAAGGAGGCGGCTCCAGGTCTTTTCCACCCCGCAGGCCAGAGGGGTGACCATGCCCAGACCGGTGACCACGACACGCCGCATGCTGCTCTCCCCGCAAGACAAGGCTTTTGCGGGGTGATACACGGCCCTGTTTTGCCACGCAACCAATGGCTGGCCGGATCGGCGGCTGGCCGACGTGTCCACTGTGGTCAGAATAGCAGAACTTTTTTATTTCAATGCTTTGAACGTGGACGTTTAGGACCTGTTAACCTGCTGCCTGCTGAGGCGCAACTAATTGAGCCGGAAGAGGGCCGGTTTACCAACGAAAGGTTGAGGACCTGCGAAAGTGTTTGATTTCAGTGGGTTAGCGGTTCCTCTTCTGGCCCAATTGGTAACACCGGGTCAGAAGGCTAAGACATTGATTTCGCTGGAAAGGTGAGGATTGACGAAACGATTGGCGAAAGTCATTTGCCGCTGAAGAGCTCGTTGAAGACGAGCAGGGAAGCGGTATGATGGGCATCGTCAGTTTCCCGCCGCTCCATTTCGGCAAACAGGTCTTTGCAGGCCGTTGACCAGTAGAGTTGCCAAGAAGCCGCAGCCTTCATGGAGTCTTCCATAAAGCCTCTGTAGTCGGTCGCGATATGCCCAAAATCCCGCATCAACCGTGTGATCGCGATCCGAAGCGCCGCACGCTCAATGTCGTTCATCTCCCCGTAGGGTTTGGCCCAGGGAGCCCAGTTCGCCTCGCCTTCTGCGACCCGTCGATAGCGATCAGGCACGCTGTCTCGGTTCCGCCAGTTGGCGACCGTGCTTCGACTGATCAGCAAGCGAGCGGCGAGATCAGTATCTGACTCGACGCGAAATCGAGCCTTAAGCTTGTCGATGACGCTGGCAGCATCTTCCATGGTTGACCGTCCCGTGCGACGTATGTATTGTTCATTGTGAACAGACCATATCAATGAAGCGGTCCATCGCCACATGTCTACGCCATCTGAAGAGCTTTTGAAAGAGATTCGGGCAGAGTTGGTAAGACGCGGAACCTCGCTGAAGGCTTTCTGCGAAGCCCATGGGTTCGTGCGGCAGCACGTTGGGCAGGTCGTATCCGGTAAGCGCAAAGGACCGAAGGCGGGCGAGCTGGCAAGATCGTTCTTGGAAAAGGTCCGCGAGACAGCATGATGTATCTGTCTCCCGAGAAATTCGCTTCCGCCGTTGGCATTGGAGAACGGGCAGCCCAGCTTGCATTTCGAAACGCTACCAAGGGCAGACCTTGGAGGGGGTTTCACATGCCAGTAGTCGCCCTTCCCGGCCATCGCGGCGGCGCGGGTGGCAAGGTTTGGGGCCTGGACCTGTCCCGCTGCAACGCGGACCTAAAGGCCCGGCTCGGCATCTTCGAAGGCCCCTTTGAAGCCCCCGTTCAAGGCACGTTGAAGGGGCGGTTAGAGGCATGGCAGTGGGCCGAACAACAGGACCGGCTGCGGATCATCGCGCCGATGCTCGGCCTGCCCGCGCGGGCACCGGAACGGGCGGCGACATTCCGGGCGGTTGCGGGAATGCGGCATTTCATCCGGGGCGTCCCGATCACCCTGTCGGAGAATACCCTTCGCGATTGGGTCCGCCTGCACGAAACCCAAGGTCCGGCGGCGTTGATCCCGGCCTTGCGCGGCGACAAGGGCCGGGCGCGGGTGCTTCTGTCGCGGGAATGGGATGCTGGAATCGACCTGCCCTTCGACCGGCGCGCGGCCATCGCGGCCCGGCTGACCAGACAAGCGCGGAGCATGGTGGGGATCGACGGCACGTCCATCCGGGAAGTGCTGCGGCTTTGCAGCGACGATCTTTGCCGTCTCTCTGCCGAGGCCGGATCGGCCATCCTGCCGCGTGACCTTCGGGGCCTTTGCCAGCTCAATACCAAGTGGGCCGAGCGGATTGGACTGGAAGGCTACCGGCTGCACTACCGCGCCCGGAAGGATCACAAGGCCTATCAGGACGGCGCGGTGGGCCGGGTGAACCTTGCCCTCGCGGACCGGCCCATGAGCCTTTTGCAAGGCGACGTGCACTATGCCGATATCGCGGTGCAGGACCAGGCGGCGCCGGTCCGCCTTCGACTGATCGCATGGCTGGATATGTCCAGCCTTCACCTTTGGGTCACGCCGGTCCTGCTTTCCAAGGGGCAAGGCATCGTGCAGGCCGATGTTGCCGAGTCACTTGCCCATGTCACGATGTGCCCGCACGGGGGGATTCCAGAACATTTCTACCTGGACAACGGCAGCGAGTATTCGGCCCTCGCGGCTTCCATGGCGCGGCTGGAATTCCTCGCGCAAGACCAGTTCGGCCTGACCTTGGCGAAACCCTACAGTCCTACGTCCAAGGGGTCGATCGAAGGGCTCTTCAACATCCTGGAACAGGTCTTCAAGGGCCTGCCGGGATGGATCGGCGGGCGGCGCGACAACAAGAAAAGCGCGAACAAGGGGCAGACCGTCGCACCCTATGCGCGCGGCCTTGATCAGCTGGTGGAAGACGTCGCGGCCTGTGTCGCCATATACAACAGCCGCCCGCAGGGCGCGGGCAGTCGACTCGCGGGCCTGTCGCCGAAAGAGGCGCTGGAAATGAAGATCGAGGCCACGGGCTTCCGGGCGCGGCAGCCTTCGGAAGAGGTGTTTGACCTGATCTTCAGCCGCCCGGAAACCCGGACCGTCACACAAAGCAGCGTCCAGATCGACAACCGGGTGTATCACGGCCCTTGCCTGCACCGGATGAATCCGGGGGAGAAGGTCGAGGTCCTTTTGCCCCTGCGAAACGACCGGGGCTATGCGTGGGTCAACCTTCGCGGACGCGCGCCGGAGCGGATCGAAATGGCCCCGACCTTCGCCTATGGCGACCGGGACGGCGCGCGCTACCAGGCGTCGCTTGAGGCGGCGTCCAACCGAGTAGTGCGGGATCTAGCCCGCGACCTGGACCCGACCGTCTCCACCTTTGAGGCCCAGAAACGCGCGGCGGACTTCACGCCGCCCTTGGCCCCCGCGCCGGACGTCTGGACCGGTCCGCGCGTGATCGACAAGACCGAACGCCGGAAGTCTCCCGAAGAGCTGGCGGAGGAACAACGTGCCGAGCGGCAAAGGAAGCTCTTGGCGATGATCGACGGGGCTACAGGCCCCGAAGAGCGGGCAATCAGCGGCGGCGACCGCTGACTGCCCTTGTGCAACCCATAGACCCCAAGGAGGTCACATGACAGCGATGCACCCTATAACCCCTATCATCCGGACGGGGGCCTATTCAATCCTGCGGGATGTGTCCCGCGCCGCGCTGGAAACGGCGCGACTTGGCATCGTGCGGGGTCCGGTCGGGATCGGCAAGACCTATGCCCTGCGGCAGATCGCAGACGAGCTTTCGCAGGGCGATGATCTGGTCTTTCTGATCGAAGCGCCTGCCGACAAGTCTGCGGCGGTGAGACGGTTCTACCTGTCGGCCCTTTGCGATATCGGGGTCTATGGGCACGGCGGGGCCGATCCGTTCGACGTGTTCACCGGCTACATGCTGCGCAGCTACCCGTTCCGGCGGCAGGGCCAGCGCAAGCGCATTCTGCTGATCGTGGATGAGTGCCAGCGGCTTGCGCCGAACCTTCTTGAGACACTGCGCTACGCCTATGACACGGGGCAACTCGCGCGCGACGGCCTGACCGATCAGCCTGCCTTCGGTATCCTGCTGGTCGGCAACCATGATTTCCTTGCGAAGGGTTGGCGGTCCTTCGGCGGAAGACTTCATGCCCTTCTGTCACGATGCGCGGTCAACATAGACTTGTCCCGCCCAGACCCGTCCGAGTATCGGGCGCTCTCGGAACTGCTCTTCCCGGACAGCGATGCCCTGCGCAGCACGCTGGCAAAGCACGGGGCGAAGCGGGGCAACCTTCGCGAAATGGTCGAGGCCCATGCCTTGGCGCTGCACTACGCGGGCGGCGGGCCGATCAGCCCGATCCACCTTGAAAAGGCGATGCTCTTTGCTGGGGGGGCGATGTAATGTCGGAACGATACACAATGAGCCTTGTTCTGGACGGCGAATCCATGAACGTCTTCGGGCAGTCTGTCGCGCGGGTGTGTCTGGAGTATCCGACTGTCATGCAGTCCGATGCACGGGCACTTGAAGCCCTTTTGAAGGCCGATGAAATCGACCGCGCGGCGGTGCTGACCATCCTCGCCCGCGTGATCGCAAACACGGACTCTGTGGTCACGACAGGGGATGCATTGGCCGCTCTGATCGGCATGTGCGAGCCGCGCCGGATCAGCGGGGGGCCAGTCCAATGACCAGCGAGCCCACCGAAATCTTCATCCCCCGCGATGACCGCACCCGGCTTGTCACGGTCCACCTCTATGAGGCCGAGCGGAAGCGGGCCTTGGCCGCAGCTGACCTCATGCCCTATGCCCTCTCGGACGCGGCAGCCGTCTTTAGGCTGATCCATGAGGGGCTGTCGCTCGGACACTTCGACAAGACCAGTTCCGGCCTGATCAGCGTGGCCAACATCTGCGCACAGCACTTCAAGCGCCTGGCCGAGAATGAAGGGGAGCACCTGGCGCAGCTGCACCACCGTCTTGAAGACGCGACCCCAGCCAAAAGCGAAAAGGAGCAATCGGAATGACCCTTTCCCGTCAACAGACTGCCATCCTGCACGTCGCAAAGGCAAAGCTCGGATGGGATGACGACTGCTATCGCCTCGCCCTCGTGCGGATCGCGGGCGTCACCACGTCCAAGGACCTGGACCAGGACGGGTTTGCGGCGATGATGGGCTTTGCCGATTACTGCGGCTTCCGGCCCTTGGCGAAGGGAGCGCCGCGCTATGGCAACCGGCCCGGCATGGCAACCTTTGCCCAGCTTGAGCTGATCCGCGAGCTTTGGCGCGAGCTGCATGACCAGGCCGCTTGCGACGATGCGGCCCTGACCGGCTGGCTCCTGAAATACCACAAGGTCAACTCCATGCGCTTCCTGACCTTGGAGGCGGCGCGCAAGGTGATCGTCGCCTTGAAGGCGTGGAAGGCTCGGCCGAGACGCGCCGCCTGACCAGGTGCAGAACGAAGCGAAGGGGCGGGCCGAAGGGTCCGCCCCTTGGCGCTTCGTAGGAGGGCCGAGAAAGGCCCTTTTCTCGTTTCGGCCACCTCGCCCCGCGAAAACCCTTCAACCCGTTTAATTTTGCCGGGATTGCTTTTAATTTTGCAATCCGTCGCGGGGGCGACCGGGCGCTTGACCGAAGGGCCTGCGGCGGGCATATTTCGCGGTGGAACGGTGACCACGGAAACCGGGGTCCGTGACTTCACCGCATGGTGCTATTGAATGAGGGACGCCCGACCCTCCGCCGTTCCGCCCCACCTTCCCTCTTGCCCCAAATGCAGCCTTGGGCCACCTTATGCGGGCAGGCGCGACACGGTGATACTCTCCCGGCCGTAGCACGTCCCTTCGGGGCCGGAGCGCCATGTGGGGTTTCCGGGAAACCGGCAGGGAGGCCCCACCGCCTGCACCCCTCACCTTTCCCCGCAAGCCCTTGTGGTTGGTTCGCCTCTTCCCGGCTTGATACACCTTTTCCAGCACTGGCGCGGACCCGCGCCGCCCCGGAAAAGGACCGCGACCCATGATCGTCAACCCGCAAACCCTGGACCTCGCCTTCAAGGGCTTCAAGACCGTCGTCTCCGACGCGGCGATGAGCGCCCCGGCCTTTGCCGACCAGATCGCGATGACGGTCCCTTCGGCAAGCCGGGATGAGACCTATGGCTGGCTCGGGGCTTTCCCGTCGATGCGCGAATGGGTCGGACCGCGCAACGTGCAGAACCTGGTCGCGAACGGCTTCACGATCCAGAACCGCAAGTTCGAATCCACCCTGGAAATCACCCGCGACGATATCTCGGATGACCGGCTTGGCATCTTCAAGCCGATGTTTGCCGAGATGGGGCAGGCGGGCGTCCGTCACCGGGAAGAGCTGGTGTTCGGCCTTCTCGCCTCGGGCTTCACGTCCCTCTGCTATGATGGGCAGTTCTTCTTTGACGTCGATCACCCGGTGACCGCAGCGGACGGCAGCGTAAGTGTCGTTTCCAACTTCCAGGGTGGCGCGGGCACGCCCTGGTTTCTTCTGGACACCTCGCGCGCCGTCCGACCTGTCATCTGGCAGGAACGCGAAAACTACGAATTCCAGCAGCTCACGCAAGAGAACACGGAATACGTCTTCCTCAATGACCGCTACCTCTACGGCATTCGGGCACGGGTCAACGCGGGCTTCGGCCTCTGGCAAATGGCCTATGGGTCGCGCCAGACCTTGAACGCCGCGAACTATGCCGCCGCACGGGCCGCGATGATGGGCTTCACCGCCGATGGGGGCCGCAAGCTTGGCGTCTCTCCGACGATCCTGCTTGTCCCGCCGTCTTTGGAAGAGGCAGGTCTGAACATCCTCAACACCGAATATGGCTCGGCCGGTGCGTCCAACCCCTGGAAGGGCACCGCCAAGCTGATCGTCACCCCTTACCTCTGAGGAGAATGCAATGGTTGCCCTGACCACTGAACGCAACACCCGCCTTCGCATCGGCGACCTTCGGGTGGAGCAAATGGCCGCGACCGTGAAAATCTGGTCCGGTTCCCTGGTGATGCGGAACTCGGCCGGATTCCTCACCAAGGGCGCGACCGCGACCGGTTGTGTCGGTGTCGGCCGGGCGGAAAAGACCGTGGATAATACGGGCGCGGCGGGTGCGCTTTCGGCAGAATATCGGCTTGGCAGCTTCCTCTTCGCCAACTCGACCGCTGGTGACCTGATCACCATCGCCGATATCGGCAAGGCCTGTTTCATCGTGGATGACCAGACCGTCGCCAAGACGGACGGCACCGCCACCAGGTCGCGCGCCGGGATCGTGGATGCTGTCGAGGCGACCGGCGTTTGGGTCCGCATGGATGAAGCCCTTGCGCGGGCTGCATGATGACCGGCCTGGCCCTTGCCACCTGTGACCTTGCCCTGCCGCCTGGTCGTGCCCCGGACTGGGTGCACCTCTTTCCGGGCCATGGTGAGTTCAAGGGCCGCGATGGCCGCGCCTGGCAGCTGATCGACCCTGCCGCCCTGGTCCTTGCGTTCCAGTCGGCCGGGATCGACCTGCCGGTGGACTACGAACACCAGAACGACACGCCAGAGGCCAAATTGAACGGCCCGGTGCCTGCGGCGGGATGGATCAAGGAAGTCCGCTCCGATGCTGGTGGTGTCTGGGGCCGGGTCGAATGGACCGCGACGGCAGCCGAGATGATCGGCCGCAAGGAATACCGCTACCTCAGCCCGTCCTTCCTCTATCACCCGGAGACGCGGCAGATCGTCCGGCTCAAGGGCGCAGGCCTGGTCCACAACCCGAACCTGCACCTCACCGCTCTCGCAAGTCAGGAAGCCGACATGACCCCTCCAAAGCCTGCCGACAAATCCGCACCGAAGCCCGCCAATGGCGATGCAATGGCCGACCCTGCCGCCTTCGCCGCGATGGTGGCCGAGATGCTTGGCTTGCCTCCGCAGACGCCTCCGGCGCAGCTCTTGGCGCAGATGAAAGAGAAGCTCGGGGCCGAGCCTGACCCGGCGAAGTATGTGCCGGTCTCTGCCGTGCAGGCGATGCTGGCCGAGCGCAACCTGTCCCTCGCGACCGCTTCGGACGAACGCGCGACACAGAAGGTGGACCAGGCGCTTCGCCTCGGCCACATCCCGCCCGCGATGAAGGATTGGGCAAGCGCGCTCTGCCGCTCTGATGAGGCAAGCTTTGACCGCTTCATCGCCAGCTCGGGACCGGCCTTCTCTGCCCTGTTGCAACCCTCTCACATGGGCGCGCTGCCTGCGACGGGGCGATATAACCGCGCGGGTTCCGAGCTGGCCGACGCCATCTGTTC
The DNA here is from genome assembly GCA_031409795.1 of Rhodobacterales bacterium. Classification (GTDB taxonomy): domain Bacteria; phylum Pseudomonadota; class Alphaproteobacteria; order Rhodobacterales; family Rhodobacteraceae; genus Tabrizicola. Next base: position 124,368 of record JANNXX010000081.1, read on the forward strand.
GCAGCTCGGCCTCAAGCCGGGTTCGCTGACCGAGTAGGGAGCCCACTGGCGCGTCCGTGCCGACGCGACAACCCTCCCTTACCCCGCGCCCGTCCGGTTTGCGGTAGACCGACGGGCGCGGGTCACCAGATTGGGCTGGGTGTTGAGGGCACCCGGACCGATGCCAGAGCGGGAGCTGATGCCCCGATGGTTCCTGCCCTGGCTTGCCCCGCGCCCGTTTTGCTTCCTGGTTGAGCGGGCGCGGGGCATCGACTTTCTTTCCAAAGGTTCACCCGCATGATGCTGCCCGCGCGCCCGATGCCCAAGCCAACGCCCCAGGTCGAGCCCTTCTTCGAGGTACTCGGCCCTGACCTTACGGTCGCGTTCCTCTTGCAGTTCGGCGGGGCCGAGCTGGTCTTATCGAACGATCCCCAGGGGCGCAGCGCGGTTGAAAAACTGATCGGGTCGGAGAAGGCGAAGGCCTTGGCCGAAAGCCGCAACCGGTCGATGCAGAAGCGCGTGCCTCTGGCCAAACAATGGCTGGCGCGGATGCTGCACTGGCAAGGGCATTCCGGGGCCCATATCGCCCGCACCCTTCGCGCGACGGACGTGAGCGTGAGGGGCTGGTTGAAGGAGGTGCAGTCATGATCACTATCGAAGTTCAGAAGGACAGCGTTACCGCTGCCCTTCAGGGTCTGTCAGACGGGCTCGCGGACACAACCCCGCTTATGCAGGAAATCGCCCAATGGCTCTTCAATGATGCAAGGGACAGGTTCAACCGCGAGAGCGCACCGAACGGGTCGGTTTGGGCTCCGCGTTCCCAGACGACCCTTGATGCCTACCGGCGTCAGGGATCACCGTGGGGCAGAATCCTTCAAAAGGAAGGTGAGCTGATTGACAGCCTCGCCACCGAGGCGGGCAATGGCTACGCTTCGATCTTCGTCAATCGGCCTTATGCGGCTGTGATGCAGTTCGGCGCTGCGAAGGGAGCTTTCGGAAAGACAAAGCGCGGTGCGCCAATTCCGTGGGGAAACATTCCCGCGCGGCCGTTCTTCGGCTTCGAACAGCCGCAAGTGGATGCCATTACGGCAATCATTGCCGAGTGGCTGGAAGGACTGGCCGAATGACCTCACCCCAGATCGACCCCGCCACGATCCGCACCGCCATTCACCAGGCGCGCGATGCTGCCCGGCAGATCGGTGACCTGCAAAGCGCCAATGCCCGCACGATCCGCATTCTTGAAGTGGCCCTTAACCAGGCGATTAAAGGCCCGTTGAACGAGGCTTCAAACCTGCCGCCAAACCTCGCCGAACATCGCCGCGCGCACCGCCCCGGCTTCCCTGCCCGCATCACTTCGGACCCGGAGCTTGAGGCTTTCATTCGCGCCCGAATCGGCCAGATGACCTTTGCCCAGATCATCGCCGAAGTCGCCGCTACCTTCCCGCCGCGCCGTCGCACAAGCATGTCCGCCCTCAGCCGATGGTGGAAGGTCAATCGCCCGGCACCCGGCGACACAGGTTGAAGGCGACCTATCCGGACACTGCCGGGCACTGACGGGCTCTTCCGGCTGAATTGGTAACACTTTGGCTGAGAAGGTTACACCACACTGCCCAGACGCACGACCCGAGTTTTCGCAGAAAACTCGTAAAAGCGACGAGTTTTCTGCGAAAACTCGGCTTCTCTTCTGACGCGGCAAATGCAACAGGCACCCCAAATTGTGCCCTTCCCTTCCCCGCGGGGAATGCTTTTCAGGCGGCTTGCGAGATGAACTTCAGCGCGTCACCGAAGGTCTGGATCGTTTCGGCGGCGTCATCGGGGATCTTGATCCCGAACTCTTCTTCGAAAACCATGACCAGTTTCAACATGCCGGGCGAGTCCGCCGGAAGTCGATGAACCTGGCTGGGAATGCATGGCGCTGGTCGCTACGCAGCGTCGTCAAACCTCCGCCTGAAAACTTTGCAAGTATTGACCAACCGCTTCCAGAGGTAGAAATCGCGGCGCCCCTTACCTACGCCGGTGCGCGCAACGACCCTGAACCGGGTTCAGACCAAGCCAGTAGGCAAGGCATGCGATGACCGGCCCAAGCACTATTAGCAGGATGTCTGCTGACGACGCACCGCGTTCCAGCACCGACTGGGTCGGGTCCTCGGAACGCATCCAGGCTGTCACCCGTGTCCCAACGGTGTAACGCCCTAACGCGGGGAGAAGGGCTTCGCTTGTGCCACGTCGTCCGCTGCCAAGGTTGATGCGGACGCCTCGATGCTCAAAGTCGTGATGGTTATAGCGATAGACGACTTCGAGCCGGAAGACATTGGCAGTGTAGGCACCGCCTTTTCCGAACGACTGCCGCATTTCGCGCCCAAGGCGGCTTTCCTCGATCACCGCCGCTACTGCCACCCAGCCCGGCGCATAGGGGCTTTGCCACAGTGATCGGGCAGAAAGGCCGGTCATCGACATGACCGCAGGTACAATGATCCAAGCCAGCATGCGCATTGAAGCAACATGTGTGGATCAAGATGCCGGAAAGCAAAAGGCACCCCGAAGGGTGCCCTGCTCTTCTTGCCGGGAGTCTGGCCTTAGGCGGCTTCCGAGATGAACTTCACCGCGTCGCCGAAGGTCTGGATCGTCTCGGCGGCGTCGTCCGGGATCTCGATCCCGAACTCTTCCTCGAAGGCCATGACCAGCTCGACCGTGTCAAGCGAGTCCGCGCCCAGATCGTCGATGAACGAAGCGGATTCGGTCACCTTGTCCTCTTCGACGCCCAGATGCTCGACGACGATCTTCTTCACGCGGTCCGCGATGTCGCTCATGTCCGTTCCTCTATGCTGGCACGGGGTTTCCCGGCCTTTACCGTTCCACCCGATCTATCGGGCCTTGCCTGCCAGAGCAACCACCCCGGCGAAATCCTGCGCGCCTATAGCAAGGGCCGGGCCGCATGGCAAACCCTTTCCCCCAACCCCGGCAGCACTGATCAGACCATCGCCATTCCGCCGTTCACATGCAAGGTCGCCCCGGTGACATAGCCCGCTTCCGCCGAGGCAAGGTAAAGCACCGCCGCCGCAATCTCGGCCGGTGTGCCCATGCGCCCCGCCGGGACCGCGCCCAGAATGCCCGCCCGCTGCGCCTCGTTCAGCTTTTCGGTCATCGCGGTTTCGATGAACCCCGGTGCCACGCAGTTGACCGTGATCCCCCGGCTGGCGACCTCAGCCGCCAGCGACTTCGACAGGCCCACCATCCCGGCCTTCGATGCCGCATAGTTGACCTGGCCCCCGTTCCCCGTCGTGCCTACGACCGAAGAGATATTCACGATCCGCCCCCATCGCGCCTTCATCATCCCCCGGATCGCCGCGCGGCACAGCCGGAACGTCGCCGTCAGGTTCACGTCGATCACCGCCTGCCAATCCGCGTCCGACATCCGCATGGCAAGACCGTCCTTGGTGATCCCGGCGTTGTTCACCAGAATGTCGAGCGACCCCATCGCCTCCACCCCGCGCTTGACCAGCCCCTCGACCTCTTCTGGCACCGACAGGTTGCAGGGCAGCACATGCGCCCGGCCGCCCAACTCGGCAGCCAGGGCCTGCAAGGGCTCCAGCCGCGTGCCCGAAAGGCCCACCGTCGCCCCGGCTGCATGCATAGCGCGGGCAATATCGGCACCGATGCCGCCGGAAGCTCCGGTGACAAGGGCGGTCTTGCCGGTCAGATCGAACATGAAACTCTCCTTCAGCCCTTCAGGGCCGCAATGTCTTCGGGGATGCCAATCGCGCGGGTCGTTGCCTCGGCAGCCGTCCGCTTGATCATGCCCGACAGCGCCTTGCCCGCCCCGATCTCCCAGAACTCGGTCACCCCGGCCTTCTCCATCCACAGCACGCTCTCGCGCCAGCGGACCGGGCCCGTCACCTGAGCGATCAGCAGGTCAAGGATCCGATCCGGCTCCATCACTGCCTCGGCCCGGACGTTCACCACCACCGGCACGCGCGGCTTGGCGATGGGAACCGCCGCCAGCGCTTCGGCCATGACATGCGCCGCTGGCTGCATCAGCACGCAGTGGAACGGCGCGCTGACCGGCAGCAGGATCGCCCGCTTGGCGCCCTTGGCCTTGGCGATCTCCAGCGCCCGTTCGACCGCCGCCTTGTGGCCGGAGACGACGACCTGTGCCGGATCATTGTCATTCGCCGCCTGACAGACCTCGCCTTGCGCCGCTTCGGCAGCCACTGCCGTCGCCGCCTCGAAGTCCAGCCCCAGAAGCGCCGCCATGGCCCCCACGCCGACCGGCACGGCGTCCTGCATCGCCTGCCCCCGGATGCGCAGAAGTCGCGCCGTGTCGGACAGGGCCAGCGACCCGGCGGCACACAGCGCCGAATACTCGCCCAAGGAATGCCCGGCGACGAAACTTGCCTGATCCAGCCCGAACCCCTCCGCCTCCAGCGCCCGCAAAGCGGCGATCGAGGTCGCCATCAGCGCCGGCTGGGCATTCTTTGTCAGGGTCAGCCCGGCAAGGTCGCCCTCCCAGATCAGCGCCGAAAGCTTCTCCCCCAGCGCCGCATCGACCTCGTCGAAGACGGCCTTCGCGGCGGGATAGGCCTCGGCCAGCGCCCGGCCCATGCCGATGGTCTGGGCGCCCTGCCCCGGAAAGACGAATGCGCGGCTCATGCTGCCCCCCTTGCGTTGTCTCTCGGGATAGCGCGCCCGGACGCCGCGCGCACCCAAAATTTTTCGCGCAGAATTCTGGCCCCGCCCCGCTGGCGCTGCCCTGCGGCCATTTCGCTTGCGCACAAGGCAAACCCCTGTATAAGGCCGCATCTCTGCATACCCATGAACCGGCGATGCCTCTCGTGGACGGGCCGCAGAGACCATGATGCCCGTCCGTTGAAGCCGCCCCGAAACGAAGGAAGACCGCATGCCTCTTTACGAGCATGTCTTCATCTCGCGTCAGGACCTGTCCAACACGCAAGCCGAAGGCCTTATCGAACACTTCTCGACCGTCCTTTCGGACAACGGCGGCAAAGTCGTTGAAAACGAATACTGGGGCGTCAAGACGATGGCCTACAAGATCAACAAGAACCGCAAGGGGCATTACGCCTTCCTGAAATCGGATGCGCCCGCCGCAGCCGTGCAGGAAATGGAACGCCTGATGGGTCTGCACGAAGACGTCATGCGCGTCCTGACCATCAAGGTCGACAAGCACGTCGAAGGCGTGTCGGTCCAGATGCAGAAGCGCGATGACCGCGACGGCGACCGGGGTGACCGCGGTGGCTTTGGCGGCGAACGCCGCGAACGCCCCAGCTTCGGCGACCGTCCCGACCGGGGTGGTGACCGGGGCGACCGCCCTTCGTTCGGCGCTCCGCGTCGTTGATCTGAGAAAGGACATACATCATGGCGAACAAACCGTTTTTCCGCCGCCGCAAGGTCTGCCCCTTCTCGGGCGACAATGCTCCGGCGATCGACTACAAGGACACGCGTCTGCTGCAGCGCTACATCTCTGAGCGTGGCAAGATCGTGCCGTCCCGCATCACCGCGGTCTCGGCCAAGAAGCAGCGCGAACTGGCCACGGCCATCAAGCGTGCCCGCTTCCTCGCCCTTCTCCCCTATGCCGTGAAATAAGGAGCACATGACATGCAAGTGATCCTTCTGGAACGCGTGGCCAAGCTTGGCCAGATGGGCGAGGTCGTCAAGGTCAAGGACGGCTACGCCCGCAACTACCTTCTGCCGCAAGGCAAGGCCCTGCGTGCCAACGACGCCAACATCAAGTCGTTCGAAGTGAAGAAGGCCCAGCTGGAAGCGACGAACCTGGAAACCCGCAAGGAGGCCGAACACGTCGGCGCCAAGCTGGACGGCCAGATCTTCGTGGTGATCCGCTCGGCCTCCGATGCCGGCGCCCTCTACGGGTCGGTCACCCCGCGCGATGCGGCGGATGTCGCAACCGAGGCTGGCTTCACCGTCAACCGTGGCCAGATCGTGCTGGACAAGCCGATCAAGGACCTCGGGATCCACACCGTCTCGGTGCAACTGCACCCGGAAGTCACGGTGAAGATCCAGCTGAACGTCGCCCGTTCGGTCGAGGAAGCTGCGCTGCAGGCGTCGGGCAAGTCGATTGCCGAGCTTGCCGCCGAGGCAGAAGCCGAGGCCGAGTTCGAGATTGCCGAGCTGTTCGACGAAATGGGCGCTGCGCAAGACGGGGCCGACCTCGGCCGCGACTGATCTGCCTGACAGAACAACCAGACCGCGCCAGGGCAACCCGGCGCGGTTTTTTTGTTTGGCCTGATTGATGTTCAACAGAAATTACTTTTGTTGCACAACGTGCGGACGGATCGTGCTCTACATTATTACTTACTGTAGCGCAAAACCTGTGCTATACACTGTTAAACACTGTAGAGCACGGCCATGCTGAAACCTCACTCTCCCCGCGCGCAGGCGGCTTATCATGACCTTCGCCGTCTCCTGCTGGACGATGCGGCATCCGACATTATCGGTACGCCGCAAATGCTTGTCCGGAACGGGAAAGGTTACTGGTACGATCTGCACCGCATCGGCACATCGGTCCGCAACCGCTATATCGGCGAGGACAGCCCGGAAATGTCCGACCGCATGGCCCGTCATGTCGAGTTGGCAGCAAATGCAAAGGCACGCGCCGAGGAACGCATGCGGTTGGTCCGAACCCTGCGAACAGAGGGACTTTCCAGCCTGGATCGAACGACTGGAAGCCTGCTTGCCGGGATGGAGCGGGCTGGCGTCTTTCGGCTTGGTGGGACGGTCGTCGGAACGCAGGCCTTCAAGCTTTACGAAGCAGAGTTGGCCATTCGACTGGGAGAAACTGATCTCACTCAAACCGGCGACATCGACATCGCCCAATTCGAAAACCTGTCCCTGGCACTTGGCGACAAGGTCGAAGAAAATCTCGCCGAGACCTTCAAGGCACTTGATTTCGACCCCATACCCGGCATCCGCACAACGTCGATCTGGCGCTGGAGGCAGACCACCTCGACCGCGCTTGTCGAATTCCTCACCCCGTCCTTCCACCCCGAGGAAGACATCCGCGAGCTTCCCGCCCTTGGCGTCGCCGCGCAGTCGCTGCATTTCCTGAACTACCTGATCGCCGCGCCGATCAAGGCCGCCGCCCTCTACCGCTCGGGTGTCCTGGTCCAGATCCCCCGGCCCGAGGCCTATGCCATCCACAAGCTGATCGTCGCCAACCGCCGCAAGGGTCCGGACCAGCTCAAGTCCCGCAAGGACCGCGCACAGGCGGCGCTCCTGATCGAGGCGCTGGCCGAAGACCGGCCCGATGAGCTGCGCGAGGCTTACACGGACGCCATGGAGCGCGGCCCCCAGTGGCGGGCGCATCTCGACGCCACGCTGAAGCGGATGCCGGACACCGCAACCCGTCTTGCCGCGCTTTGACTTGCGCCTGTCGGGCACGGAACAGATAGCGCCCTGCGACCCGGTAGCCTCTTGCCCATGCAGCTCTCGGCCACAACGCGCGGAATCCTGGCCCTGACCCTTGGGATCGCAGTCTTTTCGGTCCAGGACGTGATCCTGAAACTTCTGTCCGGGACCTATCCCCTATACCAGGCCATGGTCATCCGCAGCCTGACTGCGGTGCCCCTGCTGCTTGTGATCGTGCTCTGGCTGGACCGCAGCCTTGCGACCATCGTCAGTCGCAACTGGTGGCTGATGCTTGCACGCGGGCTCTTGGGCTTTGTCGCCTATACCGCCTACTACCTTGGCCTTGCGGCCCTACCGATGGCCGACGCGGTGGCGCTTTTCTTCACCGCGCCGCTGTTCATCACGCTGGCTGCGGCGCTGGTCTTCCGGGAAAGCATCGGGCGGGTGACGCTTCTGGCGCTTTTCGCGGGCTTCGCCGGAATGCTCCTGATCTTCAATCCGACCGCCAGCCTGTTCGACCCCTCCGCCCTCCTGCCCGTGATCGGGGCGCTCGGCTATGCCCTGCAGCAGCTTACCGCGCGCCTGCTTGGCCGGACGGAAACCGCCGCGGCCATGACCTTCTGGAGCAACCTGACCTTTCTGGCCGCGGGCCTGGCTCTGGCCGTGCTGTTCGGCTCGGGCGCGCAGCACAGCGCAGCGCACCCGTCGCTTGCCTTTCTGACCCGGGGCTGGCAGCCCCTTCCGGTGCGGGACCTGATGCTCTTCATGGCCTGCGGAGTGATCGCGGCGGTCGGTCTGTCGCTTCTCACCTTTGCCTACCGGATCGCACCCTCTTCGACGGTCGCGCCCTTTGAATACAGCTTCATCATCTGGGGCGTGCTCTGGGGCTGGATGTTCTGGTCCGAACTTCCCGGCCCCACCGCATGGACCGGGATCGCGCTTCTGATCGCCGCAGGCCTTCTGGTCATCCGGGCCGAGGCACAAAACGAAAAGACCGCGCCCGAAGGCACGGCCTGACTTCCCCGTCGGGCCTGACCGGCCGCTTACATCTCGTCCAGCGCCTCGACAGCCTTCTGCAGCTTTTCCTTCGAGATTTCCTTGTCGGTCACCTTGGCCAGGGCGACGATGTGGTCAACCACCTTGTCTTCGAAGATCGGTGCGCGCAGTTGCTGCTGCATCTGCTGGTTCTTCTGCACGAATTCGAAGAACTGCCGTTCCTGCCCCGGATACTGGCGGGCTGCGGCAAGCACGGCCTGGGTCATCTCGGCGTCGGTGACAGTGACTTCGGCCTTGCGACCGATCTCGGCCAGCAGCAATCCAAGCCGGACCCGGCGCACGGCCAGGGTCTTGTGCTCGTCCGTCGGCTCGACTGCGCCATGTTCGTGGCCGTGATCGTCGGGGTGCTCTTCATGGTAAAGCTGGTGGGCGATCTGCCCGGCTTCCGCATCGACCAGGTTTGACGGCAGGTCGAACGTGACCAGACCGTCCAGCTGGTCGAGGAGCGACCGCTTCAGCACCGCGCGCGCGGCACCCTTGTACTCGGCTTCCAGCCGCTCGGCGATCTGGGCCTTCAGCGCGGCCAGGTCGTCAGCGCCGAACTTCTTGGCCAGCTCGTCGTTGATCTCGGCGGCTTTCGGCTCTTTGACCGCTTTCACCGTGCAGGCGAAGACCGCGGCCTTGCCGGCCAGATGCTTGGCACCGTAACCCTCCGGGAAGGTCACGTTGACCGAGACTTCGTCGCCGACCTTGGTCCCGACCAGCTGTGCCTCGAATCCGGGGATAAAGCTGTTCGACCCCAGCACCAGCGGATAATCCTCGCCCGAGCCACCCTCGAACAGCGCGCCGTCGACCGACCCCTTGAAGTCGATCACCACCTGGTCGCCGTCCTTGGCCTTGGCGCCCTTCTTGCGGTCGTCGAAGTCCTTGGCCGAACCGGCCAGGTTCTCCAGCGCCTCGTCGATCGCCTTGTCGTCGGCCTTCACGATCAGCCGGTCCAGCTTGATCTTGCCTGCGTCGACCTCGGGGATCGGCGGCAGCGTGTCATAGGTCATCTCGACCACGACATCCTGGCCCTCTTTCCAGGTCTCGCCGCCCTGCATCTTCACGTCGGGCTGCAAGGCCGGGCGGTCGCCGGTCTTGTCGAAATGGTCCTTCATCGCGCTGTCGATGGCGTCCTGCATCGCATCGCCCATGATGCGCTGGCCGAACTGCTTCTTCAGGATCGCCAGCGGCACCTTGCCCTTGCGAAAGCCCTTGATCTCGACCTCGGGCTGGGCTTCCAGAAGCTTCAGCTGGACCTTGGCGTCCAGCTCCGCCGCTGAGACGGTGATCGTATAGCCGCGCTTGAGGCCGTCTTTCAGGGTCTCGGTGACCTGCATGGGGGTATGTCCTTCCTCGATCATTCGGGCGCGACTGCGCAATAGCTTGCCGGCGCAGGGCAGCGACCCCGCGCAACATCGCGCGCCTTCTAGCAAAGCTTGTCCGCCGGTGTAAGGGGTATTTCGCCGATCGCTCTGCGCCAAAGCCCGGGCAGGCGGTGCCGGGCGCCCGGGCCTGCTCTGCGCCTGACCCGTGCCCTATTCCTCGCGCAGCGCGCGCTCGTACTGGTCCATCAGCGGCCGGGCGAAATAGGCAAGGGCCGTCTGCTCTTGCGTGGTCAGGTAGACCTCGACCGGCATGCCGGGCATCAGCTCCAGCCCGGCAAGCTTCGCCATCTCGTCCGGCAGAAGCTTGACGTTGCCGATGTAGAACGGCTGTGCGTCCGGACCACCAACCGTGGTGGCCGCCGAGATATAGCTGACTTCGGCCACAAGCTCGGCCGTCGTGCGATGGTTGAACGCCGAGAACCGCACCCGCGCGGGCTGACCAAGATAGACCTGGTCGATCGAGGTGATCGGCAGCTGCACTTCGATCCGCAGCTCGGCCCCGTCCGGGACGATCGTGGCCAGAACCTCGGCGGGCGTGATGACCCCGCCTTCGGTAAAGACCGACAACTCGTTGATCCTGCCTTTGATCGGCGCGCGGATTTCGGTCCGCAGCAGCCGGTCCTCGACCGCGGCGATCCGGTCGGAAAGCTCTTGCAGGCGGGATTCGATGATCACCAGCTCCCGCTGCGCCTCGGTTCGCGCCACCTCGTCGATCGCCAGGACGCGCATCTGCACTTCACTGACCCGCGACTTGGACCGCGCGACATTCGCATCCAGTTCGCCCAGCCGACCGCGAAGCTGCACCAGTTCGCGCTTTGCCTCGTCGATCCGGACGGTTTCGACAAGGCCGTCGTCGTGCAGTTCCTTGATGCGTTGAAAGCTTTCCTCGACCAGCGCAAGCTCGTCGACCAGGGCGGCCCGCTGCGCCTTCAACGCGACAACCTCGTCGCCGATCTGCAGGATTCCCAGTTCCAGCTGCTGGCGCTGGTTGCTGCGGTTCGCCAGATTGCCCGCGTGCAGGCGGGTTTCCCCGGCAACGATCTCGGCAAGCGTCGGATCCTCGGCCAGAAGCCGCGCGGGAAAGATGATCTCGCTATGACCGTCGCGATCGGCAACCAGGCGGGCGCGCCGCGCTTCGGCCTCGTTGATCTGCGCGGTCAGGATCGACAATTCCGTCCGCGATTGCGCATCATCAAGACGGAACAGGACCTGCCCGGCCTCGACAACATCGCCCTCCCGAACCAGGATCTCGGACACGATCCCGCCGTCAAGATGTTGAACCTGCTTGAGGTTCTGATCCACCTGCACCGACCCGGTTGCAATCACCGCGCCCGACAGCTTCGCCGTGAACGCCCAGCCCCCGACCCCGCCCAGCAAGGCGATCGCCAAAACCACCCCAAAGACGACACGACCGCCAAGCTTGTCAAAGGACAGGCTGCCCGAAGGCTTGGCAGGCTGCGTCTGGCCAGGCCGGGTTTTGCCGGGCTGGGGCACGCCGGGCTGGGGCACGCCGGACTGCTGGTTGCTCGGGTTCATGTCCACATTCCTTTTGCCGTCAGGCCTGGGCCCGCAGGACATCAAGCACCAGCTCTCCATCCAGAGACAGGGTCAGGTCGATGTTGTCGTCGCGGTCGAAGTCCACTTCTACCACGGTTCGGCGAAAATCTTCCGCCCATTCGTGGAAGTAGCGCAGCTTCGGCTCCTGCGTCTCAAGCCGATCGGCAAAGTCCTGAAAAAGGTTGTCGAGACGATCTTCAAGTTCTCGCTGGGCCTGGCAGATTTCAAAGGCCGAGCCATTGCCGACCAGCGAAATGATGTCCCCATACCCGAAGTCCGTCACCCGGTAGGATGCGTGTGACCGGTCCAGCGTATCCCCCTGGACGAATTCATAGGTATCGGAGCCGCCATTTCCGGTCAGGGTGGCCTGGCCTTCGCCAGCGATGAAGATGTCATCACCCGAACCGCCGACGAAAGCCTCGATGCCGCTGAAGGCATCCTCACCGATTTCCACCCCGACCGCGCTGTCCAGGATCAGGTTGATCGACAGATCTTCCGACATCGCGGCAAAGCTGACCAGATCGAACCCTTCGCCGCCCGCGATCATGTCCGACGCAGCGTCGCTGTCCGCCACGAACCGGTCATCCCCCAGACCACCGTCAAGCTGGTCCGCGCCAGCGCCGCCGGCCAGCACGTCGTCGCCCGCCTCGCCCAGCAGGATGTCGTTGCCCAGCCCGCCTTCGACCAGATCATCCCCCTCGCCGCCCGAGGCAAGGTCGGCGCCGGTGCCACCCAGAACCGTGTCGTTGCCCGCGTCACCGGCAAGGACGTCATTGTCGGCGCCGCCCTCCAGCAGGTCATCGGACAGGCCGCCGAAAAGAACATCCTCGCCGGCGTCGCCCGCCAGCGTGTCGGCCCCGTCGTCGCCGAACAGCACGTCGCTCCCGGCCTGGCCTGAAAGCCTGTCCTGACCGGCACCGCCGGCGGCAACGTCGTCACCCTCGCCTGCGGCAACGGTGTCGTCTCCCGCCCCCCCGGCCAGGGTGTCCCTGCCGTCTCCGCCGTCCAGCAGGTCGTTGCCGGCATCGCCGTCGACATGGTCGTCACCGGCCTCGCCGTAAAGCCGGTCGTCTCCGGCGCCGCCGTAGATCCAGTCCGCATCCGCGCCGCCCGCGATCAGATCGTTGCCTTCGTCGCCATGCAACGTGTCGCGGCCAGCACCGCCCGAGATGTTGTCGTCGCCCAGGCCGCCAAAGACCACGTCCCGGCCACCAAAGGCCGCGATGTCGTCATCTCCCGCACGGGCGGTCATGCGGTCGCGACCCTCGGTGCCCAGCAGCCATTCGCCGCCGTCGGTGCCGTCGAAACGGTTCTCGACCACGTTCACGAAGGCGGTCTGCGTGACATTCGTCTTGCCGTCCGTCACCTGATAGGTGATCTTCACCATCCCAAGTTCGTCGCTGTCCGCGACATAGCGCAATCCGTCACCACGCGGCTGGATCGTGCCCACGGTGCTGCTGGCCCGCGAGACCGACAGCGCGTCGCCATCGGCATCCGCGCTTTTCGCCAGAAGGCTGGACATCGCGATCGCCAGGACGGCACCGCTGCCGACCTCGCCAAGATAGACCGGGCCCAAGTTCTGCGGCGCCCGGTTCCGGTTCGGCCCCGGACCGGAACCGAGCGCCGCGTCATCATCATCGACGTCGGCCGCCCCGGCCAGATCACCGACCTCCAGATCCGGGCCGCCTGGACCTGCACCCCTGCTATCGCCGGAATTGGGGGATGACGGGCGAAAACGGAACGGCGGCAGCACCGAATTCGCCGGGTCAGCCGAAGGACTGATGGCATCCGACGCCATGAGCAGCGGCGCGAAGATCCCGGAGTCGAATGGCCCGAACACCACCGGAAGCGTCATCGTGGCCGCATCCGCAGCCTCGGCCGACGCAGAGCCGTCCCCCCCTGAGGTCGAACTTCCGGAAACCGCCGCCGCCCTGACCGAAGGCGCGCCCGGCGCGGCCCCGTCCTGCGGGGCGCCGCCCGCTCCGGGTGCCCCGGCCACCGCAGCGGCCTGGGGGTCGAACCACAGGAAGGACCGCAGATACATGGCCAGACCCAGAAGCCCCCCGGCCAGGCCGACAAGAAGCCCGCTGCCCACCACGGCCGGCTTGCGGAACCCAAGCGGGTCGGTCGGATCGACAACCGGCGCGGCGCTGCGTATTCCCTTGACCTCGATCATGATGCCTTGCCCCCTGCTTCGCCGACTCCGCCAACATGCTTCAGACGCTTCGACGGATTTGCCCGGCGCGTCGCCGGCGACGCGACCGCGGTCTTGGGTGGCGCGACCTCGGCCGCGGGCACGGGACGCGGATTCATGATCTGCTCGCGCGGGCCGAACGAGGTCAGCTTGCCGCGCTGGATCACCCCGATCAGATCACAGGATTTCAGCACCGAGGGACGGTGCGCGATCACGATCGCGATCCCGCCCCGGCGCTTGATCCCTTCGATCGCATCGGACAGGGCGGCTTCGCCTTCCGGGTCAAGATTGGCGTTCGGCTCGTCCAGCACGACCACGAAGGGGTTGCCGTACAGCGCACGCGCCAGGCCCAGCCGCTGGCGCTGCCCGCCTGAAATGGCCGTGCCCATCGGCCCCAGATGCGTCCGGTAGCCGTCGGGCAGGCGGACGACCATCTCATGCACCGCAGCGGCCCGCGAGGCCTCGACGATCGCATTCGGGTTCGGCACCGGATCCAGCCGCGCGATGTTCTCCTCGACCGTTGCATCCAGCAGCGCCACTTCCTGCGGCAGATAGCCGACATGCAGGCCACGGTCGGCATCGGCCCATTGTGACAGCTCGGCGTCGTCCAGCCGGACCGATCCGCGCAGCACCGGCCAGATCCCGGTCAGCGCGCGGGCCAGCGTCGACTTGCCGCCACCGCTTGGCCCGATGATGCCCACCGCCTGACCCGCCAGCGCCTCGAAGGTGACATCGCTCAGCAGCACCCGGCCGCTTGCCGGCGCCGCGACGGTCACGCCCTCGATCTTCAGCGACTTGACCGGGGCCGGCAGCCGCATCGGCACCGGCTGGCGGTCCAGAACCTCGACCGTGTCGGTGATCCGCTTCCAGGCACCGCGCGCGGCGACGATCTGCTTCCAGTTCCCGATGGCCAGGTCAATCGGTGCCATCGCCCGCGACGAGGCAATCGTCGCCGCGATGATCGCACCGGCGGAAAGCTCGCCCTGGATCGTCAGATAGGCCGCCAGACCCAGTACGGCGGACTGCAGCAGCATCCGCAGCACGCGCGACACCGCGCCGAACGTCCCGGAAACGTCGCTGGACTGCGTCTGCAATTCCAGATGGCGTTCGTTCGCGACGTTGAACCGGTCCACTGCCCGCGAAGCAAAGCCCATGGCTTTCAGCACTTCGGCGTTGCGGGCGTTGGAATCGGCAATTGCGTTGCGCTCGATGGTCGCGACCATGGTCGCGTGGCTCCATTTGCGGGTGCGCAGCTCGGTCACGATTGCCACCAGCGTCAGGACTAGCGCGCCACCCAGCGTCAGCGCACCAAGCGTCGGGTGCAGCATGTAGACAAAGGCCAGGAACAGCGGCACCCAGGGCAGATCGAAGATCGCCGCCGGGGCCTGCGACCCGAAGAAGCCACGGATCGTGTCCACGTCGCGCCCGCGCTCCAGCGATTCTGAGGTCGAATAGCCGAGCCTGGGCATGTCGATGGCCACCTGGTGCGCCAGGGGCGCCAGCCGCCGGTCAAGCCGCGCCCCGACCCGGACCAGCACCTGCGATCGGATGATGTCGAACATGCCCTGAAACAGGTAAAGCCCGATCGCCAGGGCCGAGATCACGATCAGCGTCGGGACGCTGCCGCTGACCAGCGCGCGGTCGTAGATCTGCAGCATGTAGAATGAGCCGGTCAAGGCGAGAATGCTGATGACAGCCGAAATCAAAACCAGAAACAGGACCAGTCCCTTGATCCTGCCGATGGCTTCCACCGCCGCCCCTCGGGACTTCTTGCTGCGTGCCGACATCTGATTTCCTCACGTTCTAAAATAGGTGTCCGTTGAAGTGGCCTGGTCCAAGGGCGAGCGCCCCCGGACCAGGTCCTGTCCGTCACATCTGGAAGTCGTCCGCCGTCAAGGTGTGGTGGCCGCGGATCTTGAGGGTGAACTCGGCCTCGGCCCCGGCCAGGGTGTTGCCCTGGACCACGGTGAAGTCTCCCTCGCTGGTCGTCTCCTGGCTGAAGGCCAGCTGGCCAACCCCGGTGAAGGCGCCGGACACCAGGGTAAAGGTGCCATTGCCCGCGCCGATGCCGTTCGCGTCGATCTGCGACAGGTCAATTCTGTCGCCGGGCTCGAAGCTTGCGATCATGTCGCCATCGGCGTCGCCCGTGGTCAGGAAGGCATAGGTATCGTCGCCGACACCACCATCCATCACGTTGGCCGATCCTCCGCCAACGACCACGTCATCCCCGGACCCACCGACGAAATTCTCGATGTTCCAAAGGACATCGCTGCCGGTTGCGCTGCTTTGCACCATGCCGCGCCCGTTCGGGCCCGACCCCAGGTCGACCGCGACATTGGCCAGGATCGACGACATGTCCAGCGTATCCGTGCCCATCCCGCCCGAGACATCGTCGCCATAATAGACGTCGTTGCCGTCGCCGGTCGTTGCCCGGAACACGTCGTCGCCCGCGCCGCCGACCACAAAGTCATTTCCGGCGCCGGCCTCGACAAAATCGTCGCCGCTTTCCCCGAAAATCCGGTCGTCGCCGCCATCGCCGAACACCATGTCATTGCCCGCACCGCCCAGCACGATATCCGCGCCGGCGCCGGCAAAGATCATGTCGCGGCCACCAAGCCCCATGATGTTGTCGGCGTCTGCAGTGCCGAACAGGGCCTCGCCATCCGCCGTTCCGATGACCGTGCCCGAGGCCGCAAGCGGCGGAACCGCGACATCGTCATCGTCCGCATCGCTGTCGTCGTCGTCATCGGTATCGTCGTCGTCATCGGTGTCGTCATCGTCATCTTCGTCGGTGTCACCATCACCATCACCATCACCGTCGGTGTCACCATCACCATCCCCGTCGGTGTCACCGTCACCGTCACCATCACCATCACCATCACCATCACCGTCACCATCACCGTCACCATCCCCGTCGGTGTCACCATCACCGTCGGTGTCATCATCATCGTCATCCTCGTCCTCATCATCCTCTTCGTCGCCGTCATTGATCGCGTCGAAGATCGAGGCGTCGAGGCCGGTCAACCCGGTATTGCGGGTGATGATGTTGGCGAAGGTCGTGTCCTCGCCGAAGGTGCCGTAGAAGTCAAAGTTCTCGAACCGGTCAAGATAGTAGAACCGGTCACCTTCCTGCAGCCGGTCGAACTGTTCGTGCAGCACCACCCAGAAGGTCTGCCCGACCATGCCGCCGTTGATGTGCTGCTCGGCCAGCCCGCCGACCCACAGATCCACCCGGTCGATCCCCTTGACGATCTTGGTGCCGTTCGGTCCGTCCAGAAGTGCGATGTCCGGATTGGCCGCAACGAAGGCCGCGATGTCCTCGGGTGTTTCCAGAACCAGGTCCGGATAGGCCTCCTGGAACTGCGCGATGACGGCATTGCTCAGCCCGTTGCGGGTCTGGAAGTCAGCCCAGCTGGTGTAGGGCGAAAGATCCCCGGCAAAACCGACCGCCTGGGCAATGTACATGTTGTTCGAACCGGCAAGGCTGGCCCGGACCTGGTTCAGCGTTCCCAGGCCCACATCCCATCCCCGCGCCACATTGAAGGCAAAAAGATCGGCGTTGATGCGCACAAGGTCGTTGCGAACCGCATCCACGATGTTGAAGTCCACCTCCTCGGCCAGCTGGGTCGAGGTGCCTTCCAGGATCGCCGCCACGCCATGCTGGGAATATCCCGGCTGCGGCACGTATCCGGGGGGCAAGGGCGCGGTGAAGGCCGACCCCGCGTTGGTCGGGTTCAGGAAGGCGTCGAACAGCGGCACCTCGATCGGCTGGCCGTCCGCCCCCATCACCCGCAGGGTCTGCCCGATCAGCGAATGGCCGACACGGTAGACCGCCGAGGCGAACTCGTGGCTGATGCGCGAGTCGACGGCATCGTTGTAGCCGTCCCAGCCGTGGCTGTCGGTGTCCCCGTCGGCGCTGCGGATGCCGCCGATCAGCTTGTCGGCGAACTCCTGGAACACCACGCGCTGATAGTCGCTTTCATTCAGCATCTTGGCGGCCTGGAACACTTCCTCCGCCGTTCCGACAAAGCCCTGGGCGACCAGGTTGTCGACATGGAAGTTGTGGTTGCGCGCCCAGATCGTGTGCACCGAGGTCAAGGCGAAGTTTTCGTTCGCCCGGCCGTCGCCGGCCACCCGGTGGTCCAGCAGGTTGATGAACGGGTTGGTGTCCAGCAGCAGCGGTTGCCCCGACCCCAGGAAGTTGCCGGCCAGCGACCGCACCATGGTGCCGTCGATTGCCCCGCTGCCATCGACCAGCCCGGCATAGGCGGTCCGGAAGGCCACCGCTCCGCCCGGCAGGCCCGGATCCTCGAAGACGGTGTTCGCCGCCCAGTGGTGCAGGATCAGACCGCGCAGCGTCGGGATCAGGTTGAAGTCCGGATCCGACGGATCGGCTTCGCCCTGCACCAGCCGCATGCCATGGCCCTGATCCCCGTCGCTTTCGCGCAGGAACTGGCCGACCAGCTCGTGGCTGCCGTAAGCCTGGTTCTGGTCGACGAAGGGTGAGGTCATGTTCACATGCTGCGGCACGCCGTTCGCGTCGTAGCCGTCGACTGCGCCGCGGGTCAGGTCGGCCGGGTTGTCCGATCCCGGACCGCGGAACATGCCCGGACCGCCGATCTCCACCGTCCCGAAGGCCGGGCTTTTCGGCAGGAAGTCCAGGCCGTGGTCGAAGTACTGGCCGAACGCCATGAACAGGATGTTCGCGTTCACCGCGTTCTTGCCAAGACCCGCTTCCTGGGTTCCCAGGATGTTCGAGATTTCGCGCGGATCAAGCCCGTCGAAGATCGGGTTGATGTCGCGGTTTCCGGTGACGGCGTTGTAGGCGCCATAATGGGCGTCGGTCAGCCGGATGAAGGGCTCGCCCGCCGTGCCATAATGCGGGTTGTCGACGTTGTTGCCCGCGCCGCTGAGGGCGCGGACCCCGGTGGAACCCTCGGTGTCGTCCTCTCCCTCAACGGCCGGCCGGCCGTTGACCAGGTTCTTCAGCCCGGCCAGATCGCTTGCCGTCAGGAAGAAGCCGCCGTTGGCTGCGTCGTCGCCCGGCTCCAGCCCCGGAACCGTCGGCATCGCGGCCGAGCTGTCGAAGGTCACCGAAGCGCCGCCGCGGCTGACCGTGACCATGCCGTTCGCGCCGTGGCTGATGCTTGAAGCCCCGGTTCCCGGCAGTTCGATCACGTCCTGCGCCCGGATGTTGCCGATGATGGTGTCATTGCCGCCCGCACTGCGGAAGATGATCCGGTGCGCCGAGGCGAGGTCCGCCAGGTCCACCGTGTCATTCCCCGCCGAGCCGTTGATCGTGATGGTGCTGAGCAGCAGGCTTGTGCCGGTGAAGTTGCCTTCGATGACGATGGTATCGCCGCCCGGTGTGACGCCTCCCGCAAGGGTTGCGGCAACGGTATCGATCACGATTTCCTCGATCGTTGCGATTTCGGCGACAATCGAAGCCTGATTGGTGCCATTGCGCGTGATCACGATTTCGCTGGTTTCTTCAAGAAGCGTCAGGCCATAAACGTCTTCCGCCACCTGCCGGGTCATGATCCTGAAGGTTGACGCCGCCGCGGTATCGACGATCTCCAGCGTATCGGTGCCAAGATCGCCCTCGATGATGTCCTGACCGCCCGCGCCGGTGTTGAAGTTCATCGCAAGCACGTCATCGCCGTCGCCGCCGATCACCCGGTCATCTCCGGCCCCGCCGTCCAGCGTGTCGGCCCCGTCGCCGCCGCGCAGCCGGTCGTCGCCGGCACCGCCCAGCATCAGATCGGCGCCACCGTTGCCTTCCATGTCGTCGTCGCCATTGCCGTTGACGGCGACGTCATCGCCTTCGGTGCCCTCGAAGTCGTTGTCCTGGCCATTCGGCCCGGCCCAGTTCCATCCGACCGGCGAAGTCGCGGCCGAGGTCGCGCTCACCACCTGGCTGGCCGAGTTGGTGTAGGTTGCGACCACCCGCAGCAGAAGGCCGTTCTGTGCTCCTGCCGCAATGCCGGCAAGATCTTCGGGGGTAAAGCTGTTGTTGGTCGCACTCGGGATGTTGGCCCAGGCCGTGCCATCGGCAGATGCTTGCCACTGGAATGTCGGTACGCCTTGCACGTCAACAAGACCGGCGACGTCAACCGTCAGGGCCTGGCCTTCCAGCGGCGTTGCGTCGCTGATGACCGGCACCCCGATTGCCACGCCGGTTCCAACCGCAAAGTCGCCGTCCCGGAAGCGAAGGGTTTCCACGTTGAAAAGCGTGTCGGTCCCGTCGTCGATGAAGACATCGGCATTGTTGCCGAACCCGGTGTGCGTCACCCGGACCATCCCGGTATCCTCGTCGACCTCGATCTCGTACTGGTCCCGGTCATCACCGAAGGCCGCGATGTCGGTATCGCCCGCCCCGCCGTCATCCAGGATTTCCCGGACGATGTGCATCTGCGACGGCGCGATGACCCGCGCCACCAGCAGCTCGAACAGGCTTTTGCCAACCCAGGACGCATCGACCCCGTCAGTGCCGGTGAAGATGTGCTTCAGCGAGTCGACCGTGGCGATTTCGTTCGCGTCGGTGTTCTCTGCTCCTGCAGCATTGGTGATCCGGATGCGCACGTTCAGCCAGCGGTCGCCGTCAAGGATGTCATCCCCGCCGCCGCCGGTCATCACGTCCGACCCGCCGCCGCCCAGGATGATGTTGCCTTCGTCCCAGGACAGCTGCCCGACATCCAGCCCGACAATCTCTTCCAGCCCGGCGATGCGGTCGATCCCGGCCTGGTCCAGCCCGTCATTGTCGAAGATGCCCTCGTTCGCGCCCGCCACCAGCACGCTGGTGCCCGAGATGCGGTCATCGCCGCGAAGGACGTCATCCTTTTCCCAACCCGAGAGCGCCTCGACCTTGTCGAACCGGTTGCGCAGGATGTCCTGCTCTTCGGTGGTGAAGATCTTGATCCGCATGTCGGCATTCGCGGCGATCTGCACGCCCTTGTAGGC
Source organism: Rhodobacterales bacterium (assembly GCA_031409795.1). GTDB lineage: Bacteria > Pseudomonadota > Alphaproteobacteria > Rhodobacterales > Rhodobacteraceae > Tabrizicola. Next base: position 144,864 of record JANNXX010000081.1, read on the forward strand.
CACCCAGTCAAAGCCGAACATGCCCTCGTTGCGCATGACGCTTTCGCCCTGCACCATGATGTCGTCGCCCGACTCGGCGTCGAAATCCTGCTCTTCGGACCCCGCGAACATCACGTCATGGCCCAGGATCCGGCTGTTGAAGAACAGCTCGGTATTGTCCCCGGCGATCCCGTCAAAGCCCTTGCCGCCTTCGATCCAGTCGTTGCCTTCATTGCCCATCAGGACATCGGCCCCGTCACTGCCCAGCAGGAAGTCGTCCCCCGCACCGGCGAAGATCTCGGCAGCATCGACACCAAGGAAGATCACGTCGCGGCCGGTGCCGCCCATCAGGATGTCAAGGCCGCTGGAGGTGCCGATCACGTCGTCGCCTTCCTCGCCCTTGAGGAAGTCAGCCTCGTCCCCGGCGTCCAGCAGGATGTCGTTGCCGCCACCGCCGTTCACCAGATCGACGCCAAAGCCCGACTGGATGAAGTCGTCGCCCGCGTCACCCCAGATGCCGTCGTCGCCGTCGTCGGTGATGATCGTGTCGTTGCCCGCCGTGCCGCCGACCACGATATGCTCGCCACCGCTGAAGCGCAGGTAGTTGGTTTCGACCGCGTTGGTGGACGGGTCGTCACGCACGACCTTGGTGAAGCCAAGCCCTTCCAGCAGCGGATCGTTCCCTTCCGGGTCCTCGCCAAGCTGGTTCGCCTTGTTCACCTCCAGCACATGGTCGTAGCGGGTGAAGGAATCCACCCCGATATGCCGCGCGATGATGTCGTCCTGCGTGCCGCGGATGCCGTCAGCGCCGGGCTTGGCAAGATCGGTGTTGGCCAGAAGCATCTTCGAGAACGAATTCTGCTCCAGTTCGTTCAGGAAGTTCTGCCCCTGTGTCCGGGACAGGTAGTAGAACCGGTCACCGAATTGCAGCGATTCCATCTGCGCCTCGAAGATCGCCGTGAAGGTCGACCCCAGCATGCCGCCGAAAGGCATGATCTGCTCGGCCAGACCACCGACCCAGAGGTCGACCTCGTTCAGCCCGGTCTCGTTCGTCGCCCAGAAATCCCGCGCGTGCAGGAAGTCCATGCGCTCGTCATCACTCATCAGGTCGTTGGTGCCGAACACGATGTCGAAGGCAACCGCCCGCTTGTCGGCAAGGGTCGTGGCAGCCTCGATCAGGTCATGGGTGCCATAGGCGGCGATCAGGTTCACGATCGTCATCGGGTTCTTCAGGCCAACCGCAAGGTCCGCCCAGCTTGTGTAGGGCTTCAGCCAGCTTGACCCGGTCTGCGCGAAAAGCTGCGCCCGCGTCTCGTTGAACGTCGGCATGCCGGTGTCCCGGCCCCGGGCGATGTTCAGCGCCGCAAGGTCCAGCGGCAGGCCAACCAGGTTGTTGCGGAGCGACCCGACGATGAACTCGTCCATCTGGTTGCCGCGTTCGGCCGTCATGCCAAGGATCACCGCGGCCGAGGCTTCATCGGCCGAGATTGTCCGGTCGTTGTCGAAGGCGACCGGGTTCAGGAACGACGCGATCAGCCCCATGTCGTCGGACGAGCCATCGGCGTAGACCCGCGGCATCGAGTCGGTCAGCATCGAATGGCCGAACCGGTAGACCACGTTCGCAAACTCGGCAAAGATCGCCGGGTTGATGTCGGTGACCGCGTTGAAGATGAACGGGTCGATATTCGGGTGGATCTTCCGGGCGAACTCTTCGAAGACCAGATGCTGGTACTGCATCTCGTTCGCAAAGCGCCCGGCCTGGAACAGCCGCTCGCCGTCCCAGTTCAGCGAATTGGCATAGGCAAGCTGGTCCAGCGCCGAAAGGTCGTGAAACCCGACCGGCAAAGCGGCAATGTCATCGTCCAGCCACTGGTTGATGAAGGCGGGATCGCCCGAGGACAGGACCGTAAGCTTCTGCGCCTCGACCTGCCGGTTGTGCTCGGAATGGAAGACGTGATGCACCGTGGTCAGGCCGATGTTTTCGTTGCCGCGCCCGTCGCCGGTGATGAAATGGCGGTCCAGAAGCTCGTTGTCATAGCGCCCGGCGGTGCTGACGCTGTCGCTCAGCCCCAGCGCGGCGTCGTCATCGGCGATCTTCAACCCGCCGGTCTGGCTGTTGAACGGATTGGCCCCATGCGCAATGTCGTCAAGGAAAGCATGGCCGATCCGGACCGCGCCCGCGTCGAAGGTGTTGACCGGCGCGGCAAGATTGCCTTCGACAACCAGATCATCCCCGGTGTTGGGGATCCCGTCCGGGCCCAGACCGGTCACGATCATCGGCAGACCATCGGCCCCGCGGACGAAGGCGCCATAGGGGTCGGTGCGCAGCAGCGGCACGTTCAGCACGTCGCCGTCGGTCAGCTCGATCCCCAGAAGATCCCGCGCCTGGTTCTTGATGTCGGCCCAGGTGGCCAGGCCACCGTCCTGCCCCTCCAGCAGCTTGCCGGTCGCGACCGGGTTCCCGTCGGCGTCCAGCTCGTATTCCCGCAGGAACACCTGGTGCGAGGGGTGCGAGGTGTAGGTCTGGTTCTGGTCGACGAACGGCGTGGTGGTATTGTTGCCCTCGTGGTTGGTGTCGTCGGCCGTGCCGAGGATCCCGTCGGCACCCGGGCCGGCGGTCGGGGTCGATCGGGTCAGCACCATGAACGCCCGGCTGGCGGACACTTCGTCGCCGTTCGCGGCAATGCCGTCCGGACCGTGGGTCCGCAGCGGATCGTCAGCCGCCAGGGGAATGTAGACCGTGCCGTTGCCGCCCTTGCTGATCAGGTCAAGACCGTGGTCGAAGAACTGCCCGAAGAAGGTCATCCAGGCGTTGAACGGCGCCGAGATCCCGTCATCCGGGGCGATGTTCGGCAGCGACGCCATGTCGACATTGTCGATCTCGATCATGTTGGCCAGGGACGAGGTGACCGTCACGCCGTCGATCAGCACCTGACCTCCGCCGCTTTGCTGGATCTCGACCCGCAGGGTATAGCCCGCCAGGGCCTCGGGCAGCGCCGTGGTCGACAGCGAGACATCCGCCCAGGCGCCATCCGTCGGCGCAGGCAACGCGGTCTGCGCCAGGAAGACCGTGGTAAGCCCGTCCGGCGACACGGCATACATCCGCGCCGCCCCGCCGCCCCATTCCATGTCCGCGCGGTCGCCGACCCGGAACGCAAAGGAGTAGCTCGCCCCAGCCGCCACCGCGCCGACATTCTGCGACAGGGTCGCCCCGCCGGTGATCCAGGCGACGTTCTGGCCGGCGATTCCGGCCTGGTCGATGACCGCTGCCGTCGGCGCGAACAGGCCGCCGTTCCCGCCGGTCAGTGTCCAGCCGTCCGGGGCGCCAGCGGTCCAGTTTCCGCGCTCTGCGTCTTCCTGCACAGGTCCCGCATCGTCCGAGGCAAGCGATGCCGCCTCGAACCCGCCATTCTCAAGGACCGGCTGCGGCGCCCCTGCGCCCGGGCGGACCGCAACGGCATCTTCGCCATAGCGCAGGTGGAAGGCCGCAAGTGCCGCGTCATTGGCAAACCACGCCTCGACCGCCGCCGGGTTGGTGATCGACTGGTCCACCACCAGGTTCGAGATCGTTCGCGGATCGGCGTCCGCAACGTTGCCGGTATGGCCGCCGTTGACCGGGGACCCGGTGGGGCTGCCGATCACGCCATAGTTGGTATTGGTCACGACCGGCGCACCGGGCGGACCAAACGGCATCACGTCCCCGTCCATGTCGTCGCGCCAGTTCGGGTCCAGCAGGCGCGGCATCGGCTGGTCGGCGGCGCCCCAGGTCTCGCGGCCCTCGACAAGGTTGTTCAAGGTGCCATCGACCGTGCGCAGCCCGAACGGCAGATGCGGGTCGGAAAGCGCCGGCAGTCCCCCGACCGTCCCCGCGGGAACGACATTGCCGGCCGCATCCACCCAGATGTCGGTCAGTGCCGTGCCGCTGGCATGGGCTTCGGCAATCTTGATCTGGCGCAGGATGAACGAAAGGTCGGCAACATTCAATTTGACGGTCATGGCAAGGACTCCCTGTTTCCCGGCGAAGCAAATCGCGGGATTATTTGTAAAATCATGTATTTGGCTTGCGTGGCGCAGCAGACTCGTGCCCCGGGGTCCAAAGCTGGCAGCAGGACCGGGGCCTGCCTCAATGATGGCATAAATGTGGCCAGGCCGGAATTGCCGAAGGTCGCTCGACCTGTCGCAACCAAGGTGGCGGGACGTCTCGCGCTAAAGGTCTGAGCAAGACTGCGACCAAAGTCTGATACCCGCGAATGCCCGGTTCGGGCGCTTCCAGTTAATCCTTTGTAAACGCATTCAAAGCATGCGATGCTTTACGAAAGCCGTTCAACTCGCCTGCATTCTTGCCTGCTTCAACCAAGACGTTAGCGTTTGTGCCGTTGGAGAGTGGATGGAAAACCCGATTCGACTTGCCGCACCTGACATTGTCCCAAAGGGTTCCGACTGATGCCCCGGGCGGGTTTCCTTCGCGTCCGCTTGCGAGCCGTGCCCGTCGCCCTCACGCTTCTGACCGTCCTGCTGATGGCCGGAACCGGCCACTACATCGTCAACAGGTTCCGTGCCACCCTTCTGCACACTTATGCCGAAATCGCAGAAGTGTATGTGAATCAATTCCTTGAACCCTATGCCACTGCCTATGTCAGCAGCAGCGCGGCCGAAAGTCCCAGGCTGTTGGAAATCGAAGCCGCCCTGACCCGGCAGCTGGCCACACGTCCGGACCTCGTGGTGCAGATCTGGCTGCCCGACGGGCGGCTTGTCTACTCCAGCGCCGGTCCGACCGATGCGTCGGGCCATGACAACGCCGGGCTGTCCGACGCGATCGACGGCAGGTCCGTCGCCCATATCGAGACGGCAGAAGACGGCGAGGGAGGCGGGCCCCTGCCCCTGCCCTATCTTGAAATCTATCTGCCGATCCTTGATCCGGCGCTTGGCCATCCCATCGCGGTTGGCGAGCTTTACGTCGATGCCCGGGCAATACTCGCGGATGCAAGGCTGTTCGAACAGACCGTCTGGCTTGCCATCGGCACGGCGATGCTGGCCGTGATCGGAATGCTGGCGCTAAGCGCGCGGCAAAGCGAAGAGCTGCGCGCGCGGCTGGTGACCGAACAAAGCCTGGTCGGCAGCAACAAGGCGCTGCGCCAGGACGCGGAGCAGGCCCGGCTTGACGCGTCGCAGGCGAACGAGCAGCTGCTGAACTTCGTCGGTGCCGAGATTCACGACGGCCCGGTGCAGCTGCTTGGGCTTGCATCGCTGATGGGGGCCGACATGCCGGCCTCGACGCCCAGAAGCACGTCAACGCCCATTGCCCTCGTGCAGCAGGCCATGGTCGAGCTGCGCCGGATCTCCGCCGGGCTGATCCTGCCCGAGCTTGCCGATCTCGACCTGCGGCAGGTGGTGGCGCTTGCGGTCAGCCGGCACCGGGCGCTGACCGGCGCTGCAGTGGACCTTGACCTTGGGCCGGCCACATCGCCGCCCTGGCTGGATCTGCCTCGGCGGATCTGCATCTACCGCGTCGTCCAGGAAGGCCTGACGAACGCGACACGCCACGGCGACGACGGGCGGGTTCAGGTGTCGGTGACCGGGGATCGCGGCGCGCTGACCGTCAGGATCGAAAGCCACCACGCCGCCCCGACCGAAGCCGCGCCGGACGCCGTGGGACAGGGGCTTGGCCTGCAAGGCATGCGCCGCAGGCTTGAAGCGTTCGGGGGCACCGCAACGCTGGACGCAAGCGGCGACCGATCTGCCCTGTTGGTAAGACTGCCGCTGCCGGAAATCGCGCCGGGCGGCCCGGCAGCCACGGGCCAAACGCGCGACCCCGACCCTGCTCCAGACCCCACCCGCGACCCCACCGCACCGCGCTATCCGTCCACCTGATGCCACTGCAACCGGGTTGGACAGCCGGGACGGACACAATTGCGCGCAAGGACACAAGCAAACATCACTATGTTGGCAACAAACCGGGAAAAATCGTGTAGACTGTCTGCACAGGCGCGCCGGATTTCAGCGGCATGGCGATTTTCTTTGCGGATTTCAAGCTTTTACAGTTTAATGACCTTAGGGCAGGGTGTTGTAAATCATGCTGATGACGACAATTGCGTTTGTTGACGATCATCCGATATTGCTCGCCGGCCTGTGCAGGCTGTTCTCGAATGGGACAGACATGAACGTCATTGCGGTCGGAAAGACCGCCGACGACATCGTCGACATCGCGCAGAACATGCGGCCGGGCGTGATGGTGGTCGATCTGGGCATGCCCGGAAACACCCTTGAGGCGATCGCCAAGGTCACCTCGCGCAACCCCGCGACCAAGATCCTTGCCTTCACCGCCTCGGACAGCATCGACACCGCCATCGCCACGCTGGAGGCCGGGGCGCTTGGCTTCGTGCTGAAGGGCAGCACGCTGGATGAACTGCGCGATGCGATCGAACGGGTCAGCGCCGGCGAGACATACATCACCCCAAGCTTCGCCAGCCGCGTCGTCGCTGCGCTGCGAAAGGAAAACACCCGGCAATCCGTGCCGCGTGTCACCTTCAGCAAGCGCGAAGAAGACGTGCTGCGGCTGCTGTTGCGCGGCAACACCAACAAGCAGATCGCCGCCGAACTCGCGATCAGCGACAAGACGGTCAAGCATCACATGACCGTCCTGATCCAGAAGCTCAATGTCCGCAACCGGGTTGAGGTTCTTCTTGCCGCGCAAGAGCTTGCCAGCAACGGCTCGCTGCCCGGCGCCAGCCATGCCCCAGAGGATGCGCCCGGTCAGGTGCGCGAAACGCCCTTGCGCCGGGCGCGGTGATCCCGGCCATGGCGGACCCGGTCGATGTGGTGCGGGTGAAGGGACTTGAACCCCCATGCCTTGCGGCGCCGGAACCTAAATCCGGTGCGTCTGCCAGTTTCGCCACACCCGCCCGGGACCTGGCCTGACGCCTTCTAGCAAAGCCGGCCCCCCCGTGCGAGGGGCAATCGCCCCGCCATCTTGTCGCCACAACCTTAGCGCGATGCGGTCACAACTGCCCCGAAATCACCGCCTGCCGTCCGAAGCATGGTCACAAACCGGTGCGACACCAAAGGCAGGACGGGGTTGTGCAGGGTCGTGCGATGGACATGCCCAAGGGGCGTTTCGCCTCCAAAGATCAGAACGGCGCGCAGTTGCTGGGCGGCATGGCCGCCGGAACCCGGATCCGGACGCTGGACGGGCTTCTGCCGGTCGAGTTTCTGGAACCCGGCGACAGGATCGTCACCCGTGCGGGCGCCCGACGGCTGGTCGCGGTGTCGGTCGTGCCGCGCCGGAACCTTGATGTCGTGCGCATCCGGGCTTCGACCCTTGGCCACGACCGGCCCGAATCCGATCTGCTTGTCGGTCCGGCCCAGGGCGTGATTGTCCGTGACTGGCGGGCGCGCGCGCTCTATGGCGCCGATGTCGCCGTGATCGCCGCCGCGCGGCTGGCCGATGGCGAGTTCATCCTTTGCGAACGGCTGCCGTCCGTGCGGCTTTACACCCTGCGCTTCGCCGAGGATGAGGTGATCTGGGCCGATGGCCTGGAACTCGGCTGCCCGGCCCCCGCTGCGCCCCTGGTCCAGCCGGTCGCCAGCCTCAGCGGAACCAGCGGCGCGGTCTGACCCCGCCTTCGCCTACCATTTCACATGCCTGGGCCAGTGATAGACCTCGTCCGGGTCGCGGTGCGGCCGGGCAGACAGCTCCATCGTGCGGCGACGCAGAAAGCCCGCAACCTGGGCCTTGGGCAGCCGGTCAAGCTCGGCCGCGGATAGCGGCGCACCCAGCGTCACTGTCAGGGACCGGCCCATGCGGCGGCGGGTCTCGTGAAACACCAGCGCCACGCGCAGCGGGTAGGACACATGGCTGGCGATCTGAAACAGGCGTGAGTTCTGGCCCAGGAAATGCACCGGCAGGGTGGTCACGCCGGGGATCGTCGCCAGCCGGCCGGTAAAGGGATGCCACTCGGCGTCGCAGGCCCGGCCTACGACCGGTGAGTTTGCCGTCGCGATCCCGCCAGCCGGGAACATCACCACGACCTTGCCCGCGCCCAGAAGCTCGGTCGCGCGGCGCCGTGTGGCGCTGGTCAGCCGCCGCGCCTCGGGCGTGCCCGAGAAATCGACCGGCAGAAGATGCGGGGCGATCTCGGGCACCTGGCACAGCAGGCTGTTGGTCAGGATATGGCCATTGCCGCGCAGCCGCATGGCAAGCTGGCCCACCGCAAGCCCGTCCAGGATGCCGAAGGGATGGTTCGCCACGATCAACAGCCCGCCGTCCGCAGGGATCTGCCCCAGGTCGGTCGCCCCGGCCAGGTCAAGCCGCACCTCCAGCAGCCGCAACGCCGCGTCGAACACCGTCTCGCCGTCGCGACGCCCGCGCAGCGCCCAGTCCTGATACAGGCGCTGCAGCGATTCGCGGCCGCTCAGCCGCTCGACCGTGCGGATCAGCCCGCGCCGGAACCGGCTCTGGCCCGGATGCGAATAGGTAAAGCGCGCCACCGCCGGGCTCTGCGGGCCGGAATAATCCGCAGTCGGATGGTCTGCAGCGATCAGCGAGGTGTCGGTCATGCTGGTTTCTCAGGTGATTGCACGGATGCCGCCTATTTACGACCGTTCCATCACAGGCAGGTGTCACTCCCCGAACGCCGGGTTTGCGCGTGACGTTGCGTCGGGCTGGGCAGGCGGCGGCAATTCGCTAGACTGGACCCGAAACGAAAGGGCCCCGATGTCCAGACCGCATCCCGCGTCTGCTTCCCCGGCAATCCCCGGCCTTGCGGCCGGCCCCGCGACAGCCGCCGCAGCCCCGGCCGATCCGATCCTTGCCGCCTTCGCGGCGCAGAAAGCCGGCAGCGCCGCGCGGCGCACCAGCTTTGGCCTGCGCGAACGCCGCGCGGCACTTGCCCTGCTGGCCAAGGCGGTCCGCGCGCATGAAGGTGATCTTGTCGCGGCGCTGCGCCTCGACCTTGGCCGCCCCGAGGCCGAGACCATCCTGATCGACTATCTCACCGTCCTGGAAGAGATCCGCCAGGCCCGCCGGCACCTGCGCCGCTGGATGGCGCCGCGCCGGGTCGCACCGACGTTGGCCAGCTTCGGCTCCTCGGCGCGGATCGTGCCGCAGGCGCGCGGGGTCTGTCTGATCATCGCCCCCTGGAACCTGCCTTTCGCGCTTGCGCTCGGGCCGCTGGTCTCTTGCCTTGCCGCCGGCAATTCCGCGATCCTGAAGCCGTCCGAGATGACCCCGGCGACCTCCGCCCTCCTCGCCCGGCTGGTGGCCGCAACCTTCCCTCCCGACCTCGTCACCGTCTGCGAAGGCGACAAGGCGGTGGCCGAACGGCTGCTGGCCCTGCCCTTCGATCACATCTTCTTCACCGGCAGCCCGGCGGTGGGCAAGATCGTGATGGCCGCCGCCGCGCAGCACCTCACTTCGGTCACGCTGGAACTGGGTGGCAAGTCGCCGGTCATCGTCGGCCCGGACGCCGATCTTGACCGCGCGGCCAACTGGATAACCCTGGGAAAATTCCTGAACGCGGGCCAGGTCTGCATCGCGCCCGACCACCTTTTCGTTCACGCCTCGGTCAAGGACCGCTTCCTTGCGAAACTGCGCGACCGGATCGTCCGCGCCTACGGGACCGGCCCGGCCAGCCCGAATCTGGGCCGGATCGTCAGCGACGGCCATGCCCGTCGCCTTGCCGATCTGGTCGCGGATGCCCTGGCCAAGGGTGCGCAGCCGATCCTTGACCACGGCGCCGAGGGGCGCGCGCGCGGCCCGCTCCTGATCGAGGCGCTGACCCCCGAAATGCGCCTCGACCAGGACGAGATCTTCGGCCCGATCCTTCCGGTCATTGCCTATGATGACCTCGGGCAGGTGATCGACCGGATCAACGCCCGCGACAAGCCGCTGGCGCTTTACGTCTTCGACCGCGACCGGACCCGGATCGCGCGGATCCTGGACGGCACCACTTCGGGCGGGGTCGGGGTCAACCTGACGATGACGCAGTTCACCCATCCCGGCCTGCCCTTCGGCGGGGTCAACACCTCGGGTATCGGTGCGGGGCACGGCCGGCACGGCTTTGCCGCCTTCAGCCATGACCGCGCCATCCTGCGCAACCGCTTCCTGCCCCTGCCGCTGCTCTTCCCGCCCTATGGGCCGCGCGTGATGCGGCTTCTGGCCGTGGTCAAGCGCGTGCTGGGCTGACGGGCGATGCAGGACATCATCATCGTCGGCGCGGGCTCGGCCGGATGCGTGCTGGCCAACCGGCTGTCGGCGGATCCCGGACGGCGGGTCTGCCTGATCGAGGCCGGCCCGCCCGACCGCAACCCGATGATCCACATCCCGCTTGGCCTAGCCCTGCTAGCCCGGTCGCGGCGGCTGAACTGGTCCTATGAGACCGACCCCGAGCCAGGGCTTGCCGACCGGCGGCTCTACTGGCCGCGCGGGCGGGTGCTGGGAGGATCAAGCTCGATCAACGCGATGATCTACATGCGCGGCCACCCGGCCGACTATGCCGGCTGGGCGGCGGCGGCCGGCCCGAACTGGGACTGGCCCCGCGTGCGCGACCTTTTCCTGTCGCTGGAGGGCAACACCGCGCTGTCGGACGCGCATCACGGCACCGATGGCCCGCTGACCGTCAGCGACCTGCGCGCGGTCAATCCGCTGAGCCGGGCCTTCGTGGCGGCGGGTGGCGAATGCCAGCATCCGCTGAACCCCGACTTCAACGGCGCCGCACAGGACGGCATCGGGCTGCACCAGGTCACCCAGAAGGACGGCCAGCGGTTCAGCAGCGCGCGCGCCTTCCTTGCGCCGGTCCGTCAGCGCCCCAACCTCACCGTGCTGACCGGCGCGCAGGTTGAAAAGGTCCTTTTCGACGGCCGCCGCGCCACCGGGGTCCGACTGCGCGGCCGCGACCTGACGCTGGCGCCGGGCGGCGAGGTCATCCTGTGCGGCGGGGCGATCAACTCGCCGCAACTTCTGCTGCTGTCTGGCATCGGTCCGGCAGCCCAGCTTGCCCACCACGGCATCCCGGTGCTGCACGACTCCGCCGAAGTGGGCGCCAACCTTGCCGATCACCTCGACATCAGCGTCCAGGCTGCGCTGAAAGGGCGCGAGGCGATCGGGATCGCTCCGTCCTTCCTGCCGCGCGCCCTGAAGGCGGCCTGGGCCTATGCCGGGGGCCGCCGGGGCGAACTGACCTCGAACATCGCCGAGGCGGGCGGCTTCGCGCGTTCGGACCCTTCCTGTGACCGGCCCGACCTGCAATTCCATTTCATCCCGGCCTTTCTGCACGACCACGGGCGGCGCACCTCCTGGGGTTACGGGTTGACGCTGCATGTCTGCGCGCTTTTGCCGAAAAGCCGGGGCGCGATCAGCCTCGACAGCGCCGATCCGCTGGCGCCACCCCGCATCCGGGCGAACTACCTGTCGGACCCTGACGATCTGCGCGTGCTGCTTGCCGGGCTGAAGCTGGCGCGACGGCTTACCGAAGCGCCCGCCCTTGCCCGCTTCATCGCGCGCGAAACCCTGCCCGGCGCCGGGGTCCGGTCCGATGCCGATCTGATCGCCGACATCCGCGCCCGGGCCGAGACGATCTACCACCCCGTCGGCACCTGCCGCATGGGCAGCGATCCCGGCGCCGTGGTCGACCCCGAAGGCCGGGTCCGCGGCGTGACCGGCCTGCGCGTCGCGGACGCCGCGATCATGCCGTCGATCATTGCCGGCAACACCAACGCGCCGACGATGATGATCGCCGAAAACATCGCCCGGATGATGCTGGCGCCCGGGGCTCGCTAGCCCGCCCGCACGGGCTGAGTGTCATCCAGCTTTTACAAAGATGATAAATAAGCGTCACGCGACGCGACTAGAGCCGCTTCAGGCCCAGACGGCCAAACGATATCAGGAGTGCTCCCATGAAATCCTTCTACATCACCGCTTCGGCGCTGGCCTTCGCCGCCGCTTCCGTCCTGCCCGCGCTGGCACGTGACCAGGTCCAGGTCACCGGCTCGTCGACCGTGCTGCCCTATGCGACCATCGTTGCCGAAGCCTTCGGCGAGAACTTCGACTTCCCGACCCCGGTCGTGGAAGGTGGCGGCTCGGGTGCCGGCCGCAAGAAGCTGTGCGAAGGCGTGGGCGAAACCACCGTCGACATTGCCAACTCTTCCGCCCGGATCACAAAGTCCGACATCGAACTTTGCAACGCCAACGGCGTGACAGAGTTGATCGAGGTTCGCTTCGGCTATGACGGAATCGTTTTTGCGTCGGCCGTTTCCGGCCCGGATTTCGCCCTGACTCAAGCGGACGTCTACAATGCGGTGGCGGCCAAGGTCGTAAAGGACGGCGCGATCATCGACAACGCCAATACCAACTGGGCCGAAGTTAACACAGCGCTTCCGGCGCAAGACATCCTTATGTTCGTTCCCGGTACCAAGCACGGTACCCGCGAAGTCTTCGACACCAAGGTGATCGAAGCAGGCTGCAAGGATACCGGCGCCTATGATCTGTTTCTTGCGACCGCGGAAGGTGCGGACGACAAGGAAAAGGACGGCAACGCCAAGAAAGCCTGCCTGAAGCTGCGTACCGACGGCAAGTCTATCGACATTGACGGCGACTACACTGAAACGCTTTCCCGCCTCGACGCCGACAAGCAGGCGGTCGGGGTGTTCGGTCTGTCCTTCTACCAGAACAACACCGACAAGCTGAAGGTCGCTACCATGTCGGGGATCGTTCCCTCGACCGAAAGCATCGCAAGCGGCGAATACCCGGTGTCGCGTCCGCTCTTCTTCTACGTCAAGAAGGCGCATATCGGCGTGATCCCCGGCCTGCAGGAATACATCGAGTTCTTCGTCAGCGACGACATGGCTGGCCCGGACGGCCCGCTGGCCGCTTACGGCCTCGTGTCTGACCCCGAGCTGGCCGCGACCCAGGCTGCGGTGGCCGCCGGCACTCCGATGGGCCCGCTGGAATAACAGCGCAACAACCGGGCGGGGCCCTCACCGGCCCCGCCCTTCCCGGCTGGCGACAGCCAAGGTCCTACCCTGCTGCGGGGTTGCATGATGTCGGTTCTGATGATTCTCGCCGTGGTCGCGGTGCTGGCACTTGCGGCCTATGTGCTGTCCCGGCAGCGCGCGCTTGCCTCGACCGGCGGAAACCCGCGGCTTCTGCACTCTCTCCCGCTCTACTACGGCTGGTATGGCGCCCTGTCGGTGCTGGTCCCGGCGCTGGTGGCGCTGGCGCTCTGGCTGGTGATCCAGCCCATGGTGATCGAGCGCCAGATCGCCGGCGACCTGCCGGCCGCGCTGGTCGCGGATGACACCGCACGGGCGCTGACCATGGCCGATGTCCGCCGCGTCGCGGGCGGGCTTGATGCCGCCGTCGCCCAAGGCACGATGACCGAAGCGGAAGCCGCCGGCCTGACCACCGAAACCAGCAATGTCCGCGAAGAACTGGCCCGCGTCGGCGTAGCCCTCGGCTCGGACGTGTCACGCGAGGTTCTCGCCTCGGCCCAGGATTACCGCGGCATGGCGCGTTGGGGCGCCGCCGGCCTGACGACCGTGGTGGTCCTGCTGGCCGCCCTTGGGCTGCTGTGGGGTGTCACCCGCGCCCGCGCTGATTTCCGCGCCCGCAACCGCGTCGAGCAGGTTGTCCTCGCGCTGCTGATGCTGTCCTCGTCGATCGCCATCCTGACCACGGTCGGCATCGTGTGGTCCATGGTCTCCGAGACCTTCGACTTCTTCGCCCTCTACCCGGCGCGCGACTTCTTCTTCGGGCTCACCTGGTCGCCGAACTTTCGCGGCGGGTCCGAACTTGGGTTCCTGCCGCTGCTGTGGGGCACGCTCTACATCACGCTGGTCTCGATGCTGGTCTCGGTTCCGATCGGGCTGTTCACCGCGATCTACCTTGCCGAATACGCCTCCCGGCCGGTGCGCAACTGGGTCAAGCCGCTGATCGAGGTGATCGCCGGCATCCCGACCGTGGTGTTCGGCATCTTCGCTCTGGTCACCGTCGGCCCCATCCTGCGCGACTGGTTCGCCGCCCCCCTCGGGCTGGGCAACTCCGGCGCCTCGGTGATGACCGCCGGCATCGTCATCGGCATCCTGAACATCCCGTTCATCTCGTCGCTGTCGGACGACATCATCAACGCCGTGCCGCAATCGCTGCGCGACGGCAGCTATGGCCTCGGCGCCACCAAGTCCGAGACCGTCCGCCAGGTGATCCTGCCCGCAGCCCTTCCCGGCATCGTCGGGGCGATCCTGATGGCCGCCAGCCGCGCCATCGGCGAGACGATGATCGTGGTCCTCGGCGCCGGGGCGGCCGCCAAACTTAGCCTCAACCCGTTCGAGGCGATGACCACGATGACCGTCAAGATCGTCGGACAGCTGACCGGCGACACCGACTTCGCATCGCCCGAGACGCTGGTCGCCTTTGCGCTGGGGATGACGCTCTTCGTCATCACCCTTGCGCTCAACATCTTCGCGCTCTGGATCGTGCGCAAGTACCGGGAGCAGTACGAATGACCGCCCTGACCCAAAGCCCCGCCGCCCGCCCGAAGGGCGTCCCGGCCAAGCAGTCGATCCTGTCGCCCAGCGCCGAGATGAAGCGCCGCAATGCCGCCGAGGCCCGCTTCAAGACCTATGGCGTGATCGCCATCGCGGTCTCGCTGATCACGCTTGCCATCATGCTGTTCACCATCGTGCGCGACGGGGCCTCGGCCTTCCAGCAGGCCAAGCTCGCCTTCCCGATGGAGCTTTCGGCCGAGGTGCTGGACCCAAAGGGCAACCGCATCCGCGACGAGATGACCAAGGTCTCCACCGTCGGCTACCAGAAGGTCCTGGCCCGCGCCTTCGCGGCTGAACTGGAAAGGCGCGGGATCGCGCAGGACGGCGTTTCCGAAAAGGACATCGCCGCGCTGATCTCCAAGGATGCCCCGGGCCAGTTGCGCGCCCGGGTGCTGGCCGACCCCGCGCTGGTCGGCACCACGATCGACGCTTCGGTGCTTGCAGCCGGCCGGATCGACGGCTTTCTCAAGGGCCGGGTGACGCTGCAGACCGCCGAGCGTGACAACCTCGTCTCGCCTGACCAGCTGCGCCTGGCCGAACAGCTGCAGGCCGCCGGGGTCCTGACCTCGGGCTTCAACTGGGGGTTCTTCACCAATGCCGACGCCTCTGACCAGCGGCCTGAGGCGGCGGGCCTGGGCGTGGCCCTGATCGGGTCGGCCTACATGATGCTTCTGGTCCTGGTGATGTGCGTGCCGGTCGGGGTCGCCGCCTCGATCTACCTTGAGGAATTCGCGCCGAAGAACCGCTGGACCGACGCGATCGAGGTCAACATCTCCAACCTTGCCGCCGTGCCGTCCATTGTCTTCGGTATCCTTGGCCTTGCGATCTTCATCAACTTCGCGGGCATGCCGCAGTCCTCCTCGCTGGTCGGCGCGCTGGTGATCAGCCTGATGACCCTGCCGACGATCATCATCGCCACCCGCGCCTCGATCCGCGCGGTGCCGCCGTCGATCCGCGATGCCGCCCTGGGGATCGGCGCGTCGAAGATGCAGACCGTGTTCCACCACGTCCTGCCGCTGGCGATGCCCGGCATCCTGACCGGCACGATCCTCGGCCTGGCCTCGGCGCTTGGCGAAACGGCGCCGCTTCTGCTGATCGGGATGGTGGCCTTCGTCGACAACTACCCCTCCGCCCCGCCCGAGGGCATCCTTGACCCGGCCACCGCGCTGCCGGTGCAGGTCTATTCCTGGGCCAGCCGCGCCGACCCGGCCTTCATCGAACGCTCGAATGGCGCGATCATCGTGCTTTTGGTGTTCCTGGTCATCATGAACGTCGCGGCGATCCTTCTGCGCCGCCGCTTCGAACGCCGCTGGTAGGGACATGACACCGATGAACGACATGACACGCACGGAACTGGATACCGCCACTGCCGCATCGAAGATATCGGCCTCTGGTGTTCAGGTGCATTACGGCACGAACCACGCGCTGAAGGATGTCTCGGTCGAGATTCTGGACAAGGCGGTCACCGCTTTCATCGGCCCGTCGGGCTGCGGCAAGTCGACCTTCCTG
>JANNXX010000082.1:0-14858 GCA_031409795.1 Rhodobacterales bacterium
CCGCCCGCCCGGGGCCCTCCGCGGGGCCTGCCCCCGCCCCGGGGCGCGGGCGGGCGGGGGGGCTATGGGGGGGGGGGGGTCTCGACCTCGAACCTGGCCGGGCGCACGCTGGCCGACCTGGCCCTTGGGCGCGACACCGAACTTGTGCACCTGCCCTGGGTCAACCGCCGCGTGCGTCCATGGGAGCCGGAACCCCTGCGCTGGCTGGGGGTGACGGGCATGTACGGCCTTCTGAACGCCGCCGACCGACGCGAGGCACGGCCCGGTGCCGGTCCGTCGCGGCTTGCGGGACTGGGGAATTGGATCACCGGGCGCAGGTGAGAATGCCGCTTGCCGGTGCCAGGACCGCGCGCCATAAGTTGTGAAAATCGTTCCGGGGAGGGAGCCCAATGAAGCTTGACCGTCGCCAGATTCTGGCGCTGCCGATGTTGGCCTTTGCCCGCCCGGCCTGGGCCGCTGACCGTGCGGTTGTGGAACGGGACACTGTCACCACCTGGTACAAGCTGATCCTGGAACTGGTGCGCCATACCGCGACCTACACCCCGCCGGTTGCCAGCCGCGCCTTCGGCTATATCGGCGTCGCCGCGCATGAGGCGCTGGCAACTGGCAACAAGGGCCTGATGTCGCTGGCCGGGCAGCTGAACGGGCTGACCCCGGTGCCCGCCCGCACCGAAGGCGCCCATGACGAGGCCTGCGTGCTGCATGCAGTGATCAACGCGACCACGCAGGGTCTGTTCGCCAACACCGGCCCGACCGGCCAGCGGGCGCTGGTCGCGATTGAAAAGCGGCTGGGCATGGCCGCGTCAGACGGGATCGCGCAGGATGTGGTCGACCGCAGCGTGGCGCATGGGCAGGCTGTGGCGGCCCATATCCTGGCCTGGGCTGCGACCGACCGCGGGGCGGTGATCGACAACATGGGTTTTCCGCGCGAATACACCCCTGGCACCAATCCGCAGGACTGGGTGCCGACAAGCCTTGTTCGCCAGCAGCAGGCCCCGCTTCTGCCCGGCTGGGGCGAGGTACGGCCCTTTGCGATGCCGACGGGGACCAGCTGCTCGATCCCCGCCCCGCCCGCTTACAGCGAAGATCCCACTTCGGCCTTCTATGCGGCGGGCCTTGAGGTGCATGACACGGTGAAGAACCTGACTGATGAACAACGCCTGATCGCGCGGTTCTGGTCGGATGACCCGATGCTGTCGCCCACCCCGCCCGGCCACTGGATTTCCATCGCGCTGCAGATCGCCGACCGCGACGCCCTGCCTGCGGACAGGATCACCGAGGTGCTGGCCAAGGTCGGCATTGCCATGGCGGACGGCTTCATCGCCTGCTGGGCGGCGAAGTTCGAGTTCAACCTTCTGCGCCCGATCACCTATATCAAGCGGGTGATCGACCCGAAATGGGAGCCGCTTTTGAACACTCCGCCTTTCCCGGAGTATCCGTCGGGCCATAGCACGCAATCGGCGGCTGCAGCAGAAGTGCTGACCGGCTTCTTTGGCGAGACCTTCGCCTTTGACGATGCGACGGGCGAGCCCGAAGGCCTTCCGGTCCGCAGCTTCACCAGCTTTGCCCAGGCGGCGGAAGAAGCGGGGATTTCGCGCCTGTATGGCGGCATCCATTACCGCTTTGGTGTGGAAGAAGGCCTGACCCAGGGCCGCTGCGTCGGTGCCTTCGCCGCCAACCTGAAGACGAGGGTCTGATCCGATGCGCTTTATGTTTCTGACCGCGCTTGCCGCGACCCCGGCCCTTGCCGAACCCGTGGTGCCCGCCTTTACCGACGAGACCGCGACTGCCGGCCTTGCCACCAGCTTCGAGGGTGACTGGGACTATATGGTCGGCGGCGGTGTCGCGACCTTTGATTGCTCGGGCGACGGCAAACCGGAAGTGTTCCTGTCGGGCGGTGCCGCGCCCTCGGCGCTGTTTCTGAACCAAAGCCCGGTCGGCGGGGCGCTGGCGTTCCTGAAGACCGACGCGATCAGCCTTGACGCGGTGGCCGGGGCCTACCCGCTGGACATCGACAGCGACGGGGTGATGGACCTTGTGGTGCTGCGCGTGGGCGAGAACAAGGTGCTGCGGGGACTGGGCGCGTGCCGGTTCGAGGAGGCGAACGAAGCCTGGGGCTTCGACGGTGGCGATGGCTGGTCCACCGCCTTTGCCGCGATCTGGGAGAGGGGCGCAGCCTGGCCGACGCTTGCGGTCGGCAACTATGTGGACCGCACCGAAGAGGCCTTCCCCTGGGGGTCCTGCACCGACAACTGGCTGCACCGCCCGGAGGGCGACCGCTTTGCCGCGCCGCTGCCGCTGACCCCGTCCTTCTGCGCTTTGTCGATGCTCTTCACCGACTGGAACAACTCCGGCACCCCAAGCCTGCGGGTGTCGAACGACCGCGAATATTACAAGGGCGGGCAGGAACAGATGTGGCATCTGGACCCCGGCGCAGCCCCCCGGCTTTACACCGACAAGGATGATGGCTGGAAACGCCTGCGCATCTGGGGCATGGGGATCGCCGCTGCCGACATCACGCGGGACGGCTATCAGGACTATTTCCTGACCTCGATGGCCGACAACAAGTTCCAGATCCTGAAGGATCCGGCAGGCGGCAAGCCCGACTTTGCCGACCTTGCCTTCAAGACCGGCATCACCGCGCACCGGCCCTACACCGGGGGGGACACCAACCCTTCAACCGGCTGGCACCCGCAGTTTGCCGACGTGAACAACGACGGACGGCTGGACCTGTTCATCGCCAAGGGCAACGTGGCCAAGATGCCGGACTTTGCCGCGCTGGACCCGAACAACCTGCTGCTGCAGACCGAAGATGGCACCTTTGTCGAAGCGGGCGACAGGGCGGGGGTGGCCAGCATGGGGATCGGTCGCGGGGCGCAGGTGGTCGACCTGAACCTGGACGGGCTGCTGGACATCGTGGTGGTGAACCGCTGGACTCCGGCCGAAGTCTGGCGTCAGAGCGGCGCGCCCGGCGGCACCTGGCTGCAGGTCCGCCTGCAGCAGGACGGGGCCAACCGTGACGCGATCGGCGCGGTGATCGAGATCCGGCGCGGCGAGACGGTGGAACGCCACGAGATCGCCTCGGGCGGGGGGCATGTTTCGGGGTCGGTCGGCTGGCGGCACTTCGGGCTTGGCACCAGCGACAGCGCCGAATTGCGGGTAATCTGGCCGGACGGCCAGGCGGGCGACTGGCAGACCCTGCCCGCCGCCAGTTTCCAGATCCTGCGCCCCGGTGCAGCCGCCGAAGCCTGGACACCAGGCTGACCGCGAATCAGTCTTCCGCCCGTGGACCGTGGCTCCATGGTTCACGTTCCGGTTGCGCTGCCTGCGGCAGAGCCGCGCGCAAAGAGATACGTGCCCGGCAATCCGCCGGGCCGATTGTCGACATCCCTCTGCAAATGCTGATCTTTTTGTCACAGTCCCGGTGCCACGGCCCCAAAGGCGCGCTGCAGACCACCAGCGCCAGCTTCTGGCTGAAATATAGCAATTTCAATATCTTGCCGCAGATATCCATCGTTCCTGCGCCTGCCTCTGCCTGAAATCGCGGCGCTTGGGCGGGTCGGCGCCTGCCCCTCGACCGGCCCACCCGGATTTTCGCCCCGGCCAAGGCTGCCCTGCCGGACGCTGAAATGACATCTTCGGTTGCACGGATCGCCAGCGGGCTTCACCATCGGCGGGTCATGAGTGCGTTCCGGATCGGGCAAGCTGCCGCTTCGGAACAGGGACGAAACTGGAAGCGGAACAATGCAAGGCCCCACGCAGATCGACCCGCGGCTGGACGCGGAACCCTATCAGGTGGATCCGGACGTCTTCGCCGACGACCTGAAGCCCGGCACCCAGCTTCTGGGCGGGCAGTACACGATCCTGGGCTTCCTGAACTCCGGCGGGTTCGGGATCACCTATCTTGCCAAGGATTCGCTGGACCGCACCGTCGTCATCAAGGAGTGCTTTCCGAACACGCTGTGCCGGCGGTCCACCAGCATTGTCCGTGCCCGGTCGCGCAAGCACACCGGCGAATTTCAAAGCTTCGTGCAAAGTTTCATCGACGAGGCCCGCAGCCTGGCACGGCTGGTGCATCCGAACATCGTCGGCGTGCATCAGGTGTTCGAGGACAATGACACCGCGTACATGGCGATCGACTTCATCAACGGCAAGGACCTGCACGACATCCTCGATTCGACCGACCAGGCCTTCACGCCCGAGGAAATCGTCACGCTACTGAAGAAGATGCTCAGTGCGGTGGAATTCATCCACGAGGCAGGAATTCTGCACCGCGACATCTCGCCCGACAACATCCTGATCGACCCGTCCAAGAACCCGGTGCTGATCGACTTCGGCGCGGCCAGCGAACAGGTGGTGCGCGCGACGCGGGTGCTGACCGGGCGGCGGGTGGTCAAGGACGGCTATTCCCCGCAGGAATTCTACCTGACCGGGGCCGAGCAAAGCCCGTCCAGTGACCTCTATGCCCTGGGGGCCACCTTCTACCATGTCATCACCGGCAAGGTGCCGCCGGAAAGCCAGCGCCGTCTGGCAATGGTGGCGGAAGGATTGGCCGACCCCTACCAGCCGCTTGCCGGTCGCTTCCCGGGTTATCCGGTCGGATTTCTGGAATCGATCGACAAGGCGACCCGCGTCATGCCCCGCGACCGCATCCAGGATGCAAGCGACTGGCTGGAGTGGATCGAACAGGGGGAACAGGGGATCGCGCCCGCAGCCGAGCCTGCCGCAGCCATCCAGACACCGCCGCCGCTGCAGGTCACCCTGCCCCGCGCCGGCTTTGTCGAGGCGAACAAGGGGTATTTCGTCGGGATCGGGGCGGTGCTGGTGATGGTCGCGGCGGCGGCCCTCTGGACGCTGCTGACCTGAGCCGCCGCAGGACAGGCCCGCATCCCCCGTGTTCGATCTGGTGATCTTCGACTGCGACGGGGTGCTGATCGACAGCGAGATCATCTCGGCGCGGATGCTGATCGAAGAGCTGGCGCGGCTTGGGGTCGCGATCGATCTTGACTATGTCGCGCTGAACTTTCTGGGCCGCAGCTATCCGACCGTGATGGCGCAGATCCGGCAAGAGTTCCGGCTGGACCTTCCGGCGGATTTCGAGGATCGCTACCGCGACCGCCTGCTTGAGGCCTTTCGCAGCGATCTCAAGATTATGCCGGGCATTCTTGAGGTTCTGGATCACCTGGGCGTGCCGTTCTGCGTCGCCACATCCTCGTCACCGCGCCGGGTCGAGATGTCGCTTGGGCTGACCGGGCTGGCGGACCGGATCGGCGACAGGGTCTTCACCGCCAGCCAGGTTGCCCGCGGAAAGCCGGCGCCGGACCTGTTCCTGCTGGCGGCCGACCGGATGGGCCATGCGCCAGGCCGGACCCTGGTGATCGAGGACAGCCTGACCGGCGTCCGGGCCGCCCTTGCCGCGGGCATGACGGTCTGGCGCTTTGTCGGGGGCAGCCATTTCAAGCAGGCAAGCATCGCTGCCGACGCCCCGCCGGATGCCCGCCCGCAGCGGCAGTTTGACGACTTCGCGCAGTTCTTCCACACTGCCCCTTCCCTGCGGAGACCCTGATGAGCCGTCAAGACCCCGAACCCTCGCTGCATGACGAGGCCGCGCGCGCCGGCTGGCTTTACTATGTCGGCGGCATGACGCAGGACCAGATCGCCGCCGAGCTGGGCGTCAGCCGCCAGCGCGCGCAGCGCCTGGTCAGCCGCGCGATGGCCGAAGGGCTGATCCAGGTGCGGCTCAACCACCGGATCGGCGCCTGTCTTGACCTGGAGGCGGCCCTGACCGACCGCTACCGGCTGACCCGCTGCCGGGTCGCGCCCGGCCTGGGACCGGGGGTCGATCCGGCCCGCGCCGTCGCCCCGGCCGCCGCGTCCGAGCTGGAGCGCGTGTTGCGGATGTCGAAGCCGCAGGTGATCGCCTTCGGCACTGGCCGGGCGCTGCGCGCCATGGCCGAACAGTTCACCTTCCCGGATCCGGTGCAGCACCGCATCGTGTCGCTTCTGGGCAACATCGCGCCCGACGGGTCGGCCACGCTGTACGACGTGATCAGCCGGATCGCCGAGAAACTGAACGCCACATATTATCCGATGCCGGTCCCCGTGATCTCGGACACGCCCGAAGAGCGCGAGTTCTTCATGCACCTGCGCCCGGTGCGCACGGTGTTCGACCTGGCCCGGCAGGCCGACGTGACCTTCATCGGCGTGGGCCAGATGGGCCCCGAGGCGCCGCTGGCGCTGGACGGCTTCGTCTCCCAGGCCGTGCTGCGCGACCTGCAGGGCCAGGGCGCGGTCGGCGAGATCGCCAGCTGGGTCTACGATGCCGCAGGCCAGTACATCGACACGCCGCGAAACGCCCTGGTCGGCGGGGTGCGGGTCGAGCCCGGACAGGCCCAGCCGGTGATTGCGGTGGCGGCGGGGGCGGCCAAGGTGGCGGCGATCCGCGCCGCCCTTCTGGGGCGCATCGTCAACGGGCTTGTCACCGATGAGCCGACGGCAATCTCGCTTTTGCAGCAGAGCTGAGGCGCGGCTTCTTTCGCATGTGCGGCAGAAGATGGGGCTTGACGACTCCGGGGCAGATGTGAGTAATTGCTCACTAGGCGATGATTTGCTCAACTCGCCATCCAGGGAGGATACCGATGACACTGACTTTCCGCGCCCTTCTGGGCGCGTCGGTTGCGTGCACCCTTGCGGGCGCCGCACTGGCACAGACAACGATCACTGTCGCGACCGTGAACAACGGCGACATGATCCGCATGCAGGGCCTGATGGACGACTTCAACGCCAAGCATCCCGACATCACCGTCGAATGGGTGACGCTGGAAGAGAACGTCCTGCGCCAGAATGTGACCAATGACATCGCCACCGGCGGTGGCCAGTACGACGTGATCACCATCGGCACCTACGAGGTTCCGATCTGGGGCAAGCAGGGCTGGCTGGAAAGCCTGAACGACCTGCCGGCCGACTATGACATCGATGACCTTCTGCCGCCGATCCGTGGTGGTCTGACGGTCGACGGCAACCTCTACGCCTCGCCCTTCTACGGGGAGTCGTCCTTTGTGAACTATCGCAAGGACCTGGCCGAAAAGGCCGGCATCACCATCCCGGACGCCCCGACCTGGGACGACATCAAGGCCGCAGCGGCCGCGATGACCGACACCGAGGCCGGTATCTACGGCATCTGCTTGCGTGGCAAGGCGGGCTGGGGCGAGAACATGGCCTTCCTGACCACCATGGCCAACAGCTATGGCGCGCGCTGGTTCGATGAAAACTGGGTTCCCCAGTTCGACCAGCCGGAATGGAAAGCCGTGATGACCGACTACGTCGAGATGCTGACCAAATACGGTCCTCCCGGCGCGTCGAACAACGGCTACAACGAGAATCTGACGCTGTCGCTGCAGGGCAAGTGCGCAATGCGCATGGATGCCACTGTGTCGGCCTCGTCGCTCACCGATCCGGCGCAGTCCGAGTTCGCCGACAAGGTCGGATTTGCCCTGGCACCTGACATGGGCCTTGGCAAGCGCGCGAACTGGCTTTGGGCCTGGTCGCTGGCGGTCCCGTCGTCGTCGGACAGCAAGGACGCGGCCAAGACCTTCATCAACTGGGCGACCAACAAGGACTATCTGGCCCTTGTGGCAAGCAAGGAAGGCTGGGCCGCAGCACCTCCCGGTACTCGGACCTCGCTTTATGCGAACCCGGAGTATGCAGCACTTCCCTTCGCCAAGATGACGATCGACTCGATCAACGCGGCTGACCCGACCAATCCGACGGTCAAGCCGGTGCCTTACGTCGGTGTGCAGTTCGTCGCGATCCCCGAGTTTGCGGGTCTTGCAACCTCGGTCGGCGAAATCTTCTCGGCGGCGCTGGCTGGCCAGAAGACGGTTGACGAGGCCCTGGCCGAAGCCCAGGCCCTTGCCACCGAGGAAATGACCGCGGCAGGCTACATCAAGTAGGTCTGACGCGACGCGGGGCCGGGCCAATGCTCCCGGTCCGGTCCCGCGTTGTTCCTTTGTCCGTGCAAGTTGCGCCCGTCAGACCCTGCGCCCCGCGCAAGGCCCCTGTCGGCCCCGATCTTGCCGCCTGACGCCACAAGCCCCCGAACCCGGAGCGCGGTCATGTCCACGCAATCCTCCCGTTTTGCCGCCCGCCTGATGGTTGCACCGTCGGTGATCGTCCTGTTCATCTGGATGATCGTGCCGCTGGGCCTGACGATCTTCTTCTCGTTCCGCCTGTACCGGCTGATCTCGCCGGAGCGCACCGGCTGGGTGGGCTTGAACAACTACATCTGGTTCCTGAATTCGCCCGATTTCTGGCTGGCGATCTCGAACACCCTGCTGCTGGTCGGCGGCGTGCTGGCGATCACCGTCGTGTTCGGCGTGCTGATCGCGCTTCTGATCGACCAGCCGGTCTGGGGCCAGGGACCGCTGCGCATTCTGGTCATCTCGCCCTTCTTCGTGATGCCGCCGGTTGCGGCTTCGATCTGGGAAAACCTGTTCATGCATCCGCAGAACGGCATGCTCGCTTCGGCTGCGCAGGGGCTGGGAATGCAGCCGATCCTGTTTTTGGAAAACTATCCCATGGCCTCGATCATCTTCATCGTGTCCTGGGAATGGCTACCCTTCGCGACGCTGATCTTCCTGACCGCGCTGCAATCCATGTCCTCCGAACAGCTGGAGGCCGCCGAGATGGACGGCGCCCCTGCCGTCAGCCGGTTCCGCTATCTGGTCCTGCCGCACCTGACCCGGTCCATCACCGTGGTCGTCCTGATCCAGACCATTTTCCTGTTGGGCATCTTCGGCGAGATCTACACCACCACCCAGGGCGGGCCAGGGTCTGCCTCTACCACGCTGCCCTACATGATCTACAAGCAGGCCGTGATCGCCAAGGACATCGGGCGCGCGGCGGCAGGCGGGATCATCGCGGTCATCCTGGCCAATATCGTCGCTTTCTTCCTCATGCGCAGCATGGGCAAGTTCCTGGACGCCTGAGAGAGCGAGAGAACCCATGGCCCGTGCAGTCCCCCTCCGCAGCAAGATCGGCTATACCGCAGCCGCCTGGGCAGTCGCCCTCTTGATCTTCTTTCCCGTGCTCTGGACGATCCTCACCAGCTTCAAGACCGAGGTCAGCGCCGTCGCCTCGCCGCCGCAGCTTTTTACCGCCGACTGGACGCTGGAGAACTATGCCGAGGTCTGGCAGCGGTCGGACTATCCCCGGTTCTTCTGGAACTCGGTGATCCTGTCGGTCGGGTCCACCCTTCTGGGCCTGGTGATCGCGATCCCGGCGGCCTGGTCGATGGCCTTTGTCTCGGGCAGGAACACCAAGGACCTGCTGATGTGGATGCTGTCGACCAAGATGATGCCGGCGGCGGCGGTCCTTATCCCGATGTATCTGATCTTCCAGCGCACCGGGCTTTTCGACAGCCACATCGGCCTTGTCCTGGCGCTGATGCTGATGAACCTGCCGATCATCGTCTGGATGCTTTACACCTACTTCAAGGAAATCCCTGCCGAGATCCTTGAAGCCGCGCGGATGGACGGGGCGAGCCTCAAGAACGAGATCCTCTATGTCCTGACGCCGATGGCGGTGCCGGGCATCGCCAGTACCATGCTTCTGAACATCATCCTGGCCTGGAACGAAGCCTTCTGGACGATCACGCTGACCACGACGAAGGCAGCCCCCCTTTCGGCCTTCATCGCCAGCTTCTCTGCGCCCCAGGGCCTTTTCTACGCGAAACTCTCTGCCGCCTCGACCATGGCGATCCTGCCGATCCTGGTCCTGGGCTGGTTCAGCCAGAAACAACTCGTCCGTGGCCTGACCTTCGGCGCGGTGAAGTGAGGGACATGATGGGACAGATCACCCTGAAACAGGTTCGCAAGTCCTTCGGAGAGGTGGATGTCATCCCCGGGGTGGACCTGCGCATCGAGAACGGCGAGTTCGTCGTTTTCGTCGGCCCCTCGGGCTGCGGCAAGTCCACGCTTCTGCGGCTGATCGCGGGGCTGGAGGATACCACCGGCGGCATTATCGAGATCGACGGCAAGGACGCGACCGTCCTGCCCCCGGCCAAGCGCGGGCTGGCGATGGTGTTCCAAAGCTATGCGCTGTACCCGCACATGACGGTGCGCAAGAACATCGCCTTTCCGCTCAAGATGGCCGGCCTGTCCGAGGCCGACCAGACCGCCAAGGTCGAACGCGCGGCGAAGGTGCTTAACCTGACCGCTTACCTTGACCGTCGCCCCGGCCAGTTGTCCGGCGGCCAGCGCCAGCGCGTGGCCATCGGGCGGGCCATCGTGCGCGAACCGGCGGCATTCCTGTTCGACGAACCGCTGTCGAACCTTGATGCCGCCCTGCGCGTGGGAATGCGGCAGGAAATCACCGAACTGCACCAGTCGCTCAAGACCACGATGATCTATGTAACCCATGATCAGGTGGAGGCGATGACCATGGCCGACAAGATCGTCGTCCTGAACGCCGGGCGGATCGAGCAGGTCGGCTCACCCCTGGACCTTTACAATCACCCCAAGAACACCTTCGTCGCCGCCTTCATCGGCAGCCCGAAGATGAACCTGATCGACGGGGCCGAGGCGGCGAAGCACGGCGCACATACCATCGGCATAAGGCCCGAGCATATCGACATCGGCATGGGCCCCTGGTCAGGGACAGTGATCCTGTCGGAACATCTGGGGTCGGATACCTTCCTCAAGGTGAACGGCGGCGCGCTTGGTACGCTTACGCTGCGTGGTGGTGGCGATGTTGCGGCCGGACCCGGCGATACGATCACCTTCGGCCCGCAGATGGCCAAGCTGCACCGCTTTGGCCAGGATGGGCTTGCGCTATGAGGCTGCAGGGCAAGACCGCCCTCATCACCGGGGCCGCGCGCGGGATCGGGCTGGAGTTTGCACGCGCCTACATCGCCGAGGGGGCGACGGTAGCGCTGGCCGATGTGAACGCCACCGCCCTTGACCGCGCGGTGGCCGAGCTTGGGGCCAAGGCAGTCCCGGTTCAGATGGACGTGACCAGCCAGTCCAGCATCGACGCCGGTTTTGCCAGCGCGATCAGCGCCATGGGCCACCTGGACATTCTGGTCAACAACGCGGCCCTTTTCTCCGCCGCCCCGATTGTCGAGATCACCCGCGCCGACCATGACCGGCTTTTCGCCGTCAATGTCGCAGGCACCCTTTTCTGCACCCAGGCCGCCGCGCGCCACATGATCCCGCGCGGGAGCGGGACGATCATCAACATGGCGTCTCAAGCGGGCCGAAGGGGTGAAGGCCTTGTCGCGGTCTACTGCGCCACCAAGGCGGCGGTGATCTCGCTGACCCAGTCGGCCGGGCTGGACCTCATCCGCCACGGCATCAACGTCAACGCCATCGCCCCCGGAGTGGTGGATGGCGAGCATTGGGATGGGGTAGATGCCTTCTTCGCCAAATACGAAGGCAAGGCCCCCGGCCAGAAGAAGCGCGAGGTCGGTCAGGACGTGCCCTTCGGCCGAATGGCTACCGCGGCAGACCTGTCCGGCATGGCGATCTTCCTTGCCACGGACGAAGCGAAATACATCGTCGCCCAGTGCTTCGGCGTGGACGGCGGGAACTGGATGGCCTGAATGACCCCCGCCCTGCCCGCCTATGACCGCAGAAAGCTGACGCCAGGCATCGTCCACATCGGCCTTGGCAACTTTCACCGCGCGCACATGGCCGTCTACCTAGATGACCTTTTCGCGCTGGGGGAAGGGCATGACTGGGCGATCATCGGTGCCGGCGTGCGCGAGGGTGACTCAAGAATGCGCGAGGCGCTGATCGCGCAAGACTGCCTGTCCACAGTGATCGAGCTTGACCCCAAGGGCCGCTCTGCCCGGCGGATCGGCAGCATGATCGACTTTCTGGCCGTCGAGGCCGACAATGCCGCCCTTATTGCCGCGATGACCCGGCCAGAGATCAGGATCGTCTCGCTCACCGTCACCGAGGGCGGCTATTTCATCGACCCGGCGACCGGCGCTTTCGCCCGCGCCCACCCCGACATCGTGGCCGATGCCGCCGACCCCCGCCGTACCGCCTTCGGCGCGATCATCGCGGCGCTGAAGGCCCGGCGGGCGGCAGGCGTGCCGCCCTTCACGGTGATGAGCTGCGACAATCTGCCCGGCAACGGGCAGGTGACGTGCGCCGCTGTCACCGGCCTTGCGCGCCTGTCCGACCCGGCGCTTGCCGACTGGATCGCCGCGCATGTCGCCTTCCCGAACGGCATGGTCGACCGCATCACCCCCGCCACCGGCCCGCGCGAACGCGCCATGGCGGCGGCGTTCGGCCTGGACGACCCGGTACCGGTCACCTGCGAGCCCTTCCGGCAATGGGTGCTGGAAGATCACTTCCCCACGGGCCGCCCGGCGCTGGAGAAGGTAGGCGTCACCCTGACCCCACATGTCCACGCCTATGAGCTGATGAAGATCCGCATCCTGAACGGCGGCCATGCCACGATTGCCTATCCCGGCGGCCTGATGGACATCGAATATGTCCACGAGGCGATGGCGCATCCGCTGATCCGGGGTTTCCTGAACAAGGTAGAGACCGAGGAGATCATCCCCTACATCCCGCCGGTCCCCGATACCGACATCGCCGCCTATTACCGGCTTATCGTGGAGCGGTTCAGCAATCCCGAGGTCGCGGATACCGAACGCAGGCTTTGCCTGGACGGGTCGAACCGGCAGCCGAAGTTCATCATCCCTTCCTTGCGTGACGCCCTTGCGGCCGGCGGCAAGGTCGAGGGGCTGGCGCTGGTTTCGGCCCTATGGTGCCGCTATTGCCACGGGACCACCGATAGCGGCGCCGAAATCGCGCCGAACGATCCGAACTGGGATTACCTGCAAGCGCAGTCCAGGGCGGCGAGGGGTGCTCCGGTGATCTGGCTGCAGATGAAGCCGATCTATGGGAACCTTGCTGATGATCCCAGATTTGCAGCGGCCTTCGCAAAGGCCCTGACAGAACTTTGGAACAAGGGCACGGCCAAGACCCTAGCCGACTACATCGGCTGACAGGTGCGGTGCGCTGTAGCGCACCCTACGGTGACGCCCGGACCCTCCGTAGGGGCGCTACAGCGCACCGTTACATCCCCAGTGCCCGGAACACCTTCGGCAGTTCCTCGGGCAGGTCCTCGGCGATCAGCCCCGGCCCGAAGGAAAGCGCGCATTCGACATGCAGCCAGGCGGCGGTGCAGGCGGCGTCGAAGGGGCTGAAGCCCCGCGCCAGAAGCCCGGTGATGAAGCCCGCCAGCACATCGCCGGACCCTGCGGTCGCCAGCCAGGGCGCGGCGCGGTCGTAATGGGCGGAGTTGAAGGCGCAGCGGCCGGACGGGTCGGCGATCACGGTGTCGGGGCCTTTGTAAAGGACCACGCAGCCTGCGCGGGCGGCGGCCCCGCGGGTGGCGTCGACCTTGGAATAGGCGGGGCCTTTGGTTGCGGGGGCGCTCAGTTTCTCGGCGATGTCCGGGAACAACCGCGCGAATTCCCCGGCATGGGGGGTCAGGACGCATCCCTCGTGCAGGGCGGCGAAGAGGTCGGGGTGTTGGGAGAGGATTGTCAGGGCGTCGGCGTCAAGGACAACGGGCCGCCGGGGCACGCCCCGGCCTACATTTTCGGTGTTACCGCCCGCACCGGCTCCCGTAGGTCGGGGCGTGCCCCGACTCTCCAACGCCACCGCCACCAACCCCGCCTCCCGCGCGCCAACCCCCATCCCCGGCCCAAGACAGAGCGCATTGATCCGCCGGACCTCCAGCACCCCGGCAAAGGCCGCCCGATCCGCCACCCCCCGCAGCATCACCGCATCCAGACGCGCGGCGTGCTCGGGGATGGCGTCCAGAGGACACCCCACCGTCACCACCCCCGCCCCGATCCGCAAGCTACCCCGGGCCGCCAACCGCGCCGCCCCGCCGCGACCTGAGTGGCCGGAGAGGATGAGGGCGTGGCCGTGGGAGTATTTGTGCTTGGCTAAAGATTTGCCGAGCCGTGGTTTCGGAGGTTCTGACACCAAGAACGCACGGCCCGAATGATCGCGAAGTCCGGCTTCCAGGCCAATTGATGCAACGCGCAGTGTCCCGGAGTCACGAACGCCATCCGCGATGTAGTGGCCAAGTTTGGAGCGATGAAACGTCACCGTTAACTCAGCGTAAGGCAACAACGCACGCTTACCGACCAAACGCCCACTGTCAGAACAAATGCCGGATAGAATATCGACGGAGACGAAGAAGGTCTCTCCGCGCGTCTTGAACAGGTGATCCGCAAATCCGGTGGCCTCTGTCGGAAGTTCGCGGACAAATCCGGTGCCAAAAAGCGCATCGACGAACAAATCCACGTTAGCGCCAGATCGGCCTTTGAGAGGCTTCACCTCCCCCATTCCCCGCCACCGCTCATAATTCACGCTTGCGTCCGGCGGCATCCGCTCCAGCGTCCCGTAAAGGAACACCTCCACCTCCCAGCCCCACTCCTTCAACAGCCGCGCCACCACGAACCCGTCACCGCCGTTGTTGCCCGGCCCGCAGAGGACCACCGCCCGGTGCGACGTCGCCTTCAGTTCCGGCCATTCCTCGAACACCGCCTCGACCACGCCGCGCCCGGCGCGTTCCATCAACTCAAGGCCGGTGACCTCGCCGCTGGCAATCGCCGCCGCTTCGATGGCCCGCATCTGCGCGGCGGTCAAAAGTTCGGTCATTGTGGCCTCGTTCTAAAACTGCCTAAAAGGTAGGCGATATGCGCAAACTTTCGGCGAACGGCGTGGAATCCCCCTGCCAACCGCCCGACCCAAACCCTGTCACATTGTTCCCTCCGCAGGGAAGTGGTCAGACGGGGCAACACGGAATCCGGGGGGAGCATCCCA
>JANNXX010000083.1:0-4984 GCA_031409795.1 Rhodobacterales bacterium
TCAGGAGTTCGTGCTGTTCCTGCAGGAAATCTCGCAGGGTATTCTGCGTTCTTTCCCGGAAAAGCCCGATCTGGATCGTCTTGAGGTCATTGATGATCGGATCGGTTTCGGCGCGGATCAGGTTGTGGAAGTCCTGCGCAAAGGCCTGATAGCCGCGGCGGCGCTGCCACCAGCCTTTCCACCAGCTGACCTGAAGATCAAGCGCGATGGTCTGGCCCAGGTTGATCGGCGGCGGAATGTAGGACACGACCGGGGTCTCGATCCTGAAGCCCTCGACGGTGATCGAGAAGGTCTTGCCGTAAAGCTCGGCGATCCTGACCGCGGTTTCGTTGTTCACCTCGGCGGCGATGCCGTGCATCTTCTTCAGCACAACCTGATAGCTGGACGACAGGAGCATCCGCAGCCCCAGCGGGCTGTAGTGCCAGGTCGCATCCTCGCCATTGGCCTGCAGGTGTTCGATCAGGCTGTTGGTGGCGCGTTCAAGGAACCGCTCATAGCTCTGGTCGATCCGGTTGGTGAAATCCTTGCAGACGTTGTCCGTAAGGTGCGTGAGCTTTTCGGCCGCGCCCGCCTCGACCCGGCGCAGTTCGGCGTCAAGCTGCTGCGAGGTCATCGTGCGGTCAAGCTGGCCGTCCGATTCAAGGATCCGGACCTGGTCGACCACATCAAGGCTTTGCGCCAGGTTCAGCGCCTGACGGGCGGATTTCTGAAGCGCCTCGTGAACCGGGCCCTCGTACATCCGCTGGCCCAGCGCCTCAAGCAGGGCCGGCACGCCCGAGGCATGCCAGACCAGCTGTTCTGCCGACCATTGGTCCATCTTGTCGGCAAAGGCGGCACGGGTCCAGTTGATCGCCGATTCGGTCGAATCGTCGGTCATCTCGTCGATCTTGCCTTCAAGAACCGAATTCGCCCACTGCGCCGAGCCGTAGATGATGTCGATATCCTGCGGCGCGTTGTTCTTCTCCAGCGTCTCGAGAATCGAGCGGTGGATCTCGGGCACCTGGGTTGCCGGATCGGGAAGTTCGTCGATCCGGTTGACGAAGATGATGATCTCACGCGACTGGCGGTGCGCGATCAGGCGGATCAGCGCCATGTCCATCGTGGTCAGCGCCTGATGGGCGGACAGCACGACGATACAGGACCGGCTGTCGCGCACGGCGTTGATGGTGATCTGCTCGCGCATCATGAACGTGTCGTTCACGCCCGGCGTGTCGCGCACGCACAGCATGACCGGGAAATCGGCCCGCTCGATGTAGAGGTCGGCCGATTTGGTGATGTCGGTGAAACGGCCCTGATCGGCGCCCGCCGCCTCGTCATCGCCGACGCAGACATAGCGGCGCAGCAGCGTGTCATCGACCGTGCCATAGCGGTGTTCGGTGCCCAGAAGCAGCTCGAACTTGCGGCCAAGCCGTGCCTGCGCCTTCTCGCGCATCTGCACGACCTGCAGGCGCAGCTTCTCAAGCTCTTCGTCGGCACCGGCCCGCGCTGCCAGCTGGCCGATCCGCCCGCCGTTGGACACCAGCTTGTCCCATTCGGCGGCATCGAAGAACTTGAACTTCGCGCGCACGTTCAGCTCGGGGCTGGGCGTGTTGATGTGCAGCGAGGTGACCACCGAGGTCCAGGGGTTCACGTCGGTCGGCAGCAGCCCCGGCTCGCCGATCATCGAGTTGATGAGCGAGGTCTTGCCCGCCTTGATCTGACCGATCACCGTGACCGAAGGTTCGACCTCACGGACCTGCTGCAGGATTCGCGTCACCTTTTTCGACGTGTCGCCGTCGGACATGGTGACAAAATCGCGCAGGACGTCTTCGAACTGCTTGATCGAATCGGCAATGCGCCCAAGGCCGGGAAAGTTCCGCTTCAGGGTGGTTTCAGGTGCAGATGCAACGGCTTGGCCGGGATCGGCCGCCGGATCATCGTCCTGAACTATGGCACCAAGTCCCATGCTTACCCCTCAAGCGACGCCCCGAAACACCTCTATGCCACACACAAAGGCGCAAGTCCCCGCGATGATGACATAAGTTGGGAAAGTGGTCCGAATTGGGCAGGTTTTTGTCGATTCTTCGCTCAGTAATCGGATCATGCAGCGCGCAATGTTTCCAGATCGCGTCGAATTTGCAAGAGCAGGGTCAGCGCGTCATCCGCCGGCGCATGGCCCTTTTCCAGCTGCATCAACATGATGATGTCCTGGATTTCCCCAAGGTCTCCGTTGATTCGGCGCAAACCGGCTGACCGCGCCACCCCCAGAAGGACGATGACCTGCTCGATCGTTTGCCGGCTGTGTTCCAGGATCATGTCCACCGGAATCTTCTCGTCCGGGTCAACCATCGCCACAAGCTCGGCCGACCGCGCGACAATCTGCCCGATCGCAGAGGCCAGAACGTCCTGCTCCTCGGCCGAAACCTCCAGCGGCGCGACCGGGCC
Source organism: Rhodobacterales bacterium (assembly GCA_031409795.1). Lineage (GTDB taxonomy): Bacteria > Pseudomonadota > Alphaproteobacteria > Rhodobacterales > Rhodobacteraceae > Tabrizicola. Next base: position 2,425 of record JANNXX010000083.1, read on the forward strand.
CGGGGCAGAGGCTGCAATGGCCCTTGCCGCAATCCGGGGCCGGTCCCGCCGTTCGGTGCGCTGCAAAGCTGCTCCGTCCGGCGCACCTTCGGGGCGGCGGTCGCGCAACGCGCCGATCCGCGGCGTCGCCAGGTCTTCGGGCGCAGGCGCGACGGGCTTCGGGGCCTCGGGCGGGCGCGGGGCCGGGGCGCGGACGCGGGTCACCGGTTCGCCGGGCCGCGGGCCACGTTCGGCGGGTCTGCCATTGGCCAGGGCCGGGGGTGCCGCTGTCGCCGGCTTGCGCGCGCCGAAAAGCTGGGTCCGGGCTGATCTTTCCGGCGGAGCACCGGTTTCGGGCGGCCTCAGGCGTTCGGTCCAGCGCGGGAGGTCCGTCAGATCCTCTTCGGGCAGATCCGCGTCTGTCAGGTCCACTTCGGGCTGCGCGTCCTCGGTCGGGTCATCTGCCAGGGCGTCTTCCGGGACAGTTTCCTGTTCGCGGGGGACGTCCGCCTTGGCCGGAGCGGCGTCGGGGCCAACGTCGGGGGCAATATCGGGGGCAGTATCGGGGGCAGGCGCCGCGACGGCTGCAAGCATGGCAGAAACGGCGGCGCTTTCGGCATCGGCATCCGGACCTGCACCCGCAGGGGCGGCGCCTGCGCGGTCGGTTCTGCGCGCGTCGCTTGCGGCAGGGCGCGGCACCGGCCGCCGGACCGCTTCGGGCGCAGGGTACTGAAGATCCTCGGGCTCGGGCGACAGGGGCTTCGGCCGTGCGGTCGCAGCGGTTTCTGCCTTCGACTTCCAGGTCGACCGCAGCGGAATCTGCGCCGCACCAGGGGGTTCATCGGGCAACGGCATCTGCTTGATGCGGTCCGAGAACCGCTTGCGGCCGTCAGAGGACTGCGGCTCTGGCTCGACCCGGGGCTCCGGTTCCGCTTCCGGTTCAGGCGCATGATCCTGGGCGGGTTCCGGCTCAGCCGGACCAACCGGCTCGGGGGGCGGCGCGGTGTCGGATGCAAAGAGCGCGACGATGTCCGGTTCAGCGACCGGATGGACCGCCGCAGCGGCAACTGGTTCGGCCTCGGGTGGTACCTCGGGGGGAGCCTGTCGGTGTGCCTCGGGGGGAGCCTCGGGGGGCGGGGTCCATTGCGGCGCCGGCACCGGGGTTGCGGTTGTACTGGCGGGCTCGGCAAAGCGGCGCGCGACAATTCCACCGGCCTCGACATGGCGCGCCAGCAAAAGCTCGGCCATGTCGGTATCAGCCCGCCGCGCCGCCTGAACCCGGCTTTTGATCGTGGTGATGACCGCAGCGGCCCCACTGTCGCGGAACATCTCCCGGTCAACAGGCCCGCCCGCAGGCGTTGCGGCCCGGGCCTGCTTGGCCGAGATCGACAGAACCTGGCGAAACTCTTCGCCCGCGCGGGTCTCTACCCGCTCCAGCATGCCGGCGGCTGCATCCCGGCTGCCCAGCAGGTCGGTCTTGGTCAGGAACAGGAACCCGTTGTCCTTGACGACATCGGGCATCCCGTCCCAGACCTGCTGCTCTTTTGGCAGATACGAGGTGGTGCACCAGATCAGGATGTCGGCACGCTTGCTGGCCCAGACCGCCGCCCGGCGCTGCTCGGCCTCCATCGGCCCGGCCGAGACTTCCAGCAGGCTGATGACCTTCAGCGCCGGAAGGTCCATTTCCAGGGTGACCAGCGCCGGATTCAGCGCCAGCACGTTGTTGAGGTCGCTACCGGGGACGATCTCGGTCCGGCCGTCGGTCAAGGTGCACAGCATGCGCTCTTCGCCGCCATGCTGGACGATGATTGTCGGCAGCCGCAGGGTTTCGGGAACCACGACTGTCCCGGTCAGAAGGTTGAGGATCGCCGACTTTCCCGAACCGGGCAGACCAAGCAGCGCCACCCGCGCCGGCCGCTCCAGCCGTTCGATCAGCCGCTCGCCCGCTTCGGCCGGACCGCCAGCGGGAAGCAGCCCCCGGTCCAAAAGCTGGCCAAGCCGCTGTGCGACCGTAAGTTCTTCGACCGACTGCATCATGGGTTACTTTATGACGATCACGCGCCTTGGCCGCAAGCGTACCGGAGTCAGGTCTTCGACAGAGCTGCCCGGCGCGGGCGCGGCCTCTTTCACGATGGCAACGGCAGGTCGGACTTCGGCCGCAGGGCGGGTGATTTGCGGCACTTCGGCTTCGATCTCGATCGGGGCGCTGCGCGGAGGCTCGGCCCTGGGCTTGGGCAGCGTGGCCACCGGAACCAGCGCAGGTGGCGCGCCCAGCGGGACCGGAGCCGGCGTGTTGAGCGGCACAAGGCCGGGATCCGCGACGACAGTTGTCAGCCGTTTTGGGCGTGTGACGGCCATGGACGGGCGCGGGGGGCGTTGTTCGCGGGGGCGGGCGCTGGCGTCGTTGACCTTGATGATGGTGAAGCTGATGTTGTCCTGATCGGGATCGTCCAGCCGGACCAGCTCTTCCAGCAGCCGTTCGGCGATCTCGGTCGACCGCTTGCGGCTGTACCGGCCCACCAGCCGCTCGATCTGCGCGTTGGTCAGGAACTGCAGCCCGTCCGAAGCGCAGACCACGATG
>JANNXX010000084.1:0-13688 GCA_031409795.1 Rhodobacterales bacterium
GATCTTCTGCGTCATGCCGGTCGCTTCGTCCGTGTCTTCGCGGATCGAGATGCCGGACACAAGATCCTTGAACCGCGCCACGCCGGTCTTTTCGGCGATAATCGGCAGGGTGTAGGGGTCCCATTCGAACAGCTTGGTGCCACGCTTGACCGACTGGCCATCCTTGACGTGGATCTTGGCACCGTAGGTCAGTTTGTGCGCCGCACGTTCCTGGCCCGCATCGTCGATGATTGCGATCGACATGCTGCGGCCGACAACGATCTGTTCGCCCGCCACGTTGGACAGCAGGTTCGCGTTGCGGAACTCGATCTTGCCCTCCTGGCTCGCCTCAAGGAACGACTGCTGGCCGCCTTGCGCCACGCCGCCGATGTGGAACGTCCGCATCGTCAGCTGGGTGCCGGGTTCACCGATGGACTGCGCGGCGATGATGCCGACAGCTTCGCCCTGGTTGACCAGCGTACCGCGGGCAAGGTCGCGCCCGTAGCACATGGCGCAGACGCCTTCCTCGGCCTCGCAGGTCAGCGGGCTGCGGATGCGGATTGTGGCAACGCCGGAACTGTTGATCACATCGGCACGCCGTTCGTCGATCAGTTCGCCCTTGCTGACGACGATGTCTTCCGTTCCCGGGTAGAACACGTCATCCGCTGCGACACGGCCCAGCACACGCTCGCCCATCGGCACGATAACCTCGCCGTCATTGACGGCTGCCGAAGCGGTGATCGCGTTTTCGGTGCCGCAGTCGTGGCTGCGCACGATGCAGTCCTGTGCGACGTCCACCAGACGACGGGTCAGATAGCCCGAGTTCGCCGTCTTGAGCGCGGTGTCCGACAGACCCTTCCGCGCGCCGTGGGTCGAGTTGAAGTATTCAAGAACGGTCAAACCTTCCTTGAAGTTCGAGATGATCGGCGTCTCGATGATCTCGCCCGAGGGTTTGGCCATCAGTCCGCGCATCCCGCCCAGCTGCTTCATCTGGATGACCGAGCCCCGGGCACCCGAGTGGGCCATCATGTAGACCGAGTTCGGCTCTTTCTCGGCACCATTGGCGTCGTAATGCGTGGCCGAGATCGTGGCCATCATCGCTTCGGTGACCTTGTCGTTGCACTTGGTCCAGGCGTCGACAACCTTGTTGTACTTTTCGCCCTGGGTGATCAGGCCGTCCATGTACTGCAGCTCGAACCCGGTGACCTGTTCGCGCGTCTCGTTCACCAGGTCCCACTTGGAATCCGGGATCACCATGTCGTCCTTGCCAAACGAGATGCCGGCGCGGAACGCCTCGCGGAAGCCAAGGGTCATGATCTGGTCGCAGAAGATCACCGATTCCTTCTGGCCGCAGTAGCGGTAGACGGTGTCGATGACGGTCTGCACGTCCTTTTTCCGCAAGAGGCGGTTCACCAGGTCGAAGGGGGCCTTGGTGTTCAACGGCATGATATTGCCCAGCCGCAGACGGCCGGGCGTGGTGTCAAACCGCTTCCAGACGACATTGCCGGTCTCGTCCACCTGACGCAGCCGGGCCTTGATCTTGGCATGCAGATGCACTGCACCCGCCGCAAGCGCATGCTCGACTTCCTCGATATCGGCAAAGGCCATGCCTTCGCCGACCATGCCTTTGCGTTCCATGGTCACATAGTAGATGCCCAGAACCATGTCCTGCGAGGGCACGATGATTGGCGCGCCGTTAGCCGGCGACAGCACGTTGTTCGTCGACATCATCAGCACGCGCGCTTCCAGCTGGGCCTCAAGGCTCAGCGGAACGTGGACAGCCATCTGGTCACCGTCGAAGTCGGCGTTGAAGGCGGAACAGACCAGCGGGTGCAGCTGGATCGCCTTGCCTTCGATCAGGATCGGCTCGAACGCCTGGATGCCCAGACGGTGCAGCGTCGGCGCGCGGTTCAGAAGAACCGGGTGTTCGCGGATGACCTCGTCCAGGATATCCCAGACCTCGGGGCGTTCCTTTTCCACCAGCTTCTTCGCCTGCTTGACGGTGCTGGACAGCCCCTTCGCCTCAAGCCGCGAGTAGATGAACGGCTTGAAGAGTTCGAGCGCCATCTTCTTCGGCAGGCCGCACTGGTGCAGCTTCAGCTCCGGCCCGGTCACGATGACCGAACGGCCCGAAAAGTCCACCCGCTTGCCCAGAAGGTTCTGGCGGAAGCGACCCTGCTTGCCTTTCAGCATGTCCGACAACGATTTCAGCGGGCGCTTGTTGGTGCCCGTGATCACCCGGCCGCGACGGCCGTTGTCGAAGAGCGCATCGACCGCTTCCTGCAGCATCCGCTTTTCGTTGCGGACGATGATGTCCGGCGCGCGCAGTTCGATCAGGCGCTTCAGGCGGTTGTTGCGGTTGATGACCCGGCGATAGAGGTCGTTCAGGTCGGAGGTCGCAAAGCGGCCGCCGTCCAGCGGGACCAGCGGGCGCAGTTCCGGCGGGATCACCGGCAGGACGGTCAGGACCATCCATTCCGGGCGGTTGCCCGATTCAAGGAACGACTCGACGATCTTCAGACGCTTGATGATCTTCTTCGGCTTCAACTCGCCGGTCGCTTCCTTCAGCTCCTCGCGCAGCTGGTCCGCCGTGGCCTGCAGGTCGATCGCCGCCAGCATCTCGCGGATCGCTTCCGCGCCGATGTTGGCGGTGAAGGCGTCCGCGCCATACTGGTCCTGCGCGTCGAGGAATTCTTCCTCGGTCATCAGCTGGCCATAGGTCAGGTCGGTCAGACCCGGCTCGATCACGACATAGTTCTCGAAGTACAGAATCCGCTCCAGATCGCGCAGCGTCATGTCCAGCATGAGGCCGATCCGGCTGGGCAGCGACTTCAGGAACCAGATGTGCGCGACGGGTGCGGCCAGTTCGATATGGCCCATCCGCTCGCGGCGCACCTTTTGCAAGGTGACTTCCACGCCGCATTTTTCGCAGACGACGCCGCGATATTTCATGCGCTTGTATTTGCCGCAAAGGCATTCGTAATCCTTGATCGGCCCGAAGATACGGGCGCAGAACAGGCCGTCGCGTTCCGGCTTGAAGGTCCGGTAGTTGATGGTTTCCGGCTTCTTGATCTCGCCAAAGGACCACGACAGGATCCGCTCCGGCGAGGCCAGGCTGATCTTGATTTCGTCGAAGGTCTTGACGGGCGCAACCGGGTTGAACGGGTTGGTCGAGAGTTCCTGGTTCATTTCATCTTCCCATGTGAGGGGCTGCGGTCAGAGGCGGCCAAAACTTTTCGCGAAAAGTTTTGGCCCGAAGAATTTTCGCCGAAAATTCTTCTATTCCTCCTCCGCATCCAGGAGTTCCATGTTGAGGCCGAGGCCCCGCACTTCCTTGACAAGGACGTTGAACGATTCCGGCACGCCGGCCTCGAAGTTGTCCTCGCCCTTGACGATCGACTCGTAGACCTTGGTCCGGCCTGCCACGTCGTCCGACTTCACCGTCAGCATTTCCTGCAAGGTGTAGGCGGCGCCGTAGGCTTCGAGTGCCCAGACCTCCATCTCGCCAAGACGCTGGCCACCGAACTGCGCCTTGCCGCCCAGCGGCTGCTGGGTAACAAGCGAGTAGGGACCAGTCGAACGGGCGTGCAGCTTGTCGTCGACAAGGTGGTGCAGCTTGAGCATGTACTTCACGCCCACCGTCACCTTGCGCTGGAACTGCTCGCCCGACCGGCCGTCAAAGACCACCGACTGGCCCGAGGTGTCGAACCCCGCGCGGGTCAGCGCGTCGTTCACGTCCGCCTCTTTCGCACCGTCGAAGACCGGGGTCGCAATCGGCACGCCTTTGGTCACGTTTCCGGCCAGCTCAAGGAAGTCTTCCTCGTTCCGGTCGGCAAAGGCCTCTTCGTAGGTCTCATCGCCGTAAGCCAGACGCACCGCGTCGCGCACCGGGGTCATGTCGCCGGACCGGCGATATTCCTTCAGCGCCTCGTCGATGTTCATGCCCAGGCCACGCGCGGCCCAGCCCATGTGCGTCTCCAGGATCTGGCCCACGTTCATCCGGCTGGGCACGCCCAGCGGGTTCAGCACAAGGTCAACCGCCGTGCCATCGGCCAGGAACGGCATGTCCTCGACCGGCACCACCTTGGAGATGACGCCCTTGTTGCCATGCCGCCCGGCCATCTTGTCGCCCGGCTGCAGCTTGCGCTTCACCGCGACGAACACCTTGACCATCTTCATCACGCCTGGGGGCAGATCGTCGCCCCGACGCACCTTTTCGACCTTGTCGTCGAACCGGTGATCCAGCGCGCGCTTCTGCGCCTCGTACTGGTCGTGCAGGGCTTCGACGTCCTTGGCATCGCTTTCTTCACCAAGGGCAAGCTGCCACCACTGACCACGGCTGAGCGTGCCCAGCAGCTCTTCGTCGATGGTCGACCCGGCCTTGATGCCTTTCGGCCCCTTCACGGCCGCCTTGCCCATGACCAGGGTCTTCAGGCGCGAATAGATGTTCCGCTCCAGGATCGCCAACTCGTCGTCGCGGTCGCGGGCGAGGCGTTCAACCTCTTCCCGCTCGATCTGCAGGGCGCGTTCGTCCTTGTCGACGCCGTGCCGGTTGAAGACCCGCACTTCGACGATGGTTCCGAACGCCCCCGGCGGCAGCCGCAGGCTGGTGTCGCGCACGTCCGAAGCCTTTTCCCCGAAGATCGCGCGGAGAAGCTTTTCTTCCGGCGTCATCGGGCTTTCGCCCTTGGGGGTGATCTTGCCGACCAGAATGTCGCCCGGCTGAACCTCGGCGCCGATATAGACGATGCCCGCCTCATCCAGGTTGCGCAGGGCTTCTTCGCCGACGTTCGGGATGTCGCGGGTGATCTCTTCCGGCCCCAGCTTGGTGTCGCGGGCGGCGACTTCGTATTCCTCGATGTGGATCGAGGTGAAGACGTCGTCGGACAGGATGCGTTCCGAGATCAGGATCGAGTCTTCGTAGTTGTAGCCGTTCCACGGCATGAACGCGACGATGATGTTCCGGCCCAGGGCCAGCTCGCCCATGTCGGTGCAGGGGCCGTCGGCCACCACTTCGCCGCGCAGCACCGTATCGCCCACCTTCACCAGCGGACGCTGGTTGATGCAGGACGACTGGTTGCTGCGCTTGAATTTGCGCAGACGGTAGATGTCGACGCCCGGCTCACCGGGTTCCAGCATCTCGGTTGCACGCACGACGATACGGGCGGCATCGACCTGGTCGATGACCCCGGCCCGCCGCGCCATGATGGCGGCCCCGCTGTCACGGGCAACCACCGCCTCGATCCCGGTGCCCACGAAGGGCGCATCCGATTGCAGCAAAGGCACCGCCTGCCGCTGCATGTTCGACCCCATCAGCGCGCGGTTGGCGTCGTCGTTTTCCAGGAACGGGATCAGCGAGGCCGCGACCGACACCAGCTGCTTCGGGCTGACGTCGATCAGGTCCACCGCATCCGGCGGGTTCAGCATGAATTCCCCGGCCTTCCGGCTGGAGATCAGCTCATCCGTGAACCGCCCCTCGGCGTCCTGGCTGGCGTTGGCCTGGGCCACCGTGTGGCGCATCTCCTCGGTCGCCGACATGTAGGTGACCTAGTCCGTCACCTTGCCGTCGATCACCTTGCGATACGGGGTCTCGATGAAGCCGTACTTGTTCACCCGCGCGAAGGTCGCCAGGCTGTTGATCAGGCCGATGTTCTGGCCTTCCGGCGTCTCGATCGGGCACATCCGGCCATAGTGGGTCGGGTGGACGTCGCGCACTTCAAAGCCCGCGCGTTCCCGGGTCAGACCGCCCGGCCCAAGGGCCGACAGGCGGCGCTTGTGCGTCACTTCGGACAGCGGGTTGGTCTGGTCCATGAACTGCGACAGCTGGCTGGAACCGAAGAATTCCCGCACCGCTGCCGCCGCCGGTTTGGCGTTGATCAGGTCCTGCGGCATGATCGTGTCGATCTCGACCGAGGACATGCGTTCCTTGATCGCCCGTTCCATCCGCAGCAGGCCGACGCGGTACTGGTTCTCCATCAGCTCGCCGACCGACCGGACCCGGCGGTTGCCGAGGTGGTCGATGTCGTCAATCTCGCCCTTGCCGTCGCGCAACTCGGTCAGCGCCTTGATGCAGGCGATGATATCGTCACGGTCCAGCGTGCGCTGGGTGTCGGGACGCCCGAGGTCGAGGCGCATGTTCATCTTGACCCGACCCACGGCCGACAGGTCATAGCGGTCCTTGTCGAAGAACAGCGTGTCAAAGAGCTGGCTTGCGGCTTCCACCGTCGGCGGCTCACCGGGGCGCATCACGCGGTAGATGTCCATCAGCGCGGTGTCCCGGCCCATGTTCTTGTCGACCGCCATGGTGTTGCGGATGTAGGGGCCGGTGTTCACGCCGTCGATGTCCAGCACCGGAAGCTCGGTGATGCCCTGGTCCAGAAGCAGCTTCAGCGACCCGCCCTTCACCCCGCCGTCGCGGTCATACTCCATCGTCAGCTCGTCGCCGGCTTCGACCCAGATTTCGCCGGTCTGCTCGTTGATGATGTCCTTGGCGACATAGCGCCCGACGATCTGGTCGAACGGCACCAGCAGCTCGGTCACCTTGCCCGACTTGATCAGGTCGTTCGCCATGCGCGGCGTCATCTTGTCGCCGGCCTTGCAGATCACCTCGCCGGTCGCGGCATCGACGATGTCGAATTGCGGGCGGGTGCCACGGATGCGCTCGGGGAAGAACCGGGTGACCCAGCCCTTGTTCTTCAGGTGCTTGTAGCTGACCGTTTCGTAATAGGCGTCCATGATCGCTTCCTGGCCCATGCCAAGCGCGTAAAGCAGCGTCGTCACCGGCAGCTTCCGGCGGCGGTCGATCCGGGCGAAGACCACGTCCTTGGCGTCGAACTCGAAGTCCAGCCACGATCCGCGATAGGGAATGATCCGGCAGGCGAACAGCAGCTTGCCCGAGCTGTGGGTCTTGCCCTTGTCATGGTCGAAGAACACGCCGGGCGACCGATGCATCTGGCTGACGATCACCCGTTCGGTGCCGTTCACGATGAACGTCCCGTTCGAGGTCATCAGGGGCATGTCGCCCATGTAGACGTCCTGTTCCTTGATGTCCTTGACCGACCGGGCCCCGGTGGTTTCGTCGACATCGAACACGATCAGGCGCAGCGTGACCTTCAGCGGTGCCGCATAGGTCATGTCGCGCGACTGGCATTCGTCCACGTCGTATTTCGGCTTTTCCAGCTCGTACTTGACGAACTCCAGCACCGAGGTCTCGTTGAAGTCCTTGATCGGGAACACCGACTGGAACGTGCCCTGGATCCCCTCGCCGTCCAGCGGCTTGTCGCTGTCGCCGGACCGCAGGAAAAGATCATACGAGGATTTCTGCACCTCGATCAGGTTCGGCATCTCCAGCACTTCGCGGATTTTGCCGAAGTAGCGGCGGATGCGTTTCTGGCCGACATAAGCTTGCGCCATGTTCCTGGTCACCTTTCATTTTTCGCTGGCACACCACCCGTCGGGCCACGGGCGCGCACCGCTTGCGAAGAGGCCGTTCCGGGTTCCATTCGTGCCGCCCGTCCCGCAGGGCGGCTCCCGAACCCGTATCGCACCTGGAGAGGGGCTTTGCGCGAAAGCCCCTTTCAAGACGCGCATGGCTGGGACCGACGGCGTCGGTCCCAGCCCTGGTTTTCAGGGGGCTAGGCCCCCGATGTCCGATTACTTCAGCTCGGCCTTGGCGCCAGCCTCTTCGAACTTCTTCTTCATCGCTTCGGCGTCGGCTTTCGAGACGCCTTCCTTGATCTTGCCGCCAGCTTCCGTCAGGTCCTTGGCTTCCTTCAGGCCCAGACCGGTCAGTTCGCGCACGACCTTGATCACGTTGATCTTGTTCGCGCCGGCATCCGTCAGGACGACGTCGAATTCGGTCTGCTCTTCGGCCGGAGCGGCAGCAGCCGCAGCCGGGCCAGCGGCCATCATGACGGCGCCACCGGCGGCCGGCTCGATGCCGTACTTGTCCTTCAGGATGGTTTTCAGTTCCTGGGCCTGGAGAAGGGTCAGACCGACGATCTCTTCGGCGAGTTTGTTCAGATCAGCCATTTTGCTCATGTTCCGTATGTTAAGATGGGTTCCAACGGCGCGGTATCAACCACAGCCGGGATGAAAGGGTCAGGCCCCCGACTATGCGGCAGCCTTTTCCTCGATGGTCGACAGGATGCTTGCGATGTTCGAAGCAGGCGCGCCAATGGCCCCGGCGATGGCAGAACCCGGAGCGCCGATGCACGACACGATCTGAGCGATAAGCTCTTCACGCGACGGCATGGAAGCCACGGCCTTGACACCGGCCTGGTCCAGAACCGTGTCGCCCATTGCCCCGCCGATGATGACGAACTTGTCGTTCGTCTTGGCGTAGGCATCGCAGACCTTGGCCGCAGCCACGGGGTCTTCCGAAAAGGACATCACGGTCATGCCCGTCAGAAGGTCACCCATCTTCGCAGCGGGCTTCCCTTCAAGGGCGATCTTGGCGAGCGTGTTCTTGGCAACGCGAACGGACCCACCCACGTCGCGAAGCTTCGCGCGCAGGTCCTGCATCTGTGCAACCGTCATCCCGGTGTAGTGGGCAACCACCACAACGCCAGAGCTTTCGAAGATCTGGCCGAGTTCCTCGACCAGTTTCTCTTTCTGGGCTCTATCCACAGTTTCACTCCAAGGTTGGGGGTTTCCCCCCGGCTCAATTTTGCCTCCCGTGGAACGGAAGGCGTTCGGGTCCGCAAAAGGTTCCCGAAACCAAGATCGCCCGAAGGCAGCCCAAATCTCGTTCCCCATCTCGGGCAGGAATTATGGCGTTTGCGCGCCACCCACCGTCTCGGACAGAACCGGGCCCCAAAGGCTAGCCTCGCGGCCCGGGTAGCTTCCTTCCCCTTTCGGATCAGGATTTCGTAGGGTGCGCTACAGCGCACCGATCCTTCAGGCCTGCGTCGCCGACGCAATATCCAGCGACACGCCCGGCCCCATGGTCGAGGACAGCGACACCTTCTTCAGATAGGTGCCCTTGGCGCCCGCCGGCCGGGCTTTCGACACGGCTTCGACAAAGGCGCGGATGTTTTCGGCCAGCTTGTCTTCGGTGAAGCTGACCTTGCCGATCCCGGCATGGATCACCCCGGCCTTTTCGACCTTGAACTGCACTTCGCCGCCCTTGGCCGCTTCGACAGCGGTTTTCACGTCCATCGTCACGGTGCCGACCTTGGGGTTCGGCATCAGGTTGCGCGGGCCCAGGATCTTGCCCAGGCGGCCGACCAGCGGCATCAGGTCCGGCGTCGCGATGCAACGGTCGAACTCGATCTTGCCGGACTGGATCGTCTCCATCAGGTCTTCCGCACCGACGATATCGGCACCCGCCGCCTTGGCCTCATCGGCCTTGGCGCCACGGGCGAACACGGCCACGCGCACGGTCTTGCCGGTGCCGTTCGGCAGCTGCACCACGCCCCGGACCATCTGGTCGGCATGGCGCGGGTCAACGCCCAGGTTCATCGCGATTTCCAGCGTCTCGTCGAACTTGGCCGAGGCCGCGCCCTTGATCAGCTTGACCGCATCCTCGACGGTGATGTTCGCCTTGCCGGTGAAGGCCTCGTTCGCCTTGGCGACGCGCTTTGCAATCTTTGTCATGGTGATCAGCCCTTCACTTCGATGCCGCAGGACCGCGCCGAGCCCAGGATGGTCTGCATCGCAGCTTCAACCGAGGTTGCGTTCAGATCCTTCATCTTCGCTTCGGCGATCTTGCGCAGCTGCGCCGCGGTGATTGAACCGGCCACGTCATGGCCCGGCTTGACCGACCCCTTGGCACGGTTGCGCTTGCCGACCGACGGCAGACCTGCGGCCTGCTTGATCAGGAAGGCGGCGGGCGCGGTCTTGAATTCCAGGCTGAACGACTTGTCCTGGTAGTAGGTGATGATCACCGGCGTGGGGGTGCCCAGCGGGATGTCCGCGGTCTTCGCGTTGAATTCCTTCACGAAGGCCATGATGTTCAGGCCGCGCTGGCCCAGCGCCGGGCCAACCGGCGGGGACGGGTTCGCCTGTCCCGCCTTCACTTGCAGCTTCAGGCTGCCGATAATCTTCTTGGCCATCTGGCCTCTCCTTTGTCACCGTTGCTCTGCCTGGTGGCAGAGGCCCCGGATCAGGTCCGGGGCGGGGTTTAGTGGTACGGTCTCCCCGGACTTGCTCCGGGGTCGCCTCCCACGCGTTCCTCAGCTCCCTTTCGAGACCTGAGTGAATTCCAGTTCCACCGGGGTCGCCCGGCCGAAGATCGACACGGTGACCTTCAGGCGGTTGTGCGCCTCATCCACGTCCTCGACCATGCCCGAAAAGCCCTCGAACGGGCCGTCGGTCACTTGCACCGTTTCGCCGATGTCGAAGCGGATCAGGTTGCGCGGCGCTTCCAGCCCCTCTTCGACCCGGTTCAGGATCGCGTTCACTTCGCCGTCGCGCATCGGCATCGGCTTGCCCTGCGGGCCAAGGAACCCGGTCACCCGGTTGATCGAGCTGATCAGGTGATAGCCCTTGTTCGTCATCTCCATGTGCACCAGCACATAGCCCGGCATGAAGCGGCGCTCCGAAGTGACCTTCTTGCCCCGGCGCATCTCGATGACCTCTTCGGTCGGCACCAGCACTTCGTCGATCTCTTCTTCAAGCCCGGCATCGGTGACGGCGGTCTTGATCTGCTCGGCGACCTTCTTCTCGAAATTCGAGAGAACGCTTACCGAATACCAGCGCTTCGCCATCTTGCCTGCTTCCTTGCTGCCCGAGGCACTTGCGGCCCCTGTTCGTCGTCGTCCCGGAACAAAAAACAGCGCGCACCCCGAATCGATGCGCGCCGGTGTCCCTTTGGTTGGCGCCGGGTTACCCCGGCACCGCCGTCATTTCAAGAGGGAACCGCCTGAAACCGGCAAAGGCCGCCGCGTCAAGAGCCGATGATCGCGGTCAGCCCGGTGCGGATGCCAAGGTCGATCAGGCTGAAGAAGGTCGCGGCCAGCGCCGACAGGATGAACACCATCACCGTGGTCAGCACGACCTCGCGCCGGGTCGGCCAGACAACCTTGGCGACTTCGGCGCGCACTTGCTGAAGAAACTGGAGGGGGTTCGTGATGGCCATGGGGAGCTTCCGGTTGGGTTGGCGGTCATTTACGGGGTCTGGTGCGGGAATTCAAGCAAAGACGCCGTGAGTCGGGAGGTGCCATGTCTCTCGCTCCCCGCAGGTCGAGCAGTGTCCCGACTCTGCCAGGCGCAAACCATACGCCGTCCAGACGGATGCCAGACACATCACCTCCCGTTCTCCCTCCCGATTAACCCAGCGCCCGCAAGGCCTTATACCACCTCGCCCGCCGCCAGCCGCGCCAGCAGATCATCCCCCTCCGCCAACACCTTCTCCCGGTGGCCCGCCTCCATTCCGTCCCAGACCCGGTACATCTGCCCCATCCTCGGGTTCTGGCGGAACCGTTCGCGGTGGCGGGTCAGGAAGTGCCAGTAAAGCAGGTTGAACGGACAGGCCTTCTCGCCGGTCTTCTCCTTCACCCGGTAGTGGCAGGTGCCGCAATGATCCGACATCCGGTCGATGTAAGCCCCTGACGACACATAGGGTTTCGATCCCAGAAGCCCCCCGTCGGCGAACTGGCTCATGCCAAGGGTGTTTGGCGCCTCGACCCATTCGAAGGCGTCGATGTAGACCGACAGATACCAGTCATGCACCGCCGCCGGGGCCACCCCGGACAACAAGGCGAAGTTGCCGGTGACCATCAGCCGCTGGATGTGGTGCGCATAGGCCAGGTCACGCGTCTGGCGCACGGCGGCCTTCATGCAGGCCATCCGCGTCTCGCCGCCCCAGTAGACGGCGGGCAAGGCGCGGGAATGGCCAAGGGCGTTGCGGGTCAGGTACTCCGGCCCCTGCAACTCCCAGATTCCCCGCACATATTCCCGCCAGCCGATGATCTGCCGGATGAAGCCTTCGGCCGCCGCGATGGGCACTGCGCCCGCCTTCCATGCCGCCTCGACCGCCTGGCAAACCTCCAGCGGGCCAAGCAGCCCAAGGTTCAGATAGGGCGAGATCAGCGCATGGCTGAGGAAGGCCTCCCCCTCCAGCATTGCATCCTGCTCGGCGCCAAAGGTCGGCAGGCGGTGGGCCACGAAGTCCTGCAACGCAGCCAGCGCCCCGGCCCGGTCGGTCGCCCAGCGAAACGGGCGCAGGCGGCCGAAGTGACTGAAGTTTTTCTCTACCAGATCAAGAACTTCCGTGACTACCGGGTCGTCGTCAAAGTCCTGCGGACGGGGGCGGAAGAGGTCGGCCTTCGCGGGCTTGCGGTTGTCGTGGTCAAAGTTCCACTCCCCCCCGGCGGGCTTGTCGCCCTCCATCAGCAGGCCGGTCTTGCGGCGCATGTCGCGGTAGAACCACTCCATCCGCAGCTGCTTTCGCCCCTCGGCCCAGGCGGCGAACTCGGCCTTGGAACACAGGAACCGGTCATCCGGCAGGATCGTCACCGGCAGCGGCAGGTCCTGCAGGTCGGCCAGCACCCGCCATTCTCCGGGCTGCGTCGCCAGCGCCCCGGTCGCGCCGAATTCGGCCGCGCGGCGCAGAAGCTCGCCGCCGATGCTCTGGCTGTTCAGCGGATCATCCAGCCGGGAATAGGCGACGCGCCAGCCCTCGGCCCGCAAGGCATCGGCGAACTTGCGCATGGCGGCAAGGATCAGCGCGATCTTCTGCGGATGGTGCGGGACAGAGGTGCCCTCGCCCATGACCTCGGCCATCACGACCACGTCGCGCGCCTTTTCGGCCGCCCGCAGCGCGGCAACGCCAGGGGTCAACTGGTCGCCAAGGATCAGGACCAGCCTCACCACGGCACGACCTCGCCCTGCCAGTCGAAGAACCCGCCGCTGTCGCCGGGGTCCAGCCGGTCCAGCACGGCAAGCAGATTGCCAGCCGCCTCACCCGGGGACACCGCCGGATGTCCCGCCCGCTGCGCAGGCGCAAGTCCGGTCTCCACGGTGCCGGGATGCAGCGCCACCAGCACCGATTGCGGGTGGGTCCGCGCGGCCTCGACCGCCGCAGTTCGCACCAGCTGGTTCAGCGCCGCCTTGGCCGCCCGGTAGCCGTACCAGCCGCCCAGACGGTTGTCCCCGATCGACCCCACCCGTGCCGACAGGACCGCCAGCCGCGCCACCCGGTCGCGCGGCATCAGCCGCAGGGCATGCTTGATCATCAGCACCGGCCCGATGGCATTGACCGCGAACTGCGCCGCCAACGCTTCGGCGGTCACTGCCTTCAGGGTCTTTTCCGGCCCGACCCCGTCGATCACCAGCGCCCCGGTCGCCACCACCACCAGGTCGAACGGCCCCTCCAGCCGGCCCAGCACCCGGCAGATGCTGCCCTCGTCCGTGACCTCAAGCCCGTCATCGCGCCGCGACAGGCCGACAACCTCGCCCCGCGCGCCAAGCGCCGCCACCAGCGCCGCGCCGATCCCGCCCGACGCCCCCAGAACCAAGGACCGCATGCCACCTCCACCTGACCTGGCTTTGACTTAGGCCGCAGACTCGTCGCGACCATGCCTTTGCTCTTTTCGAAATACTCCCGCCGGAGGCTCCACCGCCAGCCCGGCGGACCGAACGCCGGGCGCCGCGCTGCGGCAGCGCCGGTTGCGGGGTGTCGGATGGCCCCCCAACGGCCCCCCGTTTTGAGAATAGGCGCAGTTGATCCGCGGT
The DNA here is from genome assembly GCA_031409795.1 of Rhodobacterales bacterium. GTDB lineage: Bacteria > Pseudomonadota > Alphaproteobacteria > Rhodobacterales > Rhodobacteraceae > Tabrizicola. The sequence goes on from JANNXX010000084.1 coordinate 13,657, forward strand.
TTGCGCCGGATATTGGGGCCCCAGGGGCGCGG
>JANNXX010000085.1:0-23308 GCA_031409795.1 Rhodobacterales bacterium
GCGTCCTTGGTGGCCTGACGCTGGGCGTCGTTGAAATAGGCGGGGACGGTGATCACGGCCTGGGTGACGGTTTCACCAAGGTAGGATTCGGCGGTTTCCTTCATCTTCTGCAGGATGAAGGCGCTGACCTGGCTGGGCGAATACTTCTCACCCCTGGCCTCGACCCAGGCGTCGCCGTTGCCGCCGTTGACGATCTTGTAGGGCATGTTCTTCTGGTCTTTGAGGATCACCGGATCATCAAAGCGGCGCCCGATCAGGCGCTTGACCGCGAAAACGGTGTTAGTGGCGTTGGTGACGGCCTGCCGCTTGGCGGCCTGTCCGACCAGACGCTCACTTTCCGTGAAGCCGACGATCGACGGCGTGGTGCGCGCACCTTCCGAGTTTTCGATCACGCGGGGCTGTGAGCCATCCATGATGGCGACGCAAGAGTTGGTGGTTCCGAGGTCAATACCGATGACTTTGGCCATGTGTGTATCCCTTTACTTCAGGCGATGTTCCGGCAAGGACCCGGCTGCGTCGGCATCCCCGCCATGGGTGAGGCGAAAGGTCTGGCGGCCCCTCGCTGTGCCAGCCGTATATAGGCAGGCCGATCAGGGCCTGCAACGCCTGCATTGCGCCGATTTCCCGGAATCTGCCAAAGCTCTGCCGGCGATGGTTCTGACGGGCGCGCAAAAGCGCAAACCTGCGCTCACCGCCGCGCGCCCCAGCTTGCCGAGGCATGCTGGCGGGTGAAGAATTCGGCCATCAGCCCGATCATCACGCAGGCAAGGCCGAAGGTCACCGCATATTCGATCGAGGTGTAGCGTGGCGCATAGTTCAGAAAGATGAACCCGCGCGACTGGTCGATGGTGTGAAACAGCGGGTTCCAGTCGAAAAGCGCCCGCAGGTCGGGCCTGGTGTTGTTCGCCAGCACCATCTTGCCCGAGGCGATGACGTTCGCCCGCTGATAGATCGTGCGCAGAAGCTGAACCGTGTCGGGCTGCCAGGGCGTGGCGGACAGAAAGATCATCCCGATGCCGATGCCGCAGAACCAGGACAACAGGAACATTCCGATCATGCCGATCGGCTGGTCGATCGTGATCGGGTTCCACAAGGCATGGTAGGCAAACAGGATCACCGAGGCGGCAAGGACCTGCTGGTACAGCGAGGCCAGCGCCGCCCCGCAGATCGAGATGATCGGGTTCATCGGCGCATGCATCATCATTGCCGAGGTCGGCCCGTCAGCCGAAGCCACCGCGCCGATGACCTTCACATGGGTCATGAACATGAAGACGCCGGACATGACATACAGCATGAAGTCGCCGCGCACCGCGACCCGGCGCAAGCCGAAGAGGGTGAACATGAAATACATGATCAGCACCATCAACAGCGCCTGAAGGATCGACATCACCAGACCAAGCACGGCATTGGCGTGCGACCGGCGCAGGCTGCGGATCGCGACATGGAAGATCAGTTCCAGCGTCTCGAACGCGGTGCCCAGCGGGGTTTTCCGGGTCGGCTTGTAGCGAAACACTTGGTCATCTCCGAAGGCCGGGGCCCTTGTTGCAGGGAAACCTTGCCGTTCCGTTAGCGCCGCAGGATAAGGACGCGCGGACAAATGATCAATCGCCGCGATGTCGAGCGCTGGAGAACGTGATGGATTTTGACCACATGGTGCGCCTGATGCGGCGCCTGGCGCTTGAGGCCGGGGACCGGATCATGGCGGTCTATGCCAGCCCCGGCTTCGAGGTGCGCGCCAAGGGCGACGCAAGCCCGGTGACCGAAGCCGACGAAGCGGCCGATGCGGTGATCTCGGCCGGGCTGCGCGCGGCCTACCCCGATGTCCCGCTGATCACCGAGGAGCAGGCCGCCAGCCATGCGCTGACCGCGCAGACCTTCCTGATCGTGGATCCGCTGGACGGCACCAAGGAGTTCATCCAGCGCCGGGGCGATTTCACCGTGAACATCGCCTTTGTGCAGGATGGCCGGCCGACGCATGGCGTGGTCTATGCGCCGGCCAAGGCGCGGCTGTTCTACACGCTTGCCGACGGCACTTCGGTCGAAGAAACCGGCAGCTTCGACAAGGATCGCCCTGGCCCGCTGCACCTGTTGCGCGTCTCGCAGCCAGACAATGCCGCGCTGATGGTCGTGGCGTCGAAGTCGCACCGCGACCAGGCGACGGATGACTACATCAACCGCTATGCCGTCCGCGACATGACCTCGGCCGGGTCAAGCCTGAAGTTCTGCCTTGTGGCGACCGGCGAGGCCGACCTCTATCCCCGGCTGGGCCGCACGATGGAATGGGATACCGCCGCCGGAGATGCCGTGCTGCGCGGGGCCGGGGGGCAAGTGCTGCGCATGGATGACCACGCGCCGCTGGCCTATGGCAAGCCCGGCTGGGACAACCCGTTCTTCATCGCCCTTGCCCCCGGCGTCTTGCTGAAAACGGGTGTGGTGCCGAAATGAAAACCCTGGTCGCCATTCCTGCGCGCTATGCCTCGACCCGCTATCCGGGCAAGCCGCTGGTCGCGCTTCGTGGTCCGGACGGGGCCAAGACCCTGATCCGGCGCAGCTGGGAAGCGGCGATGGCGGTGCGGGGCATCGACCGGGTGGTGGTGGCGACCGACGACGACCGCATCGCCGACCATGCAACCGCCTTCGGAGCCGAGGTGGTGATGACCTCGTCCCAAGCGCGCAACGGCACCGAACGCTGTGCCGAAGTGGCGCAGATCCTGCCCGGTTACGATGTGGTCGTGAACCTGCAGGGCGACGCGCCGCTGACGCCTGCCTGGTTCGTCGAGGACCTGGTCAAGGGGCTTGCCGCCGATCCTTCCGCCCAGATCGCCACGCCGGTCCTGCGCTGCGATGGCCGCGCGGTCGCTGGCTTTCTGGCCGACCGCCGTGCCGGCCGGGTGGGCGGAACCACGGCGGTTTTCGGAACCGGCGGGCGGGCGCTTTACTTCTCGAAAGAGGTGATTCCGTTCACCGGACAGGACTTTGCTTCCGATGAACCGACCCCGGTTTTCCATCATGTCGGCGTCTATGCCTACCGTCCTGCGGCGCTTGCAGCCTATCCGGACTGGCCCGTCGGCCCGCTGGAACTGCTGGAGGGGCTGGAACAGCTGCGCTTTCTGGAACAGGGCCGCCCGGTGTTGTGCGTGCAGGTTGAAGCCCGGGGCCGCGCGTTCTGGGAGCTTAACAATCCGTCCGACGTTCCGGTGATCGAAGACATGCTTGCCCGGGCCGGGTAGGGTGGCGGCTGTGGCAATTTTCCGACTACCGTTCACGAAGCGGATACTTTTCTTGTGCAACACGGGGCACTCGGGTGCATACTGACAATGTTGCCGTGTCTCTGCCCGGTTAAGGTCAGAATTCGCTGCGACAGGACGGCGGTGCGCCAAAGCGGCTCCGGGCGTCAAGGATGGAACGTTGAATGCGGATAAGGAAGATCACGAAGGCCGTCTTTCCCGTGGCCGGCCTTGGCACGCGTTTCCTGCCGGCAACCAAGTCGATCCCGAAAGAGATCCTGACGCTGGTTGACCGCCCGCTGATCCAGTACGCGATCGACGAGGCGCGGGCCGCCGGGATCAAGGAATTCATCTTCGTGACCAGCCGCGGGAAATCCGCGCTGGAAGATTACTTCGACCAGGCGCCCGAGCTGGAAAGCGAGCTGCGCCGAAAAGGCAAGGCCGACCTTCTGGAGGCGCTGAAGGAAACCAACATGGACAGCGGCGCGATCGCCTATGTCCGGCAGAACCGGCCGATGGGGCTTGGCCATGCCGTCTGGTGCGCCCGCCGCCTGATCGGGAACGAGCCTTTCGCGGTCCTTCTGCCCGATGACGTGATTGCAGCCGAACGCCCCTGCCTGCAGCAGATGGTCGAGGCCTACGCGGATATCGGCGGCTGCATGGTCGCGGCGATGGAGGTCGCTCCGCATAAAACGGCCAGCTACGGCATCGTCGACATCGCGGATGACCAGGGGTCAGTGGTCCGGGCTGCCGGTCTGGTGGAAAAGCCGCAGCCGCAGGACGCCCCGTCGAACCTGGCCGTGATCGGGCGCTATATCCTGACGCCGAAGGTCATGACCAACCTGAACCGGATGAAACAGGGTGCCGGTGGCGAGATCCAGCTGACCGACGCCATTTCCGAAGAGGTCAAGGGCAAGGAGGGCGTGCATGCCTATCGCTTCCGGGGCCAGCGCTATGACTGCGGGTCGAAAGCCGGGTTCCTGCAGGCGACCGTCGCCTTCGGTCTGTCGCGGCCGGACCTGAACGTCGAGTTCGAGGCCTTCCTGCATGCGCTTTTCGCCGTGCAGAAGGCCGCGCAGTAAGATTTGGCCGCGCAACCGCACGCCTGTCCGATTGGAACGCTGACCGAGCTTCCCGACCGCAGTCTGGCGGGGCTTGTCGGCGCCTACCGGCTTCGGACCCGGCGTCGGCTGCTTCTGGCGCGGGCCTTCCGCCACCGCCGGGAGCTTTCGGTCATCGCCGACCGTACCGGCAGGATCGCCAGGGGCGACATCCTGTGTTTCCTGACCGTGCGCAACGAGGGCCAGCGGCTGCCCTTCGTGCTGGAGCATCATCGCCGCCTTGGCGTGCGCCATTTCCTGATTGTGGACAACGCCAGCACGGATGGCAGCCCCGATCTTCTGGCGGCGGCGCCTGACGTGTCGCTTTGGCACAGCGGGGCGGGCTACAAGGACTCGCGCTTCGGGATGGACTGGCTGACCTGGCTTTTGCGGCGCCATGGCCACGGCCATTGGTGCCTGACGCTGGATGCCGACGAGATTCTGATCTACCCGCACTGGCAGACCCGCCCGCTGTCGGCACTCACCGGCTGGCTTGACGGTCAGGGACTGGACGCGCTGGGGGCGCTGACGGTGGATCTTTATCCCGAGGGGCCGGTCTCGCAAGGAAACCCGGCAGCGGGCAACGACCCTCTGCGCCAGCTTGGCTGGTTCGATGCCGGGAACCACCAGGTCAAGGTGCAGCCCGGGATGCGGAACCTGTGGATCCAGGGCGGGGTACGGGCGCGGGCGTTCTTTGCGTCGGACCCGCGCCGGGCGCCGACGCTGAACAAGGTCCCGCTGGTGCGCTGGAACCGGCGCTTTGCCTATGTCAACTCGACCCATGCCCTTCTGCCGCCGCGCCTGAACCGGGTCTATGCAACGGATGGGGGCATGCTGACCTCGGGCGTGCTTTTACACACCAAGTTCCTGCCCGGCATCGTCGAGCGGTCGCGGGACGAGAAGGCGCGGGGCGAGCATTTCGCCGACGGTGCGCAGTATGCCAGCTACTATGACCGGCTGACCGCCGACCCCGTCTTGCATTCGCCGGCCTCCAGCCGATACACCGGCTGGCGGCAGCTGGAGGCGCTGGGGCTGATGTCGCGGGGGGGCTGGGCATGAACGGCGAACCATGCGCCTGATCCAGATCTACCGGCTGCGCCTGCTGCGTCGGCGCCTGCTGTTGCGGGCCTTGCGCAAGCGGCGGCAGCTGGAGCCGGTGATCGACCGCACGCCGGCCCTGCGCCGCCAGCCGATCCTGCTGTTTTCGACCATCCGGAACGAGCGGGTCCGCTTGCCTTATTTCCTGGATTACTATCGCAGGCTGGGGGTCGATCACTTCCTCATCATCGACAACGGATCGGACGACGGCAGCAGGGATTATCTGGTTGCCCAGCCGGATGTGTCGGTCTGGGCCGCCGGGGCGGGCTACCGGCAATCGCGCTTCGGCATGGACTGGCTGATGCACCTGCTGCGCAGCCATGGCACCGGCAACTGGTGCCTGACCGTCGATGTCGACGAGTTCCTGGTCTATCCGTTTTGCGAGACGCGCCCGCTGCGCGCGCTGACCGACTGGCTGGACAGCGGCGGCGCCCGGGCCTTTGCCGCGATGATGCTGGACATGTATCCCAAGGGCGCCATGCACGAGCAGCCCTACCGCGAGGGGCAGAACCCGTTCGAGATCGCGCAGTATTTCGACAGCGGCAACTATTCGATCCGCCGCAACTGGCCCTATCAGAACCTGTGGATCCAGGGCGGACCGCGCGCGCGCCTGTTCTTTGCCGACCGGCCGAAGCGCGCTCCGGCGATGAACAAGATCCCGCTGGTGAAATGGGACCGCTCTTATGCCTACGTCAGCTCGACCCACATGATGCTGCCGCGCGGGCTGAACCTGACCTATGAGGCGGCTGCAGGCGAAAAGCCCTCGGGCTGCCTGCTGCATGCCAAGTTCCTTGATACCTTCGCGCTGAAGGCCGAGGAAGAGCTGCGGCGCGGCCAGCATTATCAGGAAAGCCACGAATACCGCGCCTACCGGGAGGGAATCTCGAAAGAGCGCGATCTGTGGTGCAATTGGAGCGAGAAATACATCAACTGGCGCCAGCTTGAGATTCTGGGGCTGATGTCGAAAGGGAACTGGACGTGACGCTGGGGGTCATCCTTCTGTGCCACACGGCGCTTGACCGGGCCGCCCAGGTTGCGCGGCACTGGGCCGAGGCGGGTTGCCCGGTCGTGATCCATCTGGACCGCCGGGTCGACGAGGCGGGCCGGGCGGGCCTTGCCACGGCGCTGGCCGACCTGCCGGATGTGCGCTTTTCGCCCCGGGTCGCGTGCGAATGGGGCACCTTTTCGCTGGTCGAGGCAACGATCGGTGCCGCCGCCGAAATGCTTGCGGCCTTCGCGCAGGTTTCGCATGTCTACCTGGCCTCGGGGTCGTGCATCCCGATCCGTCGGGTGCAGGACCTTCAGGCCCATTTGGACGCGAACCCCGAGACGGATTTCATCGAAAGCGTCACCACCGCCGATGTCGGCTGGACGGTCGGCGGGCTGAACAAAGAGCGGTTCACCTTGCGCTTTCCCTTTGCCTGGAAGCGCAGGCGGGTTCTTTTTGACGGCTACGTCCGCCTGCAGCGCCTGCTTGGTGTCCAGCGCCGAATCCCCGCAGGCATCGTGCCGCATCTGGGCAGCCAATGGTGGTGCCTGACGCGCCGGTCGCTTTCGGCAATCCTGTCGCATCCCGACCGGCCGCGCCATGACCGCTATTTTCACCGGGTCTGGATCCCCGACGAAAGCTATTTCCAGACACTTGTGCGTCAGGTCTCGACCAGGGTGGAAAGCCGGTCGCTGACCCTGTCGAAGTTCGACTTCCAGGGCCGCCCGCACATCTTCTATGACGACCATCTGCATCTTCTGCGCCAGTCTGAGGCCTTTGTCGCCCGCAAGATCTGGCCCGAGGCGGACCTGCTGTACCGGACCTTCCTTGCCGACCAGCCGGCAGACCTGCCAAAGTCCAATCCCGGCAAGATCGACCGGCTGTTCGCCAAGGCGGCGGAACGCCGGGTCAAGGGCCGGCCCGGCCTTTACATGCAAAGCCGGTTTCCGACCAAGCTGCATGGCGGCACCCGCTCGGCCGGGGCCTACGGCGTGATCGAAGGGTTCGCCGAGCTGTTCGAGGATTTCCCCGCCTGGCTGGCCCGCGCCGCCGACGCCCGCGCGCACGGCCATCTTTTCGCGCCGGACCGGGTGCAGTTCGCGAACGGCGAGGCTGTGTTCAAAGGCGGGCTTTCCGACAGCGCCGCCTTGCGCGACTATGATCCGCGCAGTTTCCTGACCAACCTGATTTGGAACACGCGGGGTGAGACCCAATGCTTCCGGTTCGGTCCCGGTGATGTGCAGGAGGTGGCCGAATTCATCGCCACCGACCCCGAAGCGAAGGTCTTCGTCATCTCGGGGGCGTTTGCCGTCCCGCTTTGGCGCTCGGGCAGACCGGTGGCCGAGATCCGCGCCGAGGCGGCCCAGCTGCAAAAGGTCGAGGCCGATCTTCTGGCTCTGCTTGATCTGCCCGAGACGCGGGCGCGGGTGCGGGTCTGGACGCTTGCCGAATTTGTCGAGAACCCGGCCGAGCCCCTGCAGGCGCTGGTGGACGAGCTGAACCCCCGCAGCCCGAACCGAAGCTTCGATCTGCCGCGCCTGGTGCCGCTGGCGGGCTTCGGGGCCTTCCTGCAAGAGCTGCGCAACCAGGGGATGCTGCCAGTCCTGATGGGGGATTTCCCGAAGGACTTTGACGCCTCGTCCGAAGGCCAGTCCTTCGCGCGGCCGCAACTGGTAAGATAGCGCGATGCCCGCCGGACCCTTCCACAGCTTCGTCATCCTTGCCGGCATGCGGACGGGATCGAACTTTCTTGAGGCGAACCTCAACGCGCTGCCGGGGGTCACCGGCTATGGCGAGGCGTTCAATCCGCATTTCATCGGCCGGAAGGACGCGACCGAGCTTTTCGGAATCTCTCTGGCCGAGCGGGATGCCAACCCCAGGCCGCTTTTGCGCCGGCTGCGGGCCGAGACTGAAGGGCTTTCGGGCTTTCGCCTGTTTCATGACCATGACCCAAGGGTGCTGGATCTGGTGTTGAAAGACCCGGCCTGCGCGAAGATCGTGCTGGGGCGCAACCCGGTGGACAGCTATGTCAGCTGGAAGATCGCCCGCGCCACCGGCCAGTGGAAGCTGACGGATGCCAAGCGACTGAAGACCGCGAAGGCCCGGTTCGACGAGGCCGAGTTCCAGGAGCACCTCGCCCGGTCGCAGGGCTTTCACACCGGGGTGCTGAACGCCTTGCAGGTTTCAGGGCAGTCGGCGTTCTTTCTTGACTACGAGGATATCGCGTCGGTCGATGTTCTGAACGGTCTGGCGGCGTTCCTTGGGCTGGAAGGACGGCTGAAATCGGTCGACGATACGCTGAAGAAGCAGAACCCCGAGCCGTTGGACGCCAAGCTTGAGAACCCCGAGGCCCTGGCTTCGGCGCTGGCCCGGGCTGACCTTTTCGCGCTGGCCCGGTCACCGGTGTTCGAGCCACGCCGTCCCGCCGCGATTCCGACCGCCGTTGCCGCCGCCGGAGCGCCGTTGCTGTTCTTTCCCGTCCGTTCGGCCCCCGAGGCGCCGATCCGCGACTGGCTGACCAGCCTTGGTGGCCTGATCGAAGGGTTCGAGCAGAAGACCCTGCGCCAGTGGAAGCGGGAAAACCCCGGTCATCGCGCCTTTACCGTGGTCCGCCATCCGCTTTTGCGCGCCCATGTGGCGTTTCGGGAAAAGATCGTTTCGGGCAAGCTGGCCGATCACCGCCGCGTCCTGATCCGGGCTTACAAGGCGGTTCTGCCCGACCCCGGAGAGGATTTTCCCGACCCCGAGGCCGAGCATGCGGCCTTCCTGGTGTTCCTGCACTATGCGCGGCTGGCGACCTCTGGCCAGTCGGGCCAGCGCGTCGATCCGAACTGGGCCAGCCAGACGGCGATCCTGCAGGGGTTCGCCGGGTTCCAGCCCCTTGACCTGATCGTCCGCGAGGACCGGCTGCCCGAGTCGCTGGCCTATCTGGCGGCCGAGGTTGGCCTGGCTTCCTGCGCGCCGCCGCCAGCCGATCTGGCGGCCGCTGCGCTATCGGCAATCTGGTCGAGAGAGCTTGAGGCCGCCGCCGCCGAGGCCTATGCCCGTGATTACCAGGGCCTCGGCTTCGGTCGCTGGACGCCCTAGCTAGCGCAGCGCCCGTTCGGCTGCTGCCCCCAGCCTGAGAAGCCGCGCCTCCTCGCCCGCGCCGGCCATCAGACTGATCCCGCAGGACGGCTGAGAGGTCGGCAGGGTCAGGGCGCATATCCCCATCAGGTTGCCGATCCGGGTGTTGCGCAGCGCCAGAAGGTTTTCGGTGACATAGTAGGCATCATCCGTCATCAGCCGGTTCGCGTCCGGAGGCAGGATCGGCGACGTGGGCAGAAGCACCGCGTCAAAGCCCGCCACCCGGTCGGCCCAAAGCTTGCGGATCGCCTCCAGCCGGCACCAGCCCGCCACATAATCCGCCGCGCTGAACCCGGCACCGGTGCGAAACCGCTCAAGGATGCGGGGGAACATCTTGCCCGGCGCCGCCTCGATCGTTTCGCGCCAGGTGGCCCAGGCCTCGGAGGTGAACAGAAGCGCGGCAAGGTCCATCGCCTCGGCGACCTCGGGGGCGCGGAGGCGTTCGATCCTTGCTCCGGCGCGGGCAAGCCGGGCCAGGGCGTCGTCGAAGCCGCGGGCCGGCCGGTCGCGCAGGCCCTCAAGGGCGACGGTCTCCAGCACCGCAAGCCGCCGTCCGGCAAGGCCGGACCCCGCAAGGTTGGTGGCCGTCCGGCCCTGCAGCGCGGCAAGAAGATGCGCGCAATCCTCGACCGATCGGGCCAGCGGGCCGATGGTGTCGAAGCGGGCGCACAATGGCACGGTGCCGGTCATCGACAGGCTGCCGGCGGTGGTCTTCAGGCCCGTAAGGTCGTTCCAGGCCGCCGGGATGCGGACCGATCCGCCGGTATCAGAGCCGACGGCGACGGGGGCAAGCCCGAAGGCGACCGAAGCGGCTGCCCCGGAGGACGATCCGCCCGGCACGGCGCGGTCGTCGTTCAGGCAGGGCGGCGTCGCGGTCACCGGGTTCAGGCCAAGGCCAGAGAAGGCAAGCTCGGACATGTGGGTCTTGCCAAGGCAGACCATCCCCTGCAGCGTCGCGGTTTCCAGCACGGCCGCGTCACGGGTCGGGGTGCGGTGCTTCAACAGCGCCGAGCCCGCCTCGGTCGCCACTCCGGCCGTGTCGAAAAGGTCTTTCCAGCTGACCGGAACCCCGTCCAGGAGGCCCCTTCGCAGGCCCGCCTTGGCCCGCGAGGCGGCGGCCATCGCCTCGCCCCGGCTTCGCGCGGGGGTGGTGCGGGCATAGATGCGCGGTGACAGGGGGTGGCTCTGGATGGCGTCAAGGAAAGCCTCGGCCAGCTCGACCGGATGGATCCGGCCCTTGCCGATTTCGCGCCCCAGTTCGCAGGCCGTCATGTTTGCCCAGGTGCCGGTCATCCGCGTCTCCCGCTTGTCCGGCCAAGGGTAGCGGCTTGGCGACGCATGGACAATCGCTTCACGCGGGGTATGACTGCGGCCATGACCCTGGATACCGACATCCTGATCGCGGGCGGAGGCCTGAATGGCCCGGCGCTGGCGTTGGCACTGGCGCAGGGCGGGTTCCGGGTCACGGTGGTCGATACGCGTCCCGCTCTGGCGCGGGCCGAAGCCGGGTTCGACGGGCGGGCCTATGCACTGGCGATCGCCTCGGTCCGGCTTCTGACGGCGATAGGGGTCTGGGACACCGTCCGCGACAAGGCGCAGCCGATCCTTGAGATCAAGGCCAGCGACGGCCGGGCCGGCACGGGTGCAGCACCGTTTTTCCTGCATTTCGACCATGCCGAGATCGAGGAAGGCCCGATGGGCCACATGCTGGAGGACCGGTTCCTGTACGCAGCCTTCCTGAAGGCGATGCGGGCCACGCCGGGGATAACCCTGGTTTCGGGCGACACGGTCGTGGCGCAAGAGCTTTCCGGCGCCGGGGTGGCGGTCACGCTTGCTTCGGGGCAACGGCTGCTGGCGGGGCTTCTGGTCGGCTGCGACGGGCGGGGGTCGGGCGTCGCTGCGCGGGCCGGCATCCGGCGGGTCGGCTGGGGCTATGGCCAGACCGCGCTGGTGACGGCGATCGCGCATGAGCGGGACCACCAGGGCATCGCACAGCAGTTCTTCATGCCTTCGGGTCCGCTGGCGATCCTGCCACTGAATGGCGGGCATCACTCCAGCATCGTCTGGAGCGAAAGCGCCGGGGTTGCCGAGGCGATCCAGGACTTGCCCGATGACCGCTATCTAGAGATGCTGCGGCCGCGTTTCGGTGATTTCCTCGGCGACATCGCCCTTGCGGGCGCGCGGTTCACCTATCCGCTGTCACTGTCGCTGGCAGACCGGTTCACAGCCCCCCGGGTCGCGCTGGTGGGCGATGCCGCGCATGGGGTGCATCCGATTGCCGGGCAGGGGCTGAACCTGGGTTTGCGGGACGTGGCGGCGCTGGCCGAGGTGCTGATCCTGTCACGGCGGCGGGGCGAGGACGTCGGCGCGCCCATGGCCCTGGAAGAGTATCAGCGCTGGCGCCGCTTCGACGCGACGGCGCTGGCGCTGGGCATGGATGCGGTGAACCGGGTGTTTTCGTCGGACAACCCGCTGTTGCGGCTGGGCCGCGACCTTGGCATGGGGATCGTCGGCGCCATGCCCATGCTGCGGCGGGGCTTCATCCGGCAGGCGGCCGGGCTGACCGGTGAACTGCCGAAGCTTCTGCAAGGGCGGCAGGTCTGAAGCAGGGCGGAAAGCAGCGCAGGATCCTGCGGGGTGGGCCGGTAGGACCGGGGTTTTCTGCGGCTGAGGTTGGGGCAGGCGGGCTGGCCTACTCCAGTTCGCGCGCCTCGCTGACCAGCATCACCGGGATGCCGTCGCGGATCGGAAAGGCAAGATGGGCGGCCTTGGAAAGCAGCTCTTGCCTTTCGGCGTCATAGGTCAGGATCGCATGGGTGACCGGGCAGACCAGTGCTTCGAGCATGCGACGGTCGGCGGGGTCGGTCATTGCAGGATCTCTTCGCCCGATCCGCCGCGAAGGGCGAATTCGATCAGGGTCACCAGTGTTTCGCGGCGGGTGTCCAGGGTGGGGGCCTCCAGCAAGGCCTGCTTGTCCTCGGGCGAGAACGGGCAGAGCATGGAGAGCGAGTTGATCAGCAGCTCTGGTTCCGCGTCCTTCAGACTGTCCCAGTCTGTGGCAAGCTCCATCCTTGTGAAGTAGCGGCCAAGAAGCGCCATGAAGGGGCCGCGACGAAAGCCCTTGTCGTCTTCGGTCGGGCCAAGATCGCGGCCGAAGGGTGCCCAGTCAACCTGGCAGCGGCGGTAGGGGGTGAAGCCCTGGACCTCTTCGCGGATGCGAAACCGCGAGGCACCGGAGAGGGTGACCATATAGCGCCCGTCCTCGGTTTCGGAGAAACCGGTCAGCCGGCCGGCGCAGCCAATGGCCTGCAGGCGCTTTTCGGCGGGGCGGTTGCCGCTTGCGGGCGTCTCGCGCGGCTGGATCATGCCGATCAGGCGGTGCGGGGTCTTGAGGCAATCCTCGATCATCGCAAGGTAGCGGGGTTCGAAGATGTGCAGCGGCAAACGCGCACGCGGCAGCATGAGAGCGCCCGGAAGCGGGAAGACGGGGACGATATCGGGCAGGTCGGATGCGCTGATCATGGCCATGGAACTAGTCCGGGCTGCGGTTCAGGCAAATATCATCGACGACAGGCGGCGGCGACCGGCAAGAACGATCGGATCCTGCGGTTTCAAAGCGTCGAACACGGTGAAAAGCTGGGTTTTGGCAGCGCCGTCGTTCCAGTCCCGGTCGCGGCGGAAAAGGTCGAGCAACTGGTCCACCGCCTCGGCCGGGTTGTCATTGGCCAGAAGGGCGGCGGCCAGGTCAAAGCGCGCCTGGTGGTCGTTCGGGTCGGCAGCGACGGCGGCGCGCAGATCGGCCTCGGGACCGGCGCTGGCGGCCTGGCGGGCCAGCTCAAGCTGCGCGCGGGCGGCATCAAGCTCTTTGGTCTTTGCGATCGTTGCCGGGGCGGCGTCCAAGAAGCCCTGCGCCTGGTCAAGATTGCCAAGGGCGATGTGCGACCGCACAAGCCCACCATAGGCGGGCGCGTTCCCGGCATCCTCTCCCAGGATCGCGGCAAAGGTCTCGGCGGCATCGACTGCGGCACCTTCGGCAAGCATCTCTTCGGCGGCGGCAAGCGCCTCGGCCAGACCGCCGTCCCCGGCCAGGGCCGCGGCGCGGTCGACGAAGGCCTTGAGTTCGGAGGCCGGCACCGCACCCTGAAACGCGTCCACCGGCTGGCCCTGCCAGAAGGCATAGACCGTCGGGATCGACTGGATGCGCAGCTGCGACGCGATGCGCTGGTTCTGGTCGACATCGACCTTGACCATGCGGACTTTGCCGTTCGACGCCTTGACGGCCGCTTCAAGCATCGGGCCAAGGGTCTTGCAGGGGCCGCACCAGGTGGCCCAGAAATCGACGATGACGGGGATGTCGCGGCTGGCCTCGATCACGTCGGCGAGGAAGGTGGCCTCGGTCGTGTCCTTGATAAGGTCGGTTGCCGCTTGCGGTTTCTCGCCCAGACCCAGCATGGGTGCCCCCTTTCGGTTTGTCTCGGGACTATATGAGCGTTCGCGGGCGAAACGCCAAGGGGTCGCTCGTCAGGCCTGGCGGCCTTCTTCGCTGGCACCGAAGGCGCAGCCTGACAGGTGGTCGTTCACCATCCCGGCGGCCTGCATGAAGGCATAGGTGATGGTCGGGCCGACGAAGTTGAAGCCCTCGGCCTTCAGCGCCTTCGACATGGTTTCGGAGGTGGCCGTGCGGGCTGGAACGTCGGCCATTCTGGCGGGACGGTTCACGATCGGCTGGCCGCCGACGAAGGCCCAGAGAAAGGCGGCAAAGCCTGGCCCTTCCTCGATCCGCCGGAAGGCCTGCGCGGCGCGAAGCGTGCCTTCGATCTTGCCGCGATGACGTACGATCCCGGGGTCGGCAAGCAGGCGCAGGACCTCTGCTTCGCCCCAGGTGGCAAGGATCGCGGGATCAAAGCCGGCAAAGGCCGCGCGGAACGAGTCGCGCTTGCGCAGGATGGTGATCCAGGACAGGCCCGCCTGAAAGCCTTCCAGGATCAGCAGCTCGAAAAGCTTGCGCGGATCGCGTTCCGGGCGGCCCCATTCGCGGTCGTGGTAGGCGGTATAAAGCGGATCGGTGCCGCACCAGGGACAACGTGTCGAATTGTCGGAAGATTCCATCACGGCACCGCCTTGGCCAGGGTGGGTTGCACGGGAACAAAGTGCGAATGTTAGGACCGGGTTTACCCTTGCAGGCTTAGGCTGTCGACAGGGATTCGATCCGGCCGGGGGATGCGCATGAGCTTCATGAAGGAACCGAAAGTGTCGAAATATGACCGGGATCCAGCACTTGCCAGCCCGCTGGACGCCGCGGCTGCGGCACAGGATGGCGAAACCATCGTGCAGGTCGCTTCGGCCTTGAAGGAACGGCGGATGCGGCTGGCCTTCCAGCCGGCGGTCTATGCCGCCGATCCGACGATCATCGGCTTTTTCGAAGGGTTCATCCGGCTTTTGAACCGGCGCGACATGGTCATTCCCGCGCGCGATTTCATGGGGGCGGTGGAACAGCATGAACTGGGGCGCGAAATCGACTGCGCGGCCTTGCGGATGGGGCTGATGGCGATGCAGCGCAATCCGCAGATCCGGGTGTCGATCAACATGTCGGCCCGGTCGGTCGGCTATCGGCCCTGGGGGACGATTCTGCGCAAGGCTCTGCGCGATTCGCCCCGGCTGGGCCACAGCCTGATCCTTGAGATCAACGAAGCCTCGGCCATGCAGGTGCCCGATGTGCTGCGTCCCTTCATGGAAGAGATGCGCACCCATGGGATCGTCTTCGCGCTGGATGATTTCGGCGCGGGGATGCTGTCGCTGCGCCTGCTGCGCGACCTGCGGTTCGAGATTGCGAAACTTGACGGCGGGCTGGTGAAATCGGTCGATACCTTGGCGGACGGGCAGGTCGTGGCGCGCGCGGCCATCGCCCTTGCGCAGGAAATGGGGATGTATCTCTCGGCCGAAGCGGTAGAGACGGAAGGGGAAGCGAACTGGCTGCGGGAAGCGGGGGTGGGCTGCCTGCAGGGCCATCTCTTCGGTGCGCCGACGGTCACGCCGGATTTCAGGGCCTTCCGGCATGGGCGCCCGGCCTTGGGCGGCGGCGATGGCGAGGCCTAGGTTCACCAGGGCATGCAAGGGGTTTCGCGTGCCGGGCAAACGGACCCGAAACGCCGCCTGGGTCGGTCGTGCGGGGAAGGCGGGCTGCCCAACGCCAGTCGGACCCGATCCGGGGTCGCGGCCCGGTAGCCGTCAGCGGCGGGTCGGCCTGCCTGGCCATCCGGTTGCACCAACATTCTTGCGCTTGTTTCGATATCCGCTTACGGCAAAGGATGGTCTGCGCGCGATTTTTCGCGCCGACAGAGCAGAACATCAGCGCAACGGGAGAGAACCCTGATGACCAATGTCGTAATCGTGGCCGCGGGCCGCACCGCCGTGGGCAGCTTCAACGGCTCGTTCGCAAGCACGCCGGCGCATGATCTTGGCGCTGCGATCATCGAGGCGGTCGTCGCGCGGGCCGGGATTGACAAGGCCGAGGTCGAAGAGACGATCCTGGGCCAGGTCCTGACGGCAGGGCAGGGTCAGAACCCGGCGCGGCAGGCACATATCAAGGCCGGCCTCGCCAAAGAGGCCAGCGCCTGGTCGCTGAACCAGGTCTGCGGGTCGGGCCTGCGGGCGGTCGCGCTGGGCGCGCAGCATGTGCAGCTGGGTGACGCGCGGATCGTCGTCGCGGGCGGACAGGAATCGATGTCCCTCAGCCCCCATGTCGCGCATCTGCGCGCCGGGCAGAAGATGGGCGATCTGAACTTCATCGACAGCATGATCAAGGACGGCCTCTGGGACGCCTTCAACGGCTATCACATGGGCCAGACCGCCGAAAACGTCGCCAACCAGTGGCAGATCAGCCGCGACATGCAGGATGCCTTCGCGCTGGCCAGCCAGAACAAGGCCGAGGCGGCGCAGAAGGCCGGGAAGTTCAAGGACGAGATCGTGCCCTTCGTGGTCAAGTCCCGCAAGGGCGACATCGTCGTCGATGCCGATGAATATATCCGCCACGGCGCGACGATGGACGCGATGACCAAGCTGCGTCCGGCCTTCGTCAAGGATGGCTCGGTGACGGCGGCCAATGCCTCGGGGCTGAACGATGGCGCGGCGGCGGTCGTGCTGATGACGGCGGACGAGGCGGCAAAGCGCGGGTTGACACCCTTGGCGCGGATCGCGTCCTACGCGACGGCGGGGCTGGACCCGGCGATCAGGGGGGTCGGCCCGATCCACGCCAGCCGCAAGGCCCTGGAAAAGGCGGGCTGGAAGGTCGGTGATCTTGACCTGGTGGAAGCGAACGAGGCGTTCGCCGCGCAGGCCTGCGCGGTGAACAAGGACATGGGCTGGGATCCGGCGATCGTGAACGTGAACGGCGGCGCGATCGCCATCGGCCACCCGATCGGCGCTTCGGGCGCACGGATCCTGAACACGCTTCTGTTCGAGATGGGCCGCAGCGGTGCCAGGAAGGGCCTGGCGACACTGTGCATCGGCGGGGGCATGGGCGTCGCCATGTGCCTTGAGCGCGCCTGACCGGACCACGCAACGGAATGACGGCGATGGCGCGCAATAATCTTGCGCGCCATTTGCGTTTTCGGTAACAGGATTTCAAAGGCATACAACTGCATACACAGGGAGATGACGGATGGCGAAAGTTGCTCTGGTCACGGGCGGGTCGCGCGGCATAGGTGCTGCAATTTCGGTCGCGCTGAAGGAAGCGGGCTACAAGGTTGCCGCGAACTACGCTGGGAATGACGTGGCGGCGGCGGCTTTCACGGCCGAGACGGGCATTCCGACCTACAAATGGTCGGTCGCGGAGTATGACGCCTGCGCCGCCGGGATCGCGCAGGTCGAAGCCGAGGTCGGGCCGGTCGACGTGCTGGTCAACAATGCCGGGATCACCCGCGATGCGATGTTCCACAAGATGACACCGCAGCAGTGGAAAGAGGTGATCGACACCAACCTGACCGGGCTTTTCAACATGACCCACCCCTTGTGGGGCGGCATGCGGGACCGCAAATTCGGCCGGGTGATCAACATCTCGTCGATCAACGGCCAGAAGGGCCAGGCCGGGCAGACGAACTATTCGGCGGCCAAGTCGGGCGACCTTGGGTTCACCAAGGCCCTGGCACAGGAAGGCGCGCGGGCCGGGATCACCGTGAACGCGATCTGTCCGGGCTACATCGCGACCGAGATGGTCAAGGCGATCGACGAGAAGGTGCTGGCCGAACGCATCATCCCGCAGATCCCCGTCGGCCGTCTGGGCGAACCGGAAGAGATCGCGCGGATCGTGGTGTTTCTGGCCAGCGCCGATGCGGGCTTCATCACCGGGTCGACGATCAGTGCCAACGGCGGGCAGTTCGTCGTCTGACATGCTCGGCTGCGGATCAACCTGTCCCCGCCCCGGCTTCCGGCGGTGACTTGCGATCTGCATCTCGGCCGCGCTACACCGGCGATAACCGAAGGCAAGCAGCGACATGTCCCGCCCGATCCTGATTGACCGCGCGCCGGCGCCAGACTTCGACCCGACCCGCGCGTTGAACCGCGCCTCGGCGTTGAGTGGCCGGTCGCAGACCCGTCTTGGGCTGGAGCTGCTGGGCGCCATGCTGGGCCCCCGTAGGCTGAAGCTGCCGGAATATTTCCAGCAGGGTGCCTGGCTTGGCTCAGCTGAGGACCGGGAGGCCTTTCTCGGCGCTGTCGCGAACCAGAAGCTTAACCGGTCACTGACGGCGCGGCCGCCTTACGACCAGTGCTCGATGATGATGGACAAGCACCATTGCGGCCAGGTCCTGGAGGCGAACGGCTTTCCGGTGCCGGAACTGAAGGCGGGCTTTGCGGCGCAACGCCGGTTCGGGCGGGTGCCAAGCCTGGACAGCGCCGAGCGCCTTGCAGCCTGGCTGCAGGACAGCGCGCATCTGCCGGCTTTTGCCAAGCCGGTTGACGGGTCGATGGCGCTGGGATCGATCCCGCTGATTGCGGTCGGCGAAGCTGCCGGACGGCTGGATATCGGCGGGCGGGTGGTGGACACCCTGGCGCTTGCGACGGAAGTGGCCCGGCTTTATCCGCGCGGTTGGTTGATTCAGGAACTGTTGCAGCAGCCGCCGGAGGTCGAGGCCTTGATCGGTCCGGGAATCGGCACGGTCCGAGTGGTGACGCTTTGGGAAGCACAGGGTCCGCAGCTGTTGTACGGTGTCTGGCGGTCTCCGGCTCCTGGCACCTGGGTGGATGCGGCGATCCACGGCAAACCCAACGTCGGTTGCAGCCTTGATGGCCAGGGCCGGGTGGTCACCGCCTGGCAGGGAGACCTGCTTGACGGGCACTCGATCACGCACAGCCTGGTGACACCCGGTCTGGCGCTGGTCGGGGTGCGGCTGGAGCAGTGGGCTGCAATGGTCGGGATGTGCCGCGAGGCGCACCGGATCCTTCCGGGGCATGCGCTTGTCGGCTGGGACATCGCGATGACCCGCCGCGGTCCGGTCATCGCCGAGGCCAACGCCAGTCCGCTGCACATGTCCTACCAGAGGGCGTTCCGGCGCGGGTTCCTGCACCGCGAGCACCGCGAGCGGCTGGACGCGGCGCGGCGGCTGATGCTTGAGCGGACCGGGACCGGGCCACGCGGAAAGGCCCGGCGATGATGACCAAGGGGCGTGCGACGCTGATCGGCTTCACCGCCGTCCTGATGTGGTCGCTGCTGGCGCTGTTCACCATCGGCAGCGCGCCGGTGCCGCCCTTGCAACTGAACGCGATCTGTTTCGCCATCGGCGGGCTGATCGGGTTGATCTGGACTGCGCGGTCCGGGTTCGGCGTGCTGAAAGCGGTCAGCTGGAAGGTCTATGCCTTTGGCACAGCTGGCCTTTTCGGCTATCATCTGCTGTATTTCACCGCTTTCCGGCTGTCGCCCAGTGCCGAGACCGGGCTGATCGCCTATCTTTGGCCGCTGTTCATCGTACTGCTGTCCGGCCTTCTGCCGGGGGAACGCCTGCGGGCCCCGCATGTCATCGGCGCGCTGATCGCCTTTGCCGGGGCGGGGGTGATCGTTCTGGGCCGGGCGGATGACGCCGTGACCTCATCGGCAGGGCTGGCGCTGGCCTTCCTGTGTGCGCTGACCTGGGCCGGCTATTCGGTGCTGTCCCGGCGGCTGGGCACGGTGCCGACCGAAAGCGTGACGGTGTTCTGCCTGGCCACGGCAGCCCTGTCGCTTGGGGCGCATCTGGTCTGGGAGGACACCCTCTGGCCCGAGGCGGCATCAGGCTGGCTGGCGCTGCTGGCGCTGGGCATCGGGCCGGTGGGCGCTGCGTTCTTCACCTGGGATGTCGGCATGAAGCGGGGCGACATCCAGCTTCTGGGTGTCGCGTCCTATGCTGCACCGCTGCTGTCGACGCTGGCCCTGGTCGCGGCAGGCATTGCCCAGCCAACCTGGACAATCGGCATCGCAGCGGCGCTGATCGCCGGAGGCGCAGCACTGGCGGCGAAGGCCAGCGCCAAGGCTTAGGGCCCGACGATCGGTTCCCCTGGATCAGTGGCCCAGACTCAGCGCCCTGGGATCAGTGCCCCGGGATCAGTGGCTGAGACGGGTGATTTCTTCCTTCAGCCGAAGCTTCTGCTTCTTCAGTTCGGCGATCTTCAGCGCATCCGTGGCGGGATTGCGCTGGGCCTGTTCGACCTGTTCGGACAGGGTGTCGTGCTTCCGGCGCAGTTCCACCAGATGCGATGCGATCGTCATGGTCGTCCTCCTGTCAAAGCTTCTCACCAGCGGAATTGCACCACGAAACCCGAGTCGTGTCACCAACTGTTACAGCCGCATGACGGGGTAATTCGTCGCATTAGCGAAATTGTGCCAGCAGGTCGGCCCCGTCGCGCAGGACCGCGTTGGCGGCGGGGGTATAGCTTTCGCGGTCGCCGTCATGGGCCGCACCCCGGTGCAGGACCAGGGGCGCCAGCAAGCGGAACGGCGCCCGCCCGCCCTTGCGGGCCTGGACCAGCACCCGCAGCGCCGCCCGCCCCTCGCGCGGGGCCAGCGGCAGGACAACGGCGGATCCCAGTCCTTTCCGCATTGCGGACAGGACTTCGGGCAGCCCGTCAGTGCCGCAGATCAGGGTCAGCCAGCCGCCGGGCCGAAGTCGTCGCATCGCTGCGGCGACCCAGTCTCCAAGCGGTGTCGAGACCTGCATCGCTGTAGCACGGCGAGGCAAGGGCGAGGGACTGCCGCCCGGAGCGTAGTAGGGCGGGTTGGCGATCACATGGTCGAAGTCGCGGCGCAGCGCCTTTGGCATCCGGGCGATGTCGCCGTCCTCGACGCCAAGCGCGATGCCATTGCGGTCGGCATTGCGCCGGGCAAGGTCGGCGTAGTCCGGCTGCAGTTCCAGCCCGGCCAGCGCCAGACCCGGCACGCGCTGGCCAAGGCACAGGACGGCCGCCCCCGCACCGCAGCCAAGGTCCAGCACGCTGTCGCCCGCCTTTGCCGGACAGGCCGCAGCCAGCAGCACCGGATCGGTGGCCGCACGATAACCCGTCAGCGGCTGCAAAAGCCGCAGCCGCCCGCCAAGGAACGCATCGTCCGACAGCGCGTCCGGGGCGAACATCAGCCGACGGTCCGGATATCATTGTCGCGCAGCACGGCGCTGGCGCGGAAATGATCCCGGTCGGCGACCATCAACCGCTGCGGCAGGATGCCCAGGCTACCGTCGAGGATGCTCATGTGGACGTCGAGGGGAAAGCTGGCTATACCCTCGCCGGTCAGAAGATGCGTGGCAAAGGCGATCAGCGTGGGGTCGTTCGTGCGCAGAAGTTCCTTCATGGCAGGACGATAACCCCGCCCTTGCGGCCGGGACAAGGGCAAGAGGCGCATGGACGGCGTGGGCGAAGCACAGGCGAAGGCGCCGCAGGACCGGCTGGCGGACTGGCTGGCCGATGACATGGCAGCGGTCGGCGTCCTGATCCGCGAACGGATGGCCTCACGCCATGCGCCACGCATCCCGGAGGTCACCGCGCATCTGGTCGAGGCCGGGGGCAAGCGGCTGCGGCCGATGCTGACGCTCGCCGCAGCGCGGATGCTGGGCTATGCGGGGACGGATCACGTCAAACTGGCGGCCACGGTGGAATTCATCCACACCGCCACGCTTCTGCACGACGACGTGGTCGATGAAAGCCAGCGCAGGCGCGGGCGGCCGACGGCCAACCTGCTGTGGGACAACAAGTCCTCGGTTCTGGTCGGCGACTATCTTTTTTCGCGCAGTTTCCAGCTGATGGTGGAAACCGGCAGCCTGCGGGTGCTGGACATCCTTGCCAATGCCAGCGCCACGATCGCCGAGGGCGAGGTGCTGCAGCTGACGGCGGCGCAGGACCTGGCGACCGACGAGACGGTCTATCTGCAGGTGATCCGGGGCAAGACGGCAGCGCTGTTTTCGGCTGCGACCGAAGTTGGCGGGGTGATCGCCGGCGCTCCGGAACCGCAGGTGCGGGCGCTGCATGCCTATGGCGATGCGCTGGGGATCGCCTTCCAGATCGTCGACGACATTCTCGACTACGGCGGACAGGATGCGGTGATTGGCAAGAACACCGGCGACGACTTCCGCGAACGCAAGCTGACCCTGCCGGTGATCAAGGCGGTCCAGCGCGCCACCCCGGCCGAGCGTGCTTTCTGGCAGCGGGTGATCGAAAAAGGTGACCAGCGCGACGGCGACCTCGAAGAGGCGATCGCCATCCTTGCGCGCCACGGTGCGGTCGAAGCGGCGCGCGCGGAATCGCTGAGATGGGCCGGTCAGGCCAAACGGGCGCTGGACAACTTGCCCGTGCATCCGTTGCGTGCAATGCTATTTGAGCTTGTGGATTTCGTCATAGACCGGGTTTTGTGAACGGATTCAACGTCAGCCGAACGCGAAATGACCGAATTGGCATCACCTTTTGGTCAAAGTCTGTCTATACGAATTGGGATAGAGAACGGAGGAAGGCAGATTTGCTTCGTGCGCTTGAATGGCACGAACAGGGCCTTCATATGTAGGCTCTGCGCATCGGTATGGGTGCGCCGGGCGGTGAAAGACGGCCGAAGCAACCTGCGGGTCCGGTGTCGTCGGTACGAGATGTGGCTCCGCTGTATGATGCGGGGGGGAAGAGGGGCGGAATGCGGTTCTTCGATTGGCTTCTGCGCCGCAAGCCAAGGGGTCGTCGCTACGGAACGAAGCCGCGCGGCTCCGAGACCGAGCAGATCAAGGCAACCAAGGCCGCCATCAGCTCGGTCGCTGTCGGCGACGGGCCGGCCGCCGGCCGGTTCCCCAAGCTTTCCGACAGCGCCCCTGAGGTTCTGACCCAGACAGCGAACAGCGCCACCGTGGCCAAGGACGGCCCGCAGCCGACGCTCAACATCTGGGACATGGAGGATAGCCCCGCCGCTCCGATGCCCGCGCCCGCGCCGATGGCCCGGGACATGGACGGACCGCGCCGCCGCCCGTCAAGGACCAAGACGCGCGTGCTGGGCTTCGAGCCGCAGCCTGCTGCGGTGGTGCCGCTGTTCGACGAAGGCCGGATGAACGATATCGGCGATTCGGGCAGCAAGGCGGGCGTGGTGCAGTTCCCGACCGGCTGGCTGATCATCACCGAAGGTCCGGGCCGGGGGGCGGCCTTTGCGGTATCGCAGGGTGTATCGCAGATTGGCCGCGGGTCTGACCAGACGGTTGCGCTGGATTTCGGGGACATGGCGATTTCGCGGCAGAACCATGCGGCGATCGCTTATGACGCGGGGTCGCATCAGTTTCACA
>JANNXX010000086.1:0-6025 GCA_031409795.1 Rhodobacterales bacterium
AAAAGGTAGGCGATATGCGCAAACTTTCGGCGAACGGCGTGGAATCCCCCTGCCAACCGCCCGACCCAAACCCTGTCACATTGTTCCCTCCGCAGGGAAGTGGTCAGACGGGGCAACACGGAATCCGGGGGGAGCATCCCATGAAGAAGGTTGAGGCGATCATCAAGCCGTTCAAGCTTGATGAGGTGAAGGAGGCGCTTCAGGAAGCCGGGATCCAGGGTCTTTCGGTCACCGAGGTCAAGGGCTTCGGCCGCCAGAAGGGCCATACCGAGCTTTATCGGGGCGCCGAATATGTCGTCGGTTTCCTGCCCAAGGTGAAGATCGAGGTGGTGCTTTCCGATGACATGGTCGAGGCCGCCATCGAAGCGATCATCTCGGCCGCCCGCACCGACAAGATCGGCGATGGCAAGATCTTCGTCACCTCTGTCGAACAGGCCATCCGCATCCGCACCGGCGAGACCGGAGACGATGCCGTGTAATCCGGGACCGCGAATTTTCGTCGAAAATTCGTGCCCCTGACCCGACACCGGGCCATCCGGCCCTAACCGAAACCGAAAACCGAAAGGCAGCATGATGAGCGCAGTTGCGAAGGCTCTGAAACTGATCAAGGACGAGGAGGTCGAATATGTCGACATCCGCTTTACCGACCCGAAGGGCAAGCTGCAGCATGTGACGCTGGTCAGCGACCTGGTGGACGAGGACTTCTTCGAGGAAGGCTTCATGTTCGACGGCTCGTCCATCGCGGGCTGGAAGTCGATCGACCAGTCCGACATGAAGCTGATCCCCGATCCGGCTTCGGTCTACATCGACCCGTTCTATGCCGAAAAGACCATGTGCGTGCATTGCAACGTGGTGGAGCCGGACACGGGCGAGGCCTACAGCCGCTGCCCGCGCCAGACCGCCCTGAAGGCTGAGGCTTACCTCAAGTCCTCGGGCATCGGCGACGCGGCCTATTTCGGCCCCGAGGCCGAGTTCTTCCTGTTTGACGACGTGCGCTATTCCGTGACCCCCCGCAAGGTGGCCTACGAGATCGACGCCGAAGCGGCAGCCTGGAACACCGACACCGTCACCGAAGGCGGCAACTACGGCCACCGCGCGGGTCACAAGGGCGGCTATTTCCCGGTGAACCCGGTGGATGAAGCCCAGGACATCCGGGGCGAGATGCTGTCCACGATGAAGCGGATGGGCATCAAGGTCGACAAGCACCACCACGAGGTCGCGACCTGCCAGCACGAGCTGGGGATGATCTTCGGCGGCCTGGTCGAACAGGCCGACAACATCCAGAAATACAAATACGTGATCCACAACGTGGCCCACGCCTACGGCAAGACCGTGACCTTCATGCCCAAGCCGATGAAGGGCGACAACGGGTCGGGCATGCATGTCAACATGTCGATCTGGAAGGGCGGCAAGCCCTTGTTCGCAGGCGACAAATATGCCGACCTTTCGCAGGAGGCGCTGTATTTCATCGGCGGCATCCTGAAGCACGCCAAGGCGCTGAACGCGCTGACCAACCCGGGCACCAACAGCTACAAGCGCCTGATCCCCGGCTTTGAAGCGCCGGTCCTGCGCGCGTATTCGGCCCGCAACCGGTCGGGCTGCGTTCGTATTCCGTGGACCGAAAGCCCGAAGGCCAAGCGTGTCGAGGCCCGTTTCCCCGATCCGTCGGCGACCCCCTATCTGGCCTTCGCGGCCCTGCTGATGGCCGGTCTTGACGGCATCAAGAACAAGATCGACCCGGGCCCGGCCTCGGACAAGGACCTGTACGACCTGCCCCCGGAAGAGCTGGCCGAAATCCCGACCGTCTGCGGCAGCTTGCGCGAGGCGTTGGAAGAGCTTGAGAAGGACCACGACTTCCTTCTCTCTGGCGAGGTCTTCACCAAGGACCAGCTGGAAGGCTACATGGCGCTGAAATGGGAGGAGGTCTATGCCTACGAGCATACCCCCCACCCGATCGAGTACCAGATGTACTACTCCTGCTAAGGCTTTGGCGGGCAGATTGCCGAAATTGCAAAGCTTCGGGGCGCTTTCGGGCGCCCCGTTTCGTTCCGGCCGTCGGTGCGGCGTCGGGCCACCGTCACAGCACCGGCGTTGCGGCGTTGCAGCGTCTGGGATATCCTGCGGTTGAACGATGGTCACGGGACACGTCATGGCAAAAGATCCCTTGCGCCGGGCGCCGCCGCGGCAGGCTGACCCCGCGTCCGACCGCCCTAAGATCTGGGCCGAAGGGCAACAGCGCCCGCCCCTCACCTTTCGCGGCTTGCGCCGGGCGACACTGGTGCTGACGCGCGATGCGGTTGCGCCGCTGCATGCCTGGAGCGCCCGCACGACCCGGCGCGTGGCGGTCAATGTCTCGAACGGGGCGGGCCGCATCCCGGAGGGGCGACTTGGCCGGGCGGACCGCTTCGTGCCGTCGCATCTGCAAGTCGCCGGCTGGATCAAGAATACCGCCGCCATCCTGGCCCATGCCAGCGCCGTGGCCGATCCCGATTCAAGACGCGGCAATGCGCTCGTCGCCGAGATCGAGCCGCATCTCTGGCCAATCATGCAGGTCGCCGCCCCTGCCCCGCTGCCCGAGGAAGCCGAGCCCGCAGCCTCACCCTTCGGGGCCGACGCGCCTGCGCCGGTGGTTCTGGCCGAACCGATGCCGCCGGAACCAGACGCGCCCGAGGCCGACCCGCTTGCCGCCATTCGCCTTGATCTGGAAGGCAAGGACGCTTCCAGACCAGACGGCCGGATCGCCCGGCCTCGGGCCCCGGCAGAACCGGCCCTGCCGCCCGACCCGCCTGGGCCGCTGGCGACCAACGCGATCCAGGTGATCGGCTATCTGACCGGCTGGGGCACGGTGATCGTCGCCCTGCCCTATGGCCTGGTGCGGTCGCTGTGGCTGTGGGGGGCGAAGAATGTCGATCTTCGTCAGGTGGGCCAGGACAGCTGAGGGCAATCCTCAGGCCAGGGCGCTTTCGACGAAGGCAAGGATATCGGCGCGCACCGGATCGGTCTCGAAAGCGGCACCGCCGTGCCCGGCGCCAGCTACCAGCGCTTAGTCGATCGTCGCGGCGGGATCGGCTGCGGCCCAGGCCTCGCGCAGTCGTCTGGCCTGCAGGTCGGCAACCATGGGATCGGCATCGCCATGCCGGATGAGGATGGGCGGCAGGGGTTCGCGCAGCCGGTCCAGCCGCCCGACCGGCCCCATCGCCCGCGCCGCCACCCGATCTTCGCCCACCGCAAAGCCCAAGAGCCTGCTTTCCGGGCTGTCGGAGGCATCGGTTGGCCCCAGCGCGGGAACCCGGCCGAGGGATGCCATGTCCTGATCCATGGTCGAGAAATCCATCGGGCCGTAGAGGCTGACCACCCCGCGCGGCGGCAGGCCGACCTCGACCAGACTGAGAGCGGTCGAGACGGCAAGGAAGGCCCCCGCAGACTGGCCCCAGAGCACGATGCGCGACGGATCGAGGCCAAGCTCCGGCCCCTGCCGTTGCAGGTGCACGATGGCGGCAAGGCAATCCTCGGCCTGGGCAGGCCAGGGGGCACTGCCGGATAGCCGGTAGTTCACCCGGACCACGGCAATTCCCGCTGCCAGAACCTCGGGCGGGACTGCGATGTCGGCCTTGTTGCCGGACAGGAACGCGCCGCCGTGGATCATCACCAGCACCGGAAACGGCCCCGCCCCGGTGGGCAGCGTGATGTCCAGCACCTGCCGGGGGTCCGCGCCATAGGCGTGTTCGGCCGACCCGCCACCGCGCCGCCACCAGCCGAAGGCACCGACAGCGACGGCGGCCACGCCGCCGATCAGAAGGGTTCTGCGGATCAATCCGGGCACGCTTGACCTCTAGTGCAGGGCGGCGCGCAAGGCGTCGAATTCGCCCTCGCCCAGGTGTGCTGCATCGACGATGATGGTGTGGATCGCGAAGAGCACCGCCTGCGTCATGGGCAGGCGCAGCAGCGTCTGACGTTCGCAGCGCACATAGGCGCGACCGAGGGGCTGCAGGCGATAGTCGCCCTCGATCCGGGGACGGTGCAGAAGGTAGTCGTCATAGCTGAAGAAATTCATCCGCCACAGCGGCTGTCCGGGGCGGATCATCGTGAAGAGCCGGTGGACGCGGGTGGCAAGCTGGTCGTCATAGATCTTTACCGGCTGATGGATTCGCGTCATCGGGCGGCCCAACTTCTGCGCGAGGGTCCAACTGGCCGGAAAGCACAGGATGGCACCGGTCAGATCGAACTCCTCGCCCCGGGCCTGCATCAGGCACAAGTCCTGCTGCACGAGGCGACCGAGTGTCAGAAGCGGATTCTTCGGGTCCAGCACCACGGTCATCCCATCGGGGCGGGTGACGTTGCCGCTGCCGACCGCAAAGCCCGGCTCGTCGCGCAACCAGTCCAGCACGGTGGCGTACAGCTCGTCCGCTGCGGGGCGGGCATCAGGCAAAAGACCATGCACCACCTCGGGCTGACCCGCGATCAGCCGGTCACGCAGCGCCATCTGGCCGGCATAGGCTTCGTCCACCCGCAGCCAGTCACGGCCCTGAACCGGCTGGATGCCGGGCAGCCGCCGGGTCGCCGGATCGGCCCAGGGTTGCAGCGGCAGCCGGTCCTGCAGGATGGGGGCGTCTTGCATCGGGTTCACCATGCGGGACTTTGACCATGGGTGCGGGGCGGCTGCAAGCCGGGCGGTTTGCGACCAAAGGCGTCGCGGCAGGCCAAGCGGCAACTTCCTGCCGGGGCAAGCATGGCCGCAAGGAGATCCGCCATGACCGGCTACCAGCGCGACCGGCGCAAGATCGACCCGACCCGGGGCCCCGTGCTGGGCGACGGCAGCCCGAACGACAACGACCGGGTGGAAATCGGGCCGACGCAGCTTGCGTTCCGGGAATGGGCGGCGGCGGGACTGGTCCTGCCCGACCTTGGCCGGATGCGCGAAGACCGCTGGAAACGGCTGACGGCGGGCCTTGTCGCGCGCGACTATGGTGCCTTGCTGATGTTCGACCCGCTGAACATCCGCTATGCGACCGACACCACCAACATGCAGCTTTGGAACACCCACAATCCGTTCCGCGCCTGTCTGCTGTGTGCCGACGGACACATGGTGATGTGGGAATACAAGAATTCGCCCTTCCTTGTGACCTTCAACCCCCTGGTGAAGGAACTGCGGTCGGGGGCCACGTTCTTCTACAACTCCACCGGCGACCGGGGCGCGCAGGCGGCACAGGGCTTTGCCCAGCAGGTCGACGAGGTGATGCGTGCCCATGCCGGGACGAACCGGCGGCTGGCGGTGGACAAGATCATGGTCCACGGCCTGCGCGCGCTGGAGGCCGCAGGCTTTACGGTCGAGGAAGGCGAAGAGGTCACCGAGCGGGTCCGCGCGATCAAGACTCCCGACGAAATCCTGGCGATGCGCTGCGCCCACCATGCCTGCGAGGCCGGGATTGCCGAAATGGAGGCTTTTGCGCGCGAGGAAATCCCCAAGGGCGGCGTCAGCGAGGATGCGATCTGGGCCGAGCTTCACGCCGCCAACATCCGGCGCGGCGGGGAATGGATCGAGACCCGGCTGCTGTCCAGCGGTCCCCGCACGAACCCGTGGTTTCAGGAGTGCGGGCCACGCCTTGTGCAACCCGACGAGATTGTCGCCTTCGACACGGACCTGATCGGCGCCTACGGCTTTTGCATCGACATCAGCCGCACCTGGTGGATCGGCGATGCAAGGCCGTCGAACGCGATGGTCAGCGCCTTTCACCATGCGATGGACCACATCGCCGACCACAAGGCGCGGTTGCGGCCGGGCGTCAGCATCGAGGAACTGGTCATGCAGGGCCACCAGCTTGCGCCAGAATTCCGGGCGCAGAAATACAGCTGCAAGATGCACGGGGTCGGGCTTTGTGACGAATGGCCTTATGTCCACTATCCCGACGGCTGGCTGCCCGGAGCCTTCGACGCCCGTCTCGAACCTGGCATGGTCCTTTGCGTCGAGGCGCTGGTCTCGCCCAAGGGCGGCCGGTTCTCGATCAAGCTGGAGGATCAGGTGCTG
>JANNXX010000087.1:0-11629 GCA_031409795.1 Rhodobacterales bacterium
GTGTGGGTCTGGTCCATGTCCATGCGGTAGACGCGGCCGGGGGCGATCACGCGGATCGGGGCGCCCTGGGCCATCAGCGCGCGGATCTGCACCGGGCTGGTGTGGGTGCGCAGGACATGTGGCGGGCGGCTGTCGCCGGGAGCGCGGTGCATGAAGAAGGTGTCATGCTCTTGCCGCGCGGGATGTTCGGGCGGGATGTTCAGCGCGTCGAAATTGTACCAGTCGCTTTCGACCTGCGGGCCTTCGGCGACGGCAAAGCCCATGTCGGCGAAAATGGCGGTCAGCTCCTCCATCACCTGTGACACCGGGTGAATCGTGCCGCGCGGGCGGGGTCGGCCGGGAAGGGTGACATCCAGCCACTCAGTCCGCAACCGCTCATCCAGGGCCGCGTCGGCCAGCCCGGCCTTGCGCGCACGCAGCGCAGCGTCGATTTCGTCCTTGAGTGCGTTCAGGCCCGCGCCGGCGGCCTTGCGCGCCTCGGGCTCCATCTTGCCAAGCGTGGCCATCAGGGCGCTGATCTCGCCTTTCTTGCCAAGCGCTGCGAGGCGGACATCCTCCAGCGCGGATTCGTCGGCGGCGCCGGCCACGGCGGAAAGAAATTTGCCCTTGAGCGTGTCGATCCCGTCCATCGTCTTTTCCTCTGGAAGTCGGCCCCGTGCTAGCGGGGAAGGCCTTGCGATGCAAGCGGGGCGGGTTTCGTGGCCGCGCGTGCTGCGCTAAGGCTGGACGATGGCAGGAGGCCGCATGATCACACGGGTTTTCACCAAGGGCGACGCCCTGTCCGAGGCGGTGTATTCCGACTGCGAACGCTATCGCTATCTTCTGACACGGGTCTGGGGCCCGGGGCCACACGCGCTGTTCATCATGCTGAACCCCTCGACCGCGACCGAAGTCCAGAACGATCCGACGGTGGAGCGGTGCGAACGGCGGGCGCGGGCACTGGGCTTCGGGGCATTCCGGGTCACAAACATCTTTGCGTTTCGCGCGACCAACCCAAGGGTGATGCGGGCCGAGGCCGACCCGATCGGCCCGGCGAATGACGCGGCAATTCTGGATGGTCTGCCCTGGGCGGACATGGTTGTCTGCGCCTGGGGCAACCATGGGCTGCATCGCAACCGGGGCGCTGCGGTCGAAGCGATGCTGCGCGGCGCCGGAGCGGGCCTGCACCATCTGGGCCTGACCGGCCAGGACCAGCCGAAGCACCCGCTTTACGTCAGCTACGACCGCCAGCCCCTGCCCTGGTGAACATCAGGCGGCCCGCAGGTCGATGTCAGACAGGTCAACCGGGTCACCGCGCACGGTTGCAACATGTGCGCCGTCAAGAAACAGGGTCGTCTCTCCGCTTTCGGGGTTCACTTCAGCGTCAAGCACCGGATCGGGGTGAACGGCAGGATCGTAGACGATGATCAGCTTGTCTTCTGCCGCGCTGTAGTCAGCGACATGCGCGACGCTGCCATCGGCCATCCAGTCATGCACGACGAAATCGTCGGCACCCGCACCGCCATGGCCATGGTCCCCCGAACCAAGGAGCAGCGCATCATTTCCGCTGCCGCCATTCAGGAAATCCGGGGCGGCCTTGTCGGTTTCGCCGTCAAGTCCGGACAGCCGGTCATTCCCGGCATTGCCGTCCAGAGTGTCGGAACCCGCGCCAGCGGCAAGCCGATCATCGCCATCGCCACCGGCCAGCCAGTCATCGCCGGCGCCGCCGTCAAGGTCGTCTGCCCCGGCGCCGCCAAGCAACGTGTCAGCCCCTTCGCCCCCGGACAGCAGGTCAGCGCCGAAATGGCCGGCAAGCTGGTCGTTCCCGTCTCCACCGAAAAGGTCGTCATCGCCGTCTTGTCCGATAAGGGAATCCTCACCGGAACCGCCCGACGCCACATCATCGCCGCCGCCAGCCCAGACAACGTCATCGCCTGCCCCCGCGTCGACCGTGTCATCGCCATTGCGGCCGTCGATCAGGTCGTCGCCATCAAGCCCGTCGATCTGGTCATCTGCATGGTCCCCGGACAGCACATTGTCTGCGTCGGTGCCAGAAATGGTTCTGCCTTCGGGCACCGGATCTTGAAGGTCATCGGAATGGACGATCCCGTCCTGCAGGACCGGATCGGGATCCTCCAGCAGGGACCGGGAATCCGGATCGGCCTCATCCTGAGGTTCGGGCTGCGGATCATCCTCTTCGCTTCGGTCGTCCTTGACCGAAAGAACAGCGTCCGCGGCCACCCCGGCGAACACAAGACCCAGAAGTCCAAGAAGTGAAAGCACATCGTCACCCAGAACCGCACGGCATCATGCGGCTTCATGCCGTTAACCAGTTTACCCGATAACCTGTTGAAAGGCATACGGATTTCCTGTCCCTCATACCACAGGGCCGATAGTCGGGAAAGCGGTCCCCCGCCACCCCACGCGGTTTTCTGTCAGGCTGGTTAACAAGTCTCTACCGGGGTCTGCCGCCCGTCCCCCCTTTCCATCCCCGACGAATCCGCATAAGGACGCGCATCCGCTTGGAGCGGACCCCTCCAAGGGCCCTGCTGGACGACATCCCGGCTTGTGCCATGACCCCTAGAACAGGAGACCACGATGTCGATAACGGTTGAAGAAAAAGCCAAGCTTATCAAGGAATACGCGACCA
The DNA here is from genome assembly GCA_031409795.1 of Rhodobacterales bacterium. Taxonomy (GTDB): domain Bacteria; phylum Pseudomonadota; class Alphaproteobacteria; order Rhodobacterales; family Rhodobacteraceae; genus Tabrizicola. The sequence goes on from JANNXX010000087.1 coordinate 2,630, forward strand.
AAGAGCATGACACCGGCTCGCCGGAGGTGCAGGTTGCGATCCTGTCGTCGCGCATCGCGACCCTGACCGAGCACTTCAAGGGTCACAAGAAGGACAACCACTCGCGTCGTGGCCTTCTGATGATGGTTGCCCAGCGCCGCAAGCTTCTGGACTACCTCAAGAAGTCGGACGAAGCGCGGTATGCCACGCTCATCGCCCGCCTGGGCCTGCGCCGCTAGGCCACGGATCCATGGTTTCGGGAAGCGCCCGCACCGGATGGTGCGGGCGTTTTCATTTGCGACCGCCGGATGCCGTCGCCATATAGGGTCAAACGGAGGACCCGATGGCAGAGGACAGATTTCCCGGCTGGCACGGCACGACGATTCTGGCTGTCCGGCGCGGTGGCGAAGTCGTGGTCGCGGGCGACGGGCAGGTCAGCCTGGGTCAGACGGTGATCAAGGGCACGGCGCGGAAAGTCCGGCGCCTGTCGCCGGGGGGCAAGGACGTGGTCTGCGGCTTTGCCGGATCGACCGCTGACGCCTTCACCTTGCTGGAGCGGCTGGAAAAGAAGCTGGAGGCCGCACCCGGGCAACTGGCGCGGGCCTGCGTTGACCTTGCGAAGGATTGGCGCATGGACAAATACCTGCGCAACCTTGAGGCCATGCTGATCGTCACCGACGGGCGCGATCTTTTCGTCATCACCGGCGCAGGCGACGTGCTGGAGCCAGAGCATGACGTTGCGGCCATCGGGTCGGGCGGCAACTACGCGCTGGCCGCCGCGCGGGGGCTGATGACCACTGATCTTTCGGCCGAAGAGGTCGCCCGGCGCGCGATGGCGATCGCGGCAGAGATCTGCGTCTACACCAACGGCAACCTGACCGTAGAGCGGATCCGCGCATGAACCGCGCCGACAGCTCAGGGTTGCGCAAGGCCCTCGGCGAAAGTGACCTTGCCGGCGTAGGGCTTGCCGCCGCAGGCTACCCAGCGGGCCTGGTGCAGCGCCCAGTCAGGGAACCGGTCCAGCAACGCCGCAGTATTCCAGAACTTCTGCGCTCCGATGGCGTGGATCACCACGGCGTTCTCTGCCCCGGCAGCCACGACCGGATGGTTGAACCCTTGCGGATACCGGGTGACCGGCAAAGCCAGGCTTGCCGCCACCAGATACCAGGGCATCTCGTCGAACTGGAACGGCGGTGCGCGATCCAGATACAGCCGCGCCAGGTCGTGAACGGCCATCGCCGAGCCTCCCCGTTCGATAAAGCCCCGCGCCACGCCGATGACCCCGCCGTTCAGAAGCGGCACCCCGGGATCCAGTCGACGATCGGAAAAGGCCGAAATCGCCTTTTCGCGGCGAAGGAAAGCTCCTTTCGGCAACGGGCGCCAGGCCAGGCAGTCAAAATCCCAAAGCGGGCCAAGCGACCCCCGGACCAGGATATCGGCGTCAAGCCAGAGGACTTTCGCATAGGTTTCAAGAAGGAGCGGCAGGTCCAGCTTTGCCATGACAAGCGGCGAGTACCGGGCAAGGAAGCGACCCATCCGGGGGTCCTCCCGATCAAGCCGAAGTTGGGCCGAAACGCTGGCCAGCGAGAATGTCCGGAACATGCAGCGCGGCCACAGCCGCAGGAAAGCCGCTTGCTGGTCCTTAGCCAGCCCGTCGTGAAAGATCACGACATCCGCAGCGAAGTCCGGATCATGTGCCAGAATCGACGCCAGAACCGTTCCGGCGGCGAAGGCGTGATCCACGCTGATGCCCAGAACGATCGCCTTTTTCGCCATCCCCCACCCCGCTTCAGGCGCTATGAACCCGGCACCCGTCCTGCCTGTCAAGGAAAACACCGAACATGACCCTCGACGATCTTCGCGCCGCCGTTGCCTCGGGCATCCTGACCGAGGCACAGGCCGCATCCGTCAAGACCCTTGCCGACAGCCGCGCGGGACGCCGCGCCGCACTGCCTGCCGAGGATGAGCCCTTTGAATTCTTCAGGGGGTTCTCGGAGATCTTCATTTCCATCGGTCTGGTGATCCTTCTGTCTGGTGTCACCGCGCTTCTGACCATCATCGGCGGTTTCACCATCCTTACGCTGGTGCCGTTGATGGCGGCCGCAATCGCCTGGTGGTGGGCCGGATACTTCACGCTGAAACGGCGGATGACGCTGCCCTCGATGGTGCTGGCCACCGCTTTCGGGGCCGGGTTGGCGATTTTCTGCTTTGCAGTGCTGGAAAAGGCCGGAGTCGAAGAGCGGCTGATCGCGATCCTGGGTTTCTCCCTTGCCGCGCTGGGAATGGTTCTGTGGTATCGCCGGTTCCGCCTGCCGTTTTCCGCCTTCCTGGCCGGCGGCTTCGTTCTGGCGGCGATCTACGCGCTGACCGCAACGGCCGCCAACGTCGCCGGGCTTTTCATGGCGGGGGGCTATGACTCGCTGTTCGATCTGAACGAAAGCCCGGCCTTCGCGACGGCCACGCTGATCTTCGGGATTGGGGCCTTCGTGGTCGGCATGTGGTTCGACACCCGCGATCCGCACCGACTGGGACGGCACGCGGCGACCGCCTTCTGGTGCCACCTTCTGGCCGCGCCGGCGCTGGTCAACACCGTGGCGCTGACGCTGCTGAACGGCAGCGGGCTTGGGCTTTTATCGCTGGCGCTTCTCGCCATCACCGTGCTGGCGCTGGTCATCGACCGGCGGTCTTTCCTGACGGCGGCGATCATCTATATCGCGCTGGTCATCGGCTGGGTCATGGGCGGCGGCAGCGGCACGCAGTGGATTTCCATCCTGATCGTCCTTGGCGCGGTGATCACCGCCATCGGCACCTGGTGGGTGCAACTGCGCGCCTGGCTGATGGGCGTACTGCCTGACTTTCCCGGAAAGTCCCGCCTGCCGCCCTACGGGAGCACCGAATGACCGACCTGACCCCGAAGGAGATCGTGTCCGAGCTTGACCGTTTCATCATCGGCCAGGCCGAGGCGAAGCGGGCGGTCGCCGTCGCCCTGCGCAACCGCTGGCGCCGCAAACGCCTGGGCGATGACCTGCGCGATGAGGTCTACCCGAAGAACATCCTGATGATCGGGCCCACCGGTGTAGGCAAGACCGAGATTTCGCGGCGGCTTGCCAAGCTGGCCAGGGCCCCGTTCCTCAAGGTCGAGGCGACGAAGTTTACCGAAGTCGGCTATGTCGGCCGCGATGTGGACAGCATCATCCGCGATCTGGTGGACGTGGCGATCACTGACACCCGCGCGGCCATGCGTGATGAGGTTCGCGCGCGCGCCTTGAAGGCCGCCGAGGACCGGGTGATCGAGGCGCTGGCAGGCAAGGACGCCCGCGAGCAAACGCGCGAGATGTTCCGGGGCAAGCTGAAGCGCGGCGAGCTTGACGATACCCTGATCGAGATCGACGTGGCCGATGCCGCACCCATGCCGATGGGCTTTGGCATGCCGGGGATGGAACAGCAGATGCAGGGGCTTCAGGACCTCTTCAAGGCATTCGGCGGCCGGACCAGCCGCAAGCGCCTGACTGTCGCGCAAAGCCATGAGATCCTCCTGGGCCAGGAGGCCGACAAGCTTCTGGACGATGAGGCGGTCAAGGTCGCGGCACTGGAGGCGGTGCAGGAAAACGGGATCGTCTTCCTGGACGAGATTGACAAGATCTGTGCGCGGTCTGATGCGCGCGGGGCGGATGTCAGCCGCGAAGGCGTGCAGCGCGACCTGCTGCCGCTGATCGAGGGGACGACAGTTTCCACCAAACACGGCCCGGTCAGGACCGACCACATCCTGTTCATCGCCAGTGGTGCTTTCCACATCGCCAAGCCCTCGGACCTTTTGCCCGAATTGCAGGGCCGCCTGCCGATCCGCGTGGAACTTGCGCCGCTGACCGAAGCGGATTTTATCCGCATCCTGACCGAAACGGAAAACGCCCTGACCCGCCAGTATGCCGGGCTGATGGCAACCGAGGACGTGACGGTCAGCTTCACGCCGGACGGCATTGCCGCGCTGGCGCGGATCGCGGCCGAGGTGAACCAGGCGGTAGAAAACATCGGGGCGCGGCGGCTTTACACGGTGATGGAGCGGGTGTTCGAAGAGCTTTCCTTCAACGCCCCCGACCGGGGTGGCCAATCGGTGACCGTGGATTCGGCCTTCGTAGAGACGCATCTTGGCGCGCTGGCGCGGTCCGCCGACATCTCGCGCTACGTTCTCTGACAGCGGCTGGCACCCGGATCGGAAACTGTGCTTTCCCGTGCCTTTGGGCTTTTGTAGGGTCGGACACCGAACCGGGGGAAAGACGTGACCGACGACGCCGTGACGCCGATGATGGCGCAGTATCTGGAGATCAAGGCGCAGAACCCCGGCGCGCTGCTGTTCTACCGGATGGGCGATTTCTACGAGATGTTCTTTGACGACGCCGTGGCCGCTTCGGCGGCCCTGGACATCGCCCTGACCAAGCGCGGGTTTCATCTGGGCCAGCCGATAGCGATGTGCGGTGTTCCGGTACATGCGGCGGAAGGGTATCTCTTGACGTTGATCCGCAAGGGCTTTCGCGTGGCGATTGCCGAACAGCTTGAGGACCCGGCCGAGGCGAAGAAGCGCGGCTCCAAGTCGGTCGTGCGCCGCGATGTGGTGCGGCTGGTCACACCCGGCACATTGACCGAGGATTCGCTGCTGGAGGCGCGGCGTCACAACTTCCTTGCCGCCTTCGCCGAGGTGCGGGACCAAAGCGCAATTGCCTGGGCCGACATCTCGACCGGCGAATTCCGCGTCATGCCGTCAAGCCTGGCCCGGCTTGGCCCAGATCTGGCCCGGATAGCCCCCCGTGAGCTGCTTCTGAGCGAGGTACAGGAACGTGCAATCGTCTCGAACATGGCGGAAAGCCTGGTTTCGGTGACTCCGCTGTCGCGGGGCAGTTTTGATTCCACGAATGCAGAAAAACGACTGTGCGAAATGTTCGGCGTCGCCACATTGGACGCGTTCGGCAGTTTCGGGCGTGCCGAGGTTTCGGCGATGGGCGCGCTGATCGACTACCTGCACCTGACCCAGCGGGGAAAGATGCCGCGCCTGATGCACCCCGTGCGCGAGGTGCCGGGCGGCGTCATGCAGATCGACGCGGCGACCCGGCGGAATCTGGAGCTGACGCAAGCCCTGTCGGGCGGACGCGAGGGATCGTTGCTGGCGGCCATCGATCGGACCGTGACGGCAGGCGGGGCGCGGCTGCTGGACCGGCGGCTTTCCTCGCCCTCGCTTGACCTTGATATGATTCGCGCCCGGCAGGCGGCACTGGCGCATCTTCTGGATGCGCCGGGCCTGCGCGACCGCCTGCGCGAGGCGCTGCGCCGTGTGCCGGACATCGACCGCGCGCTGTCGCGGCTGGCGCTGGACCGGGACGGGCCGCGCGACCTGGCGGCAATCCGGGCGGGGCTGGAACAGGCCGGCCGGATTGCCGGGATGCTGGCCGAAGCGCCACCGCTGCTGGCCGAGGCGGCGGCGGCGCTGGTCGGACATGAGGCCCTGGTGGACCTGCTGACGCAGGCGATCGTGCTAGAACCGCCGCTTCTGACCCGTGATGGCGGCTATATCGCGCCAAACCATGACGCCACCCTCGACGAGACCCGCGCCCTGCGGGACGAAGGGCGCGGGGTCATCGGGCGAATGCAGGCCGACTATGTTCAGGCGACCGGCGTCGCCAGCCTGAAGATCAAGCACAACAACGTGCTGGGCTACTTCATCGAAACGACGACGACGCACGAAGACCGCATGCGCGCGATGCCAGAGCTGTTCATCCACCGGCAGACGACCGCGGGTCAGGTGCGGTTCACCACCCTGGCCCTCAGCGATCTGGAGACCCGCATCCTGAATGCCGGCAACCACGCGCTGGAGATCGAGAAACGTCACTATCATGGCTTGAAAGCCCGAATTCTGGAGTCTTCGGCCCAGGTTGCGCTGACAGCAAAGGCGCTGGCCGAGATCGACCTTGCCGCCGGTTTCGCCGACCTCTCGGCGCAAGAGAACTGGTGCACCCCGCTGGTCGATGACAGCCGTGCCTTCCAGATATCGGGGGGCCGCCATCCGGTGGTCGAGCGCGCCCTGCGGCAACTCGGCACGTCCTTCGTGGCCAATGATTGCGCGCTGACCGAGGCGGGAACTCCGGCGGTCTGGCTGCTGACCGGGCCGAACATGGCGGGGAAATCCACCTTTCTGCGGCAGAACGCGCTGATCGCCCTTCTGGCGCAAACCGGCAGCCACGTTCCGGCGACAAGCGCCCGGATCGGGCTGGTCAGCCAGCTGTTCAGCCGGGTAGGCGCCTCGGACGACCTTGCGCGCGGACGGTCGACCTTCATGGTCGAGATGGTAGAGACGGCAGCAATCCTGAACCAGGCCGACGATCGGGCGCTGGTGATCCTGGACGAGATCGGGCGAGGGACGGCAACCTATGACGGGCTGTCCATCGCCTGGGCGACGCTGGAGCACCTGCACGAAGTGAACCGCTGCCGGGCCCTTTTTGCCACGCATTACCACGAGATGACCGCGCTGGCGGGAAAGTTGCCCGGCGTGCGCAACGCAACCGTGGCCGTGAAAGAGTGGGAAGGCGACGTGATCTTCCTGCATGAAGTGCGCGAAGGCGCGGCCGACCGGAGTTATGGCGTGCAGGTGGCAAAGCTGGCAGGCCTGCCGGACAGCGTGATCGAGCGGGCGAAGGTGGTGCTGGAGGCGCTGGAAAAGGGCGAGCGTGAGGGCGGCAAGCAAGCGGTGCTGATCGACGACCTGCCATTGTTCCGGGCAGCATCGGTGCAGGCTGCACCGCAAAGGGCCAGGACCTCAGCCATCGAGGCCCGGCTTGAATCCGTGCATCCAGACGAGCTGACGCCGATGGATGCGCTGCGGCTTGTCTATGAAATCAAGGGCTTGCTGTAGGGCGCAATCCTTAGGATACGTTCGACGACACACCTACCTGCGCGGGGCGTAGCAGGCGGTCATGCAGCAAGAAACCCTCGGTCATCACCTGGATGATCTGGCCGGCCTTGGTTCCGGGCAAAGGCGCCTCGAACATCGCCTGATGCAGTTGCGGATCGAAAGCGTCGCCCGTGGCGGGGGAAATCGTCGTGATGCCATGCTTGGCCATCACATTCGTCAACTCGCGCAGCGTCAGCTCCAGCCCGGCGATCAGCGCGGAAGAAGCGGTGCGGCTTTCATCGGGAATGGCCTGCAGCGCGCGGGTGAGATTGTCATGGACCGGCAACAGATCGCGCGCCAGCCGCGTGCTGCCATACGTTTCAGCCTCGCGCCGGTCGCGGTCGGCCCGTTTGCGGGAATTCTCGGCATCTGCCAGAGCCCGCATGAAACGGTCGCGCATGTCGTCGCGTTCGGCGCGCAGGGCGTCAAGTTCGGCCTCTATGCCGGCCCCGTCAAACTCTTCCAGCTCCACCTCCGGCGAAGCGGCCTGATCCTGCGCCATTCTTGCGTCCTTCTCTCTTTCAGCCCTTGCCCCGTTCCGAAACCAGGCGGCCCACCAGTTGGGCGGTGTAGTCCACGATCGGAACGATCCGGCCATAGTTCAGCCGGGTCGGCCCGATGACGCCCACCGCGCCGATGATCTTGCGGTCAGCGTTCATATAGGGAGAAACCACCAGACTTGAACCGGAAAGTGAAAAAAGCTTGTTCTCTGATCCGATAAATATCCGTACGCCATCGCCCGCCTCGGTCAGGTTCAGGAATTCGGCGATGTCGCGCTTGCGTTCAAGGTCGTCGAACAACACGCGGATCCGGTCGACCTCTGTCTGGTCGGCAACCCCGTCGATCAGGTTCGACCGGCCCCGCACGATCAGCCGTTCGGACGGCTCTCCCGCGTTTTCCCAAAGCGCCAGACCACTTTCGACCAGCGCATGGGCCAGCGAATCAATCTCCTGGCGGCGATGGGCGATCTCGGCGACCATCCTTGTCCGCAGCTCGGACAGGGTCAGCCCCTCGGCAAGGGCATTGAGGAAGTTCGCCGCCTCGCGCATCGACGAGGGCGTCTGACCCGGCGGCGGCGAAAAGATCCGGTTCTCGACACCGCCGTCGGCGAAGACCAGCACCACAAGCGCCCGGTCTGATGCCAGACTGACGAATTCGATGTGACGGATTGCCGCTTCGCGCTTCGGCGAAAGAACCACGCTGGCACCGCGAGTGATCACCGACAGCGCTGTTCCGACCTCGTCCAGAAGCGTGGTGACATCCTGGTCATTCGTTCCGAACGTCGCGTCGATCTTTTCCCGATCCTCGGGCGCCACGGTGCCGATCTCCAGCAGGCTGTCGACGAACATCCGCAAACCCGCCTGTGTCGGCACCCGCCCTGCCGAGACATGCGGGCTGTCCAGAAGACCCAGATACTCCAGGTCCTGCATCACGTTGCGAACGGTCGCTGCGGAAACCTTCTCGGACAGGGCGCGCGTCAGGGTGCGGGATCCCACCGGCTCACCCGAACTGAGATAGCCTTCGACCACGCGGCGAAAGACCTCGCGCGTCCGGTCGTTCATGTCGTTGAGGATCGGCTGCGCGTTGGCCATGGGTGAAACAATCGGGGTCAGGCATTCGGGGTTGCATCCGGCGGGTCTGGTTGCATATGTGGCCCCAACTCAGGGAAAGGTCCGACAATGCGCCCGTCTGGCAGGAAGTTAAGCGATCTTCGGGCGGTTTCAATCGAAACCGGCATAATGAAACATGCGGAAGGATCCTGCCTGATCAAGATGGGCGAAACGCACGTCCTGTGCTCGGCCACGATCGAGGACAAGGCCCCGCCGTTTCTGAAGAATACCGGCCAGGGCTGGGTGACAGCAGAGTACGGAATGCTGCCCCGCGCGACGAATTCCCGCACCCGGCGTGAGGCGGCGGCAGGCAAGCAGTCCGGCCGGACGCAGGAAATTCAACGGCTTATCGGTCGTTCGCTGCGGGCGGGCGTTGACCGGCAGGCGCTGGGCGAGCGGCAGATCGTCATCGACTGCGATGTGATCCAGGCCGATGGCGGCACGCGCTGTGCATCGATCACCGGGGGCTGGGTG
>JANNXX010000088.1:0-11977 GCA_031409795.1 Rhodobacterales bacterium
GCCCCCGCCCGCCCCCACCCCGCCCGACCCCAACCCCGCCTGACCTCGCACCCGGCCGGACGCGCCGGGCCTGCTTGCCAGCGACACGCATCCTGCGCATCCTGCTGACATGGCGACCACGCAAGCCACCATCGACCACCTGCTCGACACGCTGGCGCCCCTGCGCCTGTCGGCCCGCAAGATGTTCGGCGAATACGCGCTCTACCTCGACGGCAAGGTCGTGGCCCTCGTCTGCGACGACCAGCTTTTCCTCAAGCCCACGCCCAAAGCCCTGGCCGCCCTTCCCGACAGCCCGACCGCGCCACCCTATCCCGGGGCAAAGCTTCATCTTCTCGTCACCGACACCCTCGATGATCCACACAAGGTAGCGGCAGCCCTGCATGCCATCGCCACCGACCTCCCGGCTCCAAAACCGAAAAAGCCGAAAGCTTGATTCAAATTGTGATTGCTTCTTGGGAAATACTCCACGGGAGGTCCGGAGGGTGTGAAACCCTCCGGGGCCAGCCACAGGCGGACCGCTGATGACCAGGATCACCACCCTTGACGATCTGCATGCGCTTTACGGCCAGCCGGGCCAGGCCGCGACCGTCAAGGTCACGCGCCACCTTACCCCCGCCTACCACGCCTGCCTCGACCGCGCCCGCTTCTGCGTGCTGACCACCGTCGGCCCCGAAGGCACCGACGGAAGCCCGCGCGGCGACGAGGGGCCGGTGGTGACGATCCTGGATGACCGCAGCCTGGCGCTCCCCGACTGGAAGGGCAACGACCGCATCGACAGCCTGCGCAACATCGTCCGCGACGGGCGCGTCAGCCTGCTGTTCCTGATCCCCGGCTCCACCACCGCGATCCGCGTCAACGGCACGGCCCACCTGACCGCGGACGATGGCCTCCGTGCCCGCTTCACCCGCGACGGCAAACAGCCCCGCACGGTGATCGTCATCGCCATCGCCGAGGTCTATTCCCAATGCGCCCGCGCGCTGATCCGCTCCGCCCTGTGGACCTGCGGCGACCAGTCCGCCGGCCTGCCCACCGTCGGCGACATGCTGCGCGAGATCACCGAAGGCGGGATCGATGGCAAGGCCTACGACGCCGACTGGCCCGGTCGGGCGGCAAAGACGATGTGGTGATCGGGGCCGGTCTTCGGTGACTTCGTCCCGCCTCGCGGCGCCGCTCCGACAAGGAGACGAAGTCGAACGAGGAGGTTCATGGTCAACTCAACGGGCAGTCCGCCACTTCAAGCTCCAGCGCCAGCGTCGCCCCCGGCCCGTATTCCAGCCCCGATACGTCGATGTACAACGCCCCGGTCTCGGCCCAGATTTCGGTCACCGGCATCGTCGTGGCCGCCTTGTCGATGGCGACCGTCTCGAACAGCGCGCACTCTGTCTCGAAGCGCAGCACATAGCCGTTGAACGTGGCTTCGTAGAACCGCCCGACGCCGCGCGGATAGGACAGCTCGATCCGCGTCGGCCCGATCTCGACCGTCACCGGCACCACGTCAAGGCCCCCGGTCAGCCCTTCCGGTTCCAGCCCGAACTCCACGCCCTGGCCGACCGTGACCGTCCTCCCCCGCGCCTCGACAAGGGGGGCCTCCCGCTGGTCCCAGGTCTCGACCGTGAAGGTGACAAGCCGCCCCTCCAGCGTTCCGGCTGAAACGGGGCAAGCCAGCGCTGCCGCAAGGACGGCTGCGCGGATCATGCGAATTTCAACGCGGCGATGCCGGCAATGATCAGGCCGATCCCCGCCACCCGCATCGCATTTACCGGCTCGCCGAACAGAAACACCGCCGCCACCGCCGTCCCGACCGCGCCGATCCCGACCCAGACCGCATAGGCGGTGCCGACGGGAACGTCCCGCATCGCCAGGCTCAACAGATAGAAGCTGGCCAGCGCGCCGATGACGGTCAGCACCGACGGGATCGGCCTTGAAAACCCGTCCGAGTATTTCAGCCCCATCGCCCAGCCGGTCTCCAGAAGCCCGGCGATCACGATGATCGCCCAGGGGTTCACGCCGCCAGCCCCTTGGCACCCATCTCAAGGAACTTCTGCCGCCGGTCCTTGACCAAGGCTTTCGCATCCTTGCCCGACAGCTCTTTCAGCATCGCCTCGATCGCCTTGCCCACCGCGTCCACCGCCTCTTTCGGCGCCCGCTGCGCGCCGCCCATCGGTTCCTTCACGATCCGGTCGATCACGCCCAGCTTCTGCAGGTCCTGCGCCGTCAGCCGCAGGGCTTCGGCCGCCTCGCGCATCTTTTCGGCATCCTTCCACAGGATCGACGCGCAGCCCTCGGGCGAGATCACCGAATAGACGGAATGTTCCAGCATCGCCACCCGGTTCGCCGTGGCAAGGGCCACCGCGCCCCCCGATCCGCCCTCGCCGATGACGACCGCGATCAGCGGCACCCCGATCGCCAGGCACTTCTCGGTCGACCGCGCGATCGCCTCGGCCTGGCCACGCTCCTCGGCGCCCTTGCCGGGATAGGCGCCGGGCGTGTCGACCAGCGTGATCACCGGCAGGCGGAACCGGTCGGCCAGGTCCATCAGCCGGATCGCCTTGCGATAGCCCTCGGGCCGCGCCATGCCGAAGTTGCGCTCGATCCGGGTCTTGGTGTCATTGCCCTTCTCGTGCCCGATCACCAGGACGGGGCGGTCCTGGAACCGCGCGATCCCGCCCATCACCGCATGGTCATCGGCAAAGGCCCGGTCTCCGGCCAGCGCGGTATATTCGGTGAACAATGCCTCGATGTAATCCGTGCAATGCGGCCGGTCCGGGTGCCGGGCAACCTGGCATTTCTGCCAAGGAGTCAATGACTTGTAAAGATCGCGCAGCGCGGTTTCAGCCCGGCGGTCCAGCGCCTCGGCCTCCTTGGTCAGGTCCATGCCGCCGCCGGTCCTGGCCAGCGCCCGCAACTCCTCGGCCTTGCCTTCGATCTCGGACAGGGGCTTTTCAAACTCAAGGTAGTTCATGGCAGCTCCTTCCGGGGTCCGCCCCTATATGCCCTCGGGTCCGGCCTGATGCAACTCGGCAAGATCTGGACGGGCAAGGGATGGCACAAAGGTTGGGCAAGGCTGGAGGACCCATGGCAAACGACCATGAAAACCGGCTGATGCGGATCCTTGACCACATCCACGACCACCCGGCGGGGGATCTGCCGCTTGACACCCTCGCCGATGTCGCCGCCTGCATCCGGTTTCACCGGCACCGCGCCTGCCGCGCCGTGACCGGCAAGACCGCCGCCCGGCATGCCGTGCTGGCCTTCACCGGACCCTACGCCGGACTGCCTGCCGCCTATGACCGGCTTCACGCGATCTGGCTGTCCCAATCCGGGGAAAAAAACCGCAAACCTGCCGTCGTTCGGGATCTGCCTGAACTCGCCGATGGACAGCGAACCGGACAAGCTGGGGACCAGGCTTTGCCGGCCGCCGGAAGGCTGACGTCCCGCCCCGGCCCGCAAGACAGCAGCGCCCCGGACCATCGGCCCGGGGCGTGCATCCTCCCCTTTGCCGCACGGGGCCTCCCCTCCCCTGATGTGCAGCGCCGGCATTCCTTGCGATCCGCCCTGGCAACAGTCTGGCGCAGTGCGAAACTGGCCAGACTGGGCCAGACTGGGCCAGACTGGGCCGGACCTGGCCAGACCTGGGCGGCTTATGAACCGGTCATCCCGCCCCGGCGATGATCCCGGCCTGCCGCACGATCACCTCGGCCTGGCGCATGCTGGCGATGTCGACCAGCCGCCCCTTGTAGACCGCCGCCCCCTGCCCCGCCGCCTTGGCCGCCTCCATCGCCGCCAGAATCTCGCGCGCTTCGGTCACCGCCGCGTCCGACGGCGTGAAGACCTCGTTCGCCAGTGCCACCTGCTTGGGGTGGATCGCCCATTTTCCGACCATCCCCAGCGTCGCCGACCGCCGGGCCTGGGCGCGGAACCCCTCCTCGTCGCTGAAATCGCCGAAGGGCCCGTCCACCGGCAAGACCCCATGCGTCCGGCAGGCCGCGACGATGGCCGCTTGCGCCCAGTGCCAGGGGTCGGACCAGTATTTCGCCCCGTCCCGGTGCATGTAATAGCTCTCCTGCGTCCCGCCGATCCCGGTGGTCTGCATTCCCATGCTCGCCGCGAAATCCGCCGCCCCCAGGCTCATCGCCTGCAACCGGGGGCTGCTGGCCGCGATCTCCTCGACATGCGCGATCCCCGCCGCCGTCTCGATGATCACCTCCAGGCTGATCCGCTTCGTCCGCCCCGCCGCCGCCTCGCAGGCGGTGACCAGCGCGTCGACGGCATAGACATCGGCCGCGCAACCAACCTTCGGGATCATGATCTGGTCCAGTCGTTCGCCCGCCTGCTCCAGCAGGTCCACCACGTCGCGATACCAAAACGGCGTGTCCAGCCCGTTGATCCGCACCGAAAGTGTCTTGCGGCCCCAGTCGATCTCGCTGATCGCCTTGATGATGTTCGCCCGCGCAGCAGGCTTGTCGGCCGGGGCGACCGAATCCTCAAGGTCCAGGTTGATCACATCCGCCGCAGAAGCCGCCATCTTGGCGAAAAGTTCGGGCCGCGAGCCGGGGCCGAACAGCTGGCAGCGGTTCGGACGGGCGGGGGCGGCGGGTTGAAGACGGAAGCTCATCGGTGTGGCCTGCGGTAATCATGTTTCAAAGGATGCTTCGGCTGCGGTATAATCTTGCGCGATGGATCGCAAGCGGATTTCGCAAACGCAGCAATATGGCCGCTCCTCAAGCCTGTCGGCTTTCTTCGCTTGCGTCCGGCCCCTGCCCGGGGAAGAAAGCCGAAAGGCTCGATGAGCGACCCCATGATCACCGTCACCGAAGACAGCTTCCGCCTGACCCAGGCCTTCACCATCAGCCGGGGGTCGAAGACCGAAGCCCGGGTCCTGACCGTTCAGGTAATGCGGGGCGACGTCACGGGGCGGGGCGACGTCACGGGGCGGGGCGAATGCGTCCCCTACGCGCGCTATGGCGAGACGCTGGACAGCGTGCGCATGCAGATCGAGGGACTGCCGGGCGACATCACCCGGGGTGCGCTGCAAACCACCTTGCCCGCAGGGTCCGCCCGCAACGCCGTCGATTGCGCGCTGTGGGATCTTGAGGCCAAGCTTTCCGGCAAACGCGCATGGGCCCTAGCCAGACTGCGCGCGCCGGGGCCGCTCCTGACTGCCTTCACCCTGTCGCTCGCCCCGCCCGAAGCGATGCGCGCCTCGGCGGCTGCCAACGCGTTTCGCCCGATCCTGAAGATCAAGCTCGGTACGCCGGACGACATGCCAAGGCTGGAAGCCGTACGCGCCGGCGCGCCCCGCGCCCGGCTGATCATCGACGCGAACGAGGGCTGGACGCCCGAAATCTACGCCGACCTGGCCCCGCATCTCATGCGCTTGGGGGTGGACCTTGTCGAACAACCGCTTCCCGCCGGGCAGGACGGCATGCTCGCCGAAATGGCCCGCCCGGTCCCGGTCTGCGCCGACGAATCCTGCCATGACCGGGTGTCGCTTGCGGACCTTCTGGGCAAGTATGACGCCGTGAACCTGAAACTGGACAAGACCGGCGGCCTGACCGAGGGGCTGGCCACCCGCGACCTTGCCCGGAAAATGGGCTTCAAGGTGATGGTCGGCTGCATGGTCGGCACCTCGCTTGCGATGGCCCCGGCGGTGCTGCTGGCGCAAGGGGCGGACTGGGTTGACCTTGACGGCCCGCTCCTTCTGTCCGAAGACCGTCCGCATCCCCTGTGGTACGACACCGAAGGGGTCCACCCGTCCGATGCCAGCCTTTGGGGATAGACCATGACCCGCACCGTCTATGTGAACGGCGACTACCTGCCTGAAGGCGAGGCGAAGGTCTCGATCTTCGACCGGGGCTTCCTGATGGCCGACGGGGTCTATGAGGTGACCTCGGTGCTGGACGGCAAGCTGATCGACTTCGACGGCCATGTGAAACGCCTTGCGCGGTCTCTGGCGGAACTTGAGATGACCTGCCCGATCCCGGAGGACGGGCTTCTGGCAATGCACCGCGACCTGGTGCGGATCAACGGCCTTGATCAGGGAATGATCTACCTTCAGGTCACGCGCGGCAATCCCGGCGACCGCAGCTTCGTCTTCCCCGACCCGACCCTGCCCGGCACGATAGTGGCCTTCACCCAGAACATTCCAAACCTTGCCGACGCCCCGGCCGCGAAGACCGGGTTCAGGGTCATCACCATCCCCGACCTGCGCTGGGGGCGGGTGGACATCAAGACAGTCCAGCTTCTTTATCCGTCGATGGGCAAGATGGCCGCGAAGCAGGCCGGGGTCGATGACAGCTGGTTTACCGACGAAGACGGCGCGGTGACCGAAGGCACCTCGAACAACGCCTATATCGTCAAGGGCAACCGGATCATCACCCGCGCCCTTGGATCGGACATCCTGCACGGCATCACCCGCGCCGCCGTCCTGCGCTTTGCCAGCGAAGCGCAGTTCGAGATCGAGGAACGGCCCTTCACCCCCGCCGAGGCGCAAGCGGCGGACGAGGCATTCTCGACCGCCGCCTCGATCTTCGTGATGCCGGTGGTCGAGATCGACGGCAAGCCGGTCGGCCAGGGCAGGCCCGGCCCGGTGGCAGTCCGACTGCGCGAGATCTACCTGGACGAGATGCGCAAAGCCGCGATCTGACCCGCGTTCCCGGCGGAAGGCGCAAGGTATCCGATGTTTCCCGGCATGGTGACCCCGGGCGCTGGCCCGGTCCTGACCGGGATCCGGGCGCAGGATGCTCAGGCCGTCTGCACCAGCTGCACCGTGACGGCGGCGTAGAACGCCGCGCTCGCAGCCAGCACGCAGACATGCCAGATCGTGTAGTGGAACGGCAACCGCTCAAAAAGGAAGAACGCGACCCCCAGCGTGTACAGCAGCCCGCCAGTCACGATCAGCGCCATCACCGGCATCGACAGACCGGCAAAGACCTCGCCTCCCGCCAGCAGGCCCGCCCAGCCCATCGCCAGCGCCAGCGCCACGGCGGCCAGCTTCAGGCGGTCCGGCGCGAAGGCGCGCAGGATCGCGCCGGCCAGCGCGGCGATCCACAAGGTGACCAAGAGCCCGGTCGCCTCGGCCCCGGACAGCAGCGCCAGGGGCGTGTAGGTCGCGGCAATCAGGCACAGGATCGCCGAGTGGTCGAGACTGCGGAAGATCCGGCGCGGGCGTGGCCGGGTCGTCATGTTGTAAAGCGCAGAAAAGACCAGCATCGCGATCAGCGCCACCCCGTAAAGCGAGGTCGAGGCCACGGCCGGCGCATCGCCCCGCAGGACCACCGCAAGCGTGATCAGCACCGGCACCGCAATCAGCGCCGCGATAACGCCAAGCACATGGACAACGGCATCGCTGATCCATTCGGCGCGGGAATAGTCATGGCGGGCGGCAAGCAGCATTGCGTGAAGATAGCAGGGCCCCCGCCTTGCGACCATGCGGCATCGGGCAGGAAATGGATCAACTTTTCGCAGGTGGGCGGATCAGCCGGCCTTGCCGACGTTCTCTGCAAGAGCCTGCCGGAACTCCGCCTGCTTGGCTGCATCCGCCTCGGTCTGGTTCCGCGCCACCCAGGCGGCGTAGGGCATCCCGTAGACGATCTCGCGCGCCGCCTCCTTGGTCATCTCGATGCCCTTTTCGGCCGCCGCCTCCTGATACCAACGCGACAGGCAGTTGCGACAGAAGCCGCCCAGAGTCATCAGGTCGATGTTCTGCACGTCCGGTCGCGCATCCATCAGGTGATGCACCAGCGCGCGGAAGCTGGCCGCCTCAAGCTCGGTTCGGGTCTGGTCGTCCATCATCATCTCCATTTCGGGATCAGGGCCGGGGCCATGGGGCGCGTCATGCTGGTGCAAGCCACATGGCGCGACGGGCAAGATCTTGCAACCAGGCGATCCCGGCATCGGCATGGGCGGCACGGGTCACCACCGCGACCAGTGGCGTGATCTTGTGGTCGAAGGGCAGCGGCGTGGCAACCAGACCAAACCGGGCGGCCTGACTCTCGGCCAGGCTTGAGGGCACGCCTGCAACCAGATCGGTCGCGGCGGCCATCAAAAGCGCCAGCATCGCATTCGGCACCGAGGCCACGACAACCCGCTGATACCCCAGCTGGGCAAGGACGGTGTCGATCACCCCGGACATGTCACCGGTCAGGGACATGAACACATGCCGGGCCGCGCAATAGGTCTCCAGCGACGGCGCGCGGGCAAAGGGATGGTCGGGCCGGCAGACCGCGACCAGCCGGTCACCGCCAAGCGGGCTGGCCAGGAACCGGGCCGGAAGCGGCGCTTCCGCAAGCAGCGGGATGACGGCAAGGTCAAGGCTGCGGTCTTCCAGCTGCGCCAGCACATGGCCAAACGGGCTGTCGCCCGGCGAGATGCGGAAGCTGGGCAGCACATGCAGCAAGGACACCGTGATCCCCGGAGCCTCGCGCCGCAGGATCTGCACCAGCAGCGGGCCATGCACGGCAAGGGCCGAATCCGGAGCGCCAACCCGGAAGCGCCGGGCCGAGGTGGTGGGGGCGAACGGGTCCGCCACGGTCAGGACGGACCGCACCCCCTGCAGGATCCCGGCGATCTGCGGGGCAAGCTCCAGCGTGCGGTCGGTCGGGGTCACCCCGCGCGGCGTGCGCAGGAACAGCGGGTCGTTCATCAGCCGACGCAGCCGCCCCAGCCCATGGCTGACCGCCGACGGCGACAGGTTCAACGCCGAGGCGGCGCGGCCGACATTCCCCTCGCGCAGGACGGTGTCGAACAGCACAAGCAGGTTCAGGTCGGTGCGGGAAAGATCAATCTGATTCAGCATGTCAGTGAAATCGTATCACTGGATTCATCTTCCTCAAACGCGGATATCACGGCCCGCAGGTCCGCTGGGCAGCATCCTGCCGAAAGGGCCACGACGGAAATGGAGCACGAAAATGCCAGTCATGCTGATTTCGGATGAGGCCGGGCAGACCCCTCAGGCCTGCGACGACCTGCTGGCAGAGGTCGGCCCGGCGCTCGCATCCGCACCGGGATTCGGGATGCACACCTCGCACCCGATCGACGTCGGCTGGCGCGAGGCCAGGATCTGGACGGCGCGCGAGGATGCCGCCCGGTTCTTCGCCGCACCCATCGCGCCACATCTTCCCGACGGCATTCGCCCGAAGCTGACCTTCACGCCGCTGCAAGACCGGCTGCGCGCCAGCGGCAGGCGGACGGCTGCAACAGCCCGGTGATCACCGGACGGGACGATCCGGCACCGTGTCGGCACCGTGTCGGCACCTGGCCGGCATCACCCCGTCGCACCCACGAACCGGGCGGCGCAATCCGCGCCTCCTGACAGAAACATGAGGTTTTTCAATGTATTTCGATACCACCCTTGGCCAACGCCTGACCGCACACCTGTCCGACACCGGCGCAGTTGCGGCCTTCTGGACACCGCTGGGCCATGCCGTCTGGTTCGGCAAGGATCCGGCCTTCGACCGGAAGTTCCGCGACTCCTTCGCAGTCCAGCACGGCGCAGCGGCGCGGGGCGAGCTGATGCCCTGGCTTGCCACGCCAGAGGGCGCGCTGTCGCTGGTGCTGCTGCTGGACCAGTACCCCCGGAACGCGTTTCGGGGCACGCCGCGCATGTACCAGACCGACACCCTGGCCCGGATCGTGGCGACCGCAGCCCTGGAGCTTGGCCACGACCGCGCCTGCGGGCCAGAGCTGCGCGGGTTCTTCTACCTGCCCTTCGGCCATTCCGAGCATCTGGCCGATCAGGACAGGTCGGCCGCGCTTTGTGCCGATCTGCCCGAACCGGCGCCAAGCCATGCGCGGCGGCATCGCGACATCATCGCCCGCTTCGACCGCTTTCCGCACCGCAACGCCATCCTTGGCCGCCCGTCCACCGCACTGGAACTGGACTGGCTGGCCGCCGGCGGCTTTGCCGGTTGACGGGGGGGATGACAGGATGCGGATCAGTGACTTCTGTTTCATCGCGGCGGCGCTTGCGGCCCTGACCGGCATGGCGCTTGGCATCAGCATGGGGATTTCCCAGGACTTCAGCCTGTCCCCGGCCCATGCCCACCTGAACCTGCTCGGCTGGGTCACGCTTTCGATCTACGGCCTTTACCATCGCGGCGCGGGCCGGCAGGGCGGAAGGATCGGCTGGTTGCAGGTCGGCAGCGGCGCGCTTGGGGCGCTGGCGATGGCGGGCGGCCTGGCGGCCTATCTCGGGACGGGGGATGACGCCTTCATGCCGCTGGTGGTCATGGGCTCCCTGCTTGCGGTGCTGGGCATGGCGCTGTTCCTTGCCCTGGTGGTGGCCGATGCCCGGCAGCGCCGGCCGCTGGCTTTCAAAGGTGCGGCGCAGTCGGGTTAGGCCGGTCGGCATCGGCCAGCGCGCCAGTCAGGATCGGGGCAAGGCGGGCGGCCCAAAGGGTCTGCCCCGCCGCTGTCGCGATCAGGTCCTGGCGCAGCTCGACCAGCGTGTTCAACCGCCCGGTCCGCAGGGCATGGCGGTCGATCGCGTCTCCGGGCAGATGGCCGGAATAGGGCTCGTTGTCGCCGGTGCACAGGTCGGCTTCCGCCTGAAGCCGGGCAATCAGCGGCTTCGAAAGCCGGTCATCAAGATGCGAATACAGCACCCCCACCTGCCAGGGCCGGGGCGCCCGGCCGCGCAGGCAGGGGGTGAAGCTGTGGATCGCCAGGATCACCCGGTCCGGCTGCCGTGCCGCCAGCCGGGCATAGGCCGCATGGTAGGGGCGATAAAGGCGGTCCAGCCGTTCCGCCACCCCGGCCGGGCCGATGTGGCGGTTCGCCGGAATGATCGTGCCGTCGTAAAGCCGCATCACCAGCGTCGGATCATCCTCGCCCCGGTTCGGGTCGATCACGAGACGCGAAAAGTCGGACAGGATCACCGGGCTGTCCAGCAGCCCGCCCAGCGCCCGGGCAAGACCGGCGGCCCCCACATCCCAGGCGATGTGGCGGGCCATGTCCTCGGGCGGAATGCCCAGATCGCCGCCGTTCACCCAGTCCGGCACCCGGTTCGACGCGTGATCGCAGGTCACCAGCCAGCGGCCCGGGCGGTCCACTCCGTCGATGCTGAACGCCACGTCGTCCTCGTCCCTGCTGTCCGGGGGCTGCTCATCGCTCCCTTACGGTCGATCTTCGCGGGACGCCAGCAATGCGCAACCGGAAAGCGTTGCGGCAGGCTTTTCTTTGCGCCATAAGGCACGCGGCCCACATGAACCGAAATTCAAGCAGGAGGATGGCGATGCGCCGCCACCGCAACGTGAAGATTGTGGCCACGCTTGGCCCGGCATCCAGCACCTACGAAATGATCCGCGCGCTCTTTGACGCGGGCGCCGACGTGTTCCGGCTGAACATGAGCCATGGCACCCATGACGAGCAGCGCGCCCGGCACACCATCATCCGCCAGGTCGAGGCCGATACCGGCCGCCCGATCGCCATCCTGGCCGACCTTCAGGGGCCGAAGCTGCGCGTCGGCGTCTTCGCCAACCCGACCGAAGAGCTGGTCGAAGGCGCGAAGTTCCGCATGGACCTGTCCACCGCCCCCGGTGACGCCACACGCGTGAACCTGCCCCATCCCGAGATCTTCGCCGCCCTGGAACCCGGCGCGTCGCTTCTGGTCAATGACGGCAAGATCCGCCTGCGCGTCGACGCCTGCGGCAAGGACTTCGCCGATTGCACGGTGACGGTCGGCGGCACGATCTCCAACCGCAAGGGCGTCAACGTGCCCGATGTGGTTTTGCCCTTGGCCGCACTTTCAGAAAAAGACCGGCGTGATCTGGAATTCATCTGCGATCTTGGCTGTGACTGGCTGGCACTGTCGTTTGTGCAAAGACCCGAAGATGTTACCGAGGCCCGCGATCTGGCCAAAGGACGCGCCGCTATTCTCGCCAAAATCGAGAAACCAGCCGCCGTTACCGCCTTTGCCAGCATTCTGGCCGTCAGCGACGGTATCATGGTGGCACGCGGCGACCTGGGTGTTGAATTG
>JANNXX010000089.1:0-24559 GCA_031409795.1 Rhodobacterales bacterium
AAATCCGCCCATTTCAGCTGGGTGTTCCGCGTCACCGCCCGGTTCAGCCGTTTGCCCAGCACGCGGTCGAAGTCATAGGCCGGGATTTCCCCGCTGCCGGGACGGCGGGCCCAGATGTCGGCCTCGCCGATCACATGGCCCATGGGCAGATCCTTGTCGGCCACGACCGAGCCCCGAGCAAAGCGGTAGACGTCTTCCTCGGGCGCCGAGCGTTGTTTCGGGTTGTTCGCGGCGATCCAGATCTCTTTCGACCGGTCGATCAGCAGGCGCAGTTCTGCCGGGTCCATCGAGTTGATGATGTCCGGCCCCTTTCGATAGCGGCTGTCGGTGTAGTGCCGTTCCAGGATGCAGGCGCCAAGGGCGACGCTGGCCAGAGCCATTTCCGGGCCGATGGAATGGTCCGAGAAACCGACTACCGCCTTCGGGAACGCCTGTTTCAGGTCGGTCACGCCGCGCAGGGACACGATTTCGGCGGGCGAGGGATAAAGGTTGGTGCATTCCAGCAGCGCATAGTCGATCCCGGCCTGATCCAGGATGGCGACCGAGGCGCGCAGGGTCTCGATCGTCTGCATGCCGGTGGACAGGATCACCGGCTTGCCCTTGCGGGCGATGTGGCGGATCAAGGGCAGGTTGTCCGCCTCGCCACTGCCGATCTTGTAGGCCGGCACGTCCAGGGTTTCCAGGAAATCCGCTGCCGCCCGGCTGAAGGGCGTCGATATCCAGATCATCCCCAGGCTTTCGGTATAGCGCTTCAACTCGGCCTCGTCGGGCAGGGGCAGCGCGCAGCGTTCCATCACATGCCAGATCGAGACATCGGCGTTGGGCGGAAAGATCTGTTTCGCCTCTTCGGTCATCTCGTCTTCGATGATGTGGGTCTGGTGCTTGATCATCTCGCAGCCCGCACCTGCCGCGAGGCGCACCATTTCCTTCGCGACGGCCAGGTCGCCGCCGTGGTTGATGCCGATCTCGGCGATGACAAGCGGCGGCTGGCCGGGGCCGATCTTGCGGTGGGCGATCTGCATGGGGGTCTCCTTGCGGCTGACCCCGTGCTGCATGAGGTGTTCCCGCCTGTCAAGCCAGGGGGTGGCGGGCCAGGGGCCGGTACTGCGGTTCATGGCCGGTCAGATGGCTTTGCCACAGGACAATCCCGTCGACGCGCCAGGGATCGCTGCGAAAGGCGGCCCCCATCGCGACGGCCTGTTCCAGGCGGGCGGTTTGCGCAACGGGCGGCGGCGGGAAGCGGCCGAGGGTGACATGGGGCGTGAACCGGCGCGCATCGATCGGGCAGCCGGCGCGGCGGGCGATGGTTTCGGACTTGGCCTGCAGGTGCAGAAGCGGGGGCGACGGGGCCACCCCGGCCCAGACGGTGTGGGGCCTGCCCTTGCCGAAGAGGCCAAGCCCTTGCAGCTGAACCGGAAAACCGGCCTCGCGCAGCGCCTGGAACCCTTCGTGGGCGGATTGAAGCGCGTCTTCGGGGCAGTCGCCAAGAAAGACCAGCGCAAGGTGAAAGGTCTTTGGCTCGACCCGGCGCGGCAGGGGCAGAAGGAACTGCTGCACCGTCAGCGCGCCTCGCACCCTGGGTGGCACGGCGATGCCAAGGAACGCGCGGATCACCGGCGTCGAAGCTGGGCAAGCCGGTCGCGGATCTCGGGGCGGACCGGGCCTTCGCGGGGCGGATCGACCAGGCTGGTGATGAGGTGCGGCTCGGGCCGGGGGCGCATGCCGCTGTTCCACGACAGGGCCTGCAGCACCCGTTGCGCGGCGGCTGGCAGCTGGTCGGGCAGGTCCTGGCCGCTCAGGCTGCCCCAGATCGCGGTCCAGAGTCGGCCGACCGACCAGGGATTGTAGCCGCCACCGCCAAGGACAAGCAGCCTGGGGGCAAGCGGACGCAGGGCCGCGACGGCGTCCAGATAGGCCCTGTTCGACAGGGACAGGCGCGACAGCGGATCTTCCGCCAGGCTGTCCGCGCCGCATTGCAGGACGATGGCCTGCGCGCGGACTTCGGCAACGCGGGGCAGCACAAGGCCGTCAAGCACCGCGCGCGCCTCGCTGTCATTGTAGCCTTTCGGCACCGGCAGGTTGAAGGCGCTGCCGCCGGCGCTGTCCGTCAGCGCGCCGGTGAAGGGCCAGCGGCCTTCCTCATGGACCGAGATCATCCGCACCCGGGGATCGCCGGCGAAGGCCAGTTCGACGCCGTCGCTGTGATGCGCGTCAAGATCGACATAGGCGATCCGGGTCAGCCCCGCGCGTTGCAGCACCTTGATCCCCAGCACCACGTCGTTGAGGTAGCAAAACCCGTTCGCCCGGCCCGGCAGCCCGTGATGGGTGCCGCCGCCGGGCACATGGATCACGCCGGAACCGGCGGCAAGCAGCTCGGCGGCCAGCATGACGCCCCCGGCCCCGGTGGCGGGGCGGCGAAAGACCTGGGGGAAAACCGGGTTGGTCAGGGTGCCAAGGCCGAAGCGGCTGCGCATCTCGGGCGTGGCCTGGCCGGTGATCTCGGCCTCTTGCAGGGCGGCAAGGTAGTCCGGGTCATGCCAGATCGCCAGGGCGGCCGGCTTGGCGCGCGGGCTGGCGCGGTAGCGGTCGGGCGGCAGCCAGCCCAGCGCGCGGCACAGGTCCATCACCGTCGAGACGCGGGGGATGCGCAGGGGATGCGTGGCGCCATAGGACGAGCCGCGATAGATCTCGGACCCGATGAACAGCGGCCCGACCGCCGCGGCTGGCGGCGGCGGGCCGGCGATCACGGCAGCATCGCCGCGATCGCCCCCGCGATCCGGGGACTTTCCGGCGTGACGTTCGACCCGAAGGTGCCGACGATTTCGCCATCGGGCGCGATCAGCACCTTGTTGAAGTTCCAGCCCGGCACGAACCCGGTCTCGTCGCGGACCCAGGCGTAGAACGGATGCGCCGCTTCGCCCCGGACGGGGCTGATCTCGGTCATCGGCAGGGTCAGATCGTAGGTCAGGGCGCAGAACTCCTTGACCTCGGCCTCGCTGGCCAGCTCCTGCTCGAAGTCGTTCGACGGCACGGCCAGGATCAGCGCCCGGTCGCCAAAGCGGTCATGCAGCGCCTGCAAGCCGTCAAACTGCCCGGCAAAGCCGCAAAGCGAGGCGGTGTTGACCACCAGGACCGGCCTGCCCTGCCAGTCGGCAAGGTCGATCTCGCCACCGTCGATCGAAGCGAAGCGGAAGCCATCGGCGGCTGCGGGCAGCGCCAAAAACACCGCCAGAACCAGACCCAGAACCAGACCCAGGTCCAAACCCCGGTCCATGCGCGTGCCGGTTGCCACCCCTGTCCGCATTTCGCACCCTCCTTTGCCCGATTTCGTTGCAGGTGAGGTAAACCATATGCCATCGCGGTCAATTGCCGGGGAATTTCCTGTAATCCAGGTGTGATCCATGCCATATTGCACCTGAGGCAGTCGGGCAGAGGCCAGACCCCGCAAGCGGGCGGCCAGGGTGAATTGGTATGGGTTGGCAGGACAAGGTGACGGCACAGGATGCCGACGGGGCAAACGGTGCCCGGATGCAGTACGGCGCCCTGTGCTGGCGCGAGGCGGATCCGGGGATCGAGGTCCTGCTGATCACCAGCCGCGACACCGGGCGCTGGATCATTCCCAAAGGGTGGCCGATGCCGGGTCTTGCACCCGAAGCCGCCGCCGCCCAGGAAGCCTGGGAGGAAGCCGGGGTCGAAGGCAGGGTAAGCCCGCTGTGCCTTGGCCGCTACGGCTATCAGAAGATCCTTGCGGTCGAGGCGCAGGTGCCCTGCGCGGTCGCCGTCTACGGGCTGCAGGTCGCCAGCCTGGCCGACAGCTTCCCCGAGGTGAACCAGCGCCGGCGGCAGTGGTTCCAGCCGGATGCCGCCGCCCTTTTGGTCCATGAGCCCGACCTTGGCAGCCTGATCGCGGGCTTCGTGCCGCCGGCCTCGGGACGCCTGGCCCCGATCGCCGGGGAATGACCCGCCACAGCGGGCGGGCCGCCGACTGGAACGGGCCGCCGACTGGAACGGGCCTTGACCCCGGCCGCATGGCGGTTAGCTAAAGAGTTCCATGACCGCGGGATGCCGGGATGATCCGCTACACCTTGACATGCCGGACCGGGCACGGCTTTGACAGCTGGTTCCAGAACGCCGGGGCCTTTGCCACCCTTCTGGCTGCCGGGCAATTGTCCTGCCCGGTCTGCGGCGTGGCCGAGGTCGAGAAATCGTTGATGGCCCCCGGCATCGTCTCCGCGCGCCGCTCAGGCGCGGCGCCCGGGTCGGGCGATGGTTCGGTTGCGGCATCCGCTGCGACATCCGCTGCGACATCCACTGCGACTGGCCCTGCGTCGCCCGCACCGTCGCTGTCCCGGCCGCAGTCCGAGCTTGAAGCCGCGATTGCCGCCCTGCGCCGGCAGATCGAGAAGAATTCGGACTACGTCGGCATGAACTTCGCTGCCGAGGCGCGCCGGATGCATGACGGCGATGCCCCTGCGCGCCCGATCCATGGTGAGGCGCGCCCCGACGAAGCCCGGGCGCTGATCGAGGATGGCGTCCCGGTCGCTCCCCTGCCCTTCCTGCCGGCCCGCAAGGTCAACTGACCGGAGACCGTCGCGCCGCAGCAAAGCGCAGATGGCTTGCGCCGGGGCCGCCTGCCCCTGACCCGTTGATCCCGAGGTCAGGCAGGCCGTGCAAGCTGCGGTTCCTGGCCCTTCGGTCAGCGGCGGATCCCGTCCGAAGCCGGGACGCCCGAGGGCTGATCGCACCTGCCCGACAGCCCCGCGTCACGACCGTCAGAAAGCCAACCCGCGCGCGCTGGCGCAGTCAGCCCCCGTCAGCCCCTGTCTGCCCCCGTCATTCCCCATCATCCCCCGTCAGCTTTCTGCAGCTTGCGGTTCGCGGCGCACGCATCTGAAACCGACATGGCTGGTCGAGGTGTCGACCGGCTCGGGGTGGCGTGCGGCGGGACGGTAGCGCCGACAGTAGTTCGGGGCACAGAGATGCGAGCCGCCCTTGAGAACCTTGCGGGGAATGCGGGCCGGGTCGTTGGGGTCCAGGCTGTCCTGCGCCCGTGGCCCGCGCGGGTTCTTCGGGATGCAGCAGGCCTTGGCGGACTCTGCGTTGTGCCGGGGGACATACCAGTCCTGCGTCCATTCCCAAGTGTTGCCGATCATGTCGAAAAGGCCAAAGCCGTTCGGTGGATAGGTCCGGACGGGCGAGGTGCGGGCAAAGCCGTCCTCCAGCCGGTTCTCGACCGGGAACTGCCCTTGCCAGGTGTTCGCCAGATGCGTCCCGCCGGGGGCAAGATCGTCCCCCCAGGCGAATTCGGCCCTTTCCAACCCGCCCCGGGCGGCAAATTCCCATTCCGCTTCGGTCGGAAGATCCTTGCCCGCCCAGCGCGCATAGCCCAGCGCGTCGGCATAGCTGACATGCACGACGGGATGGTCCTCCAGCCCGGCGAGGGTCGACTGCGGGCCGTAGGGGTGCCGCCAGTCGGCACCGAAGGTATAGTCCCACCAGCTGAGGTAATTGGCCATGGAAAACGGGCCGGTGGGCGGCCGGAAGGTCAGCGAGCCGGGGCGCAGCATGTGCGGCAGCGCGCCGGGATAGTCTTCGGGCCGTGGCGCGGTCTCGGCGGTGGTGCGGTGGCCGGTCGCCGCCACGAAGGCGCGAAACTGCCGGTTGGTGACCGGGACCGCATCGATCCGGAACGGATCGACCGTCACGCGGTGCGCCGGCGCTTCCTCGGGGTAATGGTGGTCCGACCCCATGAGAAACGTCCCGCCCGGGACCATCACCATGTCGTCCGCCCCGCTTTGCGCATCGCCCTGGGTCTGCGCCATGTCACCTCTCCTGTATCAGAACCCTGCGCAGCCCCCGGTTCCCGATATCGGCCGAGGGCGATCCGAAATCAAGCGGGACCGGACCCCGACCGGAGACAGGTCCCTGTCAGGGCGACAGTGGCAGGCCAGCCTGCCGGAGCGGGCTTGATGCCCGGCCGGTTGATCGTGCTGGTGACGGCAAAGCGTGCCTTGTCGGCAGCGGACAGCGGGGCGCGAGGTGACGATGCCGACCGCGACCCTGACGGTGCCGATGCGGATGGTTGCCGGTCCGGGCGGCTGGGCTTCGGTCAAAGCGATGTCGATCCGCTTTTCGTCCCGTCGGGTGAATTTGCTAAAGCGCCGGCCATCGGCTTCTGGTCGGTTCCGTTCACCCATGCCTTTGGCGGCAGCGACATGGCGTCAGGACGTCCGGTCACGGCGGGGTCAATCGTCATGTCGTTGGGCAGACCCTCCAGCTTGGGCCTGGAGCGGATATCGAGGGCGGTCCACCGGCCCCACCGCACGGCCGCAGGGCTGCTTTCGCAGGCGTGGACAGGGCGTTCCGGTTCAAGCTGTCCTGCGCGGCCGTCCAGCTTGCAGGGTTGTGCGCGGCGCCGATTTACCGCGTCTTCTGGCCCATCCCCTTGGCGTTGGCCTCTGCGTTGCCTGCCGCTGTGGCAAGGCCGGTGCCGGATGCGCCTGGATGCCGTTCAGGACGCCCACCCCCCGGCAGGACTTCGCGCCAGCGGACGGGCGCGACGACGCGGACACCGCCTTTGCAGGTCGCAGCCTTGGCGCCCCAGCCCGATGTCGTGGTCAGGCTGCGGCATCCTGAAGCCGGGCCGGCCTCCGGGGTGACCTCTGCGGCGGAGGGGCGCAAGTCGTCGTTCCGGCGCGGGCAATGGGGCATCCGGCTGGTATCCAGCCCGCCGATGAAAGGGTGAGGCGGACAGGTTTGCCAGCCGGTGTCGTCACCCCGGCTGACAGGACTGGGCCTGGCCGACGGGTCTGCACGTCCAGCGGCGCCTGGCCCCCCGCATCCCGATGGAACCGATCCGGGGCCTTGCGCGTTACCCTGCATATCAAGTGAGTCGGACAATTTCACGAACACATGCGACGATGCCCTATCCATCCGGCTGGTCCATCGCCACGCGCCGCTTCCGGCGGCGTGGACGCTTGCGACGGTCACGCTGCAAGTGCGCCCGTCCTGCGATGCTTCCCCAAGGCCTTTGGGCTGATCCGGCGGGGCCTTTCGGTCCACACCATAAGCCGGTTCCCAAGCCCCGCGCTGACGGCAGGAGCGTGAGGAGTGTCCCGGTTGCCGACTGAAGCGGCGCGCACATCCGGCACCGCCGCGCTGACGGGGCCGTTCACCCTTGCCACCCTGTCGCACAGCATGGCAGCGCTGAAGGACCGGACCGGACCGGCCGAGCTGGACCTGTCCGGCCTGACGACGCTGGACACCGCGGGGGCCTGGGCCCTTGTGTCGTATCAGGCGGCGCAGAAGGCGAAGGGGCGCGAGGTCACCCTTGCCAATGCGACGCCCGCGCAGACCCTGCTGTTGCAGACCGTCGCCGAGGCGATGCCCCCGCCGCGCGCCCGGCGTCGTCGCCCCCCGCACCACCGGGCGGGGGACTCGCTGGCCGGTCTTGGACAGACGGTCGCGGTCTTCGCGGCCGGCATGGGGCAAAGCATCGGGTTCTTCGGGCAGGTCGTCAGCCGTCTGGCCCTGACCCTGCGGCACCCGTCCCGGCTGCGGGTGACGTCCATGGTGCATCACATGCAGCAGACCGGGTTGGACGCCATGCCCATCGTGGGGCTGATGGGGGTCCTGATCGGCGTCGTGCTGGCCTATCAGGGGGCCTCGCAGCTCAAGCAGTTCGGGGCCGAGGTGTTTGTCGTCGACCTGATCGCGATCTCGATCCTGCGCGAGCTTGGCATCCTGCTGACGGCGATCATCGTGGCGGGGAGGTCGGCTTCGGCCTTCACCGCCGCCATCGGGTCGATGAAGATGCGCGAGGAAATCGACGCGATGCGCGTCCTGGGACTGGACCCGATCGAGCTTCTGGTCCTGCCCCGCACTCTGGCCCTGCTGGTCACGCTGCCGCTTCTGGGCTTCATCGCCAGCATCGCGGGCATCCTGGGCGGCGGGATGATGGTCTGGATCACCCTTGGCATCTCGCCCGAGATGTTCCGCATCCAGCTTCTGTCCGGCACGTCCGTCTCGCATGCGCTGATCGGCCTGTCCAAGGCGCCGGTCTTCGCGATCATCATCGCCATCGTCGGCTGCTACCAGGGCATGCAGGTCGCGGGCAACACTGAATCGCTGGGCAGCCGGACCTCACGCTCGGTCGTGGTTGCGATCTTCCTCGTCATCGTGGTGGACGCGGTGTTTTCCATATTCTTCGCGGTCTGGGGGGTGTGATGGAGCCTGACACCGTCATCCGCGTGCGGGGCCTGACCAACCGCTTCGGCAAGACCACCGTCCACCAGGGGCTGGACCTTGACGTCCGGCGTGGCGAGGTGCTGGGCGTGGTCGGTGCGTCCGGGAGCGGCAAGTCGGTCCTTCTGCGCAGCATCGTCGGGCTGCAGCGCCCGGCCGCCGGGCAGATCACGGTTCTGGGCACCGTGGTGCTGGGCGACCGCAGCGCCGACACCAAAAGTACCACCGCCGTCCGCGACCGCTGGGGCGTGATGTTCCAGGACGGGGCGCTGTTCTCTTCGTTGACCGTGCGCGAGAATGTCGAGGCGCCGATGCGCGAGAAGCTTGCCCTCGACGCCACGACCCGCGCCGCCCTTGCCGATCTGCGCATCGCCATGGTCGGGCTGCCGGCCCACGCAGGCGACCTTTATCCGTCGGAACTGTCCGGCGGCATGCGCAAGCGGGCGGGTCTGGCCCGCGCCCTGGCGATGGAGCCCGAGATCGTTTTCCTCGACGAACCGACCGCCGGTCTTGACCCGATCAGCGCGACGGAATTCGACACCCTCCTTCTGTCCTTGCAGAAATCTCTGGGGCTGACGGTCTTCCTCGTGACCCACGATCTGGACACGCTACATGCCACCTGTGACCGCATCGCCGTGCTGTCGGGCAAGAAGGTGCTGGCCGTGGGGACCATGGCCGAACTGGCCAAGGTCGATGACGCTTGGGTGCATTCCTACTTCAC
The DNA here is from genome assembly GCA_031409795.1 of Rhodobacterales bacterium. Taxonomy (GTDB): domain Bacteria; phylum Pseudomonadota; class Alphaproteobacteria; order Rhodobacterales; family Rhodobacteraceae; genus Tabrizicola. The sequence continues at coordinate 8,966 of JANNXX010000089.1, forward strand.
CGGCCCCCGCGCCCATGCCGCACAACCTGCGCAGGCGGTGACGTAATGGAAACGCGCGCGCGATACATTCTGGTCGGGGCCTTCACCCTGATTGCCGCCATTGCCGCGATGGGATTCCTGCTGTGGCTCGCGCGGGTCGAGATCAACCGGACCTATGCGCAATACGACATCGTGTTCGATACCGTGGCAGGCCTCAGCCAGGCCAGCGTCGTGCGCTACAACGGGGTCGATGTGGGCAGCGTGCTGGCCATCGCCCTTGACCGCGATGATCCGGCACTGGTCCGCGTGCGGATCGAGATCTTTGCCACCACGCCCGTGCGCAAGGACACCGTGGCCACGCTGGCCTCGCAGGGGGTGACGGGCGTGTCCTTCGTGGCGCTGGAAGGCGGCAGCCCGGAGTCGGAACGCCTTGCCACCATCCCGCCCGCGCTGGTGCCGCTGATCGCATCGAAGCCCTCGGTCGTGCAGGAACTGACGACGGCCGCGCCGGACCTTCTGAAAGAGGCCATCGCCCTGATGGAAGACATCCGCGGCTTCACCACCCCGGCAAACCGCGCCGCCATCGCGACGATCCTGCGGAACGTCGAAGCCGCCACGGACCGCATCGACGGCCTGACGGCGCGTGCCGAAACCCTGGTCGCCGCCGCCGAGGCCACCCTTGCGCGGGCCGACGCCGCCCTGACCCAGGCCGAAGCCGCCTTTGCCAGCGCGAACGCCGTGATCGCCGACGACATTCCGGGCCTGGTGGACGGGTTGAAGTCCACGGTTGCCGACATCGGCGAAACCGCCCGCGAGCTGAAGAAGTTTGCGCGCAACGACCTTCCGCAATTCGGCGGTCTTGCGGCCCAGGCCTCAACCGTTCTGGACACGATCAACGGACTGGCCGGTCGGATCGGCAGCGACCCCGGTCGCTTCCTGCTTGGCAACCAGACCCCCGAATACAGGAACTGACATCATGAACCGGCTTTCCATCCTGGTGATACCGCTGCTGCTGTCGGGCTGTGGTGCCCTGTCTTCGCTGTCGGATGCCAGCAAGGAAATGGACGCCTACACGCTTTCGCCCGCCCGGGGCCTGGGCCAGACGGCGTCCGGCAGCCGACATCTGGTGGTCGAGCTGCCCACCTCGACCGGCGCGCTTGGCACCGACCGCATCCTGATCAAGCCGGTCCCCTTTCAGGCGCAGTATCTGCCCGATGGCCGCTGGTCCGAGCCTGCCCCGATCCTGGTGCAGAACCTGCTGGTCGCGTCGTTCCAGAACATCGGCGGTTTCCGTCTGGTCGGGCGGACCGGCGCGGGGCTGATGCCCGACTATACCCTGATGACCGAGTTGCAAGAGTTTCAGGCCGAACCCACGGGCGCCGAAGCCACGGGCGCCGAAGCCACGGGCTTCGTTCTGAAGGTCAGCCTGCTGGTGACCCTGATCCGCGAATCCGATCGCAGCATCGTCGCATCCCGCAGGATTGCCGCGACAAGCACCGTGGCGTCGGACAAGACCGTGGATCTGGTCGCAGGTCTTGATCGCGCGCTGCAGACGGTTCTGGCAGAGGTCGTGCTGTGGACCGGGGCACGCAGCTGAAATGCCGAAGCCCGATGTTTCCATCGGGCTTCGGTCTTGCCGTCTTGCAGCTGTCCGCTGTCAGATCGGGGGGCGTCCCCGCAGGGCGCGGGCGATCAGCGCCACGACGAACAGCACGATGAAGACGAAGAACAGGATCTGCGCGATCCCGGCCGAGGTGCCGGCAATGCCGCCGAAGCCAAGCGCGGCGGCAATCAGCGCGATAACAAGGAAGGTAAGGGCCCAACCCAACATGGGGATCTCCTTTGAATGGCAAGGGTTTCGATGGTCTTTCGGTGCAGGAACAACGCTTTGCCGCGCAATCGGTTCCCGCCCGCCCGCAAATGAGAAAGGCGCGCCCGAAGGCGCGCCTTTCCGGCGTGTGGCCCATGCTCAGGCTGAGGGGGGGAACCTGACCGTGGCCTTCACGCCGATGTCGGGCTGGTGTCCGGGGTCCAGCGTCGCGCGGATGATCTCGAACCCGAACTTCAGGGTCGAGGTCGACGAGGCCCAGACATCCGCCACCTCCGGATCAAAGCGCAGCAGCGCCACGCGCGGATCCTGACGGCCGCCTTCGAACCAGGCCGCGATGACCGGGCTCCACAGCGCGTCCAGCTTGGCGGCGTCGTGCAAGTGGTAAAGCTTGCCGCGCAGGCTGGCGTGCAGGTCGTGATCTTCCGAGATCACCACATAATCCGCATCCTCGCCCATCCCCAGCGACTGCACCAGCGCGGTGTCGGTCGAAGAGATGAACCAGATCGTGCCCGAGGCCCGGTCCGGGAAATGCGTCATCGGCTGCAGTCCGTCACCGCCGGCCGTCAGGCCCAGCATCCCGGCCCGGACAGCGTCCAGCGCGTCGAAAACTGCGCCGCGCGGATCGGTCGCGACAGTGTCCTGAAGGCGCATGCGGGGGCTCCTTACAGCTTGGCGAACCAGGCGTCGACTTCGCGTTCGGCGTCGGATTTCGCCTTGCCGTACTTTTCCTGCACCAGGCCGACCATCTGGTCACGCTTACCCGCGACGCGGTCGAATTCGTCGTCGGTCATGTCGCCCCAGGCTTCCTTGGCCTTGCCCTTGTACTGCTTCCACTTGCCTTCGATCTGGTCCCAGTTCATTGCCGTCTCCTTCACAGGTTGGGGCGCAGGTCGGCGCCATTGCAGGAAATGAACGCGGTCACCCGCCATCCGGTTCCGGTGCGCTGCGGCGTCAGACGAATTCTTGCGGAAGGATCGGCAAGTGGCGGCCGAAGGCCTCGGCGGCGGCAAAATCGTGCGGGAGGAGATAGCCCATGCGCTCGGCCGGGCGTTTCGCGGCGTTGGCCCAGGCAATGCGGGACCAGGCGCGCACGGCAGTCGCCGCCTCGAACGCGTCGGGGGCGGCATCCTTGGGCAGCCAGTGCGACATGACCCGGTGGCGCAACTCGGTCACGTCGTTTCGGTTGGTCAGGTAGACCCCGGCTTCGGTATCCCAAAGCAGGCTGCGACCGTTCAGGTTGGCCGAGGACACGATCGCCGAGGTATCGTCGAAGACCGACACCTTGGCATGGACATAGATCAGGGGCGCGCCGTGCAGCCGGTCGCGGCGCGTGTCGGGATCGCCCGCACCGTCGGGCATGGCCGCGCGCGGCTGGCCGGGCGAGCCGACGAACAGCCGCGCGCCAAACCCCTTGCGCAGCCGCCGCAGGGCGCGGGCCTGCAGCGCCTCGCCAAAGCGGGCATCAAGGCCGCGCTTGCCGTCGAAGGCCACATCGTCGGGGGCGGCGGGCAGGATCAGGATCATCTGAAGCCCGGGGCTGGCCTGGGCTGCCCTGGCCAGCGCGCGGGCCAGGCTTTGGTCACGGAAATACTGGGATTCCATGTAGATGAAGCTTTGGGCCCGCCCGGACAGGATCAGGTGCGCCGTGCGCAACTCGTTCACCACCGGGTCGGGGCCGAAGTGCCACAGGCTGCGCAGCCGCGGTCGCGACAAGGTCCGCATAAGCCGTCGCGTCCGGGGCGGGGCCAGCTTGCCGTCGATCACCGCCTGGAAGCTTTCCAGATGCGCCTGCGCCTCGGCGACGACCGGGCCTTCGATCATCAGCTGGACATCATGCCAGGTCTGGTCGCCCGCCCGCCGGTGGGTCGGCGTGTCATAGCGCCGCTCGTCCAGATCAAGCCCGCCGATGTAAAGCAGTGTGCGGTCGATCACGGCCAGCTTCTGGTGATGCACTGCCGGAAAGAGCCGTGGCAGCGACCACAGCCGGGGCGTCACGGTGCCGTCGGCCCGGATGCGCAGGTTCTTCGCAGCCCCGTCCATGTCGCGCAGCGCGGCCTTGCGGCGTTCGGGCGTAAGGCCGTTCAGCCATCCCGCCGTGCGGAAAAGCTTCTTCATGATGTAGGGCCAGATCGCAAGCCGGACCAGCGCCCCGGTTTCGGCCGGGTGGCGCGCACGGCGGACCTGCAGGCTTGCGCCCGGGTTCGCCACCGCGGCCGCCGCGCTGAACATCCGCACCTGCCGGGTGGCGGCGCGGTGCATCTCGGCGCGCGCCACCGGATCGACATCGCTGATCCAGACATGCAGCGCCACCCCCCGGTTCAGCGTGTGCACCACCAGGTCGAACCAGGTCTTGCCGATGGCAAGCGCCTCGGCCGAGCGCAGGCGCGTGCCAAGGTCGAAGACCAGGAAGCTTGCCCAGATCTCGGTGGTCGCCCCCAGAAAGGCGCGCTCCAGCGCAGGATAGGCTTCGGATGCGGTCAGCAGGATCCGGACCGACTGCTTCGAACTTGGCATCAGCAGTCCCTGACCCGGTTTCGTTTCGGAAAGAACGCGTCAGGTCGCCGGATCGTTCCATGGCAGATCACCGTTTCCCGGTTGGGCCTGCCGATTCTCGGCCATGGAAAGGGGAGCCACTTCGAACATCACCCGCAGGACGTAGTCGCCGTCACCCTCGCCCGATTCCTGCCGTCCGCCCAGTTGCTGCACGAAGGCGGTGATCAGCTGGGATCCGATCCCGCTGTCCGGCGCGCGCGCCTTGGCTGCGTCGCGCGGATGCATGCTGTTGGACACTTCGAGGACCGCATCGCTTCCGCCCGACCGTTTCAGTCGCACCGACAGTGTTCCGGGATGATCGCGGCTGGCGCCTGCGTGCTTGATCGCATTGGTCAGGGCCTCGGCCAGAAGCAGCGACAGCGGCACCGCCTGATCAGGCACCAGCCGAAGATCGTCGATGTCGTTCAGCGTGATGAACGGTTTTTCGGGGCCCGAAGACATGGCCATGATCTGCCGCACGATGTCGGGGATCAGCTCGCGCGCCCGCACATCGGCCAGGCCGCTGGTCTGGTACAGGCCCCGGTGGACGGTGGCCAGGCTCATGATCCGTTCCTGCAGGTTCTTCAGCAATCCCCGCGCCTCGTCGCTGCGGGTGCTGCGGATCTGGATGTTGATGATCGACGAGATCAGTTGCAGGTTGTTCTTCACCCGGTGATGCACCTCGCGCAGCAGCACCTCTTTCTGGTGGACCGAATCTTCCAGTTCCGCCTCGCTGCGGGTGATGCTGGTGATCATCGCCGAATAGGCGTCGGCCAGTTCGTCCAGCTCGAACGGCGCGTTCTTGAGATCCAGCGTCAACAGCCGCCGGTCCCCGCGCGCAAAGCCGATGATCGCGCGGTGCAGCGTCCGGACATAGCGCGTGACCAGAAACTCTGCCGCAAGCCCGGCCCCGATCAACCCGGCAACCCACATCAGGAATGTCGGCAGATAGGGGCTCGCGCGGTCGACAAAGGAACCGGTCGCGCCGTCCGTCGGAAAGCCGCTCATCAGATACAGCTCGCCCGACACGATCGGGACCAATGCGTACGTCATCTGCCTGCCACTGGCGGCAACGGCCTGGAACGCTTGCGCCTGAGAGCCGAGGAAGTCCTGCAGGCGCTGGGAGGACGGGAGATTCTCCGCAACTGCTTCGGCGTCGACATTCGCAGTCAGCACCGTGCCTTCACGGTCGAAGGTCCAGAAGATGGCGGGCGCCCTCAGGCCGCCGACGGTCGTGAGCGACGTATAGCGAAGCTGATCAAGATTCGCCTGCGAGACCGTGATAACCGCATATCCCAGATATTTCCCGTCGCGGGAGTAGACCGGTTGCGAAGTCCCGAGAACGGCGGTTCCCGCCACCGGCCCGTGTGGGTTGACCCAGAAGTACGGCGCCTCGACGTCGCGCACTTTCTGAAACAGCGGATCATCAGAGAAATCGTGCACCCTGCCTTTTGATGCGCAGGTCATCAGGCCCGATACGGGAACAAACGCGACAACGGATGCCAACGGCTCGGCTTTCGCGATTTCATCCATCAGGTGCACGCAGGCTGCCGTGTCATCCACCAAATCAGGAACTGCCGCAGCCAGACTGCCGACCATTCCTTTCACCCGACCCATCAGATTGGTCTCGGCTGACGCCGCCTGAAGCGTCGCGCCGAAAAGCGCCGCCTGACTGCGCCCGTTGACCTCACCTTCAAGCGCCCAGGTCTGGACCAACGAGATGAACCCCGCCGGAAGCAGCGCCAGCGCCAGGATGATCGCGAACCGGATCGCCAGCCGCGACGCAAGGGGCCGTTTGGCATCCGGCGTCATGCAGCCTGCATCCCCGATCGGCCCATCGCGGCCATCCCGGCCTGGTCCGTTCCCGGATAGGCGTCTTCACCGTCCTTCAGCCCCATCAGATCGGCCAGCCGCTTGCGCGCCCGGCTGGCCCGGCTTTTGACCGTGCCGACCGCCACGCCCATCGTCTCGGCCGCTTCTTCGCAGGAAAATCCCGACGCGCCGACCAGGGTCAGCACCTCGCGGTGTTCGTCCGAAAGCTGGTCGAAGGCGCGCTGAAAGTCGCGATAGGCCAGACGTCCGTCATGGTCGGGGTTCACATACAGGCCTTGCGCATGGATGCCTTCGGGATCGGCAACCTCGCGCCGGCCCTTGCGCAGCGACGAATAATAGGTGTTGCGCTGGATGGTGAAAAGCCAGGCCTGCAGGTTCGTGCCATGGGCGAACTTCTCGAAGTTGGTCCAGGCCTTGACGATGGTGTCCTGCACCAGGTCATCCGCCGACGACCGGTTGCGCGTCAGGCTCATCGCGAAGGCCCGCAGCGAGGGAAGGTGCTGCACCAGCGCATCCCGCGGGTCTGCCGCTGCGTTCCGGGTCATGACCGGCCCTCACCCGGATCGTCACCCGGATCGTCACCCGGATCGTCGGGCGCATCGTCACCCGTACCGTCGGGCGGACCGGCCTTCTGGCGCAGCTGCTCAAGAAGCCGGGTCAGTTTATCGGGAATCTGCTCGTTCAGGGTCTCGTCGTAGATCCGCCGAAGGTTTTCGTCGATGTGGCGGCGGACCTTTGATTTGGGATCATTCTCTGCCATGTCGGAATACATCTTTTTTTGCGCCCACCTCGTTTATCATGGAACCGAACGCGCGACCAAAGCGTTTGGTTCCGGAAAATCTGCGGTTGAGGGAGAATAAATCGATGCAAGCTCAGGTCCTGCCGGATCAGGCCGCCGCCATCAGCGACAACCTGCCCTATCTGCGCCGCTATGCGCGTGCGCTGACCGGCAGTCAGGGAACCGGCGACACCTACGCCGCCGCGACGCTGGAGGCGATCCTTGAAGACACCGCCGTCCTGTCGGGCGACACGGATGCCAAGGTCGGCCTGTTCCACGCGTTCCACCTGGTGTGGTCCAGCGCGGGTGCCCCGGTGGGCGAGCCGGACAGCCGGTTTTCCGCCGTGGCCCAGGCCCACATGGCCAATCTGACGCCCCGATCACGCGAGGCGCTGCTTCTGCATTCGATCGAAGGCTTCACCCAGTGGGAAATCGCCCAGATCATGCAGACCGACGCCGACACTGTCGCCCGGCTGATCGACACCGCCCAGCGCGAGATGGAGGCCTCGGTCAGCGGACGGGTGATGATCATCGAGGACGAGGCGATCATCTCGATGGACATCGCCGCCATCGTGCGCGAAATGGGCCACTCGGTCACCGGCATCGCCGCGACCCGGGCCGAAGCGGTGGACCTTGCCGCGCGCGAACGCCCCGACCTGATCCTGGCCGACATCCAGCTGGCGGACCGCTCGTCGGGCATCGACGCGGTGAACGACATCCTGAAGCTGGTGGACGACGTGCCGGTGATCTTCATCACGGCCTTCCCGGAACGGCTGCTGACCGGCGCGCGCCCGGAACCCGCCTTCCTGATCACCAAACCCTATCATGAGGAACAGGTCCGCTCGGCCGTGTCGCAGGCGATGTTCTTTGCCAGCACCGAAACGCTGAACGCCTGACGCAGGGGTGCGCGGTGTCCGTACACGGCGCATCCCCCGGGGCAGTCGGCAGCCGGTCGGCAGCCGGGCCCTGCCAATGACCCGAAGGCCCCCGCCTCTGGCGCCGGGGGCCTTTTCCTTACGACCGCAGCGTCAGCACGGACGCCACGTCGGCGCTGGCAAAGGGATAGGGCAGCGTCTTCCAGCCCTCGGGCAGACGGCGGCCCTTTTCCTCGGACAGAAGCACCACTCTGCCGCCATCCGCCGCGACACGGCGGCCCAGGGTCGAGGCCGCGATGATCGCCGCGTCGACCTGCACGAAGGCAACCTCGATCCGGCCCTGCGGCAAGGCGTCCACTGCTTCGTGCAGGGTCTGGGCCACCAGCACCCGTGCGCCCGGCCGGACGTCACGCACGATCATCTCGATATCGCGCGCGACCAGAACTTCCTGCATCACGACGACGATGATCGCCGGGGGGTCGATGGGGTCACTGGCCTGCATGCGCGTTCCTTCAGCTGTCTTGCGCCCTTCTGGAACCAATCCCCCGCCTCCGCATTAAACTGTGACATAGGAAAGTACGAAAAATGCCGATTCCCTGCGACAAGTGTCCGCTGCGGCGCTGCGAGTATTTTCTGCCCTTCACCGAGGAAGAGCTGGCCTTCATGCGCCGCTTCAAGGCTGGAGAGCTGTCCGTCTCGGCAGGCACGACGGTGCTGATGGAAGGGGCGAACAGTCCGCAGGTCTTTACCGTGCTGTCCGGCATGGGCACCCGCTACAAGACGCTGGAAGATGGCAAGCGCCAGGTGATCAACTTCCTTTTCCCCGGTGATTTCATCGGCTTGCAGGCCGGCATCATGGGCGAGATGAAGCACTCTGTCGAGGCAAGCGCCCCCATGGTGCTGTGCGTCTTCAACCGGTCGGACCTGTGGAGCATGTTCAAGGCCCACCCCGAGCGGGCCTATGACCTGACCTGGATCGCGGCGGTGGAAGAACATTTCCTGGGCGAAACCCTTGCCGCCGTGGGCCAGCGCGGCGCCGGGCAGCGCGTGGCCTGGGCGCTTTTGCGCATCCATCACCGTCTGCGGGTGGTGGGGATGGAAAAGGCCGGGGCGGTGCCCCTGGCGTTTCGCCAGCAGGATCTGGCCGATGCGCTGGGTCTGTCGCTGGTTCATACCAACAAGACGCTGATGCATCTGCGCAAGGCCGGACTGACGCGCTGGACGGACGGCAGCCTGCACATTCAGGACCGCGCCCGGCTTGCGGTCTATGCCGGCTCGGCGCCCGAACCGCTGGAAAAGCGGCCGCTGATGTAAAAGAACCGCCGGCGGCATCTGGCAAATCCGCAGATGCCACCGGCGGCAAGGCCTGGATGCGGACAGGGAAATTCCGCCGACCGGAACAGGGAGGGATTTCCTGCATCCGGTCTTGGATCAAACGCGCCACGCCCGGCAAGGTTCCGCCGACACGGAACAATCTTCATGCCGCATCCTTCCGGCGCGATCCCGCCGACCGGCGCCGGGCCGCACCAATTCCGCTCTTCGCCCGGAACCGCAGAATAGGGTGGCACGTTTTTTCCTTGCAGCGCCCACCCCGGGCGCCCTGTGTGAACGATGGAGAAAATGATGAAATCACTTATGCTTGGCACGGCGATGGCGCTGGTTCTTGGAACCTCGGCCAGCGCGCAAGAGCTGTTCCGCACCGAAATGGACCCGATCGCGATCGCCGCCTCCGACTTCATCGGCAAGCGCGTCTATGCGGCCGAAGCGGCGATCGACGCCGATGAATATGCCGGGGTCCAGGAAGGTTGGAACGACATCGGCGAGATCAACGACGTGATCCTGACCCGCGACGGCAAGGTCGATGCCGTGCTGGTCGATATCGGCGGTTTCCTCGGGCTGGGCGAACGCCAGGTCGCGCTGGGGATGGAAAACATCCGCTTCGTGTCCGACAGCGCCACGGCCGAGGATCTGGGCGACTTCTTCCTGGTCGTCAATGCCGACCGCACCATCCTTGAAGGCGCGCCGGAATACCTGCGCACCGGTGCGATGCCGGCGGCCGCCGATGCCGATGCGGCAGCCGTCGACGCGGAACCCGATGCCGCGATGACCGATGGCACGGCAACGACCGACGCCACCGACAAGGCAGCCGCCGGCGCCAGGGCCCTTGACGGCTATGCGTCGGTCGAGGCTGGCACCATCACCTCGGAACAGCTGATGGGCGTGCGCGTCTACGGTCCGAACGACGAGGACGTGGGCGAGATCTCGGATCTTGTCATGGATGCGAACGGCACTCCGGCGCAGGTGATCGTCGATGTCGGCGGGTTCCTCGGCATGGGCGAAAAACCGGTGGCGATCGACGTGACCGAGTTGCAGATCCTGCAGGCGAATGAGGGCGGGATGTACCGCGCCTATATCCGCATGACGCAGGACCAGCTGGAAACCCTGCCCGCCGCGAAGATGTGATGCGGCGACCATGACAGCAGAAAGGCCCGCGTTTCGCGGGCCTTTTTCATGGCTGGCGGCCAGTGGGGGCGGCCAGTGGGGGCGGCCGGTGGGGGCGGCCGGTGGGGGCGATCAGGCCTCGCGGACCAGATCGCGTGCGCCGGCCTTCACTTCGGCGGCGACGCCTTCTGCCAGGCGCGACACGGTTCCGGCCGCCCGCGCGCGTTCCTGGCGCAGCGCGTCCGTGGCCCGCGCCATCAGCCGGTCGCGTTCCTGGCCGAAAAGCCGGTCTTCGGTCGGGGTGTGCGGCAAGGCCGACCCCACCGCCGCCCCGATCGCCATGCCGATCGCAGCGGTCAGGACCGGGTGCGCCTCGATCAGCCTGGCACCCTGCCGTTGCGCTGCCAGGCGGGCGGCATAGGCCTCTTCGCGCAGGACCAAAAGCCGGTTCCGCGCGTCTTGCGTCAGGCTGTCCAGCCCGTGCAGCATGGCGGCCCGGGTCGTCCTCGCCAGATCGGCCAGCACTTGGGCGCGGTCGCGTGCCAGCTCTGCCCCCGGGCGCAGACGGTCGCGCGCGGCGGCCTCGATCCGCGCCAGCGCACGCAGCGCGCGGTGGCGCAACGCGTCCGTCTCGGCGATCCAAGCCGCATCCGCGACCGGGTCGTTCAAGGGATAGCCGCCTTCGTCTTCCCAGCGCGACACAGCTTCGACCCTGGTGCCGGCCAGCGCCGCCGCCGGTGCCGTTGCCGCTGTCCCTGCAACGGGCTTTCGGCCCAGCACCAGCCAGGCCAGCCCCACCCCGGTCACGACCGCGGCCATCGGGTTGGCCCGCACCGCGCCATCCAGCGCCCGGGCATAGGGGCGCAGGTTGGCTTTCGCCTGGCCCAGCGCATCGCCGATCAGCAGATCCGGCGACAGGCGGTTTCGCAGCCCCTCCAGCGCGGCCGCAAGGTCCTGCCGGTCGCGGTCGAGCATCGTGGCAATGGCGTCCGGGCTTTGGTCATCCGAATCATACGGGGGCATCGCGTCTCACCAGTGTCTGAAGGGTTGCGACATCGCGCCGGATCGAGGTGGCGCTGCGACGGGGCGACCGGGCCGCGTCGCGCAGAAGGCGCGAGGCCTGTCCCGCAAAGCCCAGCGCCAGAAGAAGGACGATCCCGCCCACCACGACCGAGGCCCAGGCCGGGCCAAGGCCCGACCGGGCCACCGCCGCAACCGCCGCTGCCGCAAGCAGGTTGATCGCGGTGATGCCCAGCACCACCGCGACCACCACCTGCACCAGGGCACGGCGCGCGGTCTCCAGCCGTTCGGCCGCTTCGGCGCGCGCCAGGGCCAGCTCGCCCTGCACCAGCCGGGTCACCCCGGCCAGCACATCGGCCAGCACATCGGCCAGCATCGCGCCCGGCCCCGCTGCACTTGCCGTTCCGTGTTCAGGGGTGCTCATGCAAGCGGCCCCCGCTCGCCGCCGTGACCCAGCGTGTCGGCCGTGCGGCGCGCGGCGTCGCGGTAAAGCCGGTCGGTCGCCTCGGCCGCGCGGGCTTCGGCGGTCATCCGGGTGCCAGAGGCCCGCAGGAACCGCGCCAGGGTAAAGCCGGCCACGGCAGCGCCCACGGCAAAGGTGCCGGGATTGCGGCGCGCATAGCCCTGCGCATCGGCCAGAAGATCGCCCAGGGTGCGACCGCGCAGGCCTTCGGTCACCGTCGAGACGCCGCTTGCCAGCCCGTTCAGCAGCCGCGCGGGGATGCCGTCGACGGATTGCGCCTCCGCCTCCAGCGTCTCGGCCAGCCGCTCACCGGCGTTGACCAGCGTGTCGCGTGCCGCCTCGGTGCGGTCACCGGCGGCGTCGCGCACCGCGTGCAGCGTGTCGGCGGCATGGGCCTTCACCTCGGTCGTCACCGTGCGCCCCGCCTCGGTCGCCACGTCCAGCGCGGCGGCGGCGGTTTCACGGGCCTTGCCGGCGGTGGCGGCAAGCTTGTCCTTCAGATCGGTGGTGGTCATGTCAGTCTCCATTCGGTTGAGGGGTTCGGGGTCAGCCCAGATCACGGGTGTCGGCCAGAAGATCGGTCAGTTCGTCCCGCATTGCGCGCAGCTTGGGGGCAAGGCCGGGATGTTCGGCGATGGCGGCGTCGAAGGCCTGCAGCACCCAGTCTTCGCCGCTGCGCACCTGATCCATCACGTCTTCGTCGATGTCGTCGAAAAAGGCGCGAAAGGTCACCACGGCCTGATTGACCAGGCCCATCACGCTGCCATCCGCCTCGGCCCCGACCCCAAGGTCGGAGAGATGCCGGGCCAGCGTCTCGGCGTGGCGGGCATGCAGCGCATGAAAACGCTCGGCGGTCGGACGGAACGCGGGCTCCGCCTTCTCGACCATCTTGGCATGGCCTTTCATCGCATCCACGCTGCGGTCGTACAGCGCCACCAGCGCGGTCGCGCCGTCACGCCCGTCGACCGGCTGCACCGGGTCGGCAGGGGCAAGTGGGGGAACAGTCGTCTGCATCATCGGTCCTTTCGCTGGGTCGGATCAGCCCTGTGCCCGGCAAACGCCCGAACCGGGGCCGGGTTCCATGCCCCTTGCCCGGAACCATGGGCAACGGCTGCACGTTCAACTGGCACGGCGGCCGGCCAGCGGGCGGGCTGCATTGATCAATTGGAAAGGACTGATGATGGACAAGGCCACCAAACCGACAGCCAAGGGAACGGGCAGCGCCGAGACGCGCACGATGGATCTTTCGGACCTCTTGGAGCATGCCCTGAAGGACATGTATTACGCGGAAAAGAAAATCTACAAAGCCCTGCCGAAAATGATCCGCGCCGCGCAGGACCCGGCCCTGAAGGACGGGCTTTCCACCCACCGCGACGAAACCGCGACCCAGATCGAGACGCTGGAAGAAATCTTTGCCGCCATGGGAAAACGCCCGAAGGCCGAGAAATGCGATGCCATCGACGGCATCCTGGAAGAAAGCACCTCGCTTCTCGAAGACTTCAAGGGCAGCACGGCGCTTGATGCGGCGATCATCTTCTCCGCCCAGGCGGTGGAGCATTACGAGATCACCCGCTACGGCTCGATGCAGGCCTATGCCAAGGTGCTGGGCCTTGTCGACGTGGCCAGGATGCTGGACGGGATCCTGCAACAGGAAGTGACCGCCGACGCCACGCTGACCAAGCTTGCCGAAGGCAGCGTCAACGCAGCGGCCGCCTGACCACTGGCGGCCCCGCCCGCAAGGTCGGGGCCGCTATTCCGCCGCTGCCGGACGCCTGACCGCCTTGCGCGGCGGACGTTTCTGCGCCTCGGGCAGAGGTTTTGCCTCCGCCTCGGCAAAGGCCAGCGCCATTGCCTCGTCCATCGTGCTGGCCACGAAATCCGCTCCGATCTCGTCCAGCTCGCGGCGGGCAACCGCGACGGTCCGGCTGGGCGTGCGCGACTGGCCCGGCAGCTCCCAGATCACCGCCCCGACCCGCAGGCCGGGGATCGCCCGCTTGATCCGCCGCACGATCAGCAGCGAGGCGCGGGCCGGATTCGGGTCAAGGAAGCTTAGCACAAGGCAGTTCGGCCGCGGCCCCTCGGCGTTCAGGACCGTCGTCGCCATCAGATTCGCGCGCGGCAGCGCCGTCACCTCGGCCCCTTCGGCGGCGAGCGCCTGACCCAGCATCCGGGCGGCAACGTCGTCAAGATTGCTGCGCCCGCCCGCCACGACGATCCGCACCGCCGCCTCAGACCCCGCCACGTCGCCTTCCGCCCGTTCCTCAGTCACCGCCGGTTCCAGCGCCGCGACAAAACGGTCGGCGGACCGGGCGATCCCCTCCTCCTGGACCTGCGACAGCACCCCCCGGTCATAGTCGGTCTGCGCCAGCAGAAGCGCGGGAATACCGACGGTCTGATAGTAATCGGCCAGAAAATCATCCTCCAGCGCCTCTTCCGCGCGGGTGACCGATTCCACCGTGTCGCCGGATAGAAGGCGCTGATACAGCCGGGCATGGGCGGCCAGCACCGGTTCATCGCCAAAGAGGATGTCGAACACCTCGAACTGCGGCAGGTAGCGGCCAAGGACGACCAGACAGACCGTCATCGGCGTCGACAGGATCAGCCCCATCGGCCCCCAGATCCAGGTCCAGACAATCGCCGCGATGATCACCGCCAAGGGCGAAAGGCCCGTGCGCGACCCGTAAAGCCGGGGCTCGACGATGTTGGAGGTGACCAGCTCCACCACACCGAACAGCGCCGCCGTCCACAGCACCATCGACCAGTCGGGCGACGCGGCAAAGGCCAGGAACAGCGGGATCGCGGCGGCGATGATCGGGCCGATATAGGGCACGAAGCGCAGGATCAGCGTCAGCAGCGCCCAAAGCGTCGGGTTCGGCACCCCGATCAGCCAGAGGCCCACCCCGATGGGCACCGCATAGATCACGTTCACCAGAATCTGGATCAGAAGATAGCTTGCGACGCGCGACCCTGCATCCTCCAGCATCTCGGTCGTGCGGTGCAGGTCGTTCGCCCCGGTCAGGCGGATGAAGCGGTCGCGAAGTTCCTCGCGTTCCAAGAGCATGAAGATCACCACGACGATGATCAGGCCCGCGGTGACCATCGGGCTGATGATCGGGAACAGCACGTCCTGCAGCATGCGCCACAGGCTCTGATCCTCGACCACCGCGACGGTCACCGGAGCGCCCTGCCCGCCCGCGGTCGCCCCCGCCGACAAAGCACCGCTGATCTCGTCATTGATCCGGGTCATCATCTCGACCACGCGGCCAAGCACGTTGGTCGACCCCTCTTCCGGGGTCCAGGCGTCCAGCTTGGTGATGATGTTCGACTGGTAGCCGGGCAGGCTTTCGACAACCAGGCTGACCTGCGCCGCCATGACCGCCAGCACCACCCCAAGCGCCGAGAAGGCGATGGTGACGGCGACCAGCACCGCCAGGATGCGCGGCATGCCCCGCCGCCGCAGGATTGAAACCAGCGGCGACAGCGCAAAGGCCACCAGCGTGGCGATGGCAAGGGGCAGGAACACTTCCGCCCCGAAATGCAGGATCGCGGCACCCAGGCAGATCGCGATGGCCGTGGCCCCGTTGACGCGACGGGGCGACAGCGGGCCGCCGTGGCCGAGGGTTGCCCCGGAAGGGGCTGGTGGCACCGCTGGTTCCGTCATCCTGCCCCGCACCGTCAGATTTGCGACCCTTCACGCCCGAAGACGCATGTCTGGGTCAGGTCCAACGCGGCTGTGCCGGCCTTGGTTCCCATGGATTCTGCAGGACCCGGGCAGTCGGGGGGGGGGGGGCGGGGGCCCCCCCGCCCCCCCCCCCCCCCGGGGGGAAATGGTGTGTTTGGG
>JANNXX010000090.1:0-34842 GCA_031409795.1 Rhodobacterales bacterium
TCTCGGCCTTGAGGATCGCCGCGATCTCACGCGGGGCGACATAGCCCCAGGCGACGCCGAAACTTTCGTCATAGGTCGGCGCCCAATCGCCATACATCTGCCGGGCATCTTCGGGGCCGTTGATTTCATAAGCCTTGTCAAGATCGTAGGACATTTCGGCCATCTGATGCTCTCTGTCTGCTGGCAGGCAGGCTGCCTTGGCAAGATCACAGGTTGGTGACGAAACCGTGGTGGATTTCCGACGTTGTCTCAAACGCGCCCGCAGAACGACGCCACGGCGCGGCAACCTGCATTGCCCCTCAATTGGCAACCTGCAATAGTCCCGCGACCTGAGATCTGGAGGACCGCCCGGAATGTTTGCCAGCTGTGGAAAACACATGTTTCTGGCAGCCGTGGGCGCGGCATTTCTGACGCTTTCCAGCAATCCGGGCATCGCGCTGGACCGCCTGGATGTTCAGGTCCGGGGCGCGGACGAGGCGCTGACCCGGACGGTGAACTCGGCCTCTCTGCTGCGGTCGTTGCAGTCGCAGGATCTGACCGACCCGCAGGATCTGGTTGCCGCCGCTCGGGCCGATTACGGGCGCATCCTTGCAGCGCTTTATGCACGGGGGCACTATTCGGTGACCGTCCGCATCACGATCGACGGGCGCGAGGCCGCAGATATCCGGCCGCTTGAAGTTCCAAAGGCCATCTCGGTGATCAGCGTCGCGGTCGATCCCGGCCCGGCCTTTTCCCTGGGACAGACCCGGATCGCCCCGCAGGCCGCCGGGACCAGGTTGCCCCTGGCGTTCCGAAGTGGTGCGCCTGCGGAAAGCGCGGTGGTGTCGGACGCGGTCACGGCCTCGATCCGGGCCTGGCGCAATGTCGGCCATGCCAAGGCCGCCGTGGCCGGGGAACAGGTCGTCGCCGACCACCGCACCGCCCGGCTTGATGTCGATGTGGCCCTGAATCCCGGGCCAAAGCTGCGCTTCGGGCCCTTGACGGTCAGTGGCGAACAACGGATGCGCACGGCGCGGATCGTCAAGATCGCCGGACTGCCTTCTGGCAAGACCTTCAGCGAGACCGAGCTGCGCCGGGCCGAGACGCGCTTGCGGCGCACCGGGATCTTCAGTTCGGTCGTGCTGGAGGAGGACGGGTCGATCACCGCGCCCGACCTTCTGGGCATCACCGCCAGCGTGGTCGAGCAGAAGACACGGCGCTATTCCCTTGGCGCAGAAGTGTCTAGCATCGACGGGGTCACGTTGACCGGGTCCTGGTTGCACCGGAACCTTCTGGGCGGCGGAGAGCGGCTGGAGGTCGAGGCCGACGTCACCAACATCGGTTCCAGCATCAGCGGGGTCGACTACGGCTTCAGCGTCACGCTGGACCGCCCGGCCACGCTGACCCCCGACACGACAGCCGGCCTGGTCTTTCGCTTTGCCCATGCCGACGAGGTTGACTACGCCCTGGACGGGGTCGAATTCGGACTTGCCTTCTCGCAGGTCTTCTCGGAACGGCTGACCGCCAGGGCCGAGCTGACCTATGCCTATGTCAATGGCTCGGACCCGCAGGGCGACTTCACCTATGAGGTGATCGCCTTGCCGCTTGGGGTGACATGGGACAAGCGCGACATCGCGGTGAACGCGACGCGCGGCTTCTATCTTGATGCCGAAGTCAGACCCTTCCTTGGCCTTGGCGGCACGGAATCCGGTGTCCGGGCAACGATGGACGGCCGGGTTTACCGAAGCCTGGATGGCGAGGGCCGGTTCGTTGTCGCGGCCCGTCTGCAGGGCGGCGCGATCTACGGGCCGGACCTTCTGGATGTTCCGCGCGACCAGCTGTTCTATTCCGGCGGTGGCGGTACGGTTCGCGGCCAGCCCTACCGGTCGCTGGGCGTTCTGGTGCCGACAGGGACCGGGACGGACTTCCTGGTTGGCGGCAGGTTCTTCGTCGCGGGATCGCTGGAGCTGCGGGCGAAAGTGTCGGAAAAGATCGGCGTGGTCGGCTTTGTCGATATGGGCAGCGTCGGCATCGACGGTGTGCTGGACAACAGCGCCGAATCGCACGCCGGGGCCGGGCTTGGCCTGCGCTACGATACCGCCATCGGGCCGATCCGGGTGGACGTGGCCGGCCCGGTCAGCGGCGACACCGGGGACGGGGTGCAATTCTACATCGGTCTGGGGCAGTCCTTCTGATGCGGCGCGCGGCAATCCTTGCACTGACGCTGATGGCCGCGCCGCTGATGGCGCAGGAAGACGACCGCGACTTTCTGACCGCCTTCCTTGAAGACAACCTGTCAGGCGCCGGGCGCGAGGTGACGATCACCGGCTTCGCCGGCGCCCTGTCGGCCCGCGCAACCATCGAATCGCTGACCATCGCCGACGCGGACGGCATCTGGCTGACGATCAACGGCGCCACCCTGGACTGGAGCCGCTCGGCGCTGCTGTCGGGCGAAGTGCGTGTCAGCGAGCTTTCCGCACGGGAAATCATCGTGGCGCGACTGCCCATGACGGATGGCGCCGACACGGACCTGCCCGCCCCCGAGGCCGGATCCTTCAGCCTGCCCGAACTTCCGGTTTCGATCGACATCGACCGCGTTGCGGCTGACCGGATCGAGCTGGGCGACACGATCCTTGGCCAGCCGTTCGAGGGCAGTCTCACGGCCGCCCTTTCGCTTGTCGGCGGCGACGGCCTGGCCGCGCTGGACCTCAGGCGGACGGATGACGGACCCAGCGCCGAAATCACGCTTGCGGCCAGCTATTCCAACACATCGCGCGAGCTTGCGCTGGACCTGAACGCCGCCGAAGACGCGGGTGGCATCGTGGTCGGACTGCTTGGCATTCCGGGCGCGCCATCGGCGACGTTGCGACTGTCGGGACAGGGGCCGCTGGAGAACCACCGGGCCGAGATCAGTCTGGCCACGGATGGCCAGGACCGTCTGGCAGGAGAAGTGATCCTGGGGCAGGACGCCGAGGGCGGCTACCGGCTGCAAGCGGATGTCGCGGGCAACATTGCGCCAATTCTGGCGCCGGACCATGTGGACTTCTTCGGCACCGAGATCGGCCTTGCGCTGGATGCTCGGCGCACGGCGACCGGGCGGACCGTGCTGGACCGGCTGTCGGTCAGGGCAAGGTCCCTGACGCTGGAAGGGCGAGCGGTGATCGCCCCGGACGGTCTGCCAGAAGAGATCGACCTTACCGGCACACTGGCCGACCCTGACGGAACGCCGGTGCTGCTGCCTTTCGGCGACACGCCGACGCGGGTGGACCGGGCCGATTTCCGCCTTTCCGCAGGAATGGCGGCCGACAAGGGCTGGACAGCCGATGTCAACCTTGCGGGTCTGTCGCATCTGACCGCCGATGTCACACGGCTTTCGCTGTCAGGATCAGGCCGGATCGGGCGGGCCGGGGACCGCAAAAGCGTGGGCGGCACGCTGAAACTTGCCGTTGACGGCTTGCGCCCACGGGACGCGGGCCTTGCCGAAGCGCTGGGGCAGGGCCTGCGCGGCGGGGTCCGGTTCCACTGGCTGGAAGGCAGCGGGACACTGGATGTGACCGGGATCGACCTTGCAGGTGATGGATTGGCCGCGACCGGGGCCCTGAAGGTCGAGGGGCTGGAAAGCGGGTTGCGAACCTCGGGCGATCTGCGGCTGGAGGCAGGCGATCTGTCGCGCTTCTCGGTGCTGGCCGGGCGGCCGCTTGGTGGCAGCGGATCGATCGCTATCGAAGGATCGGCCGGGCTTTTGTCCGGCGCGCTGGACGGCGTGGCGGAAGTCTCGGCCAATGGCCTGACTGTCGCGGTCGCCGAGGTTGACAGCCTGCTGCAAGGCCAGTCCTCTGCCCGGATGTCGCTGTTGCGCGACGCGACCGGCACAACCCTGCGCGCCTTCGATCTGCAGGCGGGCGCCCTGACCGCGCGGGCCAGCGGCAAGCTTGCGACCGGCGGGTCCAGCCTTTTGGCTGAGGTGACCTTGCCTGATCTTTCGGCGCTTGGGGCAAGCTACGGCGGCAGCGCCAGCCTGACCGCAAGCTTCGACGGAACCGCCGAGGCGGGGCGGCTCGCCCTGGACGGAACCGCGCGCAACCTGCGGATCGGTGAGCCGAACGCAGACCGAATCCTTGCCGGAGAAAGCACGCTATCCGCCCGCCTCGGCCTGCGCGCCGGCGGTGTCGAGATCGACTCTGCCACCCTGGCCAACCCGCAGGCCACGCTTTCCGTGTCGGGCAGGCTTGAAGATGCCATCCGCAAGCTGACGATCAACGCCCGGCTGGCGAACCTTGGCCTTTTGCTGCCGAACCTGGAGGGGCCACTGGTCCTGAACGGCTCGGCCAGCCAGGACGGCTCTGGCTATGCGCTGGATGCAGGCTTTCAGGGCCCGGCCGGCATCAACGGCACGATCAAGGGAACCATGGCGGCGAACCTGTCGCGCGCCGATCTGGCCGTGGCCGGTGTCGGGCGGGCCAGCCTGACCAACCTCTTCATCTCGCCCCGGGCGCTGGACGGCCAGGTACGCTATGACCTGACCCTGAACGGCCCGTTCCGCCCTGCCTCGGTTTCGGGGCGGATCACCCTGTCGAACGGCCGATTCTCTGACCCCGGCCTTGGTGCCTCGCTTGAGGGGATCGAGGCGCTGGCCCAGGTGCAGGGTGGGCAGGCACAGGTATCGGCGACGGCCCGGCTGTCCACCGGCGGCCTGATCCGCGTCGACGGGCCGGTCGGGCTTGAACCGCCGTTCCAGTCCCGGCTGTCGATCACTCTTGACCGGCTGCGGCTGGTCGATCCCGAGCTTTTCGAGGCGATCCTCGGCGGATCGCTCAGCGTGGACGGGCCGCTTGCCGGAGGCGCGGTGATCGCGGGCGCGGTTCAGCTTTTCGAGGCCGAGCTGCGCGTCCCGGATTCAGGCTTTGCCAGCGCGGGCGCTTTGCTGAACCTGACCCATGTCAACGAACCGGGCGCCGTCCGCGAAACGCGGATCCGGGCGGGGCTGATCGACACCGGCGGCGGCGCACCCACAAAGTCGGGGACAGGCCGCCCGTTCCGGTTTGACCTGACTGTCTCGGCCCCGAGCCGCGTTTTCATCCGCGGCCGTGGGATCGACGCCGAGCTTGGCGGCCAGATCCGGCTGGCAGGGACCACCGATGCGGTCGTCCCTTCCGGACAGTTCAGTCTGATCCGGGGCCGGCTGGATATCCTTGGCAGGCGCCTTGTCCTGTCCGAGGCTGAATTGCAGCTTGCCGGAAGCATGATCCCGACACTGCGCGTCGTGGCTGAAAACCAGGGCCGTGAGGTTGTCAGCCGCGTGACTGTCGAAGGGCCGGCGGATGACCCGACCGTATCCTTCTCTTCGGTCCCGCAACTACCGCAAGAGGAAGTGCTGGCACAACTGCTTTTCGGGCGCGATCTTGGCCGGCTTTCGGCCCTGCAGGCCGCGCAGCTGGCCAATGCGGTTGCGGTCCTGGCCGGACGTGGAGGGGAAAGCATCGTGACCCGACTTCGCAACAGCTTCGGGCTGGACGACCTTGATCTTTCCACGACCGAGGACGGCTCGACCGCCCTGACCGCCGGCCGCTATCTAAGCGAGAATCTCTATAGTGAGGTGGAGCTGGGCCAGGATGGCCGGTCCCGCGTGACGCTTAACCTCGACCTGTCCACCGGGATAACCGTGCGTGGCAGGCTGGAGAATGATGGGGACAACGGCATCGGCATCTTCGTCGAACGCGACTACTAGGCTCCTGGCCTGTCGGCCGACCTTTCAATCAACCACGCGCTCGAATTCGACGTGACCGATCATCGCGCTGGCCCATTGCCTTGATTTCCGCACGGTCCGACCCTCGATCCAGAACTCATTCTGGATCTTGGTGCCTTGCGGGCGGACGCAATCTTCGGTCACCCGCGTCACCGTGTGCGACCTGGAGAAGATCTCGATCACCTCGGTGCCGACCGTGGTGGCGGTGCAGTCATAGGTCCGGCGCGTGGATTGATCATCCGATCCCAGGAAGAAGTATTGCCGCTGGTAGGTGCCGCCAGCCTGCAGAAGCTGGCCCAGGCTTGGCACGTTGGAGGACATGAGATCCGGCCCAAGGCCACGGGTCTGGGTCAGTACCCCGTTTCGCAACGCGAAGGACGTCCCTTCGGGCGTCTTCCAGGTGACAACGTCGCCCTTGTTGTCTGCAATCGTCAAGAACCCGTCCGTGCCCCGGCTTGGGATCGCGGCGCGCAGGACCGGCACGCCAGCTTTTTCGATATCGGCGCGGGTAATCGGGGCCGGGGTCGCGGCGGCCTTGCCGGACTGGCGCGCTTTCATCTTTGCAAAGGTCGATGCCGCCGCCGCTCCGACAGTGGCGGCAATCGGATTGGGCTCGCTCTTTTCGTTGCCGCACGCAGCCACGACCGCCAGCACAACCAGACCCGCCGTCAGCCTTGCCCGGAAGGTCAACGCCACACGCGTCCCCATTCCGGATCAAGCGCGCCGGTGTGATAGTCGCGAATCGAGTTGTAAAGCCGGCCGTCCACATCAAGCCGTGCGCCGCCATCCCCGGTGTTGGGACGCAGGGTCGCGCCATAGGTCGTCTGGCTTTGGTTTCCAAGTGCCCAGTTCAGCGGGATCGAGAAACGGACACCCTTGTCAAACGCGCCATCGCCGAATTCGGCTGCGCTGGCGTCGGTCACCGTTGCATAGGCTCCGATCCGCCAGCCGTTCACGAAGACCCGGTCGATCGACATCGTGGCGCCGACATCACCGGCCAGATACTTGCCGACGTCCAGCTGGCCCACATAGCCGTTGCCGAATTCGTAGTACGCCGACACATGCCCGGTTACGACATCGTAATCAAATTCATCGAAGCCAAGGCCACCATCGGTATCCCGCTGCCGGGAGTAGTTCAGCTCGACCCCCAGCGCCAGCTTGCTGTCTACCGGCTTCCACAGCACTTCGCCGGAGATGCCGGCATGCATCCGCTCAAGATACCCCAGCGAAACGCGCGAAAAGAAATCCGGGGCCGGGCGCGCGAACCAGGCAAGCGTCAGCCTCTCAAGCGCGGGGTCGCCAAATTCGGAATAGCGGTCGCGGTCCGTCCTGACCGGAGGCAAGAGCGAATCCGAGGGCGAGACGTCCCGGTCGATGTTGCTGGCAAGCCGCTTGTAGACCGACCCGGACAGAACAAGCCCCGGACGGATATCGTACGAAGCAGAGAGCGACAGGCCGGCATCACCCTTCAGCAGCTCGGACATCCGCAGCGCGGGCCTGAGGCTCCAGCGGAACTTCGGATAAAGATCCTCGTCGCCCAGCGCATTGGCCGGAACGGGGCCGGCGTCGGTGATGGTGGTGCGTTCGCGCAGAAGCGTCGCGTTGTCGCCGGCAAACTCCAGCTGTTCCAGATCGCTCCGCCGGATAGTGATCTTCGAGGCCCCTATTCCGTTGGCCACCGGCACGATCTCGAAGACCTCGACCGAGGCCGGCATCACATGGCTCATGGCCCGGGCGGTCCGGCCAATGGCCTGCGCCCCGGCGTCGATCCGGGTGTTGCGGATGCGGATCTGCGCTGTGGTGGCGGTCAGGGCAAGGTTTTCGACGACGATCCCGTCCACGGCCAGCCGCTTGGCCAGGTTCTCGCGCAGGATCGGTCCGGCGTCGGCCTGGGTGACCCAACCGCCATCGAAAGCGTCCGGATCGGCCGCGCGTGAAGGCCGTGCCTGGACCGGAGACGGTGCCGCGCCCATGACGCCGCCGGTCAGGCGGTTCTTGGGATCAAGGATGATGTGAAAGGCAAAGCCGATCTCGCTGCCGTACATCGAGTACATGCCATAGCGGAACATCGGGCCTTTCTGGTACTCGACACCGAAATTGAAGGGGCTGTCACGCTCGATCAGGCCGCGCGTTTCATCTTCCAGAACGTAGTCGTCCGTCGAGTATTCCGCCTTCAGGGTCCAGCGATCGTTCAGCTTGTATTCGATCCCGGCGAAGGGGGACACCTCGCCCCGGAACCACTGGTCGACGTTCGGCTTGCCTTTGTCGCCGTCTTCAAGCGCCGGCCGGTCGCCGAAGGGCGAACCGATCGACCCGGCGGTCCCCAGGCGCCCCCAGCCAAGGCCGGCGGTGACCTTGAGCTTTTCGCCGAAGCTTTTCGTAGCGGCGATGTATTCCGACGAGAACAGCCCCTGCCCGGTAAAGTCGATCAGGCCGACAGTCAGCGAGGGGACATACTGGCTTTCCTCAAGGATCTGGTAGCGGATATCCATGCTGCGGTCGCGGTAGAGGTTTTCCTCTGCCGGAAAAAGCGTGTTCCAGTCCCGCCATGTCTGGAACCGGAACGACGCCGACAGCCTGTCGGTGAATTGAAAGCTGAGCGTTCCGCGCGAAACCGAGCCGACGATGGTCCCAGTGAAGGTGAACTTGGAATCAGACTGGGATTCGCCCGAGGGAAGCTCGATCAGGCCGGAGATTCCGTTGATGTTCAGCGTGGCAGGCGTTTCCGCCCGCGCACCGACAACACAAAGCGCAGAGGTCAGCGCAAGCGAAGCAAGAACCCGACGAGGCAGATGCAGCATGATGTCCAGGACCCGAAAAACCTTCCTAGTCTATGCGTGGATCATGCTTGCAGGGCAAGACCTATCGTCAGTTGCGCGCGGCTATCCACAACATCTGTCACCGGATCGTCTTTCGGGGCACATGTCAGGCCTTTCAGGCCGGATCGTCCTCCAGCCGGACGCGCAAGTCCCGGAGCACCGACAGAAGTGCCCGCACTCGGTCCTGACCAAGCGCCTGAACCACCTCGCCGATCAGCGGCACGACCGTCGCTACCGCCGAGTCCCGCGCGGCCCGACCCGAAGGGCTGATCGCGACGAACTTCTGCCGGGCGTCCTCCCAGTCCGGGCGGATGTGGACATGTCCGGCCCATTCCAGCCGGTTCAGCGTGTTGGTCATCGCCCCGCGCGTAACGTGGAAGGCCTTTGCCAGTTGTGCCGGGGTGCGTTCGTCGTTGATCCGGGCCAGGTGGTTCAGGACGGAAAAATGCGACAGCTGCATCCCCCGTGGAAGAACCTTCGAGATGCGGTTCCGTGCCAGCTGGTCGGCCATGAACAGCTCGCCGAAAAGGGCCACCGCGACATCATCGGTGTTTTCCGCACTCATGGCCCGCCAAACTCCCGGTCATGCGCCAGCGAGGGAATGCGGTGACGGGCCTTCGCGACTGCGGAAAGGTCAAGATCGACCAGCGTGACCCCCGATCCGGCGCCGCCATCGGCCAGCACCTCACCCCAGGGCGAGACGGCCAGCGAATGGCCGTGCGTCCAACGGCCCTTGCCGTCACGTTCGGGGTGAAAGCCGGACTGTGCCGGGGCAAGGACAAAGCATCCCGTTTCGATCGCGCGGGCGCGCAGCAGCACCTCCCAATGCGCGGCGCCGGTGATGTGGTTGAAAGCCGCCGGAACCGTCAGGATCTGCGCCCCCGCCTGCGCCAGGCGGCGGTAGAGCGCGGGAAAGCGCAGATCATAGCAGACGGTCATTCCGACCGCCGCAAAGGGCGTGGCAGCCAGCACGGCGCGGGTGCCGGGGCGGTAGCCTTGGCTTTCGCGGTAGACCTCGGTTTCCGAGACGTTCACGTCGAACATGTGGATCTTGTCATAGCGCGCCACGATCTCGCCATCCGGGCCGATGAGCAACGACCGGTTGGCAAAGCGGCCGTCGGCATCACCGGTCAAGAGGCCCAGCGAGCCGATCATCAGCCAGACCCCGCCAGCCTTTGCCTCGGCCCGAAGAGCCGCAAGCGTCGGGTCCTGATCCTCGGGCCGGAACGCGGCGCGCTGCCGCGCACGGTCGGACGACAGGCCATTGGTCAGCTCGGGTGTCAGCACGAACCCGGCCCCGGCCGCCACGGCCTGCCGGACAAGAGCCACCGTCACCGGCAGGTTGGCCGCCGGGTCGTCGGTCACGGTCAGCTGGACAAGGCCCGCCCGCATTACCCGGCCAGCAGGGGGTCAAGCTTGCCGGCATGGTCAAGCGCATGCAGGTCATCCGATCCCCCGACATGGGTGCCCCCGACAAACACCTGCGGCACCGTGCGCCGCCCACCTGCCCGCCGGATCATCGCCGCCCGCAGGTCAGGGTCACGGCTGACATCGATCTCGTGGTAGATCACGCCCTTGCGGTCCAGCAGACGCTTGGCGGCATGGCAATAGGGACAGATCGGCGTGGTGTAGATCTCGACGGATGTGGCGGCAGCGCGCATGGGGACCCTCTCTTGCGCCGCCGACTATAGGCGTTCAGGCGTCTTTCGCAACGCGTGCCAGCGCAAGGACATCGACCGACCTTGCCCCCGCCGCGAAAAGCGCCTCGGTCGCGGCGGCAAAGGTCGCGCCCGAGGTCATCACGTCATCCACCAGCAGGATGTCGCGCCCATGGATCAGGGCCTCGCGCCGTTTTGGCACCCGGAAGGCATAGGCCATGTTGGCGAAGCGGCCATCGCGGGTCCGTCCTTCCTGCGTTCCGGTGGTCCGGTTGCGCAAAAGCGCGTCGGGGCAATGGTCCAGACCGGCCAGACCGGCAAATGCCTTCGACAGAAGCGCCGCCTGATTGTACTTGCGCCGGAAGAGGCGGAACCAGTGCAGCGGCACCGGCACCGCAAGGAGTCCCGGCCGCAGCATCGGCTGCGCCGCCTGCATCAGCCAGGTGGCCGCCGGGCGGGCAAGATCCATCCGGTCGCCATGCTTGAGCGCCAGAACAAGGCTTCGGCCGTTGTCGCGGTACATCAGCGCCGACCGGCCCTGGCCCCAGGGCCGCGCGACGGCCAGACAATCGTCGCAGATCGCGACTTCGCCGGTCTCGCCCCCGGGCAGCGGCACACCGCAGCGGTCACAGACCAGGCCAGCAATGAAGGGTGTCTCGCGCCAGCAGGCACCGCACAGGCCGAAGTCCGACGTCACCGGGGCCGCGCAGCTGATGCATTGCGGCGGGTACAGCACATGCAGCGCGGCTTGCAATCCCACCCTGTCCCCCCGAAGGTCTGCCAATGACCCAGCCACCCCTTCTGACCGACCGCTCTGCCCTGTTGCGCCACCGCGAAAGGGCTGTGACGCGGGCCGATCATGACGGGGCGATGTTCCTGCACCGGATCGCCCGCTTCGACATCGAGGAAAGACTGAACGAGGTTAACAGAAGGTTTACGTCGCCCGCCGTGGTGACGGGTTTTCCGGGGTTCTGGCGCGATTTTCACGGCGGATCGACGGTTGTCGTGCCGGATGACGACCTTCTGGCGCTGACCCCCGGGGCGCATGACCTGGTGATCCACGCCCTGTCGCTGCATTGGGCAAACGACCCGGTGGGCCAGCTTGTCCAGTGCCGCCGCGCGCTGGCGCCGGACGGGCTTTGTATCGCCGCCTTTCCCGCAGGGAAGACCCTGGGAGAGCTTCGGGCCAGCCTTGCCCAGGCCGAAAGCCAGGTGACGGGTGGTCTCTCTCCGCGCGTTCTGCCCATGGGTGAAATCCGCGACCTTGGCGCCTTGATGCAGCGGGCGGGCTTTGCCCTGCCGGTGGCGGACGTCCTTGGGCAGAAGGTCGAGTATCGCGACCTTTCCGGCCTGTTCCGCGATCTGCGCGCCATGGGCGAGACAAATGCCCTGGCCGCCCGCCTGCGTCGGTTCCCCCCGCGCCGCCTGTTCGACACCGCCGAGGCGATCTACCGGGAAAGTTTCGCGACACCCGAAGGCCATCTTGGCGCGACGTTCGAGCTGCAGTTCCTGACCGGCTGGGCCCCGCATGACAGCCAGCAGACCCCGCTTCGCCCTGGCAGCGCCAAGGCCCGGCTGGCCGATGCGCTGCGAGTTCCCGAGCGGCCCTTGCCCAAGGGCGGTTGACCCTGCGCCGCAAGCGGTTATCTCCCGCAGGATGGTTTCGGGGAAAACGCCCATGCATGACGCAAAGACCGCGCGGGATGCCGACGAGGTTGCTCCCGGTCAGGGCCGCCTGGCCCATGCTCCGTCCGATCACCCGCCGGTTCGCAAGCCGAAGATCGGGGTGCTGATTGCAAACCTCGGCACGCCGGACAATTACGACTATTGGTCGATGCGCCGCTATCTGAACGAGTTTCTGTCAGACAAGCGTGTCGTCGACTATGCCAGCTGGAAGTGGCAGCCGCTGCTGCAGCTGATCATCCTGACCAAACGGCCGTTTTCCTCGGGCGCCAACTACAAGCTGATCTGGAACCACGACCGGAACGAAAGCCCGCTGCTGACGATCACCAAGGCGCAGACCGCCGCCATCGCCCAGGTCGTCGCCGATCGGCACGGGGCCGAGGTGATGGTCGACTTCTGCATGCGGTACGGCAATCCCTCGACCGAATCCCGGGTACGCGCAATGGTCGCGGCGGGCTGCGAGAAGGTGCTCTTCTTCCCGCTTTACCCGCATTATGCCGGGGCGACCTCGGCCACGGCGAACGACCAGTTCTTCCGCGCGATGATGCAGGAAAAGCGCCAACCGGCGATCCGGACCGTGCCGGAATACTTCGAGCACCCCCGCTACATCGACGCGCTGGCCCGGTCGGTTGAGGCAGCCTATGCGAAACTGGACCATCGCCCCGATGTGCTGGTGGCCAGCTACCACGGCATGCCGAAGCGCTATCTGATGGAGGGCGACCCCTATCATTGCCAGTGCCAGAAGACCTCGCGCCTCTTGCGGGAACGGCTGGGTTGGGACAAGCGTGCGATCGACACGACCTTCCAGTCCGTCTTCGGCCCGGAAGAATGGCTGAAGCCCTACACGGTTGAGCATGTCGCCGAACTGGCGAAGGCAGGCAAGAAGCGGATCGCGGTGATGGCCCCGGCGTTTTCAGCGGACTGCATCGAGACGCTTGAAGAAATCAACGGCGAGATCCGCGAGGCCTTTGAACACGCGGGCGGCGAAAGCTTCACCTATATTCCCTGCCTGAACGACGACCCCGCCCATATTCAGGCCCTGATCACGGTCATCGAAGAGAACCTTGCAGGATGGCTGCCGCGAAAGGACTAGGCTTTGCGCGCTGCCTCAGGTGAAAGGACCGCAAGGCCAGGTCGGCGATGCGGTCCGGTAGCACAAACTGCGCGCGAGCGTCAGATCAACAGCACCTGCGTGCCGACCTTGGCCATCTCGAACAGCTCTTCGATGTGTTCGTTGTAAAGCCCGACGCAGCCGTTCGACGACTTGCGGCCGATCTTGCGGGTGTCATGGGTGCCGTGGATGCGGTAGTAGGTCCAGCCGAGATACAGCGCACGGGTGCCAAGCGGGTTGTCGCTGGCACCGCCTTCCACCACCGTCGGCCATTCCGGGTTCCGCTCCAGCATCGCGGGCGTGGGCCGCCAGGTCGGGTTGACCACCTTCTGCACCACATCGGTCTTGCCGCGCCGGGTCAGATCCTCGGACAAGGGCACCGAAGTCGGGTACAGCCGGTAAACCGACTGATCTTCCGACCAGTAGTGCAGCGCGCGCGAGGTGATGTCGACAAGGATCGCGCCACCGCGCGTGTTGTCGAAATAGTCCTGCCACTGCAGCATCCGGAAGCTGGAGATGTTGTTGCGCACCGAACTTGACACCGGATCGGTGAATTCGGTGGTCCCGTCCTGGGCCAGCGCCGGAAGTGCCGCAAGCCCTGCAAGGCCCGCTGCCCCGCCCAAAACCGCCCGCCGGCTGATCGTGACCTTCGCCATCCTGATTGCTCCTGCTGCCCGTGACATGAAGCGGCGTATACAAAGCTTCGCCTCCTGCCGCAATTCAAACACGCGTCATCCGGCGCCGAACCGCCAGATGCAGGTTTGAACCTCGCGCGCGCTTTCTATAAGAGAGCCGCAAGTGCCGCGCAACGCGGCTGGAACCTGGTGGACGGAATGAACAGACGGATGCTTATGCTGCAGGGGGCTGCGCTGGCGCTGGCAGCCTGTGGATCGACGACGCCGACGCTTGGCACGGATGGCAAGCCCTTGCCGCGCGTCTACACCATCCGGCCCGCCGACGAGCGCGTCATCGCGTTCCGCCTGCTGGATTCGGTCAACACGCTGCGCGGGGCGAAGTCGCTGTCACAATTGACCTTCGATCCCAGCCTGAACGCTGCCGCCGCGACCCATGCCCGCGACATGTCGGTACAGAACCGGCCCTGGCATTTCGGATCCGACGGGTCCTCGCCGCTGGTCCGGGTGCAACGCGCCGGTTTCACCGGCCGGCTGGTCGGCGAACTGATCTCGGAGACCTACGAGACCGAGCTTGAAACCCTGTCGGCCTGGATGGCCCAGCCGGACACCCGAGCGGTGATCATGGACCCGACCGCGCGCACCATCGGTTTTGCCTGGTATCAGGAATCGGCCGGCAAGATCTGGTGGACGCTGGTCACCGGAGCCTGACGCGCAGCGGCAGGCGAATGATTTTTCGCAGAAAAATCGTGGCGCCGGGGTCGGGCGGTCAGGGGAGGATGAAGATCGGGGTTCCCGGCTCAACCATGGAATAGACCACTTCCATTTCCTTGTCGGTCAAGGCAACGCAACCCCAGGTCCAGTCCGGCCCCTTGACCCGCTGATTCGGGCCACCATGGATGAAGATGTCTCCCCCGGGACTCTTGCCTGCGGCCTCGGCAAAGGCGAGGTCGGCTTCGTTCGGATAGGACACCCCAAGCGACAGGTGGTAGGTCGACTTCGGGTTCTTGTGGCTGATGTAATACAGGCCTTCGGGCGTCTTGCCGTCGCCTTCGAACTCTTTGTGGCCCTCAGGCGCAAAGCCAAGACCGATGTCATAGGACTTGAGCGTCTGACCGTTGTGCAGAAGGTACATCTTGCGGTCGGCCTTGTGGACCTGGACCTGGGTCACTTCCGGACCGTTGTAGCGCCGGAACTTCGAGCTTCCGCACCCCGCCAAAGTCAACGTCATCACCAGGATGACAATCGCACTGATCAGCCGCATTCCGTTCTGCCTGCCCATTTTTTCCGAAGGTTTACCGCAAACTGCGTTGCCTGCATAGTCGTGCAGGCGGGATGGAACGGCCTTCGGGCCTTCGGATCACGAAACTGTCAGCGCGGGCGGCTGAAGCGGGCGACAAGCTCGACATGGGTCGACCAGCGGAACTGATCGACCAGTTGCACCCAGTCAAGCCCGTAGCCGGCGCCCGCCAGCATCCTTGCATCGCGCGCGAAGGTCACCGGGTTGCAAGAGACCGCCGCGATCACCGGAACCGCGCTTTTCGCAAGTCGTTCGGTCTGCGCCTCGGCCCCGGCGCGCGGCGGGTCGATCACCACTCCGGTAAAGACGTTCAGCTCGTCAGGTTCCAGCGGGCGGCGAAAGAGGTCACGCGCCTCGACGGTCACACGGTGCAGGCCCGGCGCGTGGCGGG
Organism: Rhodobacterales bacterium; assembly: GCA_031409795.1. Classification (GTDB taxonomy): domain Bacteria; phylum Pseudomonadota; class Alphaproteobacteria; order Rhodobacterales; family Rhodobacteraceae; genus Tabrizicola. Next base: position 15,320 of record JANNXX010000090.1, read on the forward strand.
CTGCCAGCGCCAGGGCGGCGATCATTGCCTTGTCGCCTTCGACAGCGTGGACCTCCATCGCCTCGGCCAGCGGCAAGGCGAAGGTGCCGATACCGCAAAAGAGGTCAGCCACGCGTTTCTGCGGGCCAAGTGCTGCTTTCACGGCGCGTAACAGCGCCGCCTCGCCGTCGGTGGTGGCTTGCAGGAAAGCTCCGGCCGGGGGAACGACCGTTGCGCTTCCCATCGTCAGCGCCGGGCGGTCGCGAAGGGCAACGGTCTCATCCCCCCAGGTCAGGCGCGAAAAGCCGTGGGCTTCGACCAGACGGGCGAGGTCCATGCGCAGCGCGGCGTCCAGCGGCTTGCCCCCGGTGACCATGACATCGGGGCCGCCTCTGGTCAGGGTGACCTGCAACGAAAGCTCGGTCGTGCGCGATCCTCCGGCGGCCACAAGCGCCTGCAATCCGGGCAGGGCCGCAAGAATACCCGGATGCAGAAGCTGGCAATCGGGGATTTCGGCAATCGTATCCGAGGCGCGGGCATGAAAGCCGATCAGGACACCGCCCTTGGTGCGGCGGGCCGACAGGGTGGCGCGGCGGCGGGACCGTGCCTGTGAACTCTGCAGCGGAAGGAACCGCCCGGTCAGCCCCTGTCCTGCCAAAGCGGTCTGGACGACCTGCTGTTTCCAGGCGGCAACGAAGGGGTCGGCGGCATGCTGCAACTGGCAGCCGCCACAGGCGCGGGCATGGCGGCAGGGCGGTTTCACCCGGTCGGACGAGGGGGTGACGATCCGGGTTTCGACCAGGCGATCACCCTGAAGCTCGCCCTCGACCACCTCACCCGGAAGGGCTCCGGGCACATAGACCGGCCCTTCGGCGATACCGTGACCCAGATGGCCCAGTCGGTCCACGGTGACAATCACTCTGCCGCGTCCATTTCGTCTTCGGTGCCGATGAATCCGCCGGACTGACGCTTCCAGTAGCGGGCATACAGGCCGTCTTTCGCCAGAAGCTGATCGTGGCTGCCGATCTCGACGATCCGGCCCCGGTCAAGGACGATGATCCGGTCCATCGCGGCAATGGTGGACAGCCGGTGCGCGATGGCCAGCACGGTCTTGCCTTGCATCACGCGGCCCAGCGCCTCCTGGATGCTGGCTTCAACCTCACTGTCGAGGGCACTTGTCGCTTCGTCCAGCACCAGAATTGGCGCGTCCTTCAGGAAGGCCCGCGCGAGGGCGATCCTTTGCCGCTGGCCGCCGGACAGCTTGACCCCGCGTTCGCCCAGGAAGGCGTCATAGCCCTTGCGGTTCTGGTGGTCGGCCATGCCCAAGATGAACTCATCCGCCTCGGCGGCCTTTGCTGCGGCGATGATCTCGGCCTCGGACGCTTCGGGGCGGCCGTAGGCGATGTTGTCGCGCGCGCTTCGGTTGAACATCGCGGTTTCCTGCGTGACCATGCCGATCTGGCGGCGCAGGGATTCCTGCGTGACCGACCGCAGGTCATGGCCGTCAACGCTGATCATCCCTTCCTCCGGATCGTAAAGCCGGAGCAAAAGCGACACCAGCGACGACTTGCCCGCCCCCGACGCGCCCACGATCGCCAGCTTTTCCCCGGCCCGGATGGTCAGGTCGATCCCCGCCACGCCGCCCCGTTCACGGCCGTAGGCGAAGGTCACGCCGTCGAACCGGATCTCGCCCTTGACGCGCGGCAGGGCCCCAGCCTCGGGCAGGTCGGTCAGGGTATGCGGGGCAGACAGGGTGCGCATGCCATCCTCGACCTCGCCGATGCTGGTGTAGATCGACATGAGCGTGAAACTGACCCAGCCCGACATCTGCGCGATCCGCATCGCGATGGCACCCGAGGCGGCGATATCGCCCGCCGTCGCCTGCCCTTCCATCCACAGCATCACTGCCCCACCGATCAGCAGGACCGGCAGCACGCCCGCCAGTAGCATCAGCGAAAAGCGGAACCAGGTGGAGATGACGCCAAACTCCAGCGACCGGTCGCGGAAAACTTCCATCGCGTCCAGCGCCACCCGGTCCTCGAACGCCGCATGGGCGAACAGCTTGACCGTCTTGATATTGGTGATCGTATCCACCACCTGCCCCGACACCATCGCCCGCGACGACGCCCGCGCCGCCGAATTCTTGCGGATCATCGGCATGAAAAAGCGGATCAGCAGGATGTAGGCCACCAGCCAGATCAGAAGCGCACCGGCGATCCGGGCGTCCACGATCACCAGGAACGCCACCGACCCGATGACCGAGGCCAGCGCGAAACAGACGGTGTTGATCACCTCGGTCGCGACATCGGTGACGGCACGGGCCGCCTGCATCTGCTTTTGCGCGATGCGCCCGGCGAAGTCGTTGTCGAAGAAAGTGACGGCCTGCCCCAGTGTCCAACGGTGCAGCCGCGACAGCACCAGCGGCATCACGTTCGGGCCGATGATGATGCTGTTGGACGCCGAAGATACGGCAAAGGCCAAGGGCCGCAGCACCAGATAGAAGCCAAGGAACCACAGGATCAACGTCCAGTGGTCGGGCACAAATGTCGCGGGATCGGTCGTCACCGCCGCATCGACCACCCAGCCCAGGATCAGCGCGCTGACCACTTCGGTCACCCCGGCCAGCGACGACAGCACGCCCGCCAGCACCAGCATCGGCCATGACCCCGCCAGCGACCAGCGCATGAATGGGCCCAGCCGTTGCGGCGGTGGGCCGTCGGCGGGACGAAAGGCATCGATAAGGGAGCCGAGGCTTTGAAGCGCGCTCATGCTGGGGGAGGTAGGCCGGAGGCGGGGAAAGAGCAAGGGGACACCCCTCGTCGTTCGACTTCGTCTCCTCCTCGGATAGTTTGCGAGGAGTGACGAAGTGATCGACGAGCCATGATCGCAGGCCCTATTCCGCCGCTTCCTCTTCCAGCCCGATGAACCCGCCCGACTGCCGCGCCCAGAACCGGGCGTAAAGCCCACCCTGGCGAAGAAGCTCGGCATGGGTGCCGTCTTCGGCGATCTGACCGTCCTCAAGCACGACGATCCGGTCCATCGCGGCGATGGTCGACAGCCGGTGCGCGATGGCAATCACCGTCTTGCCCTGCATCACGCCATAAAGCGCCTCCTGGATCGCCGCTTCCGCCTCGCTGTCGAGCGCACTGGTCGCTTCGTCCAGGATAAGGATCGGCGCATCCTTCAGGATCACCCGCGCCAGCGCCACCCGCTGCCGCTGGCCGCCCGACAACTTGACCCCGCGTTCGCCGACATGGGCGTCATAGCCGGTGCGACCCTGCGGGTCCTCCAGCGTCAGGATGAAGTCATGCGCTTCGGCTTTCCGGGCTGCGGCGATCATCTGATCCTCGGTCGCATCCGGGCGGCCATATTGGATGTTGTCGCGCACAGACCGGTGCAAAAGCGACGAATCCTGCTGCACCATCCCGATCTGCTGCCGCAAGGAGCCTTGCGTGACCGTGCCAATATCCTGCCCGTCGATCAGGATCGCCCCTGACTCTGTATCGTAAAACCGCAGCATCAGCTTCACCAGCGTCGACTTGCCTGCGCCAGACCGGCCGACGACGCCGACCTTCTGCCCCGGCAGGATCGTCAGCGAAACGTCTCTAAGCCCGCCAAAACCACGCCCGTAATGGTGCGAGACCGCCTTCAGCTCCAGCAGGCCCTGCCGGAAGTTCAGCGATTTCGCGCCCGGCTTGTCGACCAGTGTGATCGGCTGGGCGATGGTCTGCATGCCTTCGGCCAAGGTGCCCAGGTTCTGCACCAGGTTGGTCGAGGCCCACATGATCCAGTAGGTCATCGAATGGATGCGCAGGACCAGCGCCAGCGCCGCCGCGACCACGCCGATTGACGCGCTGCCCTGCGCCCAGAACCACAAAGAAAGGCCGCCGACCCCCAGGATCATCAGCCCGTTCAGGAAGGTCAGCGCCATGTCCATCTTGGTGACAATGCGCATTTCGGTCTGGAAGGTCTGGCGCGACGCCTCGATGGCCTCTTTGGCGTAGTTGATCTCGCTGTCCTGGTCGGCGAACAGCTTGACCGAATGGATGTTGGTGTAGCTGTCGACTACCCGGCCGGTGACCGCCGAGCGGGCGTTCGACGACGCTTCCGAGGCCGGGCCGGCGCGGCGGATCGTCCAGCGCATCAGGGCAAGGTAGCCGACAAGCCAGAGAACCAGCGGGATCATCAGGCGCGGGTCGGCCTCGGCCAGCATCAGAAGCGCGCCAATGAAGGTGGCCGCGGCGAAGGCAGCCATGTCGAAGACCTGGAACACCGCCTCGCCCGCCGCCGGGGGGGCCTGCATGATGCGGTTGGCGATCCGGCCGGCGAAATCGCTTTCGAACCAGCCGACCGGCTGGCGCAGCACATGCCGGTGCGCCCGCCAGCGCATCATGGTGCCGAAATTCGTCAGGATCGTGTTGTGCAAAAGCCCCACCGAGCCGCCGGCAACCAGCGGCCGGACGAACAGGATCACCAGGGCGACGACCAGCATCTCGGTCCAATGCGCGGCCATGAAGGCGGCAGGGGTCTGGCCGGACATAAGATCGACCAGGCGGCCAAGATACCAGATAAGCCCGACATCCAGCACCGCGTTGCCGACCGAAAACAGCGCGGTCCAGGCGAAGACCCTTTTGAACGGGCGGATGTAGTCCTTCAGGAACGGCCAAAGCCGGGTGGGCGGGGCGTCCTGCTCGACATAGGGCTGATAGGGATCGACGAGGTTTTCAAAGAAGCGGAACATCTGGAAATACCCGAAACAAGGTGCAGCGATGGGGTGAAGCGGTGCCTGAGGGCGACCGCCACGACGGGACCGGTCAACTCAGGCGAGTCGAAGCGAAATCCCGTGGTCCATGCTGTGCCTCCGTCTTTGGGTAGTCGCTTGTTAGCCGAACTGCGCCAGGTTGTCACCCCGGATTCAGAAGCGCCCCCCGCGAGGCGGTGAGGTTCGAGGCAAGCCAGCGCGCTTCCAGGTCTTTCAGGCGCTGGCCCAGTGCCTCGCCCGTCAGGTCCGGCATCAGGTCGGTGGCGGTGATGGGGAAAGTGGCGAGGGCCCCGCGAGCCACTTCGGACAAAGCGTCCTGCGGCAGGGGAAGCTCAAGGACGGCGGCACGAAGGATGACGGCGTCCGACCCGCGGATCGGGCCAAGCCGCCAGCCCAGCGCGGCGGGTTGCGCCATGCTGCCGATGGCGTCGCGCAAGGCGGCAAGGTCGCGGGCCTCGGCGCGGGAGAGGCGCAGGCGGTCGGCGGCATCCTCGCCCCCGATTGCAGCCAGTCGGCGCAGCCAGTCGGGGGGAAAGCCGGTCTCAAGATGCACAAGCGGGCCAAGCGGTCGGGGGTCGGCACCCGGCAGGACAGGGCGCAGGACGCCGGATTGCGCCATGGCGGCCAGTGCGGGTGCCGGGTCCGCAGCCCCCAGAAGCTTGCGCATTTCCGCGCCGATGCGTTCACGGGAAATCGTCTCCAACCCGGCGGAAAGGGCGGCGCAGGCGGCAAGCCCTTCGGCGTCGATGCCCCTGTCGGCGTTTTTCGTGTCGGCGTTTGCCGTGTCGGCATTTCCCGTGTCGGCGTTGCCGTAGATGGCATGAAAGCGAAAGAAGCGCAGAATCCGCAGATAGTCCTCGCGGATCCGGGTTTCGGGGTCGCCAACAAACCGGACGTGACCGGCCCGCAGATCGGGCAGGCCGTTCAACGGGTCAAGAACCCTGCCCTGCCGGTCGGCATAAAGCGCGTTCATCGTGAAATCGCGGCGCGCGGCATCGTCTTCGATCCGGGAGGAATATGCCACGACAGCCCTTCGGCCATCCGTTTCCACATCGCGGCGAAAGGTGGTTACCTCGTGCGGCTTGCCGCCCGCGACAACCGTGACCGTGCCATGGTCAAAGCCGGTCGGGATCACCTTGAAACCGGCATTTTCGGCAATGTTGGTGACTGTTTCCGGCGAAGCGTCAGAGGCAATGTCGATATCCGCCACTGCGCGATGCATCAACGCATTGCGAACACAGCCGCCGACAAACAGGGCCTGATGACCCGCAGCCTCCAGCGCCAGGCAAAGGCCCTGGGTTCCGGGATGGTCCAGCCAGTCACCCGTGATCTTCATTCCCGCGCCCGATCCGCCAGCCCGTGCAGGATACGCGCGGTGGCGCCCCAGATGTAGTAAGGGCCCCACGGCACCGCGTAGTAGCGCCTTTGAATGCCCATCCAGCGCCGCCCTTGGATAGAGAACCGTTCCGGGTCAAGCACATGGCTCAGTGGCACGGCAAAGACTTCCTCGACCTCGCCCGCCTCGGGCACCGGATCGAACGGTCTGCGGATCAGCCCGACGAAGGGGGTCACCACAAAGCCGGTCACTGTTTCATGCAACGGAAGCGTCCCAAGAACCTGCACGCAGGCGGGGTCAAGGCCGATCTCCTCGCGCGCCTCGCGCAGGGCGGCGGCTTCCGGGCCGGCGTCATCGGGATCCACCTTGCCGCCGGGAAAGGCGATCTGGCCGGGGTGGTGCTTCAGATGCGAGGCGCGCTTGGTCAGGATCATCGACGGTCCCGCCGGACCCAGCCACACTGGCAGCAAGACTGCCGCCGGCCGCAGGGGTCTGCCCTCGGCCGGGCGAATGCCGGGATTGAGATCGAAGTCCGACGATGGCCCGGCCGGGCGCGACAGCGCATCACGCAGCCGCGCCTCGACCGGGTCGGTCATTCCGGCTTGACCGCTTCGAAGCCCAAGGTCTTGGGGTCCAGCTCGTAATGCGCGCCGCAGAACTGGCAGTCGGCAGTGACCACGCCCGCCTCGGTCGTCATGCTGGCGATGTCCTTCTGGCTGTAGATCGACATGGTAGAGCGCACCTTGTCCGCGTTGCAGGAACAGCCGAAGCGCACTGGCTGGGGGTCGAAGACGCGGGGGCCCTCTTCGTGAAACAGCCGCACCAGCAGGTCGGTCGGCGCGACCGAGGGACCGATCATCTCCAGCGTCTCGACCGTGTCGAGCAGCAGGTTCGCCCGGGTCCAGTTTTCCGAATCGGCGCCCGAGAGGATGTCGGCATGGGTCAGCAGGCCACCTTCGCCGCTGCCTGCCTCGGCCGCAACGCCGCCGACCGCCGGCATGTGCTGCAGCATCACGCCGCCAGCGCGCCAATGCGCCGTGCGACCGGGTTCCAGGCTTTGTCCGAACGCCACCTGGAACCGGGTGGGAATCTGTTCGGACTGGGCAAAATACGTCTCTGCACAGGCGGAAAGTGATCCGCCCGCGATCGGCGTGAAGCCCTGATAAGGCGCTGCCCCCTCGCCTTGGTCAAGCATGACGGCAAAGTACCCCTCGCCGATCTGACTGAAGGGATCGGCCTTCTCATCAAGCCTTTCGGCATCATAGCTGGCGTAGGCGCGCACGCGGGCGGGTTCGCCCTCGGCGGTGGGGCCGTAATAGTCGGTCGCGATCAGCCGGGCCGCGCCTTTGCCCCGCACCTGCAGCGACAGCTTCCAGCGATGCTTGACCGTCTGGCCGATCATCGCCGTGAGCAGCGCGGTTTCCGCGACCAGCGCCTCGATCACCGGCGGATAGGCGTGCTGGTTCAGGACCTGGTCCAGCACCCCGTCCAGCCGCGCGACGCGACCGCGAATGCCCGAGGCATCAAGCTGAAATGGCAGGACGGTATCGTCCCAGGCGATTTGAGAACCAATGGTCATTTGGGATTTCCTGAAACTGCCAGTGCTGGCATACCGCGCCTATATAGGCAGAGCAACCGCAGGTCCAAGGGGCAACGCATGATCCGACGCCACGGCGAGCCGGTCAAACCGGGACAAAGCTATACCCGCCGCCCCGGTGTCTATGCCATCCTGTTGCAGGGCGACCATATCCTGGCGACGCACCAGGCCGCGCCGATCCCCGAGATCCAGTTGCCGGGCGGCGGGATCGACCCGGGCGAACACCCGATCCCCGCGCTCCACCGCGAGGTCCGCGAGGAAACCGGCTGGAAGATCGCCGTGACCCGTCGGCTTGGGGCGTTCCGGCGGTTCACCTACATGCCGGAATACGATATTTGGGCCGAAAAGGTCTGTTCGGTTTACCTCGCGCGCCCGGTTCTGCGCCTTGGCCCGCCGTCCGAGGCTGGGCATACCGCCGTCTGGCTGCCTGTGCACGAGGCGCTTGGCCTTCTGGGCAATGCCGGCGACCGGGCGCTTCTGGCGTCACTCTTGCGCTAGGTCGAACACGATGCCCGACACGTCGTCGGGAAAGGCAGAGTCGCCGGCCAGCCGGGTCAGATCCCAGACCATCGCCTCAAGCAGGTCGGTGCCGGACAGATGCGACGAGGCAAGCAGGCTGCGGATCAGGCCGTCTTCGCCAAAGTCAGTGCCGTCCGGAAGCGGACATTCGGTGAAGCCGTCAGACACCAGCACCAGCCTGTCGCCCGGCCCGACGTCGACCTCCCAGCGTTCGTAGGATGCGCCCGGAACCAGGCCGATCGGCAGCCCCCCGTCGCCCAGGCGCAGCACTTCGCCGGTCGGGCGGATCAGCGTCGGATGCGGGTGGCCGGCCTGAACCAGGCTGATCCGCCCCAGCGCCCGGTCGATGACTGCGAACACCATGGTAAAGTACTGCTCGGCCTGGATCTCTTCCAGCATGAGCCGATTGAAACGTTCGGCGATCTCTTCGGGTGCAAGCAGGACATGCGCGCCGTCCGGCCCCAGGTGAAACGCAAGGTTCTGGTCCGGCGACGAGCCGGTCAGGAAACCGGCAAGACGCGCCGTCATCATCGCCGAGGCGACCCCATGGCCAGAAACATCAATCGAATAGATCGCCACCCGATTCGCGTCGACCGGGAAGCTGCCAACCAGATCGCCGCCGACACGGCCCGAGGTCCTGACCATCAAGGCGGCCCGCGCCCAGCCGTAGTCGCGCAGGCGGTCGCGGATCAGGGTCTGCTGCAGCTTCCGCGCCTCGATCAGGTCGCGGTCAAGCGAATCATACAGCTTCTGCAGTTCGGCCAGCGTCCGGGCAACGATCCGGTTCTTGGCCAGAAGCTCGGCCTGCATGGCCAGCATCCGTTCACCGGCGCGAAGCCTGGCCCGCAGCTCGCTGCCCGAAACGGGCTTGGCAAGGAAATCATCGGCTCCGGCCTCAAGCCCATCGGCAATTTCGGTTTTTTCAGACTTGGAGGTAAGAAGGATGAAGTAGCCGTAGCTTTCGCGACCCAGGTCCCGGAACTTGCGGCAGAATTCAAGGCCGGTCAGGCCCGGCATCATCCAGTCGCTAATGATGATCTCGACATCGTCGCGGGCGCAGATCTCAAGCGCGGCCAGCGCGGTTTCACAGTCGCTGACCCGATACCCCCAGCGCCGCAACTGCATGGACAGCATGTGGCGTTGCGCGCGACTGTCGTCGACAACCAGAACGTGGCGTGCCGCCAGCGGGCTGGAAAGCCCCTGGTCTTCGGTCGTGACGCTTGCAGGCACGCCTGGCCCCCCTTTCACTGTGACCGGCATCCTTGGCATCAGGCGCTTAACGCTTGATGAACGGTAAAAATCGCGGTGATTGCCACGGGTTTGCCCGGAATGCTGGCATCAAATGTTAAGGTAGTCTGGCCAGTCTGGGCCGGTGGGTGTTCAGGGAAAGCCGTGCCATGATAGACTGGAAGAGGGTTGAGGAATTGCGAACAGAGATCGGCACCGATGGTTTTGCCGAGGTCGCCGAGATGTTTCTTGAGGAAGCGGAAGAGACGGTGCAGACCCTGCTGTCGGGCCCGGCCCCCGGCGATGTCGAAGGTCAGCTGCATTTCCTGAAGGGCAGCGCGCTGAACCTTGGCCTCGCCGACCTTGCCGCGATCTGCCAGGAGGGCGAACGCAGGGCCGCCGCCGGTCACGGCGCCGAGGTCGATACCGCGGCGGTCGCGGCGGTCTACCGTGTCTCGCGCGCGGCCCTTCTGGACGGCCTTGCCGATTATCCGCTTTCTGCCGAGACCGCAGCCTAGGCTGCGATCAGATCAGGAACTCGGCCAGGGCTTCGTCCGCAGTGATGTCACGAAAGGCCAACCCGGCCGCATCCATCCGGTCGGTGAAGCGGCGGAAACCGTCAGGGTCCTTCGTCTCGATCCCGATCAGGACCGACCCGAAGTTGCGCGCCGATTTCTTCAGGTATTCGAAGCGTGAGATGTCGTCGTCCGGGCCAAGCAGGTTCAGAAACTCGCGCAGCGCGCCGGGCCGCTGCGGCATGCGCAGGATGAAGTACTTCTTCAGCCCGGCGTGCCGCTGGGCGCGCTCCTTGACCTCGGGCAGGCGCTCGAAGTCGAAATTCCCGCCGGAGGTGACGCAGACCACGGACTTGCCGCGGATCTCGTCGGCAAGCTCGGGCAAGACGTCCACCGCCAGGGCTCCGGCCGGTTCCAGCACGATGCCTTCGACGTTCAACATCTCCAGCATGGTCACGCAGATGCGGTCTTCGGGGGCAAGGTGGACGCGCTCTGGCACCACCCAGGCCAGCCGGGCAAAGTTGATCTCGCCGATTCTAGCCACGGCCGCACCGTCGACGAAACTGTTGACGCGCGGCAGCTTGACCGGGGCGCCGTCGCGCAGGGCCGCCGTCAGGCTTGCGCCTCCCAGTGGCTCGACAAAGTGAAAGCCGACCGAGGGCGCCACTTCGCGCAGATAGCCGGTGACGCCCGAGGCCAGTCCACCGCCTCCGACCGGCAGGATCACCAGATCCGGCGCGCGGCCCAGCTGTTCCAGAATTTCGACCGCGACGGAGGCCTGGCCCTCGATCACGTCGGCATCGTCGAAAGGTGACAGGAAATGCGCGCCGCCCTGGGCGCAAAAAGCCTGCGCCGCAGCGAGGGTCTGGTCGAAGTAGTCGCCGGTCAACCGGATCTCGATCTGCGCTCCGCCGAAGATCCGGGTCTTGTCGATCTTCTGCTGTGGCGTCGTCACCGGCATGAAGATCGTGCCGCGCGCGCCGAAGTGCCGGCAGGCGTAGGCCACGCCTTGGGCATGGTTGCCGGCGCTGGCGCAGACAAATTCGCGCTGGTCCGGCTGCCGAGCACGCACCTTCCGCATGGCGTTGAAAGCCCCGCGCAGCTTGTAGCTGCGCACCGGCGACAGATCCTCGCGCTTCAGCCAGATCTCGGCCTGATAGCGCGCCGAGAGATGGTCGTTCCGCTGCAAGGGCGTTTCCGGGAACAGCTCCCGCAGGGCCGCCGTCGTTGCCTCTGCCGCTGATTTCATGCCTGACATTCCGCCTCTACACCCTGGGTTTATGGTCCCAGCCACATTTTTGCCACGATCGAGCATCGTCCTTGCGCTACAAATTCACTTCAGCCTTACGCAAGGAACATGCCCGATGCACCTGAAACCTTTGATCGCGGTTCTCGCCGTTTCGCTGCTGGTTCTTGGCCCGTCGTTGCCACTTGTCGACGATCAGCAAGGCGCTGCCCATGCCAAGAACGACAAGGATAAAGGCAACAGCGGAGGGAACGGCAATAGTGGCGGCAACGGAAACGGAAACGGAAACGGAAAGTCCGAGTCGAAATCCGCCAAGGCCGACAGCCCGGCGAAGTCGAAGAAGCTGAAGGCCGGCGAAACCGAGGTTCAGCAGGCAAAAGCCGGCAAACCCAAGGACGGCGAGTTGGCCCCGAACGAGCTTGGCAAGATGAACGGCGCGATGCATGCCAACATCAACGCCGTTCTGGCCCATATCCGCAATGGCCAGGTCACCAACGGCCCGGTCGGTCTTCTGGCCGGGCTTGCAGCCGCCGACTCCGTCGCTGCCAACGCCGGAGCGGAAGCCTCCATGCTTGCAGGTCTTGTCGCCGATTTTGACGCCCTTGACGCTGCCGTTCAGGACGCGGGTTTCGCGTCGGTTGAAGACTACCTGCAGGCGCGCCAGGACGGCACGCTGACGCCCGAAGAACTTGCAACGATCGACCCGCTGGTCGAGGCCGTCGGTGGCGCGGATGACACCGGCCTTGCGATGGCCGAAACCCGGCCGACCGAAGCGGAAATTGCTTTAGCCGAAGCCGAGGCTTCCGCGGCAGCCGCCGAAGTGGCCGGCGCCGAAGCGGCGATCGGCGAGGCCTGGAACAAGGAAGGCGATCTTGCCACGCTGTTGACCCAGTTGCGCGAACGGCTAGCCCCGCATCAGGATGAGATCGACGCTGCCGTATCCGCCCTGGACGGCGAGGATCTGGCCGAAGCGACCGACGCGGATCTGCTTGTGATCGACTGACCGGACCGGAAAACAGGCGCGGCGCCTGTCCGAAAGGGCGGGCGCCGTTGCACGGTCCAGCCAAGGCCGGTCCGGGCGCCCGGCCGTGCCGCTTGCGCCACCTGCCCCAAACCATGCCCCCGATCTTGCCCTTTCGGCGGTTTCCCGATAGTGCGCCCGAAACCGGGGTGGAGCCGTCAGATGTTCAAGCCGAAGAAAGTCGTCCTTGCCTATTCGGGCGGGCTGGATACCTCGATCATCCTGAAATGGCTGCAAACCGAATATGGCTGCGAGGTGGTGACCTTCACCGCCGATCTGGGTCAGGGCGAAGAGCTGGCGCCGGCACGGGAAAAGGCGATCCTGATGGGGATTTCGCCTGCAAACATCCACATCGTCGATGTGCGTGAGGAATTCGTGCGGGATTTCGTGTTCCCGATGTTCCGTGCCAATGCCCTGTACGAAGGCCTTTACCTGTTGGGCACCTCGATCGCCCGGCCGCTGATCAGCCAGCATCTGGTGCGGATCGCGCATGAAACGGGCGCCGACGCGGTGGCGCATGGCGCGACGGGCAAAGGCAACGACCAGGTGCGCTTCGAATTGTCGGCAGCGGCGCTGGACCCGTCGATCAAGGTGATCGCACCCTGGCGGCTGTGGGATCTGACCAGCCGTACCAGGCTGCTGGAGTTCGCCGAAGCGAATCAGATCCCCGTCGCCCGCGACAAGCGCGGCGAAGCGCCGTTTTCGGTTGATGCGAACCTTCTGCACACCTCGTCCGAAGGCCGCGTGCTGGAGAACCCGGCCGAAGAATTTCCGAACTACGTTCTGCAGCGTTGCGTTCCGGTCGAAGACGCCCCGGATCAGGCCGAGATGGTCGAGATCGGCTTCGAGGCCGGCGACGCCGTGTCAATCAACGGCGAGAGGCTGAGCCCTGCCACGATCCTGACCCGTCTGAACGAGCTTGGCGGCAAGCACGGGATCGGGGTGCTGGACCTGGTGGAAAATCGCTTTGTCGGCATGAAGTCGCGCGGGATCTACGAGACTCCGGGAGGCACGATCCTGCTGGAGGCGCATCGTGGGATCGAACAGATCACGCTGGACGCAGGTGCCGGCCACCTGAAGGACAGCATCATGCCGCGCTATGCAGAACTGATCTACAACGGCTTCTGGTTCAGCCCCGAGCGCGAGATGCTGCAGGCCCTGATCGACAAGAGCCAGGAGCATGTGACGGGAACCGTGCGGGTCAAGCTTTACAAGGGGCGGGCCGCGACGGTGGCGCGCTGGTCGGATCACAGCCTTTATTCCGAAAAGCACGTCACCTTCGAAGATGACGCCGGCGCCTATGACCAGAAGGATGCCGAGGGCTTCATCCGGCTGAACGGGCTGCGGCTGCGTCTGATCGCAACGCGGAATGCCCGCGTGGCGAAAGCCTGACCCTGTACCGGGTTTCTAAGGGCTGACCGGGTCCTGGTCATCCCGGCGCGACAGGACGGCGGGCTTGCCATTCCAGCTGCCTGAAATGGTCCAGGCCTCGTTGCGCTGGCTGTAGTGATAGACGATGTCGCCGCGCTGGGCACCGGAAACCAGCAGCGCCAGGGTAAGGCCGTCATCCTCGTCGCCGGTGTTGATCTCGTACCCCGAGCCGCTGATGCCGAGGTCGGGCCAGAACCGGCAGTCGGCGAACTGGTAGTCCGCGCCAAGGTCGGTCGATGTGGCGATCATCGTGCCGCCGAATTCGCAGCCCAGCGCCAGCGGGTGAATCCCGTCCCAGCCGCCAAGCGGGATGAGCTGGTAAAGCTCGGCGTCGACCGCCTGGGCCACGGCGACCGGATCGGCCATTGCGGCAGGGTCGGTCAGGGTCAACGGCGTGTAGGCGGCGATGAAATCCTGCCGACACGTCTGTTCGCGTGACCGCGGATGCGTGCCGTCAATGATCAAGTCGTAGACGATTTCATCCGGACAGGCGAGCCCGCGCGCCCAGATCACATGCGGTCCGCCATCGATGAACACGCCATAGGCGTTCCGGGCGCCGTCCAGCACGGAATAGGCCATCGAGATCGGCGTGATCGGGTCGGCGTCGCCGTTCAGCACCAGCGTCGGCCAGTCGCCGCCAGCGAAGGGTTCGGGTCGGGTGGCCGGGCCCTGATGCGGCCAGTAGGCGCAGGCGAGACGCTCAAGGAAATAGGACCGCAGCAGGCGCGGCGCCTGCGGAACCAGGGCGCGGGCCTGGGCCATGATCGCATCGGCACGGGCCTCGGCCAGACCCTTGCCGCTGTCGTAGTCGGTGCAGGTGATCGCGAAATACGCCGCCGAGAACCAGCCGGGGTCTTCCAGGCCGGTTCCGGTTTCAGGGTCGATATACATGTTGGCATAGCCAAGCTGCAGCATCGGCACGAAGTTTCCGCGATTGGCCGCCGCCAGCACCCGCAGAAAGCTGGCGCGGCCTTCCGGGGAATACAGGGCATAGAAGGCGTTCGCCTCAAGCTGCCCCAACGTCAGATCGCGGCTTTCAGTGGTGCCGTCGGCCAGCGTCAAGCGCACGGAGACCGGGGCCCTGGCCAGAAGCGCGGCCAGCGCATCATAGGCCTCGCCGGCGTCGCCACCCATGTCGGCAGCGCAATCCGCCATCGCGGCGCAGGCGGCGAACGTATCCGCAAGGATCGCCTCGGACGCGGTGACATAGCGGCGGTAGAAGGCTTCGGCGTCCAGGTGCAGATCGACCACCCCGTCCAGAACCACACCACGCACGGCTTGCGGGAATTGGGAGGCATAGGCCTGGACCAGCTGGGTGCCGTAGCTTTCGCCATACATCCAGACCTTCGGCGCCCCGATCGCCTGACGGAACGCCTCGCTGTCGCGGATCGCCTGGTCGGAATCGACAAAGGGCAGAAGGTCGTCGCGCCCAAGCTCGGCCGTGCAACTGGCGACATAGGTCCGCGCAACCGACTTGGCGCCCTCCGGATCATCGACTGACACCGAAGCGGTATCGAAAACCGCCTGCGCCACCGGACAGGCCAGCCCGTTGACCTGGCCGGTGCCGCGCTGGTCGACGAACACCACGTCCAGATACTGGATGAGACTTTCATCAAACGACGCAAGGTAGCTTTCCGCCGAAGCAAGACCCGAGGCTCCGGGCCCGCCGACGAAATAGAACAGGATGCCCCGACTTTCGACGCTGGCAAAGGACAGGGCGAAGGTGATCTCGATTGTCCGTGCGGGATCGTTCGCCCGGTGATCAAGCGGCAGGGTCAGCGTGGTGCAGCTGAGCGTCGACTGATCGCAAGGGACAAGGTCCAGGCCGGAGGTGGCCTCGAACAGCGACGCGTCGGCTGTGGCGGGACCGGACAGAAGTCCAAGCAAAAGGGCAAGAGAAATGGCGCGCATGGGTCCAATCACATGGCAAGGGCGGCAAGGCGGTCGTAGGCCGGAAGTGCACGATCGACAAGGCGCCGGCCCTCGGAGGAAAGGTCGGGGAGCGGGCCCTCGGGTTTCCCGAAACCCGTGGAAAGGTGAACGGCATTGTACCAGTGCGGCGCCCAGACCCCATCATGCGCCTTGGGGCCGCTGGGCCAGCTTAGCATGGCCTCTGCAAAGGGGATATTCAGGGCCTGGCAAAGAAGGGTCAGCGCCGCGCGCGGGTTCCTGCGCAGGGATTCGGCAGAGATGACCGGGGGTGCCGCGCCGGTCAGGTCAGCAACGTGGTCGAACAGCCGGACCTGCTGCAGGAAACCAAGGTCGGCGAGCGCGGGCGATTCGCGCTTCTTCAGGTAGCTGTCGACCACGCGGGCCGGGTGACGGATCAGGAAGGCGTTGGTCAAGGCACCCAGAAACCCACGGTCGAATGCCGGGACCATGTGCATGGTCATGTGCTTCTGGTACCAGACCGACTTGCCCTCCGGGACCGGGCCGATGCAGCGCCGCGCGACCCTGTCAGCATCAGGATATCCGGCCGCAATCACCTCGGCCCGCATCGGATGATCAATGCCGGTTGTGGCAAGATAGGCGGCGTAGAAGGGTTCATCCCAGACCGTGCAGTCGGGGCGGCTTGCGAAAGCGTACATGAGGGCCGTGGACAGGTTCCGCGGGCCGGACCACATGGCAATCTTCATGGCAGTCGCTTTGCAGCCTGCGCGTCGAGGGCGGTGTTCAGCTGATCCGGGGCCCAGCGCGCGGACAACGCCTCTTGCAGAAGTGCGGCCTGCGATTTGGGTGCAAGGCCGCCGATCGGCGGGCCACGGTCAAGGTTGGTGGGGAAGGCGTAGCCCTCGGCAGTGGCGGCGATTGCGTGGGTGGCCTGCGCGCTGGTCAGGTTCAAGGCAAGCAGGGCCGGGTAAAGCGCCTTGCACATCGCGGTGCGGTCAACGGCTTCCATCGCGCGGCCGTAAGCCGAAGAGACCTGGAAAAGGTTGACCATGCGCCTGACATCGCTGGTGCGGTTGGTTCCGGCGGCATGGAACAAGGCGGGTGAGAAAAAGAGCATGTCGCCCTTCTTCAGCGGCAGTTGCACGGCGTGGGCATCGAAATAGGCACGGAAATCGGCGCGCGACGTGGCAAGGTAGCCTGCCTCGTATTTCTGGCTGTGCGGGAGAAGAAGGGTTGGCCCGGCCTCGAGGCTGGCATCGACATGGGCCAGCGCGCCCTGAAGGGTAAGCATCGGCGAGAAGCGGTGAACGTGGGCGGGGTAGCGGGCCACGGCCTCGGCCGACTGGAACCCGAGGTGATAGTCGCGGTGCGGGGATTGCGCAGCGCCTCCGGGGTTCACCACGTTCAACTGCGCGGTCATCTGGTAGTAGGGGCCGAGCCAGGCCTGCGAGACAAGCGCAAGAAACGGGTTGGCATAGTAGCGGGCAAAGTTCTGCGGGTCGGCCAGACAATGCTTTTCCAGGCTGTTCCAGAGCCGATCATTCGCGCCCGGTTTGGCAAAATGGTCGCCGCCGCCGGTTCCGGCTGCGTTCTGCCGGTCGATCAGACCCCGGAAGATGTCGGACGCGCGGTCGATCATCGCCAGGTCCGTCTCGGCGCCCTGCAGCACGATCACGCCCGGGCCATCGGCGAAGGCCCCGGCCCATTCGGCCAGCAGGTTGTCGGCGAAGGCGGGGTCGGCAAGGCGGGGAGCAAGCAAGCGGCAATCGTAGATCAGGACACCCTTTTCCACCCGCGCTGCAAGGGGATAGTCGGCAGGATCTGTCAGAGTTTCGCACCCGGCGGCAAGGTCGGAAAGCAGGCACTCCTCGACCTGTGGAAAGGTGCGGCGGGTCAGGGTCCCGTCGCGGTCGATCTTCTGCATTTGTCAGCCCCCAACGAGTTCTTTGTAAAGTCCGCGCAGGCGCTTGGTCACCGGGCCAAGCTGACCGGTTCCGATCTGGCGCCCGTCGATCACGCCCACCGGCGTCTGCGCGCCGAACGTGCCGGTCAAAAAGGCCTCGTCGGCGGAATAGGCGTCGACAAGCGAGAAGTTCCGCTCATGGGCGGTGATCCCGTGCGCGCGGGCAAGGTCCAGCACCTTCTGGCGGGTAATCCCGTTCATGCAGTAGTCGCCGGTCGAGGTCCAAAGCGCGCCCTTCCGCACGATGAAGAAGTTGCAGGCGTTCGTGGTGTTCACGAAGCCATGCACATCCAGCATCAGCGCCTCGTCCGCGCCGGCTTTTTGCGCGGCAATGCAGGCGAGGATGCAGTTCAGCTTGGAGTGGCTGTTCAGCTTCGGGTCCTGCGTCATCGGCAGGCCGCGAAGATGCGGAACGGTGGCCAGGGTGATCGGCCGGGGCAGGTTCGGGCGCGAATGTTCCATGATGATCACCATGGTCGGACCCTGTTGCGACAGGCGGGGGTTCTGGAACGGCCGGGTCTTGACCCCGCGGGTCACCATCAGGCGGGCATGGGCATCGGTGATCATGCTGTTGGCCGCCTGTGTCTCTGATACGGCGGAAATCACCTCGGCCTTCGTGCGCGCGATATCGAGGTCGATGGCTTTCGCCGCCTCGAACAGCCGGTCGACATGTTCGTCGATGAAAGTCCAGCGGTTGTTGTAAAGCCGGAGGCCTTCCCAGACCCCGTCGCCAAGCATGAAGCCGGAATCGTACACCGACACCACCGCCTCTGCCTTCGGTTTCAGCGCGCCGTCCACCCAGATGAGGATCTGGTCGTTGCGGGCGTCCTCTTCCGCCTGATGGGTGGAGACATGGTCGGTCATCGCCTGTGGCCTTTCCGTTTCAAGGGCAGGCTAGGCGGCGGGGGCGCGCGAGGCAACAGGCAGTTGCGCCGGAAGAAAGAGCCTCCGGCGGGGATATTTGGGCCAGAATGAAAGGGCTAAGGGTCGTGCAGGGCGTCAAGCCACGGGAGCGCGCGAGTGGTGAGGAGGTCAAGGGCGAAGGCAAGGGTTGCGGGGTCGTCCAGGACATCGACGAAGGCAAGCGTGCCGGGGTCGCGGGGGGGGTCTTCGGCAAAGTCCCGCAGGGTGAGGTCATTGTCCTCGGGCCAGTCAGGGTGATCGGGGGGGCCGCCGTCGGGGGTGACGAAACGGAGGACAATCTGTGCGTCCCAGCCGTAGCGGCTGCGCTGCAGGTGGACGGCAGATTTGCCTTGCGGGCTGGTGCGGCTGAAGGTGCTGCCTTTCAACGTGTAGCCAAGGGGTTCAAGGGTTTCGGCCAGCGCCGCAACGATGGCAGCATGGGCCGCTTCACGCCGCGCCGGAAAGGCCGGATCATGCGCGGCGGTGTGCTTGCGGGCGGCGAGGTCTTCGTCATAGGGATCAGACATCGCCGCGTCCGATCATGTTGACAGACCACCCGCCAGATCGGGCACGTCCAGCGCGGAAAACCCGTAGTGCCGCAGCCAGCGCAGGTCGGCCTCGAAGAAGGCGCGCAGGTCTGGAATGCCGTACTTCAGCATGGCGATCCGGTCGATGCCCATGCCGAAGGCAAAGCCCTGCCACTGGGCCGGATCGACTCCGGCGGCTTGCAGGACCTTGGGGTGGACCATGCCGGAGCCGAGGATTTCCATCCACTTGTCGCCCTCGCCGATCTTCAGCTGGCCGCCGACGTTGGAATAGCGGATGTCGACCTCGGCCGAAGGTTCGGTGAAGGGGAAGTGCGACGCCCGGAAGCGCAGCTCGACGCGGTCGACCTCGAAGAAGGCGCGGCAGAACTCTTCCAGGCACCACTTGAGGTTGGCCATGCTGATGTCGCGGTCGATCGCCAGACCTTCGACCTGATGGAACATCGGGGTGTGGGTCTGGTCCATGTCCATGCGGTAGACGCGGCCGGGGGCGATCACGCGGATCGGGGCGCCCTGGGCCATCAGCGCGCGGATCTGCACCGGGCTGGTGTGGGTGCGCAGGACATGTGGCGGGCGGCTGTCGCCGGGA
>JANNXX010000091.1:0-5599 GCA_031409795.1 Rhodobacterales bacterium
CCCGATGCGGATCGCCAGCCGGTCGGCGTCCCGAAAGGTCAGAGGGCCGATGCCGCAGCGCCCCTCGGCCAGTGCTGCAAAGGTGCCCGGCACCTCACCGGCCAGCGCATTGACCGTGCCAAGGCCGGTGACGACGACCCGCCTCATCCGCCGGTCTGCGCGATCAGTCTTTCGACACCCGCGACGATGCCCGGCACGCTGTCAAAGTCGAAGTCGGGCCGGTCGGGTTCGTTCGCATTGAACGGGATCGAGATGCCGAAGCGTTCTTCCAGCGCGAAGATCGCCTCGACCTTGCCCAGGCTGTCAAGACCCAGCGCCTGGATCCCTGCGTCCGGCGGAACGTCGCCAGGCGACAGCAGCAGCTGCGTCGCCAGGATGGCGATCACTTCGGTCTCGATCTCGCTGCGGCTGGGCATGGCGATATCCAGGCCTAATCGGTCTTGGGCGCGCGGGGCGCGCCGGTCTCAAGTGCTGCCACCCGCGCCGCCAGACGCGGCAGGCGGCGCAGGGCCTTCTGCATCTCGACATGGGTCTCCATCTTCACTGCCGGATAGCCCAGAAGCACCCGCCCCGCCGGAGCGTTGGTGAAGATCTTGGTCGCCCCGCCCGCGATCACGTCATCGCCGACGAAGATGTTGTCGTTGACCCCGCATTGCCCGCCAAGGACCACCCGGTCGCCGATCCGTGCCGATCCGGCAATGCCGACCTGGCCGCAAAGCAGGCAGTCGCGCCCGATCTGGACGTTGTGGCCAATGTGGACCAGATTGTCGAGCTTGGTACCCGACCCGACCTGCGTGTCGCGGATCGTGCCCCGGTCGATGCAGACATTCGCGCCGATTTCCACATCATCCCCGATGGTTACAGCACCAAGTGAATGGATCCGCATCCAGGTCTGGTCCTTGATTTCCGCCCGGGACCCAAGCGTCTCGCGGATCTCCTCGACCCCGGACTTTTCGGGCGTGACGAAAGAGAACCCGTCCGCGCCAATCACGGCCCCGGGCTGACAGATGAACCTGTCGCCGATGGTCACCCGCGCGCCGATCCGCGCACCTTGCAGGATCAGCGCATCCGCCCCGATCCGCGCGCCTTCGGCGATCGAGACGTGGCTGGCGATCCGCGCGCCCGGCCCGATCACCACGCCCGCGCCGATGGTCACGAAGGGGCCGACCGCCACCCCCGCGCCCAGAACGGCCAAGGGATCGACAATCGCCATCGGATGCAGCCCAGGCCTCAGATCCGGCCCCGGGTCCATCAGCGCGGTCAGCCCCGCCATTGCCAGACGCCCGCGCGGGGCAAAGATCGCGGCCTGCAGGCCCATCGCCCGCCAATCGGCCCCCGGCCACAGGATTGCCGCCCGCGCCCGCCCCTTGCCGATCCCGTCGCCATAACGCGGGTCCATCGCCAGCGCGATCTGGTCCGGCCCGGCAAGCTGCGGCTCTGCCGCGCCGGTCACGACAAGGTCAAGCGCACCTTCGGCCTCGGCGGCAAGGGCACGGGCGATGTCGCGGATCGTATGGGCCATGGCGCGCCTCCGGAACCTCTCGGGCGCAAGACTTAGCCCTGAACGCCCGGCAGTTCCACCCCGGCGGCGGCCAGCGCCTCGAAAAGCGCCGCGTCGCGGCCATAGATGTCGCGGCGATAGCCGATCCGGCCCTTTGCGTCGGGATAGGCGGTGAAATAGACCAGATGCACCGGCACCGGCGCCAGCAGCTTGACCGTCGTCTCATTGCCGGTCTGCAGATGCGCCTCGAACTCGGCCTCGGCAGCCTGCGATTGCACCGACAGAAGCGCGTGGGCCAGGTCGAACGGATCGGCGACCCGGATGCAGCCATGGCTGTAGGCGCGCACTTCCTTGGCGAAAAGCGACTTTGACGGCGTGTCGTGCAGATAAATGTTGTAGGGGTTCGGGAACATGAATTTCACCAGCCCCAGCGCGTTGTCGTCCGAGGGCGGCTGGCGCAGCGCGAAGGGAAAGTTGCGCGCGGTGTAGGCGCTGAAATTCACCGATCCGCGCGGCACGACGCGGCCCCGCCCGTCGATCACCTGCAGATGGCCGACGGCATTGGGGTTCTGCTGCAGCAGCGGCAGGTATTCCTTGACGATGATCGACCGCGGCACCCCCCAGGACGGGTTGATGACCATATGCTCCATCAGGTCGGAAAACTCGGGGCTGCGCTGGTCGGGAACGTTCTTGCCGATGACGACGCGGGTCTCGAACACCACCCGCCCCTGATCGACGATCCGGGCGTTGAAATCGGCAAGATTGACCCAGATGTGCCGCGCCGCGCGGTCATGGTGCATCCAGCGCTCGCGCTCCAGCGCGACGAGGACGGATTTCAGCCGCTCTTCCGGGCCGATGTTCAGCTCAATCAGGGTGCTGTCACCCGCCGCGCCGTCGGGCGCAAGCCCATGGTTCATCTGGAAATCCCGCACTGCGGTTTCCATCGCCCGGTCGTAGGACGCAGAGGCCGTCGGCGCAAGATAGCCCATCCGGACCAGCCGGTCGCGCAGCGCAACCACCCCGGCGCCGCTGTCGCCGGGGGCCAGGGCCGCCACGGGAACCGGCGCGCCCCAGCTGCCTGCTGCAATCCGGGCTTCCAGCCCGATCCGCGCCTTCATCAGTTGCAGATAGGCCGGCGATTTCGGCACAAGCCAGGCCAGAACCGCCTGCGGATCCCCCGCCGCCATCCGCGACAGAAGCACCGCCGGGTCGATGACCGCGATCTCGCGCACGATGCCCTTGTCGACGGTCGCAGGGTCGATCGCGCCTGAGGTCAGGTCCCGCGCGAAGGCCAGATAGGCCCGGGTCAGGGCGATCTCGACCCGGCCGCGGTCGCCTTCGGTTTGCGCCGCCTGCAGCGCCGCCTGCAGGACCGCGACGTCATAGCGGGCAACCGGCAGCCCGTGGTCCGGCGCCGTCGCAAGCGCCGCAAGCAGCGCCGCGCGGCGGTCGGCGTCGGCCGCCCCGGTCCAGAGGGTCTGGTAGCCGCTGGCGCGGTACCAGTCGGCAATCACCGAATCTTCGCTTGCGGCGGTCGCCAGCGCCTGGGCAAAGGCCGTGCCCTGGGCCAGGGCGGTCGCCTGGGCCGACCCGCCCCCGGCCGAAAGCGGACCCAGCGCAGTTGCAAGGACCATGGCGCGAAGGGCGAAGACGGGGCGCAGGGCGAAGACGGGGCGCAGGGCGAAGACCATTCAGGCACCAAACTCAAGGACTTGGCCGGTGATCCAGCCTTTCGGGCATTTCGCCGCAAATCGGGGGCGCTGTCCATTCACAAACCCGAAAATCCGCAACGAACCCGCGATTGTTTCCAATCTGGAAAGGGTTGGCGGCAAAACCGCTGCAATCCAGCCACATCGCGCAAGTTTCGAGGTCGTTCAGCAATTTTTTGCCGATTGCGTGTGAGGTGGCCAGCACACGCGCAGACTGTGCTTGGGCTTCGATTCGACCTGTGCCATAAGATGCGGGCACTTGGGGAAGAAGTTGCACAAAGGCTGCACGAAGGCAGTCGAAGACAGCTACGGGGACAGGCGTCAGAATGACCGACCAAACGACTATGGGTGTCACGCGCCGCGGCTTGCTGGGCGCGTTCGCAGCAACGGCGGTGATTGCCGCCCCCACCTGCACCAGTGCTTTCGGCCTGCTGAAAGGCTCTGGCGATATCCGCCGCATCCGGATGTATTCCGGACGCACCGGTGAAAGCATCGACACGATCTACTGGATCGAGGGGGAGTATATCCCCGAAGTCGTCAAGGAAATCAATTACTTCATGCGCGACTGGCGGTCGAACGACAGCATGAAGATGGACATGCGGACTGTTGACATCATGGCGGCCTCGCACCGGCTGATGGACGTGAGCGAGCCTTACATGCTGCTGTCGGGCTATCGCTGCCCGAAGACCAACGCGATGCTGCGGTCGAAGTCGCGCGGCGTGGCGAAGAACTCGCTGCACATGCAGGGCCAGGCGGCGGACCTGCGGCTGAAGTCGCGGTCGGTCGGGCAGATGGCCAAGGCTGCGGCGGCCTGCGCGTCCGGCGGGGTTGGCAAGTATTCACGGTCGAACTTCGTCCACATGGATTGCGGTCCGGTGCGCAGCTGGGGCGGCTGAACTCGAACAAGCTTTGAAAAAGCGGCGCCTTCGGGCGCCTTTTTCATCGGCTCGTCGATGACTTCGTCACTCCTCGCGCCCCTCCGACGAGGAGACGAAGTCGAACGAGGAGGCTCCGCCTCAGACCCCGCCCTGCCCTTCACCGCCGTCGACCTCGCGCCCGCGAAACCCCATTGCCACGACGAATTTCTCGGAGCTGTCGGCGCGGCTGGCAGGCGGCTTGACGTTTGCGACCTTGCGGAAGTTCTTCTTCAGCATCGTCTGCATCTCGTGTTCGGCCCCGCCCGCCAGCACCTTGGCGACAAAGGTGCCGTCGTCTTGCAGCACGTCGAAGGCAAAGGCCAGCGCCGCCTCGACCAGGGCGACGATGCGCAGATGGTCGGTCCCCTTGTGGCCGCTGGCCGCCGCCGCCATGTCCGACAGCACCACATCGGCGCGCCCGCCCAGCCAGCCCTTGACCAGCGCATCCGCCTCATCGGCCAGGAAGTCCAGCTGGTGGATGTCGGCCCCCGCGATCGGCTCGACCTCCTGCAGGTCGATCCCCAGCACACTGCCGACCGGCTTTTTCGGGTTCTGCCCCAGTGCGTTCACCCGGTCCACCGCGATCTGGCACCAGCCCCCCGGCGCACAGCCAAGGTCCACCACCCGCGCGCCGGGCTTGAAGAAGCCGTAGCGGTCATCCAGTTCCAGGATCTTGTAGGCTGCGCGGCCACGGTAGCCCTCTTTCCGCGCCCGGATCACGTAAGGGTCGTTCAGCTGCCGCTCCAGCCAGAGGGTGGAGGACAGCTTGCGCCCCTTGGCGGTCTTCACCCGCACCCGCAGCTCACGCTGGCCGCGACCCGAGGTCGGCTTTTCCGTCGTCATGTGTAGGGCCCGTCTTCCAGCACGCCATCCGCGCTCATCTGTGCGTAGAGAAGCCCCTCCCTAAGGCCCCGGTCGGCCACCGACAAGCGGTCGGTCGGCCAGATGCGCATCATCGCCTGCAGAATTGCCGCGCCGGACATGATCAGCGCATGGCGGTCGCGGCCGATGCGGGGATCGGTGCGCCGGCCTTCGGGGCCAAGCGCCACATATTCGCGGATGACCAGGTCGATCTGGTCGCTGGACATCTGCAGCCCGTCCACCTTGGCCCGGTCATAGCGCTTGAGGTTCAGGAAGCTGGCCGCCACCGTCGTCACCGTACCGGACGTGCCGATGATCTGGAACCCGGCACGGCGGTTTTCGGCGTTGGTCGGGCTGAAGCTGGCCAGGTTCTCTTCGAAGAACCAGCTCATCAGCGCAAAGCGGGCGGCGTCGTCGTCGACATCGGCGAACTGGTCCTTCAGCGTCGCCACCCCCAGCGGCACCGAGATCCAGTCCACCACCCGCGCCACCGCGCCTTCACCTTGCGAATTGAACCCCATGTGCAGCCGCATGATCGCGCGCGGCCGTTCCAGCGGCGGCACGGCGGACAGGTCGATCCAGACCAGCTCGGTCGAGCCGCCGCCGATGTC
>JANNXX010000092.1:0-26804 GCA_031409795.1 Rhodobacterales bacterium
CTACATCAACGCCGGGCGCGGCAACCCGAACTGGATCGCCACCGCCCCGCGTGAGGCGTTCTTCACGCTTGGCCATTTCGCGCTGACCGAAAGCAAGCGGGTGATGGACCTGCCGCCGGGGATCGGCGGGATGCCGAAAGCTCCGGGGATCGCCGCGCGGGCCGAAGCCTGGCTTGCGGCCAATGCCGCCTTGCCGGGGGCATCAATGCTGTCGGCAATGCTGCCCTGGGCCATCAACCACTTCGGCTTTGACCCCGACAAGTTCGTGCATGAGCTGATCGACAGCATCATCGGCGACAACTATCCGGTCCCCGACCGGATGCTGGTTCACAACGAACAGATCGTGCGCGAATACCTGCAATGGGCGATGTGCGGCGATCCTGCGCCTGCGGGCAAGTTCAACATCTATGCCGTCGAAGGCGGCACGGCTGCGATGTGCTATATCTTCAAGACAATGAAATCGAACCGGCTCTTGAACCCCGGCGATACCATCGCCCTGGGTGTGCCGATCTTCACGCCGTATCTGGAGATGCCGCATCTTGAGGACTACGCGCTGAACATCGTCGATATCCGCGCAACGCAAGAGAACGGGTTCCAGTTCAGCGACGCGGAACTCGACAAGCTGCTGGACCCCAAGATCAAGGCGTTCTTCCTGGTCAACCCCGGCAACCCCAGCGCCATCGCGCTGTCGGATGCGGTGATCGCCAAGATCGGCGAGATTCTGGAAAAGCGCCCCGACCTGATCCTTTTGACGGACGACGTCTACGGCACCTTCGTGCCGGGCTTCCGCGGCCTTCTGGGCGCGTTTCCCTACAACACCATCGGGGTCTACTCCTACAGCAAGTATTTCGGCTGCACCGGCTGGCGGCTTGGCACTATCGCGGTCCACGAGGACAACGTCTTCAACAAGCTGATCGCCGCCTTGCCGGAAGAAACCCTCAAGGCGCTCGACAAACGCTATGCCGCGCTGACACTGCATCCGCGCGACATCAGCTTCATCGACCGGATCGTGGCCGACAGCCGGGATGTGGCACTGAACCACACCGCAGGCCTGTCGCTGCCGCAGCAGGTGATGATGATGCTGTTTTCGCTGTCCGAACTGATGGATGCGAAGAAGGACTACCAGAAAGGTTGCATCGGCATCGTGAAGAACCGCGTGCGCGCCACCATCGAAGGGCTGGGCATCGAGGTCGGGCCGAATGATCACTATGACTTCTATTATGGCTTGATCGATTTCGAATTCTGGATGCGCAAGTACATCGGGGACGAGGTCGTCGACTGGGTCAAGAAGAACGTCCACCCGCTCGACCCGGTGTTCAAGCTTGCCGAAGATCATGGCATCGTGCTGTTGAATGGCAGCGGCTTCGATGCACCGGCCTGGTCGGTGCGGGTGTCCTTCGCCAACCTGCCGGAACATGTCTACGACGATATCGGCCGGGCGATCCGCGCCGTGGCGGCGGGCTATGTCGCCGACTTCGAAGCCAGCAAGGCAAAGTGACCTGCGCCGCTACGGCGAACGCAAGGAAAGCTGGATGAAAAGGCCGCGCCTGATCGCGTCATTCGCGGCCTTCATCGCCAGCGGCACTGCCGGCGCTCCGGCCGAACAGGGCACGACCCGGATCACCGTTCTGGCCACCGGCGGCACCATCGCCGGTGCCCAGGCCGAAGACGGGGGATACGGCTACAAGTCCGGGTCATTCGACATCAAGGACCTGATCTCGGCGGTGCCGAACCTGGACAAGCTGGCCGTGATCACCGGCGAGCAGGTGGTGAACATCGGCAGCCAGGACATGAACAATCAGGTCTGGCTGACCCTTGCCCGCCGCCTGGCCGAGGTTGTGGCCTCGCCCGAGACGGACGCCGTGCTGATCACCCACGGTACCGACACGATGGAGGAGACCAGCTATTTCCTGTCCCTCGTGACCAGGACCACCAAGCCGATCATCATGGTCGGCTCGATGCGCCCGGCCACGGCGATCAGCGCGGACGGGCCAAGCAACCTGTTCAACGGGGTGTCCGCCGCGATCAATCCGGGCGCGGTCGGGCGCGGGGTGCTGGTCGTGCTGAACGACCAGATCCACTATGCCCGCAACGTGGCGAAACTGAACACCACCGATGTCCAGACCTTTCAAAGCGGCAACCGCGGCCCGGCCGGTCTGACCAACACCGGGGCGATCACCTGGTTCGCGATGCCCGAGAAGAAGCAGGGCATGGCCAGCGCCTTCAGCATCGATGGGCTGACCGACCTGCCGCGCGTGGATGTGATCTACGGCCATGCCGGCATGAACGCCGACCTGATCGACGCGGCGATCAAGCTGGGGGCAAAGGGTCTGGTCATCGCCGGGGTCGGCGACGGCAACATGACCACCCCGGCGCTGGACGCGCTGACGGCGGCAGCCAAGGCGGGGATCGTCGTGGTGCGCAGCACGCGGTTGCCGTCAGGGATCGTCTATCGCAACAACGAGGTGGATGACGATGCCCTGGGCTTCGTCGCCTCGGGTGAGCTGAACCCGGCCAAGTCGCGGGTGCTGCTGATGCTGGCGCTGACGAAAACCAGCGACGCGGCAGAAATCCAGACGATGTTCAACGAGTATTGACACGAAACCTGATGGCGGCCCCCAGGGCCGCCGTCAGGGCAGCGGCTGGGCAACCGGCGGATTGCGCCGCCCCAGCAGGGCGATGGCGGCCATCGCAAACAGCAAGCCGATGAACACCCCGACGATGCGGATGCCCAGCCGCTCTCCCGTGTCTTCAAAGAGCGGCGAGAAGCCTTCGCCGACCAGAATCCCAACCGCATAAAGCGACTTGATCGCCGCCCCCTGCCAGGGCCCGTCCTGCACGATACGCAGTGCCAAGGGCCAGGCCACCACCATCAGCACCAAGAAAAGCGTCGGCAGCACCGGGGCCAGCCCCATCACCGTCGCCGCCACGACCGCCAGCACGCCGCCAACCAGCGCCCCGATGATCCGGTCACGCGCCACCTGAAAACCCGGACGAAGATCAGCCCGCAGTGTGATGATCGCCCCGACCATCACCGCCCCGGGGGCCGGGGGTTCGAATACCCAGACCAGAAAGGCCCCAAGCATCAGCACGATGGCAGCGGTCAGCGGCGGCAGCACCTCATGGCGCGGGGCGGGTTCGGCCGGCTCTTCCGGCCCTGCCAGCAACAGGCCCAGCACGAAGGCCACGCCGACCCCGACCAGCACGTTGGACACCAGATCATGCACGACCATGTCGGTGACCTCGGGGTAGGCCAGCAATCGCAGCGGGATCACGCAGGACAGCACCAGGATCAGAAGCCCGATGACATTCATCCGGTCCGACCGGGCCGACAACTTGAAGCCAAGCCACTGGCAGGCCACCGTTACCAGCAGAAACGCCGGCGGCACCGAGGTGGCAAAAGCCTCGACCAGCAGCACCGACACCGTCGCCATCAGCCAGGCCAGCGGCGGCAGGATCACCAGCGCCAGCACCGACAGGGCGGGGCCTATCGCCAGCGTCGCCCCGACCAGCGCCGCCAGGAAGCTGAACTCAAGATCCCAGCCCTCGGCGATGGTCAGAGAGGCGGCAAACCCCAGTGCCACCCGCAGCGCAAGAGCATGGACCGGCGGATCAGAACGCAAAGCGGACATAGGCCACCGTCCACATCCAGGCCCTTGCGAAAGGCCTCACGATCCCCGCATCGGCGGTGTAGATCGTCACGCTGGCCCGGGCACCCGCGCGGATGGCCACGGCGGGGTCAAGATCCACGAACTCGATCCGCACCGGAATGCGCTGCACGTCGCGCAGCCAGACCCGCCGGGTGACCGGGTTGGGCAAGTCGCCCTGCAGGCCCGCCGCGATGACCTGCTCCACGCCCGAACTGCTGCTTTGAACCACGCCCTTGAAGATCCGGCCCGGAGCCACGTCCAGCACGATATCGACCGGATCGCCGGGCTGGATGCGGCCCAGCGTGTTTTCCGGGATCTGGGCGACAATCCAGACGCTGGCGGTATCGATGACCGTCGCCACATGCTGGCCCGCACCGACGAACTGGCCGACCGACAGCACCGTATTGGTGACGATCCCGTCCACCGGGGCCACGACCCGCGCATGCATCAGGTCGATCTGCGCCTTTTCGCGCTGCGCAGCGGCGGTCTGGAACTGCGGATTGTCCTCGCCCTGCGGGCCCAGTCGCTCACGCGATTGCGCCAGCTGTGCCTCGGCCGCCAGCAGGCTGGCCTCGGCCGCTGCAAGACTGGCCCGCGCGGTGTCCACCGCAGCCCGTGCGGTGATTCCGCGGCTGAACAGCTCTTCGGCACGGATGGTCTGCTGTTCCACGTCCCCCAGCCTGGCCCTGGCCTGCACAACCGCCGCCTCGGCAGCGCCAAGCCCCGTCGCCTCGGCGCCCAGTTGCTGGATCGTGTAGTCCAGCTGCGCCGTCGTCGCCTTCAACGCGGTTTCGAAGAGGGCAGGGTCGATCTGGAAGAGCAGGTCGCCCGCACTTACCTTCTGGTTGTCGCGCACGCCGACCGCGACGATGTCGCCCGACACATTGGCCGCGATCCCGATCACCGGCGCCTTCAGAACCGCTTCCGAGGTGTAGGGCGTGCGCTGGTTCATCGCGACCAGCAGCAGCAGAAAGACCGCAAGCAGGCCGACAAGGACCAGCGTGATGATCCGTGAGCGTCCGCTCTCCGGGGGCAAGGCCGACCCGACAGGCGGCTGACTGCGCGCAACCTGCGCCGTGATCCCGCCAGACGCATCTTCCGGTTGCAGGGAACGATCCGCTTCGGATAAGTCCGGACTGGCCATGGAGCAATCTCTCTCGTTGAATTTCACGACATGCCGGCCACCCCGCTGGTGGCCTTATGGCGATGAAGCAAATCGGTTTCTTCCAGGCGCAAATCCTAGCCTGTCCGCCCGCCAAGTCCAGCAAAGAAGATCGATTTTCGCGCCGCCCGACCAGGCTTTCCCGGTCTGATCCGCCAGGTTCCGGACCGGACCCCCGTCTGAAAACTCCGGTCCGGTCCGACCGCGCGAGGCGGGCGGTCACGATGACATTGGATGCAGGCCGCCAAGGCGGGCCGGCCTGGTCACCGCGAGGCGTTCCCAAACACGCGGAGGCCTGCCAGCCGGGCACCACAAGGCCCCAGTTTGCCGGACTCCATCAAGGATAAGTGGCGGAGAGACAGGGATTCGAACCCTGGGTCGGCGCAAACCGACAACGGTTTTCGAGACCGCCGCATTCGACCACTCTGCCACCTCTCCGCGCTTCAGGGGTCGTCTGTGGGCGGCGATGTAGCCGGGCGATGCACAATGCGCAAGGGCCAATCCGCCGAAGCGATGCGGCCGCGCAGCCGATCACGGGCAGTTGCGGACGGCCCGGCTTGGCAAGTCCCGGGGATGGGGCTACCTGTCGGGCACGGTTCGCCCATCGGAAGGACATCGGGATGTTTCTGCCACGCCTCGCACTTGCCGTCCTGCTGGGCCTGGCTCTGCCGGCTCTGGCCCAGACTACCGTCGAAACCACGGGCGAAACCACGGGCGAAACCACGGGCGAACCCACGGGCGAACTCACGGGCGAACCCACGACCATCACCATCTCGCGCCTCGGCGAGGTGATGCAGCTGGATGCCCTCTTCGACGTGCTGCACCAGGAGGGCCTCGCCTATGGTGCCGCACTGGAGGCCGAGATGTTCCCCGGCGGCGGCGGTCCTGGCTGGGCGGCCGAGGTCGCGCGGATCCACGCGCCGCGCCGCCTGCGCGCGCGGTTCAACCAGGTCCTGCGCCTGTCCCTTGCCGGCGATGCCGGGGCGCTGGCCGAGATCGACTCCTTCTTCGCCTCCGGCCTTGGCAGCCGTATCCTGATGCTTGAAATCGAGGCGCGCCGCGCGTTTCTTGACACGGCGACCGAAGAGGCGGCCCGGGTCGCGGCGGACAAGCGCCGTTCCGGCCGCGATCCGCGCGCCCGGCAGATCGACCGCTTCATCGCGGCAGGCGATCTTCTGGAGATGAACGTCGCCGGGGGGCTCTCGGGCAACCTTGCCTTCCTGACCGGGCTGAACGAAACCGGGGTCAATGGCCTGCGCCTGCCGCAGGACGAGCTTCTGTCCCAGGTCTGGGGCCAGGAAGCGCAGATCCGCGATGACACGCAGACCTGGCTGCACGCCTACCTCGGGCTGGCCTACGACCCGCTGACCGAGGCCGAACTGGACAGCTACATCGCATTCTGGGAAAGCCCGGCCGGGCAGCGGCTGAACGCAGCGCTTTTCGCGGCCTTCGAAGCGACGTTCAGTGGCGTTTCGCGCGATCTGGGCCGCGCTGCAGGGGCGGCCATGCTGGGTCAGGATATCTGACCCGGCGGGCTTGACAGCCGCAGGCCTTCACCGCATAAGCGCGCAACCCGGCGAGGGGTCTCCTTCGCCGGGGCATTCATTCATAACGCCCGGAAGGGCGCGCTGTCCGAGGCGGAGGAAACTCCCGGGAACGCCCCGAAAGGGGGGCCAGAGGGCGCGGAGCAAGAGAAGGAAACGACCCATGTTTGCGGTCCTCAAGACCGGCGGCAAGCAATACAAGGTGCAGGCGGGTGACGTTCTGCGCGTTGAAAAGCTTGATGCCGTCGCTGGCGAAAAGATCCAGTTCAACGAGATCCTGATGGTTGGCACCACGATCGGCGTGCCGATGGTCGCAGGCGCGGCCGTCCAGGCCGAGGTCATCGACCAGATCAAGGGCGAAAAGACCATCCACTACGTCAAGCGCCGCCGGAAACATTCCAGCCAGCGCACCAAGGGCCACCGCCAGCACCTGACGCTGGTTCGCGTGACCGACGTGCTGGAAAAGGGCGCCGACAAGTCGGGCGTCAAGGCTGCCACCGGCACCGCCGCCGCCCGCGTCGTCGCACATGAGGCACCGGGCACCGCCAAGGCCGAGAAGCCCGCGAAAGCCGCCAAGGCCGCCCCGGCGACCCAGGCCGCCGAGAAACCGAAGCGCGCCGCCAAGGCCGCGGCCGTTCAGGAGTAACACCCCATGGCACACAAGAAAGCAGGCGGTTCATCCCGCAACGGTCGCGACAGCGCCGGTCGTCGTCTGGGCGTCAAGCTCTTCGGCGGTCAGCACGCGATCCCCGGCAACATCATCTGCCGCCAGCGCGGGACCACCTGGTTCCCGGGCACCGGCGTGGGGATGGGCACCGACCACACCATCTTCGCCACGGTCGAGGGCCATGTGACCTTCAAGAAGGGTCTCAAGGGCCGGACCTTCATTTCGGTGCTTCCTCTGGTGCAGGCAGCCGAATAAGCCGAACCTTTACAATCGGATTGTAGAGGGGGGATCGGCCGAAAGGCCGGTCCCCTTCGCCTTTGCTGGCCGGCGAACGGGACGATTGCGGCGACATGCCACTTTGTCACCGCGCGAAGGCCAAGAATTCGGGCGATTGCACGGGTAACCGACAATCCCCACATGCGCTTCAAAGGAGGGAAGCCATGATCCTGGAGAAAATCGTCCCGCGGGTCGAGATTGCGACCGAACGCTTCGCCTTGCGCCCGGTGCGCCCGTCCGACTCCGGGCTCTTCGCGCTTTACGCCGGGGACCGGCGCGTGGCCGAGGCGACGCAGGGCATCCCGCATCCCTTGCCGCCCGGCGCTGCCGAGGCCTTCTGCGCCCGTGCGATGGCAACCGGCTCGGACGAAGACATCTGGGTCATGGACGGCACCCGTTTCGGCCTTCCCGAAGTGCTGGGGGTGATCTCGCTGAAGAAGATGGACCGCGCCCAATCCGAGGTCGCCTTCTGGGTCGCCCCCGCGTTCTGGAACCATGGCATCGCCTCCGAGGCCGTGCTGGCCCTGATCGCCGCGAACCCGCAGGGCGACAAGACCATGTTCGCCGAGGCGTTTCAGGACAATCCGGGTTCGGCCCGGGTGCTGACCAACGCAGGCTTTCAGTATCTGGGTGACGCCGAAAGCTTTTCGGTCGCGCGGGGCACGACCGTGCCGACCTGGACCTATATCCGCAAGCTGGGCTAGCCGCCGGTCGCCCCTGGCATCGGCGATCTTCGCGCGCTGGTCCGGTCAGCCCGGCAACAGCGGCTGACCGGGCGCAAGTGTGACCACAGTCGTGCCCGGCGACAGGTGCCTGATGGCCTCGACAAACTGCGTCGGGGTGCCCTTGTGCGACAGAAGGAACGTCGAAGAGAACCAGCCGCCCGTGAAAGCATAATGGATGGGCACGCAGACCGCGACATCCAGCCGGGCGCAGACGCGGGCGGCATCGGCAGGATCCATGCTCATCTGGCGACCGAGCAGCGGCTTTATGCGCAGCCCGTTGATCCCAAGCAGGGCGAGGTCGATCCTGGGGAAGCGCGCCTTCACCCCTGACAGCGCCTCGTCCTTCAGGAAATGCGGACAGAACAGGATCGTGCGGCCGGCAACTTCGATGACATAGGCCTGCTCGTACCGGAATGTGTCCGGGGCGAAGCCGTTTGCCGCAACCGCATGCAGCGTGGCACCGCCGATTGTGACGGACGCCCCGGCCGCCACGTCCCGGACATCGCGAAAGCCTGCTGATTTCGCCGCGACGGCCTGGCTGCTGCCCTTGATGGTCACCATGGGGACCGAAAGGTCACGATAGGCGCTGAATGCGGTGACGTCGAAGTGGTCGTAATGGTTCATGCTGCTCAGGACCGCTGTCAGGTCTGGCAGTCCTGCGACCCCGAATGGCAGGCTTTCGCCATGATGATATAGCGGCCTTTCGGAAAACCACGGATCGGTCAGCAACGCCCCGCCTGCCCATTGGATCAGCACACAGGCATGGGTGATCCGGGTGATCGTCAGGGCGGGTGCCTCTGCATGGTCTTCCGTGCCGGTTCTGCCGTGCCTGATCGACAGGCCCGCCCAAGCGGTGGGCAGGACCGGCGCGCCGCGCGGTGCATTCCGGGCGACTTTCGCGGTAACTTCGGCTATCTCTGGCACGACAGGGTCCTTTCTGCTTCAGACGTTCCTGTGGCAAGGCTATCGCACCGGGCGGACCGGGCCCTTGACGACAGGTAAGCAGAACGCGGATTTTCGATGACCGGCAAACCCGCAGATCAGATCGCCGACTACATCGCGCGCTTTGCCCAACCCCCGGCACCGCAGGTCCGTGCCTTCATCGCATTGGCGCGACGCACGGTCGTTGCGCGCGGTGGCTTTCTTGCAGAACTGGGGGATACCAGCCATCCGCTGTACTTCGTCCACAGCGGCACGATCCGGTACATGCTGATCCTGCCGGAAAGCGGCGATGATATAACCAAGGACTTTTCCCCTGCGCCCACCTTTGCGCTGTCCTTCGGCAGCGCGGTCACCGGGCAGCCCGCGCGGGTCGGAATTGCCGCCGTCACGGACTGCGTCGTATCCAGATGGTCCTTCCGGCAGCTGACCGGACTTTACGACGCCGATCCCGAATGGCAGCGGCTGGGGCGTGTGCTGGCAGAGCGCCTCTATGTGCGAAAGGAAGATCGAGAGATCGCCTTCCTGACCCAGACCCCGGAACAGCGCTACATCGCACTGGCCGACGCATCTCCCGATGTGGTTGCCCAGGTGCCGCAGATGCATCTTGCCTCCTACCTGGGCATCACGCCCGAGTCTTTGTCGCGCCTCAAGGCACGGATGGCGGCACGCCTCTGATCCGCCGTCCGGCCGCCGTGAAGGCCCGGGACACCCCGCATGTCCGGCATGTCTCCTACTTCGCCACCGACCCCGACGGAGCGATCGTCACGGCGCAGTGGTCAAAGCCCGATTGATCGTCGATGATGCCGTCCAAGGCGCGAAAGATGGTAAAGCCCCGGTAAATGTCAGAACGCAAGATATTGATTTCATTGACCCTGGATCGACTGTCCACTGTGGACAGGTCCTGGCCGCCAGCCTGCTTGAGCATCGCCGCCGCTTCCTGTATCCCCTGCCTCTGATCCCGTCCCGAAAGCCCGTCCGATGAAGTTCCTCGACCTTGCCCGCGTCTACATCCGCTCTGGCGGCGGCGGGGCCGGCTGCGTGTCGTTCCGGCGCGAGAAGTTCGTCGAATTCGGCGGCCCCGATGGCGGCGACGGCGGCCACGGCGGGTCGGTCTGGGCCGAGGCGGTGGAAGGGCTGAACACCCTGATCGACTACCGCTACCAGCAGCACTTCTTCGCCAAGTCCGGCCAGCCCGGCATGGGCAGCCAGAAGACCGGCAAGTCGGGCGACGACATCGTTCTGAAAGTGCCGCTGGGGACCGAGATCCTGGACGAGGACGAGGAAACCGTCCTTGCCGACCTGACCCGGGTCGGCCAGCGGGTAAAGCTGGCGCAAGGCGGCAACGGCGGCTGGGGGAACCTGCAGTTCAAGTCCTCGACCAACCGCGCCCCCGCCCGTGCCAACCCAGGGCAGGAGGGGATCGAGCGGACGATCTGGTTGCGCCTGAAGCTGATCGCCGATGCGGGGCTGGTGGGCCTGCCGAACGCCGGCAAGTCCACCTTTCTTGCCGCAACTTCGAACGCGCGGCCGAAGATCGCCGACTACCCTTTCACCACGCTGGTCCCGAACCTTGGCGTCGTAGGCATCGACGGGCATGAGTTCGTGATGGCCGACATTCCCGGCCTGATCGAAGGCGCATCCGAGGGCAGGGGCCTTGGCACGCAGTTCCTGGCGCATGTCGAACGCTGCAAGGTCCTTTTGCACCTCGTCGACGGCACCTCCTCGACCATCACGAAAGACTACCGCACCATCGTGACGGAACTGGAAGCCTATTCCGACTTCCTTGGCGACAAGCAGCGAGTCGTGGCGCTGAACAAATGCGACGCGCTGGACAAGGCGACCATCTCCACCCGGCGCAAGGCGCTGGAAAAGGCCAGCGGCGGGCCGGTGTTGGTGATCTCGGGTGTGTCAGGTCAAGGATTGCAGGACGTGTTGCGGGTGATCTACGCGCGCATTCAGGGCGAGGCTCCGGTGGTGGAGGCTGGCCCATGGCAGCCTTAGGCGTAGACCGGACCCAGGCCGCCCCGGACATCCGCCTGGCCAAGCGGCTGGTCGTCAAGATCGGCTCGGCCCTGCTGGTGGACCGCAGGACCGGGCTGAAACAGGCCTGGCTGTCCGCCCTTGCGCTGGACGTGGCCGAGGCCAAGGCGCGCGGGGTGGATGTCGTCCTCGTCTCCTCCGGGTCCATCGCCCTTGGCCGGAAGGTGCTGAACCTTGGCGACGGGGTCCTGACCCTGGAACAGTCGCAGGCGGCTGCGGCTGTGGGCCAGATCCGGCTGGCGCGCGCCTATGAGGAAGTACTCGCCCCCCACGGCATCACCACCGCGCAGGTGCTGGTAACGCTGGAAGACACCGAAGATCGCCGCCGCTATCTGAACAGCCGCGCGACGATGGAGACGCTGCTGGGCCTCGGCGTCGTGCCGATCGTGAACGAGAACGACACCGTGGCCACCGACGAGATCCGCTTTGGCGACAACGACCGTCTGGCGGCGCAGATCGCGGTGACGGCGGGGGCGGATCAGTTGATCCTTCTGTCCGATGTCGACGGGTTCTACACCGCCAACCCGAAGGAAGATCCCGCAGCCACGCGCTTCGACGTGGTCGAGACGATCACCCCCGAGATCGAGGCGATGGCGGGTGACCCGATCTCGGGCCTCTCCAAGGGCGGGATGAAGACCAAGCTTCTGGCTGCCAAGACCGCCGTTGCGGGTGGCTGTGCGATGGCGATCATGGAGGGATCAGTGCTGCGGCCGCTGCAGGCGCTGGCTGACGGGGCGGCGCGGACCTGGTTCGTGGCGCAGGCCGACCCGCAGGTCGCGCGCACACGCTGGATCAACGCGATGAAGCCGAAGGGCGAGCTGGTGCTGGACGCAGGGGCCGTGACGGCACTGCGCGCCGGCAAAAGCCTGCTGCCGGCCGGGGTGACCAAGGTGACCGGCAGCTTCGGGCGGGGCGAGCCGGTGGCGATCCTGTCGCCCGAAGGCGTGGTTCTCGGCAAGGGCCTCGTGCGCTATACTGCCGTCGAGGCCAAGAAGATCGCCGGGCACCGGTCCGGCGAGATCGAGGCGATTCTCGGCTATCAGGGCCGCGCGGCGCTGGTGCATCGGGATGACATGGTGGTTTAAGGTGCCGATTTCTTCGATGAAATCGGACCGGAAATTTTGAAATTTCCGGTGCGGAGTTTTCGAAAACTCCGCCACCCGGACGGAAAGGAAGCGCAATGGACGGCCAGTTCACTGACCTGATGACCGAGATCGGCCGGAAGGCCCGCGCGGCGGCGGCAGAGCTTGCCTTTGCCGGGTCCGAACGTAAGGCCACCGCCCTGATCTCGGCGGCTGATTTCGTCTGGCAGCAGCGCGAAGCGATCCTGGATGCCAATACGCTGGACCTTGACGCAGGCGTGCAGAAGGGCCTGAGCCCGGCAATGCTTGACCGCCTTCGGCTGGACGACCACCGCCTGCGCGGCATCGTCGATGCGCTGCGCCAGATTGCCGAACAGAAGGATCCTGTGGGCCGCGTGCTGGCCGAATGGGACCGCCCGAACGGGCTGCACATCCAGCGGGTGGCGACCCCCCTGGGCGTGGTCGGCGTCATCTACGAATCCCGCCCGAACGTGACCGCCGATGCCGGGGCGCTGTGCCTGAAGGCCGGGAACGCCGTCATCCTGCGGGGGGGGAGCGAAAGCTTCGAGACCTCGACCGCGCTGCACGCCTGCATGGTGGCGGGCCTGCGCTCGGCCAACCTGCCTGAGGCGGCGATCCAGTTCGTGCCCACCCGCGACCGCGACATGGTGACCGCGATGCTGCAGGCGACCGACTGGATCGACGTCATCGTGCCGCGCGGTGGCAAGGGGCTGGTCGGCCTGGTCCAGCGCGAGGCGCGGGTGCCGGTCTTTGCCCACCTGGAGGGCATTTGCCACGTCTACGCCGACCGTGACGCCGACCTTGAAAAGGCCCGCCGTGTGCTGCTGAACTCAAAGACCCGCCGCACCGGTGTCTGTGGGTCAGCCGAATGCCTGCTGATCGACTGGCAGTTCTATACCAAACATGGCGCGGTGCTGATCGAGGACCTGTTGCAGGCGGGCGTTGAAGTGCGCACCGAAGGCGAGCTTCTGAAGATCCCCGGCACCACGCGCGCCGCGCCCGAGGATTTCGGGCGCGAATTCCTGGACATGATCATCGCGGCCAAGCTGGTCGATGGGGTGGACGCGGCGATTGCCCATATCCGCAAATACGGATCGAACCACACCGAAAGCATCCTGACCGAAAACGACGCCACGGCCGCGCGGTTCTTCGAACGGCTGGACAGTGCCATCCTGATGCGCAACGCCAGCACGCAGTTCGCCGACGGGGGCGAGTTCGGGATGGGTGCGGAAATCGGGATCGCGACCGGCAAGATGCATGCGCGCGGGCCGGTCGGGGCCGAACAGCTGACCAGCTTCAAGTATCTGGTGACTGGGGACGGTGCGATCAGACCGTAAGGCGGATTTCGGTCGGCCCGATCTCGGCCTGAAGATCCAGCCCAAGGACCGCAAGGTCACGCGCGGCCAGAGCGAAATGCACCTGACCGGCTTCCACCCGAAGCGCGGATTTCGGGTTGGTCAGAAGGTCCCACAGAGCCGGATCGATCTTCATGCGCTGGGCCTCGGCGCGCAGCGCCCAGCCGGAGGGGGCCTGCGTGACCTCGACCCGGCCGCCATAGGGCAGCATGGTCTCAAGGCATTGCAAAAGCAGGAACACCAGCCGCACTTCGCGCCGGGAAAGGTCGCCCTGGCTGGTCCAGGCATAGGTGATCCGCCCGACACGGCCAAGGTCGGTCAGGACCGACAGGACCTCGGTCCTTGCAAGGCGCTGTTCGCTGGATGCCGCTCCAAAGCTGATGCGGAAGTAGCGGATCCGCGCGTTGGCATGCGCCACGCTGTCGGCGATCAGGGCGAATTCGGGACGCATCGCCCCGCCGGGCTCCATCGTCAGCAGTTCTACCCCGTTGCCGATCGCCCCGATCGGGCTGATAAGGTCGTGGCAGATGCGCGAGGCGATCAAGGCAGAAAGGTCGGGCGTATCGGACATGCTGGAACCGGAATTGAGGGCAAGGATGAACGCAGTGCTGGAGCCGGGCATGCTGGTGCGCCACCCGGCGCGGGATGACTGGGGCCTGGGTCAGGTGCAGTCGGTGGTGGGGGCGCGGGTGACGGTGAATTTCGAACATGCCGGAAAAGTGGTGATTGACAGCAAGCGCATTGACCTTGTTCCAGATTTCGACGGCTCGCGGCATTAGTGCGGACCGGCAATCGAAATACAACTGGCAAGTGTGTCGCAAGCTTTGGGCCCGCCAAGCTGTGGTTGCAAAGGCAACAGCCGGCGACTAAGTCAGTCGGGCCGGACCGAGCGAAATCATGACCGCTGACGACTCTCCCTATTCCCTGCGGCTTGCCGTTGCGGCCGAGGACCTGACGGGCGCGCAACGCCTGCGCTACGAGGTTTTCGTGGCCGAACTGGGCGGCGACGGCCCGCTGGTCGACCACGCGGCCCGGCTGGAGCGCGACGCCTTCGATCCGTTCTTCGATCACCTGGTGCTGGTGGACCGCCGGCGCGACCCGGCACGGCTTGATCATGTGATCGGGGCCTACCGGGTGCTGCCTGGCGATCGCCGTGCGGCGGCGGGGCATTTCTATTCGGAAGGCGAATATGACCTGACCCCGCTTCTCGCCTCGGGCCGCCGGCTTCTGGAGCTTGGCCGCTCTTGCGTCCACGTCGACCATCGCGGCGGGGCGGCGATGTTTCATCTGTGGAACGGGCTTGCCGACTATGTGCTGGAACGCCGGATCGAGGTGCTTTTCGGTGTCGCTAGCTTTCATGGCACAGAGATTTCCGCCCTGGCCGAGCCTCTGTCCTGGCTGCACCATCACCATCTTGCGCCGGCGGGCATGCGGGTGACCGTTCGGCCGCCGCATCGGCAGCGCATGGACCTCATTGCGCCCGAAAGGCTGGACCGCAAGGCTGCGATGGCGGCGACGCCAGCGCTGATCAAGGCCTATCTGCGGCTGGGTGGCTTCGTCGGCGATGGCGCTTTCGTTGACCGCGCCTTCAACACCACCGATGTCTGCCTGGTGATGGACACCGGCCAGATGTCGGCCCGGCACCGGGACTTCTACATTCGCAAGTCGGGTCAGGCATGACCGGCTGGTCGGAAGCTTTGGCACCAACGCTGCGGATCGGCCCGGCCGGCTGGCTGCGCGTGCTGTGGCGTGGGACGCTGCTTGGCGTGCTGACCTTTGGCGGGCTTCTGATCCTGCTGCTGGCGCGGCTTGTCGAGCGGCCGCTCTGCGGCCAGAACCGGCCCGCGACCCCCGGGATCACCCGGTTTGTCTGCAGCACGGGCCTCCGTCTTCTGCGCTTGCCGCTGATCGTCCGGGGCCGTCCGATGACCGCGCCCGGTGCCTCGGTCGCCAATCATTCCAGCTGGCTGGACATCTTTGCGCTGAACGCGGCGCACCGGGTCTACTTCGTCGCGAAATCCGAGGTGGCGGGCTGGCCCGGAATCGGCTGGCTGGCCCGGGCGACCGGGACGCTTTTCATCGCGCGCAAAGGGGGCGAGGCCAGGAAGCAGCAGGCGCTTTTCGAAGCTCGGCTTGGCGCAGGCCACCGGCTTTTGTTCTTTCCCGAAGGCACCAGCACCGACGCGATCCGGGTCTTGCCCTTCAAGAGCACGCTTTTTGCGGCCTTCTTTGCGCCGGCCCTGGTCCGGACCATGCATGTCCAGCCGGTAACGGTGATGTTTCACGCCCCGGACGGCGAGGACGCGCGGTTCTACGGCTGGTGGGGGGACATGGACTTTGCCAGCCATCTGGTCAAGACGCTGGCTGCCCGGCGGCAAGGCCGGGTTGAGGTGATCTTTCACCCCGAAGTGCCGGTCGATGCCTTCGAGGATCGCAAGGCGCTGGCCCGGCACTGCGAGCGGGTGATCCGCACCGCCCATGTGAACGCCGTCGCATAGGCCGGGTTTCACGGCGTCAGGCTTTCACCCAAGTGGCGCAAGCAGGACCCTAAGCGCCGCAAGCGGGTCATCTGCGCCCCAGATCTCTTCGCCCACGGCGAAAAAGTCGGTCACCGGGCCGAAGCGGGCCACCAGTTCGGCCGTCAGCGCGCCTTCAGCGATCACCGGAACCTCTATCACCTCGGACCACCATTCGAAGGTGTCGAACTCTGCCCGCGCGCCGTCGCCCAGCCGGGTCTCGCCGACCGGGCCAAGCGCCACGTAATCCGCACCAGCCTCGCCAGCGGCCATGCCTTCGTGCCGGCTGGTCCCGCAATGGGCGCCGACGATCGCATCCGCACCAAGATCCTTGCGGGCCTTGCGGACCGACCGCGCGCCGTCGGTCAGGTGAACGCCGTCAAGGCCAAGGCGATCGGCAAGGATCAGGTGGTTGTCGATGACCACGGCCACGTCGCGGGCATGGGCGACCTCGCGCGCGGCGTCGGCGGCGCGCGTCAGGGTATCCTCGTCCTTGGTGCCAAGCGACAACCTCAGGCAGGCGATCTGGGTTCCGTCCAGCACTCGCGCGATCCGGTCGGAAAACACCTCGGGGTCGAAGGCGGGCGGCGAGATGAGCGTGATCTGCGGGCGGTCGTCAGCGGCCATGTCGGGCTCCGGAATTTGTCTGGCGGCCCGTCTATCAGCCTTTCCCCGGCTTGGCTACCGGATGGGGCCGGCGGCTTGTCAGCAGGGGCGGGCTGCCCTATCAGCCGGACAGCCCCGTCGCAGCCTTGCAGGTCCGCCATGATCCCCCCTGTCTTCATCCTTGTGCGCCCGCAGATGGGCGAGAACATCGGCGCGGCAGCGCGGGCGATGCTGAATTTCGGGCTGGAGCGGATGCGGGTGACCGGGCCGCGCGACGGCTGGCCGAACCCCAAGGCGGTGGCCATGGCTTCGGGCGCGGGGCGGGTGCTGGACCATGCCGGGCTTTTCGACGACCTGGCCGGGGCGGTGGCGGACTGCGATTTCGTTTTCGCGACCACGGCGCGGGGGCGTGAGCTGGTCAAGGAAGTGGTGACGCCGGAGCGGGCGATGGCCATGACCCGCGCGCTGGGGGCCGAGGGCAAGCGGGTCGGCGTCCTCTTCGGCCCCGAGCGGGCGGGGCTGGAGAACGACGACATCATCCGGGCCAATGCGATCGTGACGGTTCCGGTGAACCCGGAATTTCCCTCGCTGAACCTGGCGCAATGCGTGCTGCTTCTGGGCTATGAATGGCAGCGGCAGGGGTCGGAGGTTGCGGCCAGCGTGATGGAACTGGCCCGGACCGACTTTGCCAGCCGCGCCGATGTGGACCGGCTGGCCGACCATTT
The DNA here is from genome assembly GCA_031409795.1 of Rhodobacterales bacterium. Lineage (GTDB taxonomy): Bacteria > Pseudomonadota > Alphaproteobacteria > Rhodobacterales > Rhodobacteraceae > Tabrizicola. The sequence continues at coordinate 17,312 of JANNXX010000092.1, forward strand.
CGAAGAACGGCTGGACGCCGCCGGGTTCTTCTTTCCGCCGACCAAGGTCGCGGGAATGAAGGCGAACCTGCGCAACATGTGGGGGCGGCTGGGCCTGACCCGGGCCGAGGTGCAGACCTTTCACGGGATGCTGAAGCAGATCGCCTGGACGCTGAAGAACCGGGGGGAGTGAGGGGCTGTCCACAGTAGGCGGACCATGAGGATGCAAGTAATTTCAATGGGTTGACTGTGGACCTTGAGAAGTCGTTGACCCGTTGCTCTGTCAGCGGAGCTTGGCCCCTGCGGTTTTTGCCCGCACGCGATCAAAGCGCAACGCAGCAAGATCTTCGGGCGTGATCCCGTAGTCCAGCCCGCCACAGTCACAACATATCATCCCCGGGCCACAGCCGCCGTCGAGGCACGGAAGCCGGACCCCGGCCCCTCCGTTCGGGTTGGTCTGTGCCAGCCAGACGTCCGGTCTTTGCGCAAGTCCTGCAATCCCGTTCCTAGGACTTGCGGACCTTGGCCGGGGTCTTGCCCAGCCGTGCCCGGAACGCCCGCGTCAGATGCTGCTGGTCCGAAAACCCGGTTTCGATCGCCACTGCCACGATTGTCAGATCCGTCATTCTAAGCAGGTGGACAGCCTGTCGGAGGCGCCTGTCGATGACATAGGAATAGGGCGTCGCGCCCGTCGCTTTCTGGAAATGCGCCGTCAGCTGCGTCTGGCTGAGACAGGACGCCCGACCGATATCGGAAAGCGAGATGTCGCTTGCGTAGTTGTTCTCAATGAACTCGATCGCCCGCTTGACCCGGGCGTCCGGACGGGAGTCTGCCCCGGGCAAGTGAGCGGGTACCGACCAGTGCGAAGCGGCGACATCGACGGCAAGCAGACGCAGGACCGAGTCCGCGAACAGTCGACCGCGAGCGCGGGCGGGGCCGACCTCGCGGCCGAGCAGTCTGGCGAAATTGGCAAGCGTCGGACGGTCGGCATAACCGCGCGGAACAAGATGGCCGGTCGCTATGCGGTCTTTCTCGAAGTCCGGCAGGAAAGTTGCCAGCAGCGCGACATCGAATTCGACCGTGATGCTTTTCTGCCGGACGGATTTCACATCCCATGCAAAGCGCGCCTCCATTCCCGGCGGGACCAAGCATACATCGCCCGGCCGGGTCGGAGTTTCATCCAGAATTCCATCCATCTGCGTCAGGTGACGCTTCGTCCCGGAAAGATCCAGCACGAGGCCATTGCGATCTGTGGATGTGAAGGTCACATCGCTTGATGTCTCTGACAAAAGCCCGATGCGGCAATGCTGTCCTTCAAGTTTCTTGAAATGAATTGCGCTGTCAGTATCGTGATATTCCTGCAGGGTACCGTATCGCTTGATCATGCGGCTACTCCATCCTTCGCATGGATTAGCTACGCATGTTGCGATATGTACTCAAGCCGAGGTACAAGAGAGTGATTAGCAAGGTCTTGTCTGAAACACTTCGTCAAAGTCAAACATTTAAAATTAACACGGCTTTGTGTCAGGATTTGATCGACAATTCTACCCGCGCGTCAGTCCCCGCAGTCAGGTTCGGCCATCCAGCAAGGATGTTACAGACCTTCGCCATGGACCGGGCATTTCGTCTGGCGAAATGTTTCAGGCCCTTTCAAGCCCGTGGCCGGAGGGCAGGCCAGGATGAGCCCGATTGTTACAAGTTCGCTGCACCGCCGCCAAAAAAAGTGCCCCGACCCGTCACGGGTCGGGGCGCCGGAGCAGCTCGCCACGCAGGCTTGAGCCGATGTTACTTGCGCACCGCAGCCTCGAGCGCAGCTTTCGTGTCGGAATCCGACGACGATTGGCTCAGCACAGCCTGGATTTCAGAGATCTGGCCGAGGGACAGGGACATGATATCCACTTCCAACCCGTATTGCATCAGCGCACGGGCAGCGGAGGTTTCGAGCATACTGAGGCCCGACGCCATTTCGGCCGCCATTTCCGCCTCTTGAGCAAATGCAACCGTCGTGGACAGAGCCACAAGTGCTGCCAGAATTGTCGAACGCATAACGTATCCTTTCTCGAGGTTGCAAACTCAGCAATGGCTTCCACAATGGCTGTCTGGTACCTGGTACAAACAGGACACCAAACCACACGTCCCACGACAGGTGTTTCTGCAGACATCAGGACACCAAGCGTTTTCTGGCCCAAGCCATTGTTTCGCCATTCCGGTTTTCGCAGATAGGGCTGTGAAGTTATTGTCGAAAAGAGCGTATTCTTTGTCAAAAATCCCGGCACTCGATGGCTTTGCCGTGACGCATGGCTGCAGGCAAAGCCGGCACTGCGCCGATGCCAAGGTGGAACCGACGTCCGTGCAAGAATGCTAGCGAAGGACGGATGCCACACTCGGCGGCACCGGATTGCAGCCGAATGGGCCTGACGGGCTTTGCGTTTGGTGGTGGCGTTGCTATCATGGCGAAAAGCAAGACAAGAGGCAGCAGGATGACCAGACTGAGGCTTACCCGCCGCGATGTGATCGCATTGTCGGCGACGACGCTGTTGTCAGCTTGCGTCGCGGCCGGCACGAGGTCGGGCGGTGGCGGCGCCGGCTACCGCGCGCCGGACCCGGCGCCACGGCCGGTGCCGAACGCGGGCTGGGACGACTGGGTCGCGGGCTACAAGGGCCGGGCGGCGGGGCGCGGGATCTCGCAACCCACGCTGGATGCAGCGTTCCGGGGGGCGGGCTTCCTGCCCGAGGTGGTGCAGAAGGACCGCAACCAGACCGAGTTCAAGCGCAGCCTGGAAGACTACCTCAACATCGCCGCCTCGGACGAAAGGGTCAGCCTCGGGCGGCAGAAATACGCCCAGTACGGCAGCACGCTTGCCGCCATCGAGGCGCGCTACGGGGTCGAGGCGCATGTCGTCGCGGCGGTCTGGGGGCTGGAAAGCTATTACGGCACCCGGCGCGGCAATGTGCCGGTGGTCAGCGCCCTGTCGACGCTGGCCTATGACGGACGGCGCGGGGAGTTCTTCGAAAGCCAGCTGACGGCGGCCTTGAAGATCCTGCAGGCGGGTGATGTCACGCCCGGGGCGATGACCGGCAGCTGGGCGGGCGCCATGGGCCACACCCAGTTCATCCCGACCAGTTATCTTGAGTTCGCGGTCGATTTCACCGGCGACGGGCGGCGCGACATCTGGAGCGAGGATCCCAGCGACGCGCTGGCCTCGACGGCGGCATATCTCAAGCGGTCCGGCTGGGTGCCGGGGCTGCCCTGGGGGATGGAGGTGATGCTGCCCGCAGGGTTCAGTCCCGGGCTTCTGGGCCGGGGCAAGGGCAAGTCGGCGGCGGAGTGGGAAGCGCTGGGCGTCCGCCCGGCCGAGGGCGGCGCGCTGGCTGGCGGGTCGATCATCGGCGGGGGCACTGGCGGGGGCGGGCCGTTCTTTCTGCTGACGCAGAACTTCGCCACCATCCTGCGCTACAACAATGCGCAGAACTATGCGATCGGGGTCGGGCATCTGGCGGACCGGATCCGGGGGGCCGGGCCGGTGCAGGCGTCGTTCGGGCCCGATGCGGCGGGGATGACCAAGGCGGACCGGCAGGAATTGCAGCGGCTGCTCACGGCGCGCGGGTTCGACACCGAAGGCTCGGACGGGGTGATCGGGGCCAAGACGACAGCGGCGATCAGCGCCTATCAGGCAAGCGCAGGGCTGCCGGTGACGGGTGTGCCGTCGCTGGATCTGGTACAGCGGTTGCGCTGAGGGGCAGCTGGCCGACGACTTGCGCGGGGGGGAAGCGGTCGGAGCCTCCGGCGGGGATATTTGGGCCAGAATGAAAAGCCGTGGGGTCGCAGGGCCTTGAAGGCATCCGGGGCGGGGCCTAGTGTCCGGTGCGATGATCAAGGGGCGGTTCATGGCCGGAAAACGCAGCATTTTCGTAGAGGTCGGTGCGGGGCAAGTGGCTGCGGCAGCGCCGGCTGGGGGCGGAATCGACGCGCGGCCCAAGGGTGCGCGGCGGGGGGTCCGGTTGTGGTTGATCGGGCTGTTCCTGCTGGTCGCGACGATGATCGCGGTCGGGGGATTGACCCGGCTGACCGACTCGGGCTTGTCGATCACCGAATGGCGCCCCGTGACCGGGGCATTGCCGCCGATGAGCGAAGAAGCCTGGGCATCGGAGTTCGCGAAGTATCAGGCGATCCCGGAATACCAGTTGCAGAACAAGGGGATGAGCCTAGAGGCCTTCAAGACCATCTACTGGTGGGAATGGGGGCATCGCCAGCTTGGCCGGGTGATCGGATTGGTCTGGGCAGTGGGGTTCGCAGGCTTTGCGGTGGCGCGGCAGGTTCCACCGGGCTGGACGGGCCGGCTTCTGCTGGTCGGGGCTCTCGGCGGGCTGCAAGGCGCGATCGGTTGGTGGATGGTGTCCTCGGGTCTGAGTGGGGACCGGGTGGATGTGCAGAGTTATCGGCTGGCGGTGCATCTTGGGCTGGCTTTCGTGATCCTGGGCTTCATCGGCTGGTACGTGCTGCTTTTGGGGCGGAGCGAAGCAGAGCTGATGACCGCCCGGCGAGGGCGGGAGGCGAAGCTGTTCGGCATGTCGACCGGCCTCATGCATTTCGCCTTTTTGCAGATCCTTCTGGGTGCACTGGTGGCGGGGATCGACGCTGGCAAGAACTTCCCGACCTGGCCCTTGATGGGCGACAGCTTCTTTCCGCCCTATCCCTTCGACCTGACGCCAATCTGGCGGAATTTCTTTGAGAACCCGGGGCTGGTGCAGTTCATTCACCGGATGTCGGGCTATCTGCTTTTTGCTTTCGGCGCAGTTGTCTGGCTTCGGGGGCGGCGGTCTTCGTATCAGGCGACGCGGGGCGCCTTCCATGCGGTGATGGCGATGCTGGTGGCGCAAATGGCCGTCGGGATCGCCACGGTTCTGACCGTCGCGCATCCGCATGTGGCGATCACGCACCAGATCGGCGCGGTGATCCTGTGGGTGCTGATCCTTCGGGCGCGGCACCTGGCGCAATATCCCGTGGCGGGGTCGATCCGAGAAGGCACGGCATGAGCGCTTATGACGAGTTGATGGCGTTCCAGCGCCAGACCGAGGCTTTGGCGCAGGTGGCCGGGCGGCTCGGCTGGGATCAGGAGACGGTGATGCCGGAGGGGTCGGCACCGCAGAGGGCCGAGGAGATCGGCGCGCTGGAGGCGGTGCTGCATGCGCGCCGGACGGACCCTCGGGTGGCCGACTGGCTGGCGGCGGCAGAGGCCCCCGACTCGGTGGGGGAGGCGCAGCTGCGGCTGATCCGGCGCAGCCACGTCCGGACGATGAAGATCCCGGCCCGGCTGGCCGAGGAGATTGCCAGCGTCACCTCGCTGGCGCAGGGCGTCTGGGCCGACGCCCGCGCGCGGGAGGATGTGGCGGGCTTTCTGCCGACTCTGGCCCGTGTCGTGGCCTTGAAGCGCGAGGAAGCGGCGGCTTTGGCGGCGGGGGGCGATCCCTATGACGCGCTGGTCGATGATCATGAACCGGAGATGACCGGGGCCGACATCGCCGCGATGTTCGATGCGATGCGGCCCAGGCTGGTGGCGTTGCGCAGCAAGATCCTTGGGTCCGAAGCCCCAAAAGGCATTGTCGGCACGTTCGGGCGCGACGGGCAGTTGGCGCTGAGCCGTGAGGTGGCGACGGTCTTCGGCTATGACTGGTCTCGCGGGCGGATTGACCTTGCGGTGCATCCGTTCAGCTCGGGCAGCGGCGATGATGTGCGGATCACCACGCGGGTCAGCGAGACGGACCCGTTCAACTGCCTGTATTCGACGATCCACGAGGTCGGCCATGCCGCCTATGAACAAGGCGTGGACCCGGCCTATCTGCTTACGCCTGCGGGGCAGGGTGCGTCCATGGGCGTCCACGAAAGCCAGAGCCGGTCCTACGAGAACCAGCTTGGCCGCAGCCGGGCGTTCACCGGCTGGCTGTTCGGTCGGATGCGCGACACCTTCGGTGACTTCGGGATCGCGGGAGCCGAGGGGTTCTACCGGGCCGTCAACCGGGTGCATTCGGGCTATATCCGGACCGAGGCCGACGAAGTGCATTACAACCTGCATGTCATGCTGCGCTTTGACCTGGAGCGCGCGCTGATGCAGGGCGGGCTGGAGGTGGCCGACCTGGAAGCGGCGTGGAATGACCGGTTCCTTGCAGATTTCGGGGTGGCGGTCGACCGTCCCTCGAACGGGATGCTGCAGGACGTGCACTGGTCCTGCGGGCTTTTCGGCTACTTCCCGACCTACACGCTGGGCAACGTCTATGCCGGGTGCCTGGTCAAGGCGCTGCGGGCCGGGCTGCCGGGGCTGGATGCCGGGATGGCCAGGGGGGAAGTCGGCGCGGCGACCGGCTGGCTGCGGGACCGGCTGCAGCGCCATGGCGCGCGCTTTCTGCCGCGCGACGTCGTGCGCCAGGCCTGCGGGTTCGAGCCGTCGGAGGCGCCGCTTCTTGACTATCTGGAAGCGAAGTTCGGGGACATCTACGGGCTGTGAAGGACACGGGCGGGACCGCGGTCTGGGTGCTGGCGCTGGGCCAGACCCTGATCTATGCGGGCAGCTACTATGCCTTCCCGGCGCTGTTGCCCGACCTTGAGGCGGCAACCGGCTGGTCCAAGACCACGCTTGCACTGGGGCCGTCGCTGGCCTTCCTGATCATGGCTTGCCTCACGGTCCTGACCGGGCGGCTGGTGGACCGGGGCCTTGGCGGCGAGATGCTGGTCTGGGGCCCGCTGCTGGCGGCACTTGGTGTGGCCGGACTAGGCCTTGCGGCAAGCCCCGGGCAATGGCTGGCCTCTTGGGCGCTGATTGGCGTCGCGCAGGCCGGCAGCCTTTACGAGACTTGTTTCGCCTTCCTGACCCGGCGGCTGGGGCAGGGGGCGCGGGCTGCGATCACCCGGGTGACGCTGGTCGCGGGTTTTGCCGGAACGCTGGCTTTCCCGCTGGGCCACTGGATCGGCGCGCTTGTCGGCGGGCAGAACGGGATGCTGGTCTTTGCCGGGGTCACGCTGCTGGCGCTGCCGTGCAATCTTTGGGCGGTGCGGTCCCTGCGCCGCCGCGAGCGGCTGGGGACCGAGCCTGCGCCCGTGCCCCGGGGCGTGCTGCTGGCGGCAGCGCGACGGCCCGCCTTCTGGGCGCTGGTCGCCGCCTTCGGACTGATCTGGCTGAACCACGGGATCCTCTTGACCTATGTGCTGGTCCTGTTCGCCGACCGGGGCGCGGGGGCCGGGATGGCGGCTCTGGCTGCGGCCTGCATCGGGCCCGCGCAGGTGACGGGACGGCTTTTGTTCCTATTGGGCGAGGCGCGGATCGGCAATGCGCGGGCCACGCTGATCGCGCTGGGCGGCGTGGTGGCGGCCAGCGCGGTGCTTTGGCTGGCGGGGCTGGCCCCGGCGTTGATCTTCGGCTTCGCGCTTCTGCAAGGTGCCGGTGCAGGGCTGATGTCGATCCTGCGACCGGTGCTGATCGCCGATATCCTTGGTCGGCAGGGCTTTGGCGCGATCTCGGGGGCGGTGGCGATGTCGCCGATCCTGGCCAGCGCCGCGGCTCCGGCGCTGGGGGCGCTGATGCTGGCCACAGGCGGGGCCGGACTGGTCTATGCCAGTTGTCTTGGCATGGCGGTAGCGGGCTGGCTGATCGCGGCGGTGCTGCTGCGCCTGCGCTAGGGCCGAGGCGGGGCGCGCCTTGGGCGGTGGCCGCAACGGCAGGACGCGCGGCCCGCTGGTCAGGGTTTCGTCGCGCGGCGGTCAAGAAAACCGGCGATGCCGGCGTTGGTGTCGGGCAGAAGCGCGTTTTCCACCATCACCCCCCCGGCAAGCGCATAGGCCTGGTCCAGCGGCAGCCCCATCTGGGCGCGGAAGGCCGCCTTGCCAAGCCGGATCGCGGCGGTATCCCTGGCCGCTATGGCCTGGGCAAGGGCCAGGGCCTCGGCGTCCAGGGACGCAGGGTCGGCCAGCCGGTTCACCAGGCCAAGCGCATGGGCGCGGGCGGCGGGAAGGAAATCCCCGGTGGTCAAGAGCTCGAACGCGGCAGCGGGCGCGATCCGGCGGGTCAGGGCGACCATCGGGGTCGCGCAGAACAGGCCAAGGTTGATGCCGTTCACGCCGAAGCGGGCGGTCTGGGAGGCGACGATCAGGTCACAGGAACAGGCCAGCTGGCAGCCGGCGGCGGTGGCGACCCCCTGCACGGCGGCGATCACCGGCTGGGGAAGGGCGGTGATCGCCTGCATCAGGGCCGAGCAGCGGTCGAAAAGCGCCGTGAGCGCGGCGCGGCCGCCGTCGGCCTGGTCGCGGCAGGCCTGAATCTCGCGCAGGTCGTGGCCGGCCGAAAAGGCCTTGCCCTCGGCGCGCAGGATCACCACGCGCAGCCGGTCATCCGCCGCTATTGCGGCGAAGGCCGCGGCCAGTTCCTGCAGCATCGCCGTGGACAGCGCGTTCAGCGTCCCGGGCGCGGCAAGCGTTACGATAGCGATCCCATCGGTGTCCTGCCGTTCGACCAGCGTCGCCAAGGCCGGGTCAGCCTTTGGACTTGAGAAAGCGGCCTTCCATCGCGGCGCCGCTTTCGATGACGATCCCCGCGGTGGTGACGTCCGCCTTGACCTGCGCCGTCGAGCGCAAGGTGAAACTTGCGCAGGTGACCTTGCCGTCCAGCCGACCCTTGACCTCGACCGTATCGGCGGTGACCGAGCCCTTGACCCGGCCTTCCTGGCCGATGATCAGGCCGTGGGCGGTGATGTTGCCCTCGATCTCGCCCAGAACCTCGACCGAACCGGTGGTGGTGACTTCGCCGGTGATCCGCAGGTCGGCGCCAAGGACCGAGCGGCCAGCGTTGGACCCGGGGGACGCAGGGCGCGGCACCGGCGGCGGGGCGGTCGGATCAGCGGTCTTGGAAAACATGGTCACATCCTTGCACGAGTGCCCTGATAAGGCGGGATCGGGCATGTCCGGTCAAGGGGCCGCGTGACGGGCGGGCGGCTTTCCCCCCGGCGGAATGTCGCATCCGGGCCTGAACTGCGCGGGCAGAGATGGTCAGATAGGTCCGACTCGGCGCCGGATGCACGGGTCACCCACAGGAGCGCCGCATGACAGACGGATTTTTCGCACCGGTATCGGGGTTCGACCTGCCGCGCTTTGCCGGTGTGCCGACCTTCATGCGCCTGCCGCATGTGCCTTTCGACCATCCCCGCTTTTCCGAGGTCGAGATCGGGCTGATCGGTGCGCCCTGGGACGGGGGCACGACGAACCGGCCGGGTGCGCGGCACGGGCCCCGGCAGCTGCGTGACCAGTCCACGATGATCCGCGCGGTGAACGGGGCGACCTGGGTTGCGCCGTTCGACCTGGCGGCCTGCGCTGACCTGGGGGATGTCGCCCCCAATCCGGGCGACCTCATGGACACGATGGCGCGGATGGAGGCGTACTATGACCGGGTGGTCCAGGCGGGGGTGCTGCCCCTGACCGGGGGCGGCGATCATCTTTGCACGCTGCCGATCCTGCGGGCAGTTGCGAAAC
>JANNXX010000093.1:0-94067 GCA_031409795.1 Rhodobacterales bacterium
GACACGCTGCTGGGCGGCGACGGCAACGACAGCCTTTGGGGCGGGGCGGGGTCCGACCGGCTGGAGGGCGGCGCGGGCAACGACCTGCTGGACGGGGGCGCAGGGGATGACACGCTGCTGGGGGGCGCGGGCAATGATGTCTTCGTATTCAATGGCGGGGCCGATGTGATCGGCGATTTCGTCAATGGACAGGACAGGATCTGGCTTGAAGCGGACCTCTGGGGCGGTGCTCCTGCTTCGGTGGCGCAGATTCTGGCCGGTGCATCGGTCAGCGCAACGGGGCTGCTTCTGACCCTTGCCGACGGGGCCACACTGGACATCCGGGGGATTTTTGACGCAACACTGCTTGCGGACGACTTTCTGTTCGTGTGATGCGGAAGACCCGAAGGATGACGGCAAAGGTTCTGGTCACAGGCGGCGCGGGCTATATCGGTGCGCATGCCTGCAAGGCGCTGGCGCGGTCCGGGTTCCTGCCCGTCGCCTTCGACAACCTGTCGACGGGCTGGGCCGAGGCGGTGCGATGGGGGCCGCTGGTCCGGGGCGACCTGATGGACCGCGCGCGCCTCGACATGGCCCTAACGGAGCATCGCCCGCTGGCCGTCATGCATTTCGCGGCCCTGTCGCTGGTCGGCGAATCGATGCAGGACCCGGCGCGCTATTGGCGGGTGAACGTTGGCGGAGCTCTGAACCTGTTCGAGGCCTGTGCGGCGGCCGGGGTGCGGCATGTGGTCCTTTCGTCGACCTGCGCCACCTATGGCGACCAGGACGGCGTCCTTCTGACCGAGACGACGCCGCAGCGCCCGATCAACGCCTATGGCGGATCGAAACTGGCGATCGAGGCGATGCTGAAGGATTTCGGCGCGGCTTTCGGGATCACCCATGTCACCTTCCGGTACTTCAACGTCGCGGGGGCCGACCCCGAAGGCGAGGTCGGTGAGCAGCACCTGCCCGAGACCCACCTCATTCCGCTGATGCTGGACGCGGTGGCGGGCAAGCGCCCGGCGCTGACGCTGTTCGGGACCGATTATCCGACGCCGGACGGCACCTGCGTGCGGGACTATGTGCATGTCAGCGACCTGGCCGACGCGCATGTGCTGGGGCTGCGCCATCTGCTGGGGGGCGGGGCGGACGAGGTCTTCTGCCTGGGCACCGGGCGGGGATTTTCGGTGCGCGAGGTGATCGAGGCCAGCCGGGCGGTGACCAACCGCGAGGTGCCGGTGATCATCGGCCCGCGCCGGGCGGGGGATGCGGCGGCGCTGGTGCTGTCGTCGGACCGGGCCACCCGGGAGTTGGGCTGGGAGCCGCAGCGGTCAAGCCTGCGGCAGATGATCGGCGACGCCTGGGCCTGGGCGCAAAAGCCGGGGTTCGCAGAGTAGGCGGTGGTCCGAGACCGTTTCCTTCGAAGGAAACGGTTCGGAGTTCTGGAAAACTCCGGCGTCGCGCGGGTCAGAGATCCCAGTCCGGGGCGGGTTTTTTCGCCGGGCCTGCCGCCCGAACCGACAGCCGCAGCCAGCCGCCGCGGATCGGCAGCTTGCGTTCGGCGCCCCAGTCGCCGGTGACGGTCAACGCGTCGCCCTCCAGCATCACCCCCGCGACCGCCTGCCCGCTGGGCCAGCGGATCGCCCCGAGCACATGGCGGACCTCGATCGTGCCGGTGGGGTCCAGCGTCAGAAGCGCGGGTTGACCGGCGGCGGTCAGGGGGTCCGGGGTTTCGGCCGACGACAGGCCGAGCATCGGCAGCGCTGCCCCGTCCTCGACCCCCAGACAGCCACGGTGCCGCCCGTTCCAGGGCGCATAGTCGCGCCCGCCGTTGGAATGCCAGAGCATCGTCATCGGCAGGGCATGGGCGTTCTTCAGGGACAGAAAGAGATCGCCCTCCGCCGGGCGGACCACGGCGGTCCAGCCCAGGGCCGAGGCCGGGTCTTCGACGCCGGCGACGAAATCCTCATGCGCCGGCCCCCAGGGGTAGCGGTGCAGGTTCACCGTGCCGCCGGCCGCGCCGGGAAATTCGGCCGCATCCTCGCTGCGTTTCGGATAGGCGAGGCAGGACCGGCCCCGCGTGGTTTCCAGCGGCTCGGCCAGCGTTTCCCACCAGCGTTTGCGGGAAAACGACAGCTTGGCCCCGTTCGGCACCGCAACCATCGCATGGTTGGCGACCGGCAGCGCGCCGGTCCCGCCGATGAAGAGGTGGCGCTGGTAGACGAAAGGGTGGCCGTCCTGCAGCGACAGCTCCTTGACCAGCGTGGCGCCCTGCACCGCACCGTCCAGCACCGCCCGGACGCTGCCGGGCGACGACGGCTCGACGCGCCACAGGCCATTCGCGGGCAGCCCGTGCAGCCCGTCCGGCCCCGCGCCCATCGGGGCGGCGAGGAAATCGCCCTGCAGCCAGCGCTGGTGCGGCGGGGCGTCGGGGGGCACCTCATCGGGGCGCCAGGGCGCACGGTGCAGGGGGGCGACTTCGGCGCCTTCATCGGCGACCGAGAGGTCGGCCAGCACCCCGCCTTGCGGCAGGAAGACGAAGCGGATGCCTTCGGCGGTGATCGGATCGGACATGGGCGGCCTTTCGGGTTGGGTGAAGGCTAGCCTTCGGCGGGTCGGCTTCGCAAGGTGGCAAAGGGAACTGGCATGTCAGTTGCCGGATCGCTAATCTGGTGCGGAAGCGGCAGGGAGTGCGGGAATGGGACGGCTGGACGGCAAGACGATCCTGGTGACGGCGGCGGGGCAGGGAATCGGGCGCGCCTCGGCGCTGGCGATGGCGCATGAGGGGGCGCGGGTGATCGCAACCGACGTGAATGCGGCGGCGCTGGCTGGTCTGGAGCCCTGCGAGACACGGGTGCTGAACGTGCGCGATGCGGGCGCGATCACTGCGACTTTCGCAGCGGTGGGCACGCCGGATGTTCTGTTCAACTGCGCCGGCTTTGTCGCCAGCGGCTCGATCCTGGACTGTGACGAGGAGGCCTGGGCCTTCAGCGTCGATCTGAACATCACCGCGATGTACCGGATGTGCCGGGCGGTGCTGCCGGGGATGCTGGCGCGGGGCCGGGGCAACATCATCAACATGGCCTCGGCGGTGGGGTCGATCATCGCGGCGCCGAACCGCTTTGTCTATGGCGTGACCAAGGCCGGGGTGATCGGGCTGACCAAGGCCATCGCGGCGGATTTCGTGGCCCAGGGCATCCGCTGCAACTGCATCTGCCCCGGCACGGTGGAAAGCCCGTCGCTGAACGACCGGATGCGCGCGACCGGCGACTACGAGGCGGCGCGCAAGGCCTTTGTCGCGCGCCAGCCGATGGGGCGGATCGCCAGCGCGGAGGAGATCGCCGCGCTGGTGGTCTATCTCGCGTCGGACGAATCGTCCTTCACCACTGGCCATCCGCATGTGATCGACGGGGGCTGGTCGAACGTCTGAGGCGGAGAGGGAAAGGTGCCTTCGTCGTGGGGAGGAGGGCAGCCTGTGCGATGCGGGGTGCCAAGCCCCCCCTCCCTCTCCCTCCCCCACGAAGGGGGGAGGGAAGCGCCATCTTTTCCCGGGTTCCTCCCGCCGACCCACATCGGGTCTTGCCTCAGGCGCAGGGCGAGACTTAGTCTGATTTTGCCGGTTCCGTGTCCTTCTCCCTTCTGACGAGCCGCGCGGGGTTCCCGATGAAACCGAAGGGTGCGCGAAAGGTGCACCCATGGCCGACGTTTCCCGTTCCGACCTCTTGATCCGAAATGCCGATGTGGTGGTGACGATGAACGCCGCGCGGGCCGAGATTGCCGGAGCCGATGTGCATGTCCGGGGCGGGGTGATCCACGCCGTCGGGCCGGGGCTTGCCGCGCCCGGGGCCGAGGTGATCGACGCGCAAGGCTGCGTGGTGACGCCGGGGCTGGTGAACACGCACCATCACCTCTACCAGACGCTGACCCGCGCGGTGCCGGGTGGGCAGGATGCGCTCCTCTTCGGCTGGCTGCAGACGCTGTACCCGATCTGGGCGCGGTTCGGGCCGGAGGAGATGTTCGTCTCGGCCCAGGTCGGGCTGGCAGAGCTGGCGCTGTCGGGCTGCACGCTGACCTCGGACCATCTGTATCTGTTCCCGAACGGCGCGCGGCTGGATGACACGATCGCGGCGGCGGTGGAGGTGGGCTTGCGCTTCCATCCGACACGGGGGGCAATGTCGATCGGCGAAAGTGCAGGGGGCCTGCCGCCGGACAGTCTGGTGGAGGGCGAGGCGGCGATCCTGTCGGACATGATCCGGGTGGTGGACCGGTTCCACGACCCCCGCCCCGGCGCGATGGTGCGGGTGGGGCTGGCGCCCTGCTCGCCCTTCTCGGTCAGCCGGGAGCTGATGCGCGATGCGGCCCTTCTGGCACGGGACAAACGGGTGATGCTGCACACCCATCTGGCCGAGAATGACGAGGATGTGGCCTATTCGCTGGCGAAATTCGGCTGCCGTCCGGGCCAGTATGCCGAGGACCTGGGCTGGACCGGCCCGGATGTCTGGCATGCGCATTGCGTCAAGCTGGAAGGTTCGGAAATTGCACTTTTTGCCGGGTCGGACACCGGCGTTTCGCATTGCCCGTGTTCGAATTGTCGTCTTGGGTCGGGCATCGCGCCGGTGCGGGCGATGCGCGATGCGGGGGTCAGTGTCGGGCTGGGGGTCGATGGGTCCGCCTCGAACGACGCGGGCAACCTGATTGCCGAGGCGCGGATGGCGCTTTTGCTGCAGCGGGTGGCGCGGGGGGCCGATGCGATGGGCGCGCGCGAGGCGCTGGAGATCGCCACCCTGGGCGGAGCGCGGGTGCTGGGGCGGGACGACCTGGGGTCGCTTGCGCCGGGCATGCGGGCGGATCTGGCGATCTGGGACCTGCGCGGGGTCGAGGCGGCGGGGTCCTGGGACCCGGTGGCGGCGCTGGTCCTGTGCGGGCCGACGCGGGTGCGCGATCTGGTGGTCGAAGGCCGCCGGGTGGTCGCCGGAGGCGAGATCACGACGCTGGACCTGCCCCGCCTTCTGGAGCGCCAGCGCGGACTGGCGCGGCGCCTGGCCGGGTAACGTCGGGATTTCCGGCCCTTTCCCCCGGCCGGTTTCCCCGGCAAGGTCAGCGGACAACAACCCGGAGCCGCCCGATGCGCAGACTTGCGATCCCCGCCCTTGCCTTTTGCCTGTGCCTGCCCGCCTTTGCCCAGACCCCGCTGTCGGAAGTCAGCGGCAACTGGGCCGGACCCTCGAACCAGGGGTTCTACTTCCTGGCGCGGCTGACGCAGAACCGGGACCGGTCCCGGCTGACGATCTGGGGTGGGTCTACCGAAGGTGTGCCATCAGGCCAGGGCGACCCGGATTTCGACAATGACGCAATCGCACTGGGGGCCTTCGCCACACGGCAGGCGCTGGAGGTGTTCGACACCCCCTATGGCAGCATCCTGCAGGTGGTGACCGAGTTCGCCGACGAGGAGGCCGAAGGGCGTTCGGTCGTGCAACTGCAGTTTCTGGACAACCAGTATACCGTGGTCGGCTACTACCATCTGTCGAATTTCTACAATCCGGGCGGCACGCCTTTCAGCACGGAATGCGACGTGGACCTGCGCCGGATGATGACGATCGACCAGGGCCGCGAACGGGCGCTGGAGCCGGTGGCCTCGGAGGCGCTGAACGCCAGCGAGTGGACCTGGGACGCCGCCTTCGACCGGGGCTATTGCACGCGGACCGAGTAGGGTAGAAGGCCTTCCGAGGAGACCCGGATGGACCACAACTACGAAGCCCAGCGGCGCGAGACCTATGACACGTTCAAGCAGTCGAACGGGGTCAGCCTGCCCAAGACGGCGGTGGTGGAGTATGCGTTCTTCATCGAAGAGCTGGATGCAAGCTGGCCCGCACTGGAACGCGCGCTGCGGCTGGAAGGGTTCCAGACCAAGCGCGCCAAGGACGGCGAGACGCTGATCGCCTGGGTCGGGCCGATCCCGGTCACGCCCGAGGAAATCTGGAAATACGAACGGATCGCGACCAGCATCGCGCTGAAGCACGATTTCTATCCGGATGGGTGGGAACTGGCGGAGTAGGTCAAGGACCTGAATTTTCGCAGAAAATTCGTGGGCGGTTACGAATTTTCTGCGAAAATTCTCAACCGGCGATGCGTTGGCCCGCGACCCAGACCTCGGCCACGGCGCGGTCGTCGCCCATCATTATCGTCGGAAAGACGGCCTGCCACAGGTCATCCGCCCTGGCCGCGGCCTGCTGGATGGCGGGGGTCGAGGCAAGGTCGATGACCACGAGGTCGGCCTCCATGCCCGGGGCGATGTTGCCGATCCGGTCTTCCCAGTGCAGGGCGCGGGCCGAGCCTTGGGTGGCAAGCCACCAAAGCTGGGCCGGGTGCAGGGATTGGCCGCGCAGCTGGGCCACCTCATAGGCGGCGGCCATGGTGCGCAGCATGGAAAAGGAGGATCCGCCGCCGGTGTCGGTGGCCAGCCCGACCCGCAGCTGCCGTGCAAGCCCCATGTCGAACAGGCCGGACCCGATGAAGGTGTTGGATGTCGGGCAATGGACAAGGCTTGCGCCGGCCTCGATCAGCCGGGCCCTTTCGCGGTCGGTCAGGTGGATGGCGTGGCCGTAGACCGCGCCTTCCCGCAGCAGGCCCTGCGCCTCGTAGGTGTCAAGGTAGTCGCGCGACTGCGGGAAGAGGTCGCGGACCCAGGCGATCTCGTCCAGCTGTTCGGACAGGTGTGTCTGCATCAGGCAATCGGGATGCTCGCGCCAGAGGGCCCCCAGGGCTGCCAGTTGTTCGGGCGTCGAGGTCGGCGAGAAGCGCGGGGTGATGACATAGGACAGCCGGTCCTGGCCATGCCATTTCTCAAGCAGGTGCTTGCTGTCGTCATAGGCCGATTGCGGCGTGTCGCGCAGCCCTTCGGGGGCGTTGCGGTCCATGCAGGTCTTGCCGGCGAAGACCCGCATGCCACGCGTCCGGGCCGCCTGGAAGATCGCGTCCACGCTTTCGGGGTGGATCGTGGCATAGGTAGAGACCGTGGTGGTGCCGCGCGCCAGCACAAGGTCAAGGTAGCGGCCGGCGATGGCATCGGCATAGGCGCGGTCGGCAAAGCGCATTTCCTCGGGGAAAGTGTAGGTGTTCAGCCAGTCGATCAGCCGCTTGCCCCAGGAAGCGATGATCGCGGTCTGCGGGTAGTGGACATGCGCATCGACGAAGCCGGCCGAGATCAGCTTTTGCCCGTGGTCATGCAGTGCCGCATCAGGAAAGCGCGCGCGCAGGTCCGACGCCTCACCCACAGCCTCGATGCGCCCATCGGCCAGCGCGACCGCGCCATGGGTCAAGGGTTGGGCGGCGGACAGCCCGTCGATGAAAGGATCGCCCGCGTAGCGGATCACCTGGCCCAGCAAGAGATCGGTCATCGTTGCCCCCGTTGTCGCCGGTCAGACTAAAGGCATTTTCCGGCGCGGTAAATTTGCCCGCCGCCCCTGTTTCCCCGAAACAGTTTTCGCTAAGGTCGCGGCAATCGTCAGCGGGACCTTGGAGGCGGCATGGCGGATAGCCTGGCAGACAGCGACGACGAAGAGCTGGACCAGCCCCGGATCGACGCGGTCCTTGCGGCGGTCGAGGCAGGCGACGGTCTGGCCGTCGATGCGTTGCTGGACCCGTTGCACGCCGCCGACATCGCCGACCTTCTGGAACAGATCGGCGCGGCCGACCGCCGGGCGCTGCTGCGGCTTTGGTCGCACGAGATCGACGGCGAGATCCTGTCGGAAATCTCGGACTCGATCCGCGAGGAGGTGATCGAGACCCTGCCACGCGCCGTGCTGGTCGACGCAGTGCGCGACCTTGAATCCGACGATGTCGTGGACATTCTGGAGGATCTTGACCGCCCGCAGCAGGACATGATCCTGGAGGCTTTGGAAGTTGCCGACCGTCTGGCGGTCGAGCAGGCGATGGCCTATCCGGAACATTCCGCCGGGCGCCTGATGCAGCGTGAGACAGTGGTGGCGCCGCAAGACTGGACGGTCGGCGAAGCGATTGATTTTCTGCGAAAATCCGACCATCTGCCAGACCAGTTCTACCATGTCATCCTGGTCGATCCCAGGATGAAGCCGGTCGGCTATTCGACGCTGGGGCGGATCCTGTCTTCGGGCCGGGAGGCGCGGCTTTCCGACATTGCGGAAGACAGTTTCCGCACCGTCGAAGCGACCGATCCCGAGGCCGATGTCGCCTATTTCTTCAACCAGTACCATCTGATTTCCTGCCCGGTGGTGGATGCGGATGGGCGCTTGGTCGGTGTCATCACCATTGATGATGCGATGAACGTGCTGGACGAGGAGCACGAGGAAGACATGCTGCGCCTTGCCGGTGTGGGCGACGAGGCCTCGGTCAGCGACGGGCCCTTCGCGACGGTCAGGCAACGCCTGCCCTGGCTGGTGGTGAACCTGTTCACCGCTTCGCTTTCGGCGCTGGTGATCACCCAGTTCCAGGACACGATCGCCGCTTTCGTGGCGCTGGCGGCATTGATGCCGATCGTCGCCTCGACCGGGGGGATCGCGGGCACGCAGTCCCTGGCGGTGGCGGTGCGGGCATTGGCGACGCGGGACCTGACGCAGGCGAATGCGGCGCGGGTGGTGCGGCGTGAGCTTTTGGCGGGGCTGATGAACGGGGTCGGCCTGGCGCTGATTCTGGGGGCGGCGGGGACGCTGATCTTCGGCGACTGGCATCTGGGGATGGTGCTGGGGCTGGCGATGATGGTCAACCAGGTGGTGGCAGCACTTGGAGGCGTGCTGGTGCCGCTTGGCCTGGTGCGCCTGGGTCTGGACCCGGCGCTGGCCAGCGGAACCTTTGTCACCACGCTGACGGATGTGATGGGGTTCTTCGCCTTCCTGGGGCTGGCCTCGGTCCTGCTGATATGAGCGACCTCAAGGCCTTGGATCCGAAGGCGGGCGCGCGCGCGGCGGCCTTTGCCGCGCGCAAGGCCGCTTTTGCGGCCGGGCAGGGGCAGGCGGCCGAAATCCTGGCGGATTTTCTGGCCGGGCAGGGCGGTCGGGTGCTGTCGGGCTACATGCCGATGCGGACCGAGATTGACCCTTTGCCGGCGATGACGGCGCACCGGGGGACGGTGGGGGTGCCGGTGATCATCGGCAAGGGCCAGGCGCTGCGCTTTCGGGAATGGACGCCGGGGGCGCGGATGGTCGAAGGCGCGTTCAAGGCGCTGATCCCGGAGGACGGGGCATGGGTGGAGCCTTCGGTGCTGATCGTGCCGATGCTGGCCTTCGATGCGCGCGGGTATCGGCTGGGCTATGGCGGAGGGTTCTACGACCGGACGCTGGAGGCGCTGAGGGCACGGGGGCCGGTGCTGGCCGTGGGCTTTGCCTTCGCGGCGCAGGAAGTGGCCGAGGTGCCGATAGATGCGACCGATCAGCGGCTGGATGCGGTGGTGACCGAGAAGGGCGTCACGGTCTTCGCGTGACAGCCCGCCTGCGACGTCGTCACTTCTCGCGCTCCCGATGAGGAGACGACGTCGAACGACAAGGGGTCAGTGCGCGATGGCTTCCTGCCGGACGAACATGTTGCCCCAGGCGCGGTCGATCAGCTCGGGCGTCATCTGGTAGGGGATGTTCTCGAAATCGCAGACCGCGATCATCTGGTCGATCAGGAACACCGGCTGGTAGTTCGCGTAATCGTTCTCGATCGTCGGGAACTTGACCTTCATCAGGTGCATCAGCGCGGTTTCATCCAGCGGCATCTTCTTCTTCCGCGCGACCATCGCGAAGATCTTGAGGAAGTTTTCCTGGCTTGGCCCGTCGATCTTGATCTTGAAGAAGATCCGGCGCAGGGCCGCGCCGTCGAAGATCTGGTTCGGGTGGAAGTTGGTGGAAAAGATCACCAGCGTGTCGAAGGGCACGGTGAATTTCTCGCCCGATTGCAGGGCCAGGATGTCGCGGCTTTCTTCCAGCGGCACGATCCAGCGGTTGACGATCTTCTGCGGCGGTTCCTGCTGGCGGCCAAGGTCGTCGATGATGAAGATGCCGCCGGTCGCTTTCAGCTGCAAAGGCGCCTGATAGGTCCGCGCGGTGGGGTTGTAGTTCAGGTCCAGCATGTCGAGCGACAGTTCGCCCCCGGTGATCACGCTGGGACGCTCGCAATAGACATAGCGGTTGTCGAACCGGTTCGAGGTGCGGCGCAAGGAGTTGGGGTCGTCCACGGCGGCCTCGGCGGCGGAATGCACGATGGGGTCATAGACCGAGATGATCTGGCCGGAATATTCGATGGCGCGCGGCACATAGACCTTGTCGCCCAGGGCGGCACGGATGCCATGGCTGATCGAGGACTTGCCGTTGCCGGGCGGGCCGTACAGCAGGATCGAGCGGCCCGAGGTCACGGCGGGACCAAGGTTGTCGATCAGGTCCGGCGGCAGGATCAGGTGGCCCATGCCCGACAGCAGCTGTTCCTTGTTCAGCTTGATGTCGCGCACCGACTGGCGCTTGATCTGGATCTGATACTGCTCCAGCGGCACGGGCATTGCGCCGTAATATTCGGACTGCGACAGCGCATCGAGCGCGCGGGCCTTGCCGGCGTCGGTCAGCTCATAACCCATCTCGTTGCCGGCGGTGGCGTGCATCGTGCCGGTCGCGGTGACCAGCTTTTGCGTGCGGGCAAGGTCCACCAGCTCCTGGACCAGGGGCACGGGCAGGCAGACGACCTTCGAAAGCGCGGACACCTGGTCCTGGTTGGTGCGGAACATCGACTTCAAGAGGATGTCGCGCATCATGATGACCGACAGGCCGGTGTCGGCTAGCGACCGGGGCGACGAGGGTGGTGTGACACTTGACACCGGGGCTTCAGCGTTCATTCAACAAGCTCCGTGGACAATCGCGGCGGTTCGCTTTGATTTGAGTCTTAAACGTGACTTGTGTCAGACTTGCGGCCAGATGGCGGCAACAAGATAGAAGACCACAATCATCGAGAGGGCAAGTCCGAAGGGAAACAGGCGCTTGCCCCAGGTTTCCCAGTCGGGCGTCAGGCGTCGCACGGCTGGTATGCCGCCCAGGATCCGGTGCCCGACCAGCGCGCCGATCATGCACGCGGCGATGAGCAGCAAAAGCCAGCCGACCGGAGCGCCCACGAACATTGGCGCAAAGGCCGCCGAATACTTGGCATCGCCCGCGCCATAGGTGCCGGTCAGATACAGCAGGTAGCCCAGCACCAGCACGATCGCCATGATGGCGAAGCCCCAGAACCAGGCCGTCCAGGTCGGCACGGCAAGCCAGCCCAGAAGCGGCCAGACCGCCGCCATGGCCAGCACGGCCTTGTTGGGGATCTTCAACCGCTTCATGTCGCTTAGCGACGCCCAGACCGCGATCGGAACCACGGGGACAAGCAGGATCAGCGCGCCTGTCGGGGTGATCATCAGAGCTGCACGTTCGCGTCGAGGGCTTCAAGGCTGCGGACCGCGGCCTCGAAATGCTGCGGATGGGTATCAACCGCCTGCTGCATGAGCCCTTTTCCCGTGGACACATCGCCCTGTTTGACCGCGGCAAGCGCCATGGAATACAGAAGTTCGGCCCGTTCGGTCTGGGTCATCCGCACCACCGGCAGGTCATACTTGCGCTGCGCCGCACGGGCGAGCACCAGATTGTTCTTCGCGGTGAACAGCGCCGGGTCATAGGTCAGGGCTTCGGTGAACAGCTTTTCCGCCCCTTTGGCATCGCCACGGGTCAGCTTGGAATAGCCCCAGTTGTTGAGGACCCCGGCTGGCGTCGTGGTCAGGCCGGCGGCGATTTCATAGAAACTGTCAGCCTTTTTCCAGTTCTTGTCGGAGTCCGCCACCATCGCCTCGATCCGGTAGCGGTCGAAGGTTTCATGCGTCGGCGGGATCAGGTTCAACTCGGCCTTGGCCGCATCCCACTGGTTCGACCGGATCAGCGCGTCGGCCAGCATTACCCGGTCTTCCGGCGTGTTTTCAGGATGCTGCGAGACCTCACGCCAGACCTGCGCGGCTTCGGTCGGTTTCTGGGCCCGGATCAGGGATTTGGCCAGACCGCGCTTGATGTCGATGCGGTCTGGGTTTTCGGCGGCTGTCCTGGCGAAATAGGCCACCGCCTCGTTCGGGTCGCCGGCGGTCAGCATCACGTCGTTGAGGTTGGATTCGTCAATGACGTTGACGTCCTTCAGCGCCCGCTCGACCTGCTCGTCAGTGCTTGGCTGGCATGCCGACAAAAAAACCGCGCCGCCAAGGCACAGTGCTACAAAACCAGGGTGGCGCATGTTAAGCGTCCTTTTTTCTGACTGCCCGATACTCAGACTGCTGATGCGGTCCGTCCTCTACAGCTCGGAAAGAAGGACATATTTACCCTTCTCCTGCCGGACGAGGCGGAACCCGCTTTTTTCTTGTTCCTGGGATTCATCATACACGCTCGCCTCGCTTTGGGCGATAGCGAGCTTCAGATTTTCGCGGATCGAGTCTGTTTGGCCACTATCCTGGGCGAAGGCGCGCTGGAACACGACCCGCGCCTCGCCGTAATTGCCGACTTCCATCAGCACGACGCCCAGGTTGTTCATCGCGGGAACGAAGGTCGGATCAACTTCAAGCGCACGCCGGAGGATCTTTTCGGCCTGGCCAAGGCGGCCAAGCCCCAGGTTTGCCGACCCGATGGCCGAGAGGGTATCGACCGTGACGCCGTTCTCGCCCGCCGCCCGGTAATAGGCCTTCAGGGCAAGTTCGTATTCCCGGGCTTCCATCAGCCGGTGCCCGACGATCAGCCCGTCAACCGGGGTGCCGCGCGCGTCGATACCCGAGGGTGCATCGCGCGACACGCCTCCGGACGTCGCGCAGGCCGCGACAGCCAAAGGCAGCAGGACCAGCAGGAAAGAACTGAAGCGCACGAACCCTCAACACAGCCGCGGTTTGCCTGCCGTCCTCAGCCACCGGGCCGCATGTTCGCCAGCATTGTTGCGATACCGTGGATAGAAGGCCCGATCAGGATGACAAGCAAGGGCGGAACTGTAAACAGCATAGTGCCCAGGGTCAGCTTGGTCGGCAGCATGTTGGCCTTTTCTTCGGCCCGCATGATGCGCTTGTCGCGCATGTCGGCGGAATAGACCCGCAGCGCATCGGCGATCGAGGTGCCGAAGGTCGCGGACTGGATCAGCGTGGTGACGAAGGACGCCACGTCCGGCACGCCCACCCGTTCTGCCATGTCCTTGAGGACCGAGATGCGTTCCTTGCCGGCCTTGACCTCTTGGGCGACCATGTCGAATTCGTCCGCCAGGGCCGGATAGCCCGCGCGGCTTTCCTTGCCGACGCGGATGATCGACTGGTCCAGGGACTGGCCTGCCTCGACGCAGACGAGCATGAGGTCAAGCGCGTCCGGGAAGCCCTGGATGATTTCCGTCTGCCGCTGCTGCAGGCGCCGGTCCACCCAGTATTTCGGCAGGTAGTAACCGGCCGCACAGGGCAGAAGCGTCAGCATCAGCATGCTGTTCGTGCTGAGGTCGCCATTGATCGACCGGATGATGGCAAGGATCACGCCAAAGAGCAGGAAGATGATCGCCAGCAGGAACTGCAGCGCATGGTACATGCGGACCGAGTTCTTCGAGCTATATCCCGCCTGCAGCATTCGAAGCTTGGAGGCCGAAAGCACTTCCTTCTGCTGGGGTTCCAGGAACTTGGCAAAGCGTTCCAGCTTGTCGACCTTTTCGGTCCGCCGCAGCGCGCGCTTCTTGTCGGGCTCGGCCACGCCGGGCTGGCTGTCCTTGAGCTCGCGGAAGCGGTCGCGCTGCCGTTTCATCACGGTGGGCAGCGCGATCAGGATCAGAAGCAGGCCCAGCAACCCCACCGCCAGCAAGGGGCCCATCGGGCCGAGCGTATCGGTCAGCCAGGTGTTGATTCCGGAGAAGGGATTCATGTCCGCCTCATACCTTGATGTTGGTCATGATCTTCATGAAGATGATGTTGATGATCAGAAACACGGTCACGCCCAGCGCTGCCGGGATGAAGGCGGAGGTTTCGCGCACGCCGTCATAATAGTCGGGCTTGATGACGATGATCATCAGGAGGGCGACGATCGGGAAGGCCGACAGGAACATGCCGGACCACTTCGCCTCGGCCGTGATGGCCTTGACGCGGCGGAAGAGCTTGAAGCGCGCGCGGATCACCTTGGACAGCCCGTCAAGGATTTCGGCGAGGTTGCCGCCGGACTGCTGCTGGATCGACACCGCAACGGCAAGGAAGCGCAGATCCTGGCTGTCCATGCGTTCGGCAAAGGCCTTGAGCGATTCCGTCACGTCGCGGCCATAGGCGGCCTCGTCGGCGATCACGCCGAATTCGGTTCCAAGTGGATCGGGAACCTCTTTGGCAACGATTCCGATCGCGGTCGAGAACGGATGCCCGACGCGCAGGGAGCGCACCATCAGTTCGATGGCGTCGGGCAGCTGTTCTTCAAGAAGCTCCATCCGCTGCTTGGCCTTGCGGTTGACCCAGGTGTAGACGCCGACGACCCCCATGGCCACGCCAAGGACGATCCGGACCGCCAGGTCGGCGCTGGTCATGACGGTGAGCATCAGGAAGGCGAGGACCGAAACCAGGCCCATGATCCCGATCAGCGCGCGCGGCGAGAAGGCGATGTTCGCGCGCTGCGCCTTCTTGGCCAGAACCGAATAGAGCGGGATGCTTTTTGCGTTGAGGTGCTGGTTCATTTCCTTGCGGAGCTGTTCCAGGACCTGTTCGCGGTTCGCGTTCTTTTCCAGAAGCGTCAGCCGGCGGCTGAGGCGGCTGTTCAGGCTGATCGATTTGCCGAAGACAGTCAGGTAGATGCCTTCGACGATCACCACGACGGCGACGAAGATCAGGATGTAGATGAGGGGTGCGGCGCTGATCTGCATGGTGGCGCTCAGATCGTCGGTTCGTAGATCGAGGCGGGCAGGTCAAAGCCCCATTGCCGGAAACGGTCGGAATAGGACGACCGGATGCCGGTGGCATTGAAGCGGCCGATGATGCGGCCCGAAGGCTCGATCCCCAGACGCTCGAAGCGGAAGACTTCCTGCATCGAGATCACTTCCCCCTCCATGCCGGTGATTTCGGTGATCGAGGTCATGCGGCGCGTGCCGTCCTGAAGGCGGCTGGCCTGGACCAGCAGGTTGACCGCGCTGGCCACCTGGCTGCGCACGGCCTTGAGCGGCATTTCGATCCCGGCCATCGCGACCATGTTTTCCAGACGGCTGATCGCGTCGCGCGGGTTGTTGGCGTGGATCGTGGTCATCGACCCGTCGTGACCGGTGTTCATCGCCTGCAGCATGTCGATCACCTCTTCGCCGCGGGTTTCCCCCACGATGATGCGGTCCGGGCGCATACGCAGCGCGTTGCGCAGACAGTCGCGCTGGGTGACGGCACCCTTGCCTTCGACGTTGGCCGGGCGGCTTTCCATCCGGCCCACATGGACCTGCTGGAGCTGAAGTTCGGCGGTGTCCTCGATGGTCAGCACGCGTTCGTGGTTGTCGATGAACGAGGACAGCGCATTCAGGGTGGTGGTCTTGCCCGAACCCGTACCGCCCGAGACGATGATGTTCAGACGGCAGGACACCGCCGCTTGCAGGTAGGCGGCCATCTCGTCGGTGAAGGCGCCGAAGCTGACCAGGTCCTGGATCTTCAGCTTGTCCTTCTTGAATTTCCGGATCGACACCAGCGAGCCATCGACGGCAATCGGCGGGATCATGCAGTTGAAGCGGCTGCCGTCGCCCAGACGGGCGTCGCAATAGGGGTTGGATTCATCGACGCGTCGGCCGACGGCGGACACGATCTTGTCGATGATCCGCAAGAGGTGGCGTTCGTCGCGGAAGGTGACGTCCGAAAGCTCCAGCTTGCCCGCGCGTTCGACGAAGATGCGCTTCGGCCCGTTCACCAGGATGTCGTTGATCGTGTCATCCTTCAGCAGCGGTTCCAGCGGACCAAGGCCCATGACCTCGTCGTAGAGTTCCTGGTTCAGCGCGATCCGGTCGTCCTTGTTCAGCGCGACCGACATCTCGTCCAGCGCCTCGGAGGCCAGCGACGCGATTTCCTGTTTCAGGTTCTGTTCGGTGGCCGATTCCAGCGCGGAAAGGTTGAGATCCTCCAGCAGACGGCGATGGATCGTGACCTTCAGTTCGGTCAGACGCTCCTTGCGTTTCTTCTCGCGATCGGCAGCCATCGCCTCGGCGGCGGCCTTTTGCGAAACGGGAGCCGCTGCGCGGCTGGCAAGGCCGGGCTTTTCGACCGCCGCCGTGGTGGCCGCGGCCGGGGCCCCGGCGCGCGGGGGGGTCGACGTCTTGGAGAAACGGCTAAACACGGTTCATTCCCCTCTGGATCGGGCCCGCAAGATCGGGCCCACCTTGGATCAAGCCCTTGCGGACTCGGTAGCTTTGTTAAGATCATACAAAGACTTGGCAAGTTTCTGCAGTTCCTTGCGCAACGGGTTCTTCGCGGCATTCTCGGCGATTGGCAGGCCGTGGTCGTTGGCCTGCGTCACCTGCTCGCCGCCGTCGGGCAGCTGCACTTCGATGTCGATGTCGAGGCTTTCGGCCATGCGCTTGACGCGGGCCTTGGCCGACAGGTCGGTAAACTTGGGCGCGCGGTTCAGCACGTAGCGCACCTTGTCATGCGGCAGCGCCTCGGCCTTGAGCGCTCGAACGAAGCGCAGGATGTTCTGGGCCGACCGCAGGTCCAGCTCCAGCAGCGCGAAGTAGACATGCGCGCGTTGCAGCACGGCTTCGGTCCAGGCCACGACGGTCGAAGGCATGTCGACGATCACGAAATCGAAGTTGACCTGGGCGGTGTCCAGAATCTTTCCGATGTCTTCGGCGGTGACCATCTCCAGCGGCAGCATGTCGGACGGTGCGGTGAAGACATGCAGCTTTTCGTTGAAGGTCAGCATCGACTTGATCAGGCTGTCGCTGTCCAGCGCCCCGGTGTCGGTCAGGATCTCAAGCACCGCTTCCTTGCGCGGCAGGTCGAGGTAGGTCGCGATCGCGCCAAACTGCAGGTCAAGGTCGATGACGCAGACGCGCACCCCTTCGGTGTCGGGAATGGTGCACAGCTCCCAGGCGAGGTTCGCGGCGAAGGTCGAGGCGCCGACGCCGCCCGCCATGCCATGCACCGGCAGGATCACGCCGTTGCGGTCACCCTTGGGCCGGGTGACGCCGGTGAAGGCGCCGGTTTCGGGGTCATAGCCTTCGGGCATGACCATGGTTGGCTTGCGCAGGCGTTCGATCGCGTCATGCAGTGCACCTTCGGGCAGCGGGTAGGGCACGAAATCATCGGCCCCCAGCTTCTGCATCTGGTAAAGCACCGACGGGCTGACCTGGTTGGCGATCAGCAGGACCTTGATCTTCTTGGCCTTGGCCGCCTTGATCACGTCGTTCATCTTGGAAAGTTCGCTCTCGTCCTCGCTGTCGACGGCGATGGCGACGAATTGCATGCCCGAGCTGTCCGGCTGCTTGAGGAACACCAGCGCATCCTCGAAGTTGAGGTCGCCCCAGGCTTCGCCAAGCTCTTGTTCCATGTCGTCGATCAACAGGTCGAACCGCTGCACATCCCGCGAGATGGTGCAGGCGAGGATCGGTGCCGGGTCGCTTTGAACGGTTGGTTTACTCGTCATGTCGCCTTGCGTCCTTTCAGCTCGGGGGTGGTAACTTGCCGGACCATAAGGGAATTATGGCAGACTTGTCTGCGGCCAAAGTGCCTTGATCGCCAGAAACCCCCGAGCCTCTGCTGTTGATAGGATCATGGGCAGGAATGGTGGCGATAATTGGGCCAAAAGGGCCTGATTCTGCGGTTTCACCACGATCTGGAAACGAAAGGGCCGGGCGCAATGCCCGGCCCTTTCCCTTGATTTTCCCCGCGATCACTCGCCGCCGGCCACTTCCGACTGGGTGCCGGAGACCGACTCGACCGGGCGCACCGCCGAGCCTACATACTCGCGCCAGATGATCGCGGCGTATTTGCCGTTCAGCACCAGGGGATGCGATTCGACGAAGCCCGAGACCTCGGTCACCGTCCGGCGGTTGCGCACTTCGGGCGCGGTGGTCTGGATGATCGGACGGGTCTTGCCGAAGCTGACGACCGCCTCCAGCCGCGACTTCGAGATGCCAAGCGAGGTCAGGTAGCTGACCGCCGCCTGGGCGCGGCGCAGGCCAAGCCGCTGGTTGTAGCCGGCCGAACCGACAAGGTCGGTATGGCCGAAGACCTTGAAGCGCACTTCGGGGAACTGGCGGATGAAACCGGCCTGTTTCGTCAGGATGGCCCGCGCTTCGTCCGACAGCTCGGCGCTGTTGAACTCGAAGTTGATCGTGTCCGGAACCTCGGCCGAGAAACGCTCGGCCAGGGCGACGGTGTAGTTGATCTGACCCGTCTGGATCAGGGTATTGTTCATCGTCGCGTTGCCGAAGGTGCCCTTGTCCACACCGGACCCGAGTTCACTCCGGCCGGATTCTCCGCAGGCAGTGAGCGCGAGGAGGGCCGTGGCGGCAAGCAGCTTGGGAAGCATACCGGTCATCGTCTTACTCCATCACATAGCCGTAAGAGGTGCTGAAATCCTGCCGGGCGACTTCACCGGCAGCCCCGGAATTGGGGGCCGAGGCAATGTTGCCGAACAGGAAGAACTCGCCTTCCGTCGGGATCTGCACCCGGTCGGTCGGCAGGGCCAGGGCCTCGCCCGAGACCGGCGTCACCAGGTGCGGCGTGACGATGATCACAAGCTCGGTCTGGGCCCGCTGGAATTCGGAGCTGCGGAACAGCGCCCCGAGGATCGGGACATCGCCCACCCACGGCACCTGGGTTGCCGCGTTGGTGAAGTCATCCTGCAGCAGGCCCGCGATGGCAAAGCTGTCGCCGTCGCGCATTTCCACCGTGGTCGAGGTTTCGCGGCGCTTGAAGGCCGGAATGACCACGTTGCCCGACCCGGTCGCGAAACCGTTCGCGGTGTCGATCGACGACACGGCCGCGTTGATCGTCAGGTTGATGATGTCCTGATCGACCACCGTGGGGGTGAAGGTCAGCTCAATGCCGAAGGGGCGGTAGCTGATGGTCGTCCCGCCGTTTTCGGATTCACCCGGCACCGGATACTCACCGCCGGCCAGAAACTTGGCTTCCTGGCCGGAAAGCGCGGTCAGGTTCGGCTCGGCCAGCGTGCGGACCATGCCCTTGCCTTCCAGCGCCTCCAGCACCACGCCGAATTCCAGCCCGCCGATCGAGCCGCCGACCTGAACGCCGCCGGCAATGCCGTCGCGATAGTCGAACGTGCCGCCCGCAAGCGTCGAGCCAAGCAGCGAGCCCGTCTCGCCAAGCACCCTGCCGCCATCGCCGAAGACGACCGAAGACGAGAGGTTCTTGGTCACGCTCCGGTTCACTTCGGCGAAACGGACCTTCAGCATGACCTGCTGAGTGCCGCCCACCACCATCAGGTTTGACACCCGATCCGGCGCATAGCGGTTTGCAAGGTCAAGCGCCCGGTCCAGTTTCGCGGTCGAAGACACCTGGCCCGACAGCACGATGCCGTCGTTCGCGGTGCGGACCTCGATCTGTTCACCCGGAAGGATCTGCTGGAGACGTTCCTTGAACTCGGCCACGTCGGGCGTGACGTGCACGTCGACGTTCGAGATCAGTTGCCCATCCGGCGACAACAGCGTGAGCGTCGTGCGCCCGGGTGCCTTGCCAAGAACGTAGATGGACTTGTCGGACAGCGTCGAGATATCGGCGATGCCCGGGTTTGCAATCGACAGTTCCGCAAAGGGAACATCGCTTTCTACGACAACGGCCCGGTTCATCGGGACGGTCAGCGCACCGGAAGCCTGTCCTTGCATGACGCGCAGGACTTCGGCTGAAACCGGCGTCAGGGCGGTGGATGCAAGGAGTGCACCCAGGTAGCCCGCAACTAGGATTCGTTTCATGTTCATGTGATCTGCCCTTTCGACCACGCCTCGGTAGGGTCTTAGATGCCCTTAACAAAGCTACGATGCCGGAGCTTCGGTTTGTTTTCAAGAATCAACTGGTTGGAAGGATTTC
Source organism: Rhodobacterales bacterium (assembly GCA_031409795.1). Taxonomy (GTDB): domain Bacteria; phylum Pseudomonadota; class Alphaproteobacteria; order Rhodobacterales; family Rhodobacteraceae; genus Tabrizicola. The sequence goes on from JANNXX010000093.1 coordinate 20,000, forward strand.
TTGATGTGGATAACGTGCAACACGTCGCAACGGGTTGCAAAAAGAAGGGGGCGCGGCCCCACATCCTGTGGCCGCGCCCCCGATTGCAGACCGCTGCGGATCAGTTCGTGCAGGCGATGATCGTCTCGATCACTTCGGTCCCCTTGCGCTCTTTGCGCTTGCAGACTTTTTCTTCGATGACCGGCGCCACGACGACTTCTTCCTTGACGATGCCCAGCATGGAGTTGGTATCGACCTCGATCGTTTCGGTCAGGACTTCGGTGTCTTCGCCGACAAGCGACATCGACAGCCGCCCGGTGGCCTGCGCCTGGGCAAGGCGCGCAACCTGCTCGGGCGAGCCGGCGACGGTTATCGTCTTGGCGTTGGATCCGCCGACATTCTGATCTTCGTTGATCGCGTTGTTGACCGCGATGATCTGGATCGAGCTTTCGATCAGGCGCGTCACGTCGCCTTCGACGCCAGAGATGTTGCCGGTCCAGTAGATGTCGATGAAATCATCGGGCTGAACGAAACCGGACACCCCCGAGGCGACGCCGACCTTGATCGCGAAGGCGCGCATTCCGGTTTCCAGCTTGGCCGTCAGACCGGCCAGCTGGCCAGGTTCGGTCACGCGGCTGGACAGCACGGGCTCGAACGCTTCGGTGGTGCGCATGATGTAGCGCGGACCGTCGGCCTGTTCGGGGAAAAGCAGGGCCTCGTCACGGAAGATGGTTTCCGGCAGGGCCTTTTCGGGCCAGTAGATCAGCTGCACGTCTTCGGGGGTCAGCGCGTCGCCGTAGTTCAGCGTCTTGTTGAAGACGTAGACCTCGACCAGCTTGCCCGCCTTGGCGTTGAACTCGCGCTCTTTCTTCAGAAGCGCCTCTGTCAGTGCGATGTGGCCCTGGATCATGTAGACGGCGGCACCTGCCAGTGCCATGCCTAGGATGAGGACCAATCCGAATACCGCTCTCATTTGCTACCTCTGGGGCTTTTTGCCTGAACACAGGACATTGCGACGTCCTTGTTTACCAATTCTAATGCCTTGCGGGCGTCCCTTCAAGCCGAAGGCCGGACGCCCGTTGCGCAGGGTGCGGCTGTCCGCCGCTATTCAAGGAACTCCGAATACTTGGCAACGGTGTCCCCGATGTAGATCGCCATGTCGACGATGGCCCCCTGGATCGGCGGCATCACGATTGCCGCCATCACGACCACGCCGGCCGTCAGGACAACCCAGTCCACCGTCACGGCACCCGTCTCGTCATTCAGGAAGTGCTTGCAGTTCATTCAGCGTCTCCGGCTCGAAGGCGGACTTTCAGCGGTCACCGTCAGATTTGCCCGAGATTACGGCGAAACTTTAGCCCTCATCGGACAAATCATGGCCATGGGTCAGGTTTCTTTGACCTTTGGCGCGCCATGCAGATGGCCGCGCCCCTTGGGGGACGCGGCCATGCGCACGCAATCTGGTGATCGAAGCGATCAGTTGTCCGGGTCAGCGGCCTTCATCTTGGTGCCGGCGATGCCGACTTCAGCGCCGATGTCCGACGCCAGGGTCGAGATCGCGGGCTGGACGAAGGTGAAGACCACGAGGCCCAGGCCGACGACAGCGGCGGTCAGAACCACCCAGTCAACGGTCACAGCGCCGGTTTCGTCGTTCAGGAAAGCGGAGAACTTGGTCATGTCGAGTCCTTTCAAGGGTTTGTATCCATCACTCAACCGCCCCGGCCTTCCGTCCACTTCTGGTCGTCGCCGTTCGGTATGGCCTCATATGGCCCCCCAATCATGGCATCAGTTTGGACGCTTCCCGGCCATTTCAACGGAATCGGCCTGCGGGCATAAAAAGACATCAAGGCATTGAAATTGATGGTGAAATTTCTTCATTCTTTGTTGATTTACCTAGGGTAGGGCGTGGTTTTTCGGTCAATTCTGGCGGAAATGCCATGATTCAGCTGCGAAATTGCTGGCCGGACCGGGGGGAAGCTGCGATTCTCCGGGCAAAACAACAAGACGAGCAGGCACCCACAGATGCGGAACATCTTCCGGACGGTCGCAGTGATTCTCTGCGCGTCAGCCCCCGGCGCCTTGCTGGCGGACGACTTCAGCTTCAAGCGCGTCAAGGTGGGCGAGGGTCTGCCCGGCAAGCGCATCACCGTGCAGATCGACCCGGTCGCGCAGGCGCTGTACCTGGCCGCCCTGCCGAAGGTCGATCCGGACGGGGTGGATGTCCCGGTCCCGGAACCGCAGCCCGAAAAGGCCGACCGCGACGGAACGGGTGCGCCCGGCCCGGCCCCGCATTCGTCTTATGCCTGGTTCTGGGACACGGTTCCCCCCGGCATCGGCGATGTCTCGGGCCGGTTCGATTCGGCGCTGGCCGCCCTGTCGCAGGGGCCGGACGGCGCAGCCGTGCGCGCACCCCGGATGCAGCAGATGCAGGACGTGGCGGATGAGTTCGGCACCGAGATCCTGCTGGCGACGCTGGACACAAGGGTATCCCCGGCGCTGGTGCTGGCGGTGATCGGCATCGAAAGTGCCGGCCGTTCGGATGCGGTCAGCCATGCCGGAGCGGTTGGCCTGATGCAGCTGATCCCGGCCACAGCGGAACGGTTCGGCGTCACGGATTCCACCGACCCGGTGCAGAACATCAAGGGCGGGGTGGCCTATCTTGACTGGTTGCTGAACGAGTTCGACAATGACCCCCTGATGGTGCTGGCCGCCTACAACGCCGGCGAAGGCGCGGTGCGCGCCAACCAGGGCGTGCCGCCCTACGCCGAGACGCGCGACTATGTGCCGAAGGTGCTGGCGGCCTGGCAGGTGGCGCAGGGCCTGTGCCTCAGCCCGCCGATGCTGGTGACCGATCCCTGCGTGTTCAAGGTGATCTCCACCGGCGGCTGAGCGGGCGCTTTTCAAGCCTGACGGCTTTCATCGCCGGGCCTTGGGGTCAGCGAAGACGGCCGTCAGGCCGGATGAGCGGCCCGAAGCGCGGGCAAGGTCAGCCGAGGATCGTCGCTTCGGTCGCCGCGCGCAGGTCGGCCTCGGTCACGCCGGGGGCGCAATCGACCAGCTTCAGCCCGCCCGGCACCACATCCAGCACGCCCAGGTTGGTGATGATCCGGTTGACCACGCCCCTGCCGGTCAAAGGCAGGGTGCATTCGCGCAAGACCTTCGATTCGCCGTGCTTGGAGGTGTGGTCCATCACCACCACCACCCGCCCAACGCCCGCGACCAGATCCATCGCGCCGCCCATGCCCTTGACCAGCTTGCCGGGGATCATCCAGTTCGCCAGATCGCCGGTTTCGCTGACCTCCATCCCGCCAAGGATGGCCATGGCGATCTTGCCGCCCCGGATCATCGCGAAACTGGTGGCGCTGTCGAAATAGGCGGTCTGCGGCAGTTCGGTGATCGTCTGCTTGCCCGCGTTGATCAGGTCGGCATCCTCTTCGCCCTCATAGGGGAACGGCCCCATGCCCAGCATGCCGTTTTCCGATTGCAGCGTCACGTTCACGCCCTCGGGGATGTAGTTCGCCACCAGCGTCGGGATGCCGATGCCAAGGTTGACATACATCCCGTCGCGCAGTTCCTGTGCGGCGCGGGCGGCCATGCCGTTGCGATCCCAGCCCTTTGCGTCGCTCATCACACCGCCTCCCGCTTGCGCACGGTGCGCTGTTCGATCCGCTTCTCATGCGCCCCGGCGATGATCCGGTGGACATAGATGCCGGGCAGGTGGATCGTGTCGGGGTCAAGGCTGCCCAGAGGCACCACTTCCTCGACCTCGACCACGCAGGTTTTCCCGCAAGTGGCTGCGGGCACGTTGAAATTCCGCGCGGTCTTGCGGAAAACAAGGTTGCCCGAGGGGTCGGCTTTCCAGGCCTTCACGATCGCAAGGTCGGCCACCAGACCGCGTTCAAGGACGTAGGTCTTGCCGTCGAAATCATGCAGTTCCTTGCCCTCGGCAATCACCGTGCCCACCCCGGTCGCGGTGTAGAAGCCCGGAATCCCGGCGCCGCCCGCGCGCATCCGTTCGGCCAGCGTGCCTTGCGGGTTGAATTCCAGCTCCAGCTCTCCCGACAGGTACTGGCGCATGAATTCGGCATTCTCGCCGACATAGGACGAGATCATCTTCTTCACCTGCCGGGTTTCCAGAAGCTGGCCCAGACCGAAGCCGTCGACGCCCGCGTTGTTCGAGGCGACGGTCAGGCCCGTCACCCCGCTGTCGCGGATCGCGGCGATCAAGAGCTCGGGGATGCCGCACAGGCCGAATCCCCCGGCCGCGATCAGCATCCCGTCGCTCAGCAGCCCCTCCAGGGCCGCGCCCGCATTCGGATAGACCTTGTTCATCCGCCCCCCCCCGCAAATCTTGTGCCCCATAAGGATAAGGCTTGCGGGAGGAGTCAATCGCCGCAATGCGGCATCACCGGGCGAAAACCGCCCCCGGAGCGCCATCGACCAGCAGGACCAGCCGGCCTTCGTCGTCGATGTCGAAACCGCCGACCCGGCTGATCCGGTCGGTGAAGGCGGCCTCAAGCTGCATGAAGGGCTCTTCGCAGGCCATCATCGTCATGCCGCCGGGCATCAGGGAGAGGCCCTCGCCGGTCAGGGTCAGCCCGCCGGTATAGCGGTTGCAGCCGCCCTTGCCGAAGATGCTGTCACCGCTGGTTTCGAAGGTCACCTCGGCGCCGTCGGGCAGGGAGGTGCCGGGCAGGTCGACCAGCCGCCAGACCCCGGCCAGAAGCGCGCGCGGATCGCCGCCGCAGCCGTCAAGCGCCTGCCCGTCGAGTGCAAGGCTGACCTGATAGGGATGCGGCATGCCGGTCATCGTGTCGCGGCAGAGGGCGTCGGTCAGGGTCACCGCCAGCCCCTCGCCGCTGTCGAAGACGGTTCCGCCCTCGGCCTGAACCGCACCGGGCAGAGGCAGGTCGCGCCGGGTGCCGTCCTGCCCGGAAAAGACGAGGCCCGCATGGGTCAGCGTCAGCACCCAGCCGGGTTCGTTGCCGCGCGCCACGAAAGGCAGGGTCGGCGCGATCACCGGCAGGCATTCGGCCAGGTCGGCCCCGTCCAGGGTGACCGTGGCGCGGTTGCCCTTCGACCAGAAGCCGTTGCCCGCGCCGTCGCCGTATTTCGCGCCCGAGGCCGCCGGTTCGGGTTGCAGGTCGATCACCCGTCCCCCGCTGCGCAGCCGCGCCGCATCGCCGGGAAAGCCGATCTCGACGACCCGGTCGCCGCAGAGCAGGGTCGCCGCGTAGCCCAGAGCCACATGTCGGTGCAGATCGATCGCCCCCAGGTCGACCGCGCCCTCACCTTCGGGGACCGCGACCGCGTCGGTCACCCAGACCGGCACCCCGGCCGAGAACACGGCAGCCCGCAGGGTCAGGGCCGCGCTGTCCTCGACCGTCAGGGTGAAGGGCAGGGGAACCTGGCCCTCGGGCGTGCTGCGCGCCTCGGCCACCTGGCCGAAGGGGCCGGTCAGGATGACCAGAAGCTCGGCCCCCGGCGGAAGGGCGATCCGTTCGCGGTAGGCGACGGTGCCGGAGACGTCACGGGCCAAGGCGGTTCCGCCCAGGGTCAGAAACAGCGCCAGAAGGGCCAGGCTTGGTCGGAACATGCGGTAACTCCTCGATAAAACCGGGGCACGCCTGCCCGGACTGAAAGGATGAAGCGGTTGGGTCACAGGGTCAATGCAGGACCGTGGCAGCCGGCGGTTTTGCCCGCGCGCCTGCCCATGCGATCCGCCCCCTTTCAGACCGTGGCAAAGCCGCTATGCTCATGCGGTCCGGCGCGTCCGGGCCCGCGTGGTGGAACGGTAGACACAGGGGACTTAAAATCCCTCGGCTGCAAGGCCTTGCCGGTTCAAGTCCGGCCGCGGGCACCAAAAGGCCGAAGCGGAACAAACGGTTCTTTTGCGCCGGTGCGCCGCGCAGGCCGGGGGCGTGATCTTCCCTTCCCGCCGGATGTCAGGCCGGGCGGGCTCCCTGGAGGTGCCGGAGGGTTGCAGCGGTTGATGATGGCGGTGTGGCAGCGGCGGGTGCACGCGCCGGGCGGCACGAAATTCCGGCAAGCCCGGACCGTGCCTGGCCTGAGGGGCGAAGATATTCAAGATATTCAGGGCGACATCAAAGCGAACCGGCCAACCCGGATGATCGGGCCGCGTTGCGATCGTTCGGTTTGCCTTGGCCCCCGCCCCTGACGACTGCGTGGCGCTTGCGGTTGTCGAGGGGCAACGATGGCGATCGAACTGCGCTGGATCCTTGGCCAAGCCCCGTCCAGTCCGTGGCCAGAGGGGTTGCCTGTCCGCCCGCACCATCGACAACCCCAACCTGCCGCTTCAGGCGCGGTTCAATGGCTGGCCCGCAGGAGCGGCGGTTTCCTGGCGCAGCGGAAGTTTGCGTCGGCTTTGGGCCTGCTTTGGTCCTGCTCTGGCCGCCCGGCTACGAGGCTGGGCCAGACCAGAAATCCCTTACTGGATTTGTGCGGCAGAACCCGCCGGTGTGAAACCGAAGCCAATCCAAGCCCTTGATGGAGGTTATCTTCTTGACCTGAAAGGGAGAAAGATGGTGCTGCAAGAGAGGATTGAACTCTCGACCTCTCCCTTACCAAGGGAGTGCTCTACCACTGAGCTACTGCAGCGCCGATTGTGGCGGGGTGGATAGACGCATTCGGGAAAGGGCGCAAGTGGGATTCCCGTCGGGTTGCGTGGCTTTGCGCGTGGAGCGGCGGGTCTCTGGACCCCCATGCCCGGCTGCGCTATGCAAGGGCGCATGCGCAGCCCGTCCGATCCGTCAACCGGCGACAAGGCCGGGCCAGCCGGGCCGGCAAAGGCGCGGGCGGGGCGGCTGAAGGCGGCCCTCAAGGCCAATATGGCGCGCAGGAAGGCACAGGCAAAGGCCCGGACCGGCGGCAAGACCGCGGACGGGAAATCTGGCGACACGAGCGAGGGTTAGGGCGGATGGATTCGATTCTGGTACGCGGCAACGGGGCGCTTTCCGGCGCCATCCCGATCGCGGGGGCGAAGAACGCCTGCCTCACACTGATGCCCGCGACACTTCTGTCGGACGAACCCCTGACGCTGACCAACGCGCCGCGCCTGTCGGACATCGCCACGATGACGCAGCTTCTGCAGTCGCTGGGCGCCGAGGTGGCCAGCCTGCAGGACGGGCTGGTGCTGGCGCTGTCCAGCCATTCGATCTCCAACTTCAAGGCCGACTACGACATCGTCCGCAAGATGCGCGCCTCGATCCTGGTGCTGGGTCCGATGCTGGCGCGCTATGGCCATGCCGTGGTGTCGCTGCCGGGCGGCTGTGCCATCGGCGCGCGGCCCGTGGACCTGCATCTTCGGGCGCTGGAGGCGATGGGGGCGACGCTGGACCTGCGCGACGGCTACGTGCATGCCAAGGCGCCGGGCGGCCGCCTGAAGGGCGCGGCGTTCGAGTTTCCCTTCGTCTCGGTCGGAGCGACGGAAAACGCCCTCATGGCGGCCACACTGGCCAAGGGGACGACCGTCCTGAAGAACGCCGCGCGCGAGCCCGAGATCGTCGATCTGGCCCGCTGCCTGCGGAAGATGGGCGCGCAGATCGAAGGCGAGGGGACCGGCACCCTTACCATCGAGGGCACCGACCGGCTGGGCGGGGCCACGCATCAGGTTGTCACCGACCGGATCGAGCTTGGCACCTACATGCTGGTTCCGGCGATCTGCGGCGGCGAGGTCGAATGCATCGGCGGCACGCTGGAGCTTGTGGGCGCGTTTGCGGAACGGCTGGATGCGGCAGGGGTTTCGGTCACCCAGACCAACCGGGGCCTGAAGGTCAGCCGCAAGAACGGCCGGGTGCGCGCGGTGGACGTGACGACCGAGCCCTTCCCCGGATTTCCGACCGACCTGCAGGCGCAGATGATGGCGCTTCTGTGCACGGCCGAGGGAACGTCCGTTCTGGAGGAGAAGATCTTCGAGAACCGCTTCATGCATGCCCCCGAACTGATGCGGATGGGTGCCCGGATCGACGTCCACGGTGGCACGGCCACGGTGACCGGGGTGGACCGGCTGCGCGGCGCGCCGGTGATGGCGACCGACCTGCGGGCCTCGGTCTCGCTGATCCTGGCAGGGCTTGCGGCGGAAGGCGAAACCGTGGTCTCGCGCGTCTACCACCTGGACCGGGGATATGAGCGGGTGGAAGAAAAGCTGCGGGCCTGCGGGGCGCATATCGAGCGCATCAGCGCATGATGGACGCCCGCTTCGAAGACGGTGGCGAGGCCCCGCTGCGGCTGGTGGCGCAGGACGCCGAGGACCTGCGGGTGATCTCGACCCTGGTGCAGGATGCCGTCCTGCCGGTGACCGAGCTGCAGCACGACCCGAAGCGCCGCCGCTTTGCGTTGCTGCTGAACCGCTTTCGCTGGGAGGACCGCGCCGAGGCCGAACGCGCGGGTCGTGCCTTTGAACGGGTGCGGTCGGTCCTGGTGGTCGAAGATGTTCTGAAAGTGCAAAGCATGGGCTTTGACCGGGCCGACAAGGACCTGGTCTTGTCGGTTTTGTCCTTGGAGTTCGCACCGGGCGAAGATGGCACCGGGCGGTTGACCCTGACCCTGGCCGGCGACGGCGCGCTGGCGCTGGATGTCGAGGCGCTGGAGGTCCGGCTGGACGACGTGACCCGCCCCTACCGCGCGCCCTCGGGCAAGGCACCGCGCCACGACTGATCCGGGCCGATGTCTTCGAAGACGTCGTTCACCTTGCCTGCGTCTGTCGCCCTTGAGGCCGCTTCCCCGCTGAGCTATCTGCGGCCAATTCCGAAAGGTGCTCCGATGCCCGTTTTCCTGAACACCGCCGATGCCGGCTTCCAGGCTGCTTTCGCCGCCCTCCTGGGCCAGAAGCGCGAAGCCGACGAGGACGTGGACGCCGTCGTCGCCGGAATCATCGCCGATGTGCGCGCCCGGGGCGATCAGGCGGTGATCGATCTGACGACCCGCTTTGATCGCCAGACCCTGACGCCGGACTCGCTTGCCTTCACGCCGGACGAGATCGACGCCGAAGTCGCCCGCGTCTCGCCCGAGGATCGCGCCGCGCTTGACCTCGCCGCCGACCGCATCCGCACCTATCACCAGCGGCAGAAACCGCAGGACGAAAGCTGGACCGACAGCGCGGGTGCGACCCTTGGCTGGCGCTGGACCCCCGTTTCGGCGGCAGGGCTTTATGTGCCGGGCGGCACCGCATCCTACCCGTCCTCCGTTCTGATGAACGCCATCCCGGCCAAGGTTGCCGGGGTAGAGCGGCTGGTCATTGCCTGCCCGACGCCCGAGGGCCGCGTGAACCCCCTTGTCCTTCTTGCCGCGCGGATCGCCGGGGTGGACAGGGTCTACCGGATCGGCGGTGCGCAGGCGATTGCCGCCCTGGCCTATGGCACCGAAACCATCCAGCCGGTCGACAAGATCACCGGCCCGGGCAACGCCTTTGTCGCCGCCGCCAAGCGCCGTGTCTTCGGGCAGGTCGGCATCGACATGATCGCCGGTCCGTCGGAAATCCTGGTGATCGCCGACGCGGACAACGACCCCGACTGGATCGCGCTTGACCTTCTTAGCCAGGCCGAGCACGACGAAAGCGCGCAGTCGATCCTGATCACCGACAGCGCCGCTTTCGGGCAGGCGGTGGCAAAGGCCGTCGCGGTGCGCCTGGCAACGCTTGACCGGCGCGCCATCGCCGCGGCCTCGTGGGGGCGGCACGGCGCGATCGTCCTCGCGCAGGACCTGGCCGAGGCCGCAACGCTTTCCAACCTCATCGCCCCGGAGCATCTGCAGCTTTGCGTTGCCGACCCCGACGCGCTGTCCGCACGGATCACCCATGCCGGGGCGATCTTCCTTGGCCAGTGGACGCCCGAAGCGATCGGCGACTACATCGGCGGCCCGAACCATGTGCTGCCGACCGCGCGTTCGGCCCGGTTCTCGTCAGGGCTTTCGGTGCTGGATTTCATGAAGCGCACCACGCTGGCCAGGATGACCCCCGAAGCGCTGAAGGCCATCGGCCCCGCCGCCGAACGGCTGGCGATCAGCGAAAGCCTGCAGGCACATGGGCTGAGCATTCGGGCAAGGCTTGACCGTCTGAACGGTTGACCCACGGGCTGCGACGCGCCAGGCTTTCAGTGGGGCGGTGAATCGGCATGACGGTGCGGGATGAGTTGCAGGCGCTGGGCGAGGCCTATGTCGCCGCCTATCGGGGCGGCGACTGTCCGGGCTGTGCGGCGGTTTTCACGCCGGACGCGATCCTGTATTCCGCCTTCGCCGAGGTCGCGGTCGGTCGCGAGGCCATCGCCGCGCTTCACGCTGTCTGGACGGTCGGCGGGCACGGCAAGACGCTGCGCGTGGTCGATGCCGCAGGATCGGGTGACCTTGCCTGGGCGCGCGCCGATTTCGCCGAGCGTGGTGCGACGGTGGAGGGCCATGCGCTGTGGGCCTGCATCCGCGCGCCGGGCGGCCCCTGGCAGATCAGGGTCTGCAGCCTGACGCCAGCCTGACGCCAGCCTGACTGGTGCGGTCTGGGCGGGACCTGGACGCAGGCCGGCCAGGCGTCATCCCACCTGCCGCGTCCATTCCGCGGGGTCGAACCACCCGCGTGAGGCTTGGACCAGAAGGTCCGGCCCCAGATCCCATTCCTCGACGCCCGAGATCCGCAGCTTTCGGCCGGTTCCTGCATGGGTACCGGTGAAGGTCCACAGATAGACCATGTGGTCGCCCATCGCCCGCACCCCGTCGCAGACGAGGGCAAGGTCCGGCACGTCGGCGTAGAACCCCGCCGCCATCGCCGCGACCCCCTCGCGGCCGGTCCAGGGTGTGCCCCGGTTGATCACGATCCCCCCGGACGGTGCGAAGAACCCGGCAACGTTCTCGGGCTTTCCGGTGTTCCAGGCCGCCGTATAGCCCTTGGCCAGCCGCTGCGCATCGCTGTCTGAAACCGTCATCTCCGACGCTCCTGTCCTGCCCCGCTTCGGCCAGCTTCTGCCCGCGCGGCGGACTGCGTCAACCAAAATCACCGGCCTTTCCCGCTGCCACCCTTGCGCGACCCCACGCCCTGGGGCATCACGGGCGCTGTCGTCTTTTGCAAAGCCCCCCCATGAACCGCATCTGCCATATCGAGATCGATGAGCGTGGCCTTGTCCGCCCCACGCCCGAGATCGAGCAGGAACGCCGGGTCGCGATCTATGACCTTCTGGAGGACAACTCCTTTGGCTTGCCGCCGAAAGCCGACCGCGAGCTGCCCGAGGGACCCTTTCGGGTAAAACTGGCGATCCGCGACGGGCGGCTGGTCTTCGACATCGGCACCGAGGACGGCGGGCCGGCGGCCGAATTCCACCTGTCGCTTGGTCCGTTCCGGCAGGTGGTGAAGGACTACTTCCAGATCTGCGAAAGCTATTTCGACGCGGTGAAACGCCTGCCGCCTAGCCAGATCGAGGCGATCGACATGGCCCGTCGCGGCATCCACAACGAAGGGGCTTCGATCCTGCGCGACCGGCTTGCCGGCAAGGCGGATGTCGACACCGACACCGCGCGCCGCCTTTTCACCCTGATCTGTGTCCTGCACTGGGGTTGATGACCTTGGCCGAGTTCCCGCAATCGGTGCTTTTCTGCTGCGACCACAATGCCGTGCGCTCACCGATGGCCGAAGGGCTGATGAAGCAGATGTATGGCCAGCGCGCCTATGTGCAGTCGGCCGGTGTCAGGAACGACATGGAGATCGACGGCTTCTCTGTCGCGGTCTGCAAGGAGCTGGGGATCGAGCTCAGCCGCCACCGGTCCCGCAGCTTTGACGAGATGCAGGACTGGGGTGATGACCTGTCGCAGTTCGACCTGATCATCGCCCTGTCCCCGGCCAGCCAGCGTATGGCGCTGGAGCTGACGCGCTTCCACCATCTGGAGATCGAATACTGGCCGATCCTTGACCCCACGGGTCTGGGTGAGACGCGGGACGCGAAGCTGGCGGCCTATCGGCAGGCCCGCGAGCAGATCCGCGACCGGATGCTGGCCAGGTTCGGGGCGCCGACCGAACCGGCGTAGGGTGGGCAATCTGCCCATAGTCCCGCGACAAGGCCGGGCTTGGCGGCCGCACGCCTGCCCGCTACCCTGTGCAACGAAACCGACGGAGCCGCCCCATGTCCCGCGCCGACAGCCTTGCCCTCATCGCCCGCTACTATGCTGCCTTCAACGCCGGAAACCCGGACGCCATGCTTGCCTGCGTGACCGACGAGGTCGAGCATCGGGTGAACGAAGGCGAACCCCGGATCGGCCGCGCACTGTTCGCGGCGTTCTGCGGCCACATGGGGGTCAGCTACCGCGAGACCCTGCAGGATCTGGTGATCTTCGCCAATGACGATGGCAGCCGCGCCGCCGCCGAATTCGTCGTCCACGGCACTTATCTTCAGACCGACCCCGGACTGCCCGAGGCGCAGGGGCAGACCTACATTCTTCCCGCCGGCGGGTTCTTCGACATCCGCGATGGCAGGATCGCCCGCGTCACCACCTTCTACAACCTCAACGACTGGATCCGGCAGGTCAGCGGATGAACGCGGGCGAGATCGACGTCCGCGCGCTGCGCGGGGCCGAGCTGGAAGCGGTCCTGGACGAGGTGGCCGGGTTGCGGATCAGCGTCTTTCGGGACTGGCCCTATCTCTACGACGGCTCTCGCGCTTACGAGCGGGACTACCTGGCCACCTACCGCGACAATCCTGGCGCACTGCTGGTCGGGGCCTTCCATGACGGGCGGCTGATCGGGGCCTCGACCTCGACCCCGATGGAGGACCACGCGCCGGAATTCGCTGCTCCGTTCAAGGCGCTTGGTCTTGCGGCCGACAGGATCCTTTACGGCGCGGAATCGGTCCTGCTGCGTCCCTATCGCGGCATCGGCCTTGGCCACCGCTTCATCGACCTGCGCGAGGCCCATGCCGGAACCCTGGGCCGCAGCCATGTTGCCTTCTGTTCGGTGATCCGTCCCGAGGATCACCCGGCCAGGCCCGCTGTCCACCGCTCGAACGAGGCGTTCTGGCGGGGCAGGGGCTATGACACCCTGCCCGGCGCGCTGGCGCATTTCAGCTGGAAGGATCTGGGCGACGGGGTCGAGACCGAAAAGTCGCTGCAGTTCTGGATGCGGTGCCTTTCGGACACTTTACCAGAATCCGCTTGAAAACCCGCTCTGTCGCGGGCATACGCCCCGGCGGAAGCCTGCCGGACATCGCTGCGGGCCGATCTGCAATGGAGAGACCATGGCCAAGGAAGACATTCTCGAATTCCCCGGTGTCGTCAAGGAACTGCTGCCGAACGCGACATTCAGGGTCGAACTCGAGAACGGCCATGAGTTGATCGCGGTGATGGCAGGCAAGATGCGCAAGAACCGGATCCGGGTGTTGGCCGGCGACAAGGTGCAGGTCGAGATGACGCCCTACGACCTGTCGAAGGGCCGCATCAACTATCGCTTCAAGTAACTGGTTTTGCGACTGATCCTTGGATCCGCCAGTCCGCGCCGCAAGGAATTGCTGGCGCAGCTTGGGCTAGTGCCGGACGCGATCCTGCCTCCCGACATCGACGAGGATCCCCGCAAGGGCGAGCTTCCCCGCCCCTATGCCGCAAGGCTGGCACGGGAAAAGGCACTTGCGGTGCCCTGCGGGCCGCAGGACGTGGTCCTGTGCGCCGACACCACCGTCGCGCTGGGCCGCCGCATTCTGGGCAAGCCTGCAGATGCGGGCGAGGCGGCGGCTTTCCTTGTGGCGCTTGGCGGGCGCCGGCACCAGGTCATCACGGCGATCGCCGTGCGCCGGGGTGACCGGATCCTGACCGCAGAAAGCCTGAGCGCGGTGAAGATGAAGCGGCTTTCGGATGCCGAGCTGAACGCCTACCTTGCCAGCGGCGACTGGCAGGGCAAGGCCGGGGGCTATGGGATCCAGGGGCTGGCGGGGGCCTTCATTCCTTGGATTTCCGGCAGCTTCACCGGCATCATGGGATTGCCGGTGGCCGAGACGGCGGCGCTGCTTTCCGCCATCGGCTACCCGGTCTGGAGGCAGTCATGAAGGGCCGCGTGCTGGTTCTGGACGAGATCGACGGCCGCCAGGTGGCGGCGCTGATGGTTGACGGCCGCCTGGAAGAGCTGGCGATCGACCTCGCAGGCGACATGCCCCTGCCGGGGGCGATCTACCGGTCGGTTGCCGACCGTCCGGTCAAGGGACAGGGCGGCATCTTCGTCAAGCTGCCCGCCGGTTCGGGCTTTCTGCGGCAAATCTCCGGGGTGGCGCCGGGCCAGCGCCTGCTGGTGCAGGTGTCCGGTCCGGCCGAGCCGGGCAAGGCCCTGCCGGTGACGAACCGGCTGTTGTTCAAGTCGCGCTTTGCGATTGTCACGCCGGATGCGCCCGGGCTCAATATCTCGCGCCGGATCAAGGACGAAGGCCTGCGCGCCGCGCTTTCGGCGCTGGCCGAAGCGGGCATGGCCGGCGCGGATCCTGCACTGGGGCTGATCCTGCGGTCGGGTTGTGAAGCGGCCGAGGACGCTGCCATCGCCGAAGACATCGCCGCGATGCGTGGTCTGGCCGAGGCTGTCCTTGCCGATACCGCTGGCGGGCCTGAACTGCTGCTGGACGGTCCTGGCGCGCATGACCTTGCTTTCCGGGACTGGCTCGATCCGGCCGTCGACGAAGCCGACACCGACCCCGGCAGCCTTGATCGCCACGGCGCGCGCGACGAGATCGCGACGCTTCTGGCCGCCCGCGTCGGGCTGGAGGGTGGCGGTCACCTGATGATCGAGCCGACGCGCGCGCTGGTCGCGGTGGATGTGAACACCGGTCCCGACACCTCGCCCGCCGCCAGCCTGAAGGCCAACATCGCCGCCGCGCGCGACCTGCCGCGCCAGTTGCGGCTGCGCGGGCTTGGCGGACAGGTGGTGGTGGACTTTGCCCCCATGCCGAAGCGCGACCGCCACATCCTGGATCAGGTGCTGAAATCCGCCTTCAAGACCGACGGCGACGCCAATCTTGCCGGCTGGACCACGCTTGGCCTGTACGAGCTGACCCGCAAGCGTGACCGGCTGCCCCTGGCCGAGCTTCTGGCCGACCTTCTGGCCGACCTTCTGGCCGAGGTCGCGCCATGACCTGCCCGATCTGCGGCAAGGCGGTTGCCCCCGACTACCGCCCCTTCTGCTCGCGGCGCTGCGCCGATATCGACCTGGGACGCTGGTTCAACGAAAGTTACCGCGTCCCGGCCGAACCGGCCGAAGACTCCCAGACCGACCCGGCCGACCCGCCTCCGCCCAAGGCGCATTGAGGGCGTTTTCACTCTGGACAGGCCTGCGGGCCTTGGCTATGACCCCGCTACCAAACGGTGCCCAGATAGCTCAGTTGGTAGAGCAGCGGATTGAAAATCCGCGTGTCGCTGGTTCGATTCCGGCTCTGGGCACCACTCAATCTCCCAAAATCAGATAGTTACAGCCTCCGCGACACGCTGACTATTGGTCTGCTAGTCGTCGGGCGGAAGCGTTGCACATCAACTGCTGACCCTTTGATTCTGCTGAGACATCAGGTCCAGCACAAGCGACCAAAGAGGCATTGAAGAGACACAGGGATGTCCGCGTCGGTCGCTCGACAGAACTGCCCGCTGTGGCATGCCGAACAGAACTTTCATCGTCAGGCAGGTTTGGATCGCGGCATCGCTATAGTCAGGCTGCCGGCCACGTTTTCCGGTGGGCTCCGCCTTCCGGATCATGGCGGGATCGAGCCAGGTCGTCAGCGAGCCATGGCGCTTCAGCGCTTCATTGTAGGCCGGCCAGCTCCAAGTCTGGTAGGCGGGGCGTGCAGGTCTGCTCATGCAGTTCAGCTACCACACTGGATTCACAAGATGAATCCCTCACGGGATTTGTGCAACAGAGCCGCTGCGACCGCCCGCATCGCCTGACCTGCGTCGCCAGCCCCTCGCGCCTTGCCTGCCGGGGTCCAACCCGCTAGGAAGCACGGGATCCCTGTCCCGAGAGCCAAACCATGCGTCTTTCACGATACTTCCTTCCTGTCCTCAAGGAAAACCCCGCCGAGGCGCAGATCGTGTCGCACCGCTATATGCTGCGGGCCGGGATGATCAAGCAGCAGGCCGCCGGGATCTATTCCTGGTTGCCGCTTGGCTTCCGGGTGCTCAAGCGGATCGAGGAGATCGTCCATCAGGAACAGATCCGCGCCGGGCACATTCCGCTGCTGATGCCGACGATCCAGCCAGCCGACCTGTGGCGGGAATCCGGCCGCTATGGCGACTATGGCGAAGAAATGCTGCGGATCACCGACCGTCAGAAGCGTGAGCTGCTGTTCGGGCCGACCAACGAAGAGATGATCACCGACATCTTCCGCGCCCATGTGTCGAGCTACAAGGACCTGCCGCTGACGCTGTACCACATCCAGTGGAAGTTCCGCGACGAGATGCGCCCCCGCTTCGGGGTGATGCGCGGGCGCGAGTTCCTGATGAAGGACGGCTACAACTTCGACGTCGACAAGGCAGCGGCGCTGCACGCCTACAACCGCCACATGGTCAGCTACCTGCGGACCTATGAACGCATGGGCCTGACCGCGATTCCGATGCGCGCGGCTTCTGGTCCGATCGGCGGCGACAACACGCATGAGTTTCTTGTTCTCGCCAATACGGGCGAAAGCGAAGTCTTCTACGACGACCGGGTCACCAGCCTGAAGCTGGGCCAGCGCGACATCGACTATGACGACCGCGCCCAGGTGGCCGATGTCTGCCAGGAGTTCACCACCCTTTACGCCCGCACCGATGAGACCCACGATCCGGCGGCCTTCGAGGCGGTTCCCGAGGCGCATCGCAAGGTCGGGCGCGGGATCGAGGTCGGGCAGATCTTCTACTTCGGCACCAAGTACTCCGAAGCCATGGGGGCCGAGGTCACCACGGCGGATGGCGGCAAGGTGCCGGTCGAGATGGGGTCGCACGGGATCGGCGTTTCGCGCCTTCTGGGGGCGATCATCGAGGCCAGCCATGACGACAAGGGGATCATCTGGCCGGAAGGGGTCACCCCTTTCCCGGTCGGGATCGTGAACCTCAAGCAGGGGGATGCGGCGGCGGATGCGGCCTGTGCGGGTCTGGAAAAGGCGCTGCTGGCCAAGGGGCTGGAGCCCCTGTACGACGACCGCGACGAACGGGCCGGGGCAAAATTCGCAACCATGGACCTGATCGGCCTGCCCTGGCGGATCACCGTCGGCCCGCGCGGACTTGACAAGGGGGTGGTCGAGCTGACCTCGCGCCGGACCGGCGAAAGCGAGGAGTTGAGCCCCGAGGCTGCGGTGGACCGGGTCGCGCAGATCTACGCCGGTCTTTCCTGACGCGGGGCAGGTGGCGGTCAGCCCACCGGTTCCAGCCAGCCTTCGTAGCGCACCACCGGGCCGATCAGCGGCAGGATGATCTCGACGTGAAAGTGGAAGCGCCCGACGGCTTCGCTTTCCCAGGTCGGGCCATGCGGCATCAGCCGTCGCGGCAGGGGCAGGGGACCGATCCCCCAGCGGCGCGGGATCAGGTGAAGCCGGGTGCCGTCCCAGCGCAGCGCAAGGCCAAAGCGGAACGGGCCGAACCGCTCCACGATCAGTGCCGCGTCGCGGCCCCGGCCCGCTTCCTGGGTTGAAAGCATCGGCCGGTCGGCGAAACGGCGGGACCAGGTCTCGCGGCCGTGGGCGTCGGTGGTCAAGGTGACCTCGACCGGCTGGTCCGCGCCGGGCTTCGGAAAGCCGAAGCACCGGGACACAAGTGCTGCAGGCCAGCCTCGCCCGCGCGTCACCCTGGCCCGTCCCGCCCAATGCGCGCTGGCACCCGGGCGGTGAAGGCGCTGCACCAGGGGGGGCAGGTCGGCGAAGACGGGGCCAAGGATATCGGGATAAAGCGCGCCCTGCCGGTCGCCGCGCCAGCCGGTGACGATGCTGCGCCCCCGAAAGGCGCCGCCGTAGTCCGCCAGGCTTAGCGCGCCGATCCCGGCCCGCGCGCCGGGCGGCGGCGGCAAGCCGGCCTGCATCCGGCCGACCAGCAGCGCCACCGCCATCGACGGGATCAGCGGGCCGTCGTCGCCTTCGGCAACCAGGTGCCAGGACAGGCTGGCAGGCGCGCCGTTCCGCAGGCCGGTCGCGGCCAGGAACATCCCGCCGCGATGCTCTCCCCTTGGGCGCAGGTTCAAAAGCCGGTGTGCAAGCGGGGCCAGCCAGGCAAGCGAGGGCAGGCCAAGCCGCGCCCGGGCCAGCGCCATGAGGGTCAGAAGCCTGTGCAGGCCGGCAGGCTGCGGCGCCGCCCCGACCCACAGGGCTTGCAGGCCGGGGAAAGCGGGCGGCAACACGCGCAGGTCCGGCACATCGACCAGCGAGAAGCGCAGGGCAGCCAGCGGCACCTGTCCCGGCACGGCAACGGTGGCGACAAGACTGTCGCCAAGGCCGATGCCGGTGGCCGGGCGCCCGTGCCGCCAAAGCGGCACCGGCGATCCCGCATAGCCCAGCACGGCGCGCAGCACGTTCTGCCCGACACCGGCATGCGGGGACGGGGCGATGCCGCAGACCGCCTCTTGCAGGTCGATCCGGGCGGACATCTCGGTCAGGATGGCATGGGTCAGGACCGGAAAGCTGGAAACGCCGGCCAGGACGAACACGCCCGCTTTCCGGGCCAGGTCGTCCAGCACGCCGATGCCCGCGACGAAGCCGGCCCCGTCGGCAAGATCAAGATAGGGGACGCCGGCGGCGATGGCAGCCCGTGGCACAAGGTAGGGATCCTTGCCATAGGCCTGGAACGGGCCCGAGGCATCGACCACCAGATTCGGCCGGTCCCGCGCCAGGGCCGGGGCGATGTCCCGCCGGTCAAGCTGCAATGGCGTTGCCGTGGCGCTGCCGCCCAGAGCCGCCGCGAAGGCGCGCGCCCGGTCGCCGTCGCGCCCGGCGATCAGCAGCTCCAGCCCCGGTCCGTCGCGCAAAAGCTGCGCAAGACGTCCGCCGAACACGCCATAGCCGCCAAGAATCAGGATCCTCATCCGGGCACCTGCCTTTGGCGCCAGGATAGCCGCCGCCCCGGCGCGGTGAAACCGGCGCGATGACGCAGCACGCCCGATGCAAGCGCGGGCCGGGTCGGGCCGGGTCGGGTCGGGCCGGGTCGGGTCGGGCAGGTGCGCAAGGGTGCCTTCCGGTCAGTCCGCCATCACCACCACGATATTTCCTGGTTTGTGGAAGCTTTCGGCCAAGGCATGGGCCCGGGCAAGATCCGCGAACGGCAGGATCGGGCCAAGCGCGGGCCTGTAGCCGCCGGCCAGGTGCAGATCGACAAGCCTCCGCATCGCCGGCAGGTCGTCGCGGTTGGTGCCGGCCAGGACGCGGCGCCCGCCCCGCCGGGGACGCAGCGCCGCGCCAAGCGTCTGCGCAAGGTCGGCGGTGATCAGCACCAGCCTGCCGCCGGGGGCAAGAAGCGGTGCCGCCCCGGTCCAGCCAAGCGCCCCCATCACATCAAGGATCACGTCGAAGGGGCCCGGGGGCGGGCGGCTGCGGTAATCGGCGACGGACCCTGCGCCAAGGCTGCGGGCAAGCGCATGGTTCGCGGGCGAGGCGGTGGCGCTGATCCCCGCGCCAAGGTGCCGGGCTATCTGGACCGCGGCACCGCCGACCGCTCCGGTCGCGCCTGCGACCAGCAGATGTTCTCCGGGTGCCAGGCGGGCGCGGTCGATCAGGAACTCGGCGGCGGGAAGGCCACCGAAGAAGAAGGCAGCACCCTCTTCAAAGGACAGGCTTTCGGGAAGGGGCAGCAGGCGGCCGTCGGCCCGGAGGGTCAGGAACGCGCGATGCGCGCCGCCCTTGAAACCGGTAAGGCCGAAGACGCGATCGCCCTTGGCAAACCCGGTGGCGCCCGTGCCAAGCGCCGCAACCTCGCCCGAGAAAGCCCAGCCGGGGGCGACGCGCGGGCGGCGCAGGCCGATGGCCAGGCGCAGCAAAAGGCCAAGCCCGCGCGGAACCTTGCCCGACCGCAGGCGCGCGTCTCCGGCGGTCACCGGTGCGGCGCGGACACGGATCAGCACTTCCCCCGGGCCGGGGACCGGGATCGGACCCTCGGTGAAGGCAATGCTTTCGGGCGGGCCATAGGCGGTATAGGTGGCGATTTTCATGCTGAAGCTCGGCGGTTCGAGGGAAGGCTGCGGTGGATGATCCACTCGGCCAGGGCGATGTTGAGCGTCCACCAGCTGACGACGACGATGTCCGACAGAAGGCCGACCGGGGCCTGCCCGGTCACGACGTAGATCGGAAAGAGCACCGGCGCCACGGTGCCCGACCCCATGCCGATGGCATAGGCGCGCATGGCCCAGACCCGGTGGCGCGGGATGTCGCGGGCGTGGATTGCCGCCAGCGTTGCCGCCAGGGCGCAGAGCAGCGCCAGGGCAAAGACGACGCGGGCGCCCAGCAGAAGGACGGTGTCCTGCGGCACGATGCGGGCAAAGAGCGACAGGGCGGCCAGGCCCAGAATCACCCCCGCGACCAGAAACACGCGCCCCGCCAGCCGGTGCAACCAGCCAAAGCGGCGGCGCTGGGCAAGGGCGAATTGCAGCGGGCCGATGATCCCGAACACCGCCCCCGCCGCCGCGTGCAAGAACCACGAGACCGGGGCCACGGCCGAACGCGCCGCATCGTCGTCCCATGTGCCGGTTGGAATGGGGACGGTGCGCTCCAGCACCAACGCGACCGGAATGAAGGTGCAGCAGGCCAGCGCCACGAAAAGCGGGACCGGCCGCGCAAAATGGCGCAACATGGAAGATCTCCGGAAGAAAAAAGGGGTCAGTCGTCGTCAGTCGTCGTGGAAGGTGAAAACCTGATCAAGCGGCGCGGCACAGGCGTGGGCGATGCGGACGGCAAGTTCAGGCGCCAGGGCAGACCTGCCGTTCGTGATCGCAAGGATCGTCTGGCGGGGAACGCCGACGCGGTCAGCACCGTGCGTCTGCGTCCTTTCACCCGCATCGAAGCGCAGACGCCGGATGCGGTTCCTGGTGCGCGGCATCTCAGGCGCTGCTGCGGTAAAGCCAGAGCTTGAAGCCGTCCTTGAAGAGCTCTGACCCGGCGCAGAGCGCCAGGATCAGGTTCATCGCGCGGAAGGCCGAGGCCCCCAGGGCCAGGTCGATGATCACGCCAAGAATTCCGAAGGACAGAAGATACCAGGCGCAGGTCAGGGCACGGCGTTCGATCTGCTCGTCACGCTCGTCGCGGCGGTCGTCGGCTGCCTCGCCGGTCAGGATGCGGTACAGGATGGCAAAGACCACGGCGACCGCGATGGCGATGGCGATCGACCAGCCGATCAGCAGCAGCACCGAGCGCGCCCAGGTCTGCAGGGCCGCGGGCCCGGCGAGGGCCCCTTCGGCATGCAGGCCGGACAGCTGCCACAGAAAGAGCGCAAGCACGATGAGGCTGGTGACAAAGCTGGTCAGCGCCTCGCGTTCGCCAAAGGACATGGGCAGCTCCTGTTTGCGACGGGGGTATGCTCGTGCGGACATAAAGTAAAGCATACTTTACATCATGTCAGGATTTCCATACCTCGTTGACCGCACCCGGCCCCGCGCCTAGCTTTCCCGGAACATCGGGGACATGAGGGCGGCAATGACCAAGGCTTTGGTGACCTGGGGCGGCTGGGACGGGCATGAGCCGGACAAGGTGGCAGCCCTTTTCGCCGGTTGGCTGCGCGACGCCGGGATGACGGTCGAGGTGACCGACACGCTGGCCTGCTTCGACGATCCGGCGCGGCTGGCAGGGCTGGGACTGATCGTCCCGGTCTGGACGATGAGCGCCATCGGCAAGGACCAGGCCTTGAACGCCTGCGCGGCCGTGGCCTCTGGCGTGGGCATTGCAGGCTGCCACGGTGGCATGTGCGACGCTTTCCGCGACAACGTGGACTGGCAGTTCATGACCGGCGCGCAATGGGTGGCGCATCCGGGCAATGACGGGGTGGACTACGCGGTGCGGATCGTGTCGGAGGATCCGCTGGTCGCGGGGGTCGGCGATTTTCGGGTGCAGACCGAGCAATACTACCTGCATGTCGATCCGGCGGTGCGGGTCCACGCGGTCTGCGACTTTCCGGTGGTGGAGGGACCGCACGCGCCGAACGGGCCAGTTGCGATGCCGGTCGTGTTCACCAAGCGCTGGGGGCAGGGCCGGGTCTACTACAACGCGCTTGGCCACCGGGCCTCGGTGATCGGCAGCGGACCGGCGGCCGAGCTGATGCGGCGCGGCTTGATCTGGGCGGCGCGGTAAGGCCGGGGCCAAAGTCCTTCGAAGGACGCTGCAGATCTATCGGAAACGATTCGGGGGCCTCGCTCAGGCGACAAGCCTCTCCAGCGCCGCCTCGGCATGTGCCAGCGGGGCATCGGGGCCGAACATCCGGACCGAGGCCCAGATACCTTCCAGGAACAGGAACACAGCCTCGGCCCGGGCGCGGGGGTTCGGCAGGCCCTGGTTTGCCGCACGGCGTTCAAGCGTTTCAAGAACACGGACCTTGACCCCCAGTCCGGCGGCATGGGCGGGGTGCGTGGGGTTGTGAAACTCGGACGCGGTGCCCTGGTAGGTGCAGCCCATGCAGCCGCCGGTGCGCGCGATGGCCAGCATGGCCTGCGCGTAGGCGGTCAGGGGCCTGGGTCCGTCTTCGGGTGGAAGAGCAGCTTGAGCGCCATCTTCCGCCCGCGCGATCCAGGCGACGATCAGGTCATCCTTCGAAGGAAAATGCTTGTAGAACGTGGCCTTGGCCACGTCCGCCTCGGCGATCACCCGGTCGATGCCGACCGCGCGATACCCCTCGCGGTAGAAAAGCCGCCCGGCGACCCGCAAGATGCGGTCGCGGGCCGACAGCGGCTTTTCTGGCGGTGAAGACGTCTCGCTTGACATGTAGACAGACCTGTCTGTATGAATCTGTATGGATAGACGAACCTGTCTGTCTGTAGCACGAGGGCACAGTGATGAAAATAGGGATGATCGGTGGCGGTGGCGTAGGCCAGGCACTGGCGGCGGCGCTTCTGGCGCGGGGGCATGAGGTGATGGTCGGGGTCCGCACCCCCTCGGTGGCAGAGCTGGCGAAGCCACGGGCACAAGCTGTTCCCTTGACCGACTGGATCGCCAAGACGGGCGGCAGGGTCGTGACCTTCGCCAAGGCTGCGGCCTTTGGCGAGGAGGTGTTCAACGTCACGCAAGGCGCGCATTCGATTGCGGCGCTGACCGCAGCAGGGGCTGCGAACCTTGCGGGCAAGGTGCTGGTCGACGTGGCGAACCCCCTGGACTTTTCGGCGGGCATGCCGCCTTTCCTGAGCGCGGACTACTCCGGGCCGACCAGCCTTGGGGAAGCGATCCAGACGGCCTTCCCGCAAGCGCGGGTGGTCAAGGCGTTCAACACCGTCACGGCGGCGGTGATGGTCGATCCCGGTCTGATCCCCGGCGCGCATGACCTGTTCCTCAGCGGCAATGATCCGGCGGCCAAAGCGGCGGTCACGGATATCGCGCGCGGGTTCGGCTGGACCGGCTTTGCCGATCTGGGCGATATCGTCGGTGCGCGGGCGCAAGAGGCCGTGCTGCCGATCTGGGTCCGGCTCTGGACCACCGGGGGCAGCCCGCTGGTGAACCTGAAGGTGGTCCGGGCCTGATCGGCCCGAGCCCCCGGCCTAGGTCACTTCGCGAGTTCGGCCATCATCTCGTCCATCGCCTTGCAGGCGGCTTGCAGATCGTCGCCGCTGCCTGCGGCCTTGGCAGCAAGTTCCTGCACCTTCGGGCCCATCGCGGCCAGTTTGGCCGGGTCGGTGGTCGCGACTTCGGTCAGTTTGGCGGACAGATCGGTGGCCTTTTTCTGGGCAAGCTCGGTCGTGCAGACCTCTTCGCTGTTGCAGGCGGCAAGGAAGCCTGCGGCAAGCAAGGCCAGGAAAGCTGGCGTCATTCGCATGATATACCTCATGATTTCTGGGTGTCGATCAAGACGGATCGCCGCTTTCGGTCAAGGGGCGCGCTGCAAGCCTAGCCCGGCGGCGGCGTGACACGAAGGGCCGCCGTCACGGCGCGCGGGTTTTCGCCCGGCGCGGGGCGTGGCTTGACCTTCCGGCCCTTTGCGCCAATGGTCGCGGGCCACAGAGGGGCAGGGGTATATGGCTGGCAGGACGGCACCGTTCTCGGGTTTCGAATTCATGATCGCCTGGCGCTACTTGCGGGCGCGGCGGGCGGAAGGCGGGGTCAGCGTGATGACCTGGATCAGCCTGATCGGGATCACACTGGCGGTCTTTGCGCTGATCCTGACCTTGGCGGTCCGCGCGGGGTTCCGGGCGGAATTCGTCGACACGATCCTGGGGGCCAACGCGCATGTCACGGTCTATTCCGGTGGCGAGATCGGCGCGGAGGGGCAGCTGATCCGCGGCTTCGGTGCCCCCGACGCCTTGGCAGCGGCGATCCGCGACGTGCCGGGCGTCACCCGGTCGGCCCCGCTGATCCGGGGCAAGCTGATGGTCACCGACGGCGAGGACACCACCGGGGCCGAGGTCTACGGCCTTCTGCCCGGCGATTTCGCCACGATCCCCCGCATCGGTGCGGGGTCCGAGGCGATTGGCGACATCGCGCGTTTCCCCGACGGAATCGCTGTCGGCGCGGGCATCGCGCGCGAGCTGGGGATCACGGTGGGCGACCGGGTGCGGCTGATCGCCCCCGGCGGGGTCAAGACTGCGATGGGATCGACCCCGCGCGTCAAGGCCTACGAGGTGGTCTACATCTTCACCGCCGGGCGCTACGACATCGACACCACGCGCATCTACATGCCGCTGATCGAGGCGCAAAGCTTCTTCAACAAGGAGGGCCGCGCCGACGAGATCGAGGTCATGGTCGAGACGCCGGACGAAATCGAGGGCTACGCCTTGCCGATCCTGAACGCGGCCGGACCCGCGGCGCAGCTGTGGACCTGGAAGGACAGCTCGGGGTCCTTTCTGCGGGCCTTGGACATCGAGGACAACGTGATGTTCGTGATCCTGTCGGTGCTGGTGCTGATCGCGGCGATGAACATCGTCAGCGGTCTGATCATGCTGGTGAAGAACAAGGGCCGCGACATCGGCATCCTGCGGACAATGGGCCTTACAGAGGGGTCGGTCCTGCGGATATTCTTCATCTGCGGGGCCTTTACCGGGGTAATCGGCACCCTCGCCGGGGTGGTCCTGGGGTGCCTTGTCGCGCTGAACATCGACCAGATCATGAGTTTCCTGAACTGGCTGAACGGGGCCGAGGTCTGGGACCCCTCGATCCGGGGGATCTATGCGCTCCCGGCCAAGCTGCAGGCGGGCGACGTGCTGTCGGCGGTGGCCCTGTCGCTGGGGCTGTCCTTCGTGGTGACGCTTTTCCCGGCCCGTCGGGCGGCGCGGATGAACCCGGTCGAGGCGCTGCGCTATGAGTGAGGCGATGCTGGACCTGAAGGGCGTCGAAAAGGGCTACAACCGGGGCAGGCCGTCCGAGGTGATCGTGTTGCGCGGGGCCGACCTAACCGTCGCGCGGGGCGAGGTGGTGGCGCTGGTGGCACCGTCAGGCGCCGGCAAGTCGACGCTTCTGCACATCGCGGGCCTGCTGGACGCGGCGGATGCGGGCACGGTCACGCTGGACGGGCGGGCGACGGGTGGTCTGTCCGACCGTGCCCGGACCGAGGCGCGGCGGGCCGAGGTCGGGTTCATCTACCAGTTCCATCACCTGCTGCCGGAATTCAGCGCGCTGGAGAACGTGGTCATCCCGCAGCTGGCGAACGGCGTTGCCAAGCCCGAAGCCGAGGCACGGGCGCAGGGCCTGCTCGACAGGGTGGGCGTCGGTCCGCGCGCAGGTCACCGCCCGGCCGCGCTGTCGGGCGGCGAGCAGCAGCGCGTCGCCTTCTGCCGGGCGCTGGCGAATGCGCCGAAGCTCTTGCTTGCCGACGAGCCGACCGGCAATCTGGACCCGGCAACCTCGGACCAGGTGTTCGGGGTGCTGATGGATCTGGTGCGGTCAACCGGCCTTTCGGCACTGATCGCCACGCACAACATGGAGCTTGCCGCGCGGATGGACCGGATCGTCCGCCTGGCGGGCGGGCGGATCGAATAGGGCCCGGGGAGGGGCGGCGGATGCGGATGCAGATCGGATGGATGGTGCTGCCTCTGGCCCTTGCGGCCTGTGTGGACCGTGCGGCACCGCAGCCGACCGGGGCCGAGGACTTCGCAAGCTATTGCGCCGGCTGCCACGGCGCCTCGGGCAAGGGCGACGGCCCGGCCGCCGCGGGGCTGGACCGCCGACCGGCCGACCTGACACGGATCGCGGCGCGCAATGGCGGGGTCTTTCCCGGCACCAAGGTCATGGCAAAGATCTGGTCCTATTCGGGCGGACCGGGGGCCGAGACACCGATGCCGTCCTTCGCCCCGCTTCTGGACGGTGCCCTGGTCGGCTATGACGGCGGCGACGGCATCGCCAGCCCGACGCCGGTGCGGCTAGTGCAGGTGGCCGAGTATCTGAAGGCCTTGCAGGAATAGCTCCGGTCAAAGGGGCCGGTTGTAGCGGATGAAGGGCGTGACCTTCGCCACGCGGTCATAAAGCTGCCGGGCGTTGTGGTTGAAGTCCTGGGTCAGCCAGTAGACCGACGGCGCCCCGGCCGCATCGGCCGCCGCATAGACCGCTTCGATCAGCGCCCGGCCAAGTCCGGTGCCGCGGGCCTCGGGAGCGACGTAAAGGTCCTGCAGGTAGCAGGTGTTCTCGATCTTCCAGCCGTGGCGGTGAAAGAGGTAATGGGCAAGGCCCACCGGCCGGCCGTCAACTTCGGCGATCAGGCAGCTGAAGTCCTGGGGATCCAGGCCCAGAAGCCGGGAGAAGGTGGCGGCGTAGACCTCTTCCGGGACGCTGGCCCCGTAGAACTCCAGATAGGCGGTCCAGAGCCGGTGCCAGGCGGTATGGTCCGATGCGTGCAGCGGGCGGATCGTGGTGGACATGGCCAGCTCCTTGCGGGACTACGACAGCATCTGCGAAGCCATGGTCCTTGGCAATCGGCAGGAATACCTGACAGTGACGCGGTGCGGACCGGGATGCCAGACTGCGACAGGGGCGGGCAGGGCGGCTGCCAAGGGGGCAAGAGGATGGCAATGGGCAGGGAACTTGTGGACCGCTGGCAACTGGCGCTTCTGGGCGCGGTCGGAGGCGGCCTGGTCTGGGCGGTGGTCGAGGCGGCAGAGGCTGACACCATCAGCGCGCGTGCGGGCCTGGTGCTTGTGGCGCTGGTCGCCACCGCCGTCGGCTCGGCGCTGGCAATGGCCGGTCCGATCGGCCTGATGCGCGCCCTGCCGCGGGCCGGGGCGCTGGCCGCAGTGACGGCCGCGCTGGTCTGGCTGGGCGGGCTGCGGCATCTTGACGGAATCGCCGGGTCGGCGCTTTCGGTCCTGGCCGCGCTGACGGTCGCCAGCCTGCCGGTGCCGTTCCTTCTGATCTCGGCGCGGGGCGGCTGGCGCGACTATCCTGCCTTGTTCATCGAGTCCTGGTCCATCGTGATTCGCCTGGCCGCCGCGGCCGCCTTCACCGGCCTGGTCTGGGCGGTGATCTTCCTGTCGGACCAGGTTCTGCGGATCGTCGGGCTGACGGTGATCACCGACCTGCTTGCGCATTGGGTGGTCGGCGCGGTGCTGACCGGCGGGATCCTTGGTTTCGGCCTGGCGGTGGTCCAGGAACAGGCCGGGCTTCTGTCGCCCGATCTGGTGCTGCGGCTGCTGCGGCTTTTGCTGCCGGTCGTGCTTGCGGTCATGGTGGTGTTCCTGCTTGCGCTGCCGTTCCGGGGGCTGACCGGGCTGTTCGACGGGCTGTCGCCGGCGCTGCTTCTTCTGACCCTGCTTGGCACGGGCATCGCGCTGGTCTCGGTCGCCGTGGACCAAAGCGACGCTGAAGCGACACAAAGCCGGGCGCTGCAGCGCGCGGCGCAAGGCATGGCCCTGGGCCTGCCGGTGCTGGCCGGGCTGGCTGGCTGGGCAATCTGGCTGCGGGTCGACCAGCACGGCTGGACGCCTGAACGGCTGTTCGTGGCACTGGTCGCCGGGCTGGGGCTTGGCTACGGCGCCAGCCATGCGCTGGCGGTGCTGCGCGGCGGCGGCTGGATGGGCCGGATCCGACGTGCCAACCTCTGGCTGGCGCTGGCGGTCATCGGGCTTGCAGCGCTTTGGCTGACGCCGCTTCTGGACGCCGACCGGATCTCGGCCCGGGACCAGCTGGCGCGGTTCGATGCGGGGCGGACCCCGCTTGCCGATCTTGACATCGCGGCGCTGCGCCGCTGGGGCCATGCCGGTGAAGCGGTGCTTGCCGGGCTGGCCGAGCGGGCGAAGGATCCTGCCGAGGCCGACCTTGCCGCAAGGCTGGCCGGTGCGGCCGATCCCGGCGGGTCCGGGCGCGCGGCGGATCTTGCGGCGCTTGCGACCGCGATGCCGGTGCAACCCGCCGGGGCAACCGCAACCCGCGACAGCCTTCTGGCCGCCGCCGACGACTTCCAGTTGGGCGACTGGTCCGAAACCTGCGCGCGCGGGCAGGGGACGGCCTGGCCCGGCTGCCTGATGGTGGTGGCCGACCTTCTGCCTGCCCGTCCGGGCGAAGAGGCGGTGCTGATGCTGGTCTATTCCAAGACCTATGTGGCGCTTCTGGGCCTGTACCTTGACGACAACGGGGGTCTTGCGACGCGGACGGTGCTGCGGGCCGACGGCCGCGCGGCCGGGCATGACGAGGCGCTGAAGCTTCTGGAGGCCTGGACGAAGGCCCCACCGCCCCTGACGCCGGCGCTGCTGAACCAGCTGGGCACCGGCGGGACCGGCCTGCTGTTTCTGCCCTGACGCGCTGAGGTTTTGTTAACCGATGCTTCCTATCCTGCCGGCACAAGGCGGGATGGGGGCCGGGATGGACGCGCTGCTGCTGCGGTCGCTTCAGGGATATGTGCGCGACACGTTCGGCCAGACGCGCTGGCAGGCGGTCTGCCGCCGGGCCGGGTTGTCGGTCGAGACATTCGAACCGATGCTGCGCTATGCTCCGGGCACGGCGGATCGTGTCGCGCACAGCGCAGCCGATGTGCTGGGGCGGCCGGTGGACACGATATGGGAAGACATGGGGACCTACCTGGTCACGAACCCCGGACATGAAGGCGTGCGCAGGCTCTTGCGGTTTGGCGGGGCCGGATTTGCCGACTTCCTCCACTCGCTTGAGGAAATGCCCGGCCGCGCGCGGCTGGCGATGCCCGACCTGAACTTTCCCGAAATGACCCTGACCGAACCCGGCCCCGACCAGTTCGAGATCTGCTGCCGCCAGGCCGGCAAGGGGATCCCCCGCGTGCTGGTGGGCATCCTGACCGCGATGGCGGATGACTACGGCACGCTGTGCCTGATCGACGCCGCCGGAGAGGACCGCATCACCGTCCGGGTGCTGGACAGCTTGCACGCCGCCGGCCGCCGCTTCGATCTTGCCAGGCCGGAGGGCTGAGCGATGGACACCCGCCATGCTCCGGTCACCTGCACGGTCTCGCTTGAGGCGTTGGCCCAGTTCATGCCGATGCATCTGCTCCTGGACCACGATGAGCGGGTGATCAGCGTCGGGCCGACGCTGGCCCGGGTTCTGGGCGGAGCAGATCCGCTGCTGGCCCGCTTTCAGGACCTGTTCGAAGTGCGCTCGCCCGGGGGCACCACCACGGTGGCCGAGATGCTGGAGCGTGCCGCCGACCGGTTCCGCCTGGTGGTGCGCGGCGGTGCGCGGGTCGGCCTGCGCGGTCTGGCCGTGCCGGTCGCCGGGGGCGATCAGGTGCTGATCAACCTGTCCTTCGGCATTGACCTCGTGACCGCCGTGCGGGATTTCGCGCTGACCGATGCCGACTTCGCGCCAACCGAACTGGCGATGGAACTGCTGTATCTGGCCGAAGCCAATGCCGCCGTCACGCGGGAACTGCGCGGGCTGAACCTGCGGCTGGAAGGCGCCCGGATGGCCGCCGAGGAAGAGGCACTGACCGACCCCCTGACCGGCCTGCGCAACCGGCGGGCGGCCGATCTTTTCCTCGAACGGCTCTGTGCGGCCGAGGCGCCATTCGGGCTTCTGCATCTTGACCTCGACTTCTTCAAGGCGGTGAACGACACGCTGGGCCATGCCGCGGGTGACCAGGTGCTGGCCGAGGTCGGGTGCATTCTCCGCGACCAGATCCGGGCCGAGGATTGCGCGGCGCGGATCGGCGGCGATGAATTCGTGGTCATCGTCACCGGCCGGACCGAGGCCACCGTGCTGGTCGCCATCGCCGAGCGGATCATCGCACGGGTCTCGCAACCGATCGACCATGAAGGCGCGTTGTGCCGCGTCTCGGCAAGCGTCGGGATCGTGCGGTCGATCGACATGGCGCGACCGGAACCGGCGCAGGTTCTGGCGGCGGCCGACCGCGCGCTTTACGCGGCCAAGCACGCCGGGCGGTCACGCGCGGTTCTTGTCGGCCCCGGTGCGGGGTGACGGGCGCAGGGTGACGGGCGCAGGGAGACGGGCGCAGGGTGACGGGCGCGACCGGGACCCTTGGTCAGGCCCCGCGGTCCGTCAGCGCCTTGCCCCCGGGGTCCGGGATCACCCACAGCGCTTCGGCCGGCAACGAGACGGTCACCGCAGCGCCCGGGATCAGGCCCCCGGCCACTTCGGGAGTGGTCAGGGCAACCAGCCGCAGATCGCCAAGGCCAAGTTCGACCCGCCCCTGGGTGCCAAGGAAGGCGGTCGCCAGCACCCGGGCTTCGTGACCGTCGCCGGCCGGACCAAGGCGGATCGCCTCGGGGCGGATGGTCAGCACCGCCGGCCCAGACGCGGGGTCCCCGCCTTTCCCTTCGGCGGCTTGGGTTGGCAGCGGGACCCGGCCCAATGCGCAGTCGAAACCACCTCCGACCCGCCTGCCGGGCAGGAAGTTCACCCCGCCGAAGAAGCGCGCCACCGCGACCGTGGCCGGGCGGCGGTAGATCTCCCAGGGGGTGGCCTCCTGGGCAAGCCTTCCGTCCAGCAGCAAGGCGATCCGGTCGGCAAGCGCCACGGCCTCGGCCTGGTCATGGGTTACGACCAGCATGGTGGTTCCGGTGTCGCGCTGCAGGTCGCGGATCAACTGGCGCATCTCGTCGCGCAACGAGGCGTCAAGGTTCGACAGCGGCTCGTCCAGCAGCAGAAGGTCCGGCTTCAGGACCAGCGCCCGCGCCAGGGCGCCGCGCTGCGCCTGCCCGCCCGAAAGCGCCGAGGGACGACGCGCGCCAAGCCCGGCAAGCTGCACCCGGCCCAGCATCGCCTCGACCTGGGTGGCGATTTCGGCCGGGCCAAGTCCGCGCATCCGCAGCCCGAAGCCGACATTCTCGGCCAGGGTCAGGTGCGGGAACAGCAGCGCGTTCTGGAAGACCATCACCACGCCGCGCCGTTCGGGCGGCAGGGCCAGGATCGAGCGCCCGCCAAGCCGGATGTCACCGGCATCGGGCGCGATCAGCCCGGCGATCAACCGCATCACCGTGGTCTTGCCCGCACCGGACGGCCCCAGAAGCGCCGTCAGGCTTCCGGCGGGCACGGCAAGATCAAGGGAGAAGATCGTCGGCCGGGACGCGCCGGGGTGGGTCGAGCTCAGGCCGGCCAGCACAAGTCCGGTCATCGGGCGATCCCGCCGATCACCGAAGGATGACGCCCGGTCAGCCGCCGCGCCACCAGGGCCAGGACCAGAAATCCGGGCAGGATGCACAGGATCGCGGTCGCCCCCGCCAGGTCGTTGCGCCCGGCGGCAGCATAGCTGTACAGCGCCAGCGGCAGGGTCTGGACCTTTCCCCCGCCGATCGCCAGGGTCAGCAGGTATTGCGACCACGAGACGAGGAAGGCAAAGAGCGCCCCGGTCAAGAGGCCGGGCAGGATCGCGGGCAGCGTCACGTGGCGAAAGACCGCCCAGGGACCTGCGCCCAGCGACCGGGCCTGATCCTCATGCGTGGTGTCGAAGCCGGCAAAGGTCGCGGCCAGGACCAGCGTCATGTAGGGGATCACCGGGATCAGATGCGCCAGCACGACGCCCGGAATGGTGCCGGTCAGGCCCAGCCGCAGAAAGACCCCGTGCAGCCCCGGCACCACGGCGATGGCCGGCACGATTGCGGGCGCAAGCAGCACAAGCAGCACCAGCCGCTTGCAGCGAAAGTCGTGCAGCCCAAGCGCGCGTCCAGCCGGCAGCCCGACCAGGACGGCAAGGATCGTGGTCAGGCCGGCGACAAGCGCGGTCAGGCCAAGGCTTTCCAGCACACCCGATCCCGGCGTCAGGACATGGGTCCAGGCCCGCAGCGACCAGTCGCGCGGCAACAGGTCGGGAAAGCGCCAGCCATGCGCGAAGGACCAGATTGCCAGCGGCACAAGGGGCAGCACCAGCCACAGCGCCAGCAGGGATCCCGCGATCAGGCGCCAGCGGTCAGCGGTCATCGCGGCCCCGCTTCGGCAGGACCAGCCAGGCATGAAGGCCGACAAGCGCCAGGCCGATCAGGGCAATCACCATCGCCATGGCATAGGCCTCGGGCCTGGTGGAAAGGTCGACATCGGTGAAGCTGCGCCAGGCCAGAACGGGCAGGGCCTCGGGCGCATGGGCGCCAAGCAAGAGCGGGATCTCGTAGGCGCCAAGCGCGAAGGCGAAGACCAGGGCCGCCGCAGCGACCAGACCGGGCAGCAGCATCGGCAGCAGCACATGGGCGAAGGTCTGCCAGCGGCTGGCCCCAAGGCTGCGGGCGGCGGCCTCGTGGCCGGGGGCGATGGTCTGCAGGGTTGCGAGAAGGATCAGGCCGACGAAGGGCACTTCCTTCCAGACATATTGCAGGATGATGCCGATGGCGTAGGGGTCATGGGTCAGGGCCGGGAACTCTGCCGGCACCACGATCAGGCCCGCGGCATGGGCCAGCCGGGCAAAGCCGCCGGATTGCGAGAACAGGTACAGGATCCCCAGCGCGCCCACCGCATGCGGCACGGTGAGGTTGAGCTGGAACAGCAGACCGATCGTTCCGCGCCCGGGGAAGCTGTGGCGCAAAAGAAGCGCCGCGCCCAGGGCCAGGGCGGTCGAGATCAGCGTCGAGACCCCGGCGATCCAGAGCGACAGGCCGACAGAGGCCAGAAACCCCGGCGCCGTCAGAATCGCGGCATAGGCGGCAAGATCGGGCCGGGTCAGCCCGATGGCGGGCATGTAGCGCAGCGACCGCAAGAGCCCAAGGCCGATTGCAGCAAGGAAAAGTCCGCCCAGAAGCAGGACGGCCGGGGCAAGAAACATCAGGATACGGGTTCTTTCTGTCACGCCATCCGGTCCGGAGCACCGCGCAGAGGGTGCAGGGTCAGGTCGCCGGGCACAAGCCTTGCCGGCGCGCTCATCCCGTCCTTGCGGGCGGTCTTCGCTGACCACGACCCAACGAAAACCGCCCGCAAGGACGGGATCGGCGGCACCTCAATTCCCGACGTCGGTTTTCCAGTCGGTCTCGATCGCGGTCAGCCAGTCGGCCTGCAGTTCGGGCAGCGCCGCCTTGGCCAACTCTGCCGCCGGAACGACCGAAGGATGGGCCTCGATCGCGGCGAAACCGGCCTGCACCTCGGGCGAGGTGCGGGACATCTCGATCGCGGGGGCGGCACCCCAGACCTCGGTCTTCGCCTTCTCCAGTTGCGCTTCGCCGGACAGCAGCAGGTTCTGCACCACCATGGCTGCCGCCTTGTTCGTGGCGTTGAACGGCACAAGCGTATAGTTCGTATTGCCGATCGTGCCGTCGGCCAGCCCGAAGGACCGCGTGCTTTCCGGGTAGATCCCGGCCTGCACGGCAAGACCGAACTGCGCGGGGTCATAGTTGAAGGTGAAGGCCACCTCGCCATTGGCGAAAAGCTCGTTCAACTGGGTCACCGTCGTCGGATAGGTGCGCCCCTCGCGCCAGAGGAAGGGCTCGATCTCGTTCAGGATCGCCCAGGTCCTGGTGGCCACCGCGTCGAAGCGCGCCTGGTCGAAGGGACCAAGCAGCGCCTCGGCCCCGCCTGCCGCATGCAGGAACACATGGCGCACGAAGGCCGACCCGGTAAAGTCCGGCGGGGCGGGATAGGTGAAGCGGCCGGGGTTGGCCTTGATCCAGTCCAGAAGGGCCGCCATGTCGCGCGGCGGCTTGGCGACCACGGCGCTGTCATGGGCAAAGGCGAATTGCACGGTGTTCCACGGCACTTCGCAGCCATCGACCGGAACGCCGAAATCGTTCGCGATTGCCGGATTGTTCCAGTTCACCAGGACGTCGTTCGGCAAAAGCCCGGTATGGCCGCAGAAGGCAAGGTCGCCCTGCTTCATCGAGCGGAAGTTCTCGCCGTTGATCCAGATCAGGTCGACGGCGCCGCCCGCCGTGATGCCGGCCTCCTTTTCGGTCAGGACAAGGTTGACGATTTCGGCCGCATCGGTGATCGGCACGCGGTTCAGGGTGATGTCGTAATCGCGCTTCAGGATCCCGCCGATATGGTCGGAGACATAGCTGTTGATGGTGTCGGCCCCGCCCCACATGTACCAAGAGACCGTGTCGCCGCGGGCTTCGGCAACGATCTGGTCCCAGGACATGCCTTTCAGCGCCTCGCCATCCGGGGTCTGCGCCGGGGCGGCCGTTGTCAGCAGAAGGAAGGTGGCAAGGCTGCGCAGCATGGTCTGGCTCCGGACAAGGGGTTGCCCTGCCATCAAGCCCATCCGTCCGGCAAATGCCAGTCACATGGGCGTTGGCGCGGTGAAACACCCGGTGCGGGCGACCGACCGGCGCGGCAGGCCCGGCTGATCTTAATCAAGTCTTGGGATTGGCGCGGCAGGATGTTCCGGTCAAGCCAGAGTGGGACCGCCATGCCGCCGCCGACCAATATCATCGTCAACGGAACCTTCGACCTGAAATCGGTCGGCTGGTCCGGCACCGACATCGAAACCAACCATACCGAGAACGCCTACCTGGACAACCGGTCCACCAACCGGGTCGCCGAACTGGACGGCCATTCCGGGCGGACCACGGTGATGCAGCAGTCGGTCTCGATCTCCGGGCCGGTCACGACCGCGCTGACCTTTCAGGCCGCGCTGCGCAGGGCGAATGTCACCGTGGGCAGCGACGGCTTCCGGGCGGAAATCCTGAACAGCGGCGGGGCAGTCATCGCGTCCCAGGTCATCCTGCCGGCCAGGGGGGTCTATGCCACCTACACCGTCCCGGTGTCCTTTCCCGCCGCCGGTACCTACACCGTGCGGTTCACCGAACTTGGGGCCGACAATTCCTATGGCGCCATCGTCGACAACATCGAGATGATGGTCTGCTTCGCCGGAGCCACCCGGATCGCCACGCCCTGCGGCCAGAAGGCCGCCTATCGCATCGCGATCGGCGACCTTGTCATCACCGAACGCGGCGCCAAGCCGGTCCGGTGGGTCGGCCGGCGGCGCGTCGGCCCGGCGCAGCTGGCGGCAGAGCCCCGGTATCGCCCGGTGCTGATCCGCGCCGGGGCGCTGGGCCAGGGCTTGCCCCGCGCTGACCTGCGTGTTTCGCGGCAGCACCGGATGCTGGTCAGCTCGCCGATCTGCCAAAGGATGTTCGGCCGCGCAGAGATGCTGGTGGCCGCGATCAAGCTGACCGCCTTGCCGGGAATCCAGGTCGATGAAGACATCCGTGCGGTCGACTACGTGCATCTGCTGTTCGACGCGCATGAGGTGGTCTTTGCCGAAGGCGCGCCAAGCGAAAGCCTCCTGCCGCATGTCGGGACGATGGAAGCCCTTTCGCCCGAAGCGCGGGACGAGATCCGCCTCATCTTCCCGGAATTCGGCGCCGCCGTTTCGCGCTGGACCCTGGCAAGACCAGTCCCGAAAGGCCACCAGCAAGCGCGCCTGGCGGACAGGATCGCCAGAAATGGCCGGGTGCCGCTGGAAGCCTTCGGCCCGCCTGCCTGACCGGGGCCGCCCTCTTCCGGCCAGGCCCGGCGCTCAGCCGTCGATCCGCGCGCCCATGAGGGCGATCGCCTGCTGATAGACCGTTGCGGCGTTCCATTCCTTGATCACGGCAAAGTTCGGCTCGCCTTCCTGATAGCCTTTGCCGGGCTTCCAGCCCTTCTGCCGCAGGTAATTCGCGGTCGAGGCCATCGCGTCGCTGAGATTGTAGAAATCCACCGCCCCGTCGCCATTGCCGTCCACCCCGTAGGTCAGCGCATTGCCAGGCAGGAACTGGGTGTGCCCAAGCTCGCCATGCTTTGCGCCGACCGTGCCGTCGCTGATCGAGCCCTGGTCGACCAGCTTCAGCGCGCCGATCAGGTGCGGGCGAAAGAAGTCGGACCGGCGGCAGTCGTAGGTCAGCGTGGCGATGGCCGAGACGACGTTGGTATCCCCCATAAAGCCGCCGAAGCCGGTTTCCATTCCGTGGATGGCGATCAGCACGCCGGCGGGGACGCCGTAGGTCGCTTCAAGGCTGGCGTAGAAGTCGGCGTTCTTGGCCTTGCGGCTGCGGCCCTGGCTGATGATCGCATCGGCCCCGCGCACCTGGAGGAACTTTTCCAGGCTGTACTTGAAGCTTTTCTGGTTGCGGTCGGCCCCGATGGTGGCCTTGGAATAGGACGTCGCCATCAGCGCCGCGATCCCGCGCTTGCCCACGCCTTCGGCCTTGGCTTCAGCGGCAATTTCGGGCTTCCAGGCCTCGTAGTTGCCCCCGGTGTCGCTGCATCCCGCAGCCTGGGCCGAAAACGGCAGGGACATCAGAATGGCGGCAGCGGACAGGCCAAAAGAAAGTCGCACGATTGTTACCCTTGCAAGGACTTTGCCCCAGTTTATTGAGAAGATGGCAACAATCAAGCACAGCCCAGTGATCCTGGCTGCCTACGGCCTGACATGTGAGTGAAGTGGCAGCCCGTAGGGGAGTCGAACCCCTCTTACCTGGTTGAAAACCAGGTGTCCTAACCGATAGACGAACGGGCCACGCTTTCGGTGCGGCGGTGTCTAGAACGGGCGTCGGGCTTCTGCAAGCGGAATCTTGCGGCTTTGTCGCATCAGGCGAAAGCGGCGTCTTCCAGGCGCAACTGAACCCGGGTGCGGCCGTTCCACTGGTTCAGCTCCAGCCGTCCGGCAAGGTGAAAGCGGCGGTGGCCGGGGGTCTCGAGCGCCGGGCCAAGCGGGCCGTCGAAGGCCCCGAAGGCAATGGCATCCAGCGCCGGACCCGTACCGTCCGAGACGGTCAGCTTCAGGTGACTGTCCCCGATCCGCCGGGCGCTGACCGCGACATCGGCGAAGGCAAAGCGGGGGGCGGGGGCGGCGGCGCCGAAGGGACCGGCGTTCTCGATCTCTTCGATCAGCGCGACGGTCGCGGCCCCGGTGGTCAGAAGCCCGTCGATCCGCATCTCGCGCGGGCCGCCGTCGCCCGAGCCCTGCCGGGCCAGAAGCTCGGCCAGGCGCGCCATGGCCGGTTCAAGCTGCGCCCGCGACAGGCTGAGGCCCGCCGCCATCTTGTGCCCGCCGCCCTTGGCGATCATGCCTTCGGCCGCCAGCCGCTGGATCGCCGCGCCAAGGTCAACACCGGGCACCGACCTGGCAGTGCCCTTGCCTGCGTCGCCCTCGAAACCGATCACCACCGCAGGGCGGTGGGCGGCCTCTTTCAGGCGGGCAGCGACGATCCCGACCACGCCGGGATGCCAGCCCTCGTCCGCCGCCCATACCAGCGGGGCGTCAAGGCCGCGCGCCTCGGCCTGGGCCATTGCCGCCACGCGCACCGCTTCGGTGATCGCGCGCCGGTCGGTGTTCAACTGATCCAGCCGGGCGGCAAGGGCGGCGGCCTCCTGGTCGTTGTCGGTGGCCAGAAGCCGGGCGCCCAGGTCGGCCTGGCCGATCCGCCCGCCGGCGTTGACGCGGGGGCCAAGCAGGAAGCCAAGGGCATAGGTCGTGGGCGCCTGGTCCATGCGCGCGACATCGGCCAGCGCGCGCAGGCCGGGCCGGTCGCGCCGCGCCATGACTTTCAGGCCCTGGCGGACGAAGGCCCGGTTGACCCCGATCAGCGGGGCCACATCGGCGATGGTGGCAAGGGCCACCAGGTCAAGCATCGCCTTCAGGTCGGGCCCCGCAGCGCCCGTGGCCTTCAGGCGGCGGTTCGCCTCGACCAGCAGAAGAAAGACCACTCCGGCGGCGCAGAGATGGGCGAGGGTGCCGTCCTCGTCCTGCCGGTTCGGGTTCACGATGGCGAGGGCGGCCGGAAGGGTCTCCAGCGCGAGATGGTGGTCCAGGATCACCACGTCCGCGCCTTTGGCCGCCGCGACCGGCTCATGCGAAAGCGTGCCGCAATCGACGCAGAGGATCAGGTCATGCGCAGCGGCAAGCGCCTGCATCGCGGGCACATTCGGCCCGTAACCTTCGTCGATCCGGTCGGGGATGTAGAGCGTCGCCCCGCGCCCCATGGCCCGCAGCCAGATCACCAGCAGCGCGGCCGAGGCGCCGCCTTCGACATCGTAGTCGGCGAAGACGGCGATCCGCTCGCCCCGACTGATCGCCAGCAGCAGACGGTCTGCCGCCGACCCCATGTCGCGCAGGGTCAGCGGGTCGGGCAAAAGATCACGCAGGGCTGGTGACAGGAAGGCCGGGGCGGCCTCTGGCACCACGCCACGCGCTGCAAGGATACGGCACAGCGGCAGCGGCAGCCGGGTGGCCTGCGTCAGCGCCTCGGCCAGCCGGTCCTGGGCCGGGTCGGGACCGGTCCAGCAGCGGCCGGTAAGCGAGGAAGCGACGTTCAGGAACGCGGTCATGCCGACAGGGGTGCCGGAATGGCGCCGCACTGGCAAGGGGGGCCGACCCGCGAGGGGGCAGGCCAGCTGCAGACCGGCCGGGCAAGCGGACCGCCCCGCCGCAGGACGCTGGTCCCGGTCCCGGTCACCGTGTCGGGCTGCGATAGGTCATGCGGCGGACGGTGCCGGTCTTGGACCGCATCAGGATCGTCTCCAGGGTCACCCAGCCGGGTTCGCGTTTGATTCCGGCCAGCAGTGACCCGGTGGTGACGCCGGTGGCCGCAAAGATCACATCGGCGCGCACCAGGTCGTCGCGGGTGTAGACGCGGTCGAAATTGGTGATGCCGGCCTTGCGGGCGCGGGCGCGTTCGTCGTCGTTGCGGAAGAGAAGCTTGCCGAAGAACTGCCCGCCCATGCATTTCAGCGCTGCGGCGGCCAGCACCCCTTCGGGCGCGCCGCCGCTGCCCATGTACATGTCGATCCCGGTGATCTCGGGTTCGGCGCAGTGCATGACACCGGCCACGTCGCCATCGGTGATCAGGCGGATCGCAGCGCCGGTCGAGCGGATTTCCTGGATCATGTCCTCATGCCGCGGGCGTTCAAGGACGCAGACGGTGATGTCTTCGGTTGAGCAGCCCTTGGCGGCGGCCAGCGCCGAAACCCGCTCGGAGGGCGACATCGCAAGGGTGACCGTGCCGGGCTTGTGACCGGGGCCGATCGCAAGCTTTTCCATGTAGACATCGGGCGCATGCAACAGCGTGCCGCGCGGGGCCATGGCGATCACCGTCAGCGCGTTCGGCATGTCCTTGGCGGTCAGCGTGGTGCCTTCGAGGGGGTCAAGCGCGATGTCGACGGCCGGACCGCTGCCCGATCCGACCTCTTCGCCGATGTACAGCATCGGAGCCTCGTCGCGTTCGCCTTCGCCGATGACGACCACGCCCTTGATGTCCAGAAGGTTCAACTGGTCGCGCATGGCGTTGACGGCGGCCTGATCGGCGGCCTTCTCGTCCCCCCGCCCGATAAGGCGGGCCGAGGCGAGGGCAGCGGCCTCGGAGACACGGGCCAGACCAAGGCTGAGAAGCCGGTCCTGGAATTGCAGTTTCTCGGACATCGGTCCCCCTTGTGGAATTTTCTCCGGTGTAGCGGCGGGTCGGCGGCGCGGCAAGGATGGTGGCGCTAACAGCAGGACCGGGGAGCGCGGCCGGTTGTCCCCGGCAGGCTGGGCGGGTTAGGCTGCGGCAAACGGCCGGCGGAGGCGGAATGTGCGGCAGGCGGTGATCGGGGCGGTTCTGCTGGTGCTGGCGGCGGGGGGGCGCGGGCAGGCGCAAGAGCTTTGGCTCAACGAGATCCCCTATCCGGACGCGCTGGCGATCAAGCCGGTGGTCGAGGATTTCGAGACCCATGCCGGGGCCCGTTTTGCCGGGGAACTGGCGATCACCGGGGCGGCGATCGGGCAGATGCTGGCTGGCCAGTCGATCACCCGCAAGGCGGGCCGGGCCAATGATGTGCATTGGGTGCTGGCCGACCGGACGCCCGATCTGCCGCTGGACCTGGGCCAGGGGGCGGAGGGATCGGTTGCGGCGGTGGTCCTGGATGGCGCCTTCCGCAGTCAGGCCCTGGCCGGGATCGGGCCGGAGCAGACGATGCCGGGCAAGATGCGGCTGGGCACGGGGATCGTCACGATCCTGTTCCGGGAACCGCAATGCCTGTTCGGGCTGACGACCTGGCTGGATGGCGATCAGGAAAACACCGTGATGCGCAAGCATCCCGAGGGCAACCTGAACCTGATCTTCTGGCGACGCGACGTGACCCCGATCGCCGATTTCAAGCGCTTCGTCGATCAGGGGCTGGTGCAGCTTGCTTATATCCAGTCCAGCGGCGGCGGGCCCGAGATTCTGGCAGTGACGATCCAGAACCTGGACCCCGAAGGCATCGGGATCGACGAGATCCTGTATTCGCCGCTGTGCCCGATGCTGGTCTCAAGCCTGCCCGGCGCGCGCGGGCCGGGGTGACGGGGTCAGACTTCCTCGATCCTTATCGCGACGGGTTGGCCGACCAGCACCCCGGTCGGGGCGAAGCTGGCCAGCGCATGGGCGATGTCGGCCGGCGCGGCCTTGTGGGTGACGATCAGCACGACCGCATCCTCGGCCCGGTCGCCGGGACGGTGCAACTGGCGCATCTGGTCGATGGAGATCCCGGCCTCGCCAAGGCAGGTGGCGATCTTGGCCAGAGCGCCCGGTTTGTCCAGAAGCGTCATGCGCAGATAGTAGGGCGCGGGCGTGGCCGAACTGGCGGCGGTCGACTTGGCCAACTGGGCGGCGGGGATGCCGAAGGTCGGCAGGCGCAGACCGCGCGCGATGTCGATCACGTCGGCCATGACGGCGCTGGCGGTCGGGCCCATCCCGGCGCCGGGGCCGCGCAGCACGATCTGGCCGACCGAGTCGCCTTCGAGCACGACCATGTTGGTGCCGCCCTGCAACTGCCCCAGCGGGCTGTCGGCGGGGACCAGGCAGGGAGTCATCCGCTGCTCCAGCCCGCGCCCGGTCATCTGCGCCACGCCCAGAAGCTTGATGCGGTAGCCCATGTCCTCGGCCAGGCGGATGTCGTCGATCGAGACATTGCCGATGCCCTCAAGCTCGACCGCGTCAAAGCTGACGCGGGTGCCAAAGGCAATGGCCGAAAGAAGCGACAGCTTGTGCCCGGCGTCGATGCCGCCGACGTCAAGGGTGGGATCGGCCTCAAGATACCCAAGCTGCCGCGCCTCTTCGAACACGGTGTCATAGGGCAGGCCGGCAGACTGCATCCGGGTCAGAATGTAGTTGCAGGTGCCGTTCATCACCCCCATGACGCGGCGGATGCGGTTGCCGGCAAGCCCTTCGGTCAGCGCCTTGATCACCGGGATGCCGCCCGCGACGGCGGCCTCGAAGCGCAGGGCGGTGCCTTTGGCTTCGGCGGCGAGGGCCAGGGCATGGCCGTGGTGGGCAAGCAGGGCCTTGTTGGCGGTGACCACGTCCTTGCCGGCGGCGATTGCGGCTTCGGTCGCGGCCCTTGCGGGGCCGTCATGGCCGCCCATCACCTCGATGAAGACGTCGACATCAGCGCGGCGGGCCAAGGCGACCGGATCGGTCTCCCAGGCATAGGCGGACAGGTCGGCGTCGCGATTCTTCGTGCGGTCGCGCGCCGAGACGGCGGTGATCGTCACCGGCCGGCCGGTCCGGGAGGCGATCAGGTCGGCCTGGGCCTGGACGATCCGCACCACGCCGATGCCGACGGTTCCAAGTCCGGCAAGGCCAAGACGCAATGGGACGGACATGGGCGGAACCTCGGGCTTGGGGATGCGGGCCTGCGTCTGTTAGCCGGAAGTGCCGCGCCGTGCAACGCCGTCAGGGGGCGCCGATCGTGGCGGCGCGCAACCGCAGCGCTGCGGCCCGCCTGGCGAGGTCCGGTGCCGGATCGGCCGCGGTTCCGGTTTCGGCTTCCAGCAAAAGGCCGTCCAGCGGCAGAAGCGCAGGAACCGGACCGGCCACGCCTTCGACCTTCGCAATTTCAGGAAACTCGGTGCAGCCCGCAAGCGCGAGGCAAAGCCCTGCGGCCAGAAAGCCCTTGCGGCGCAAAGGCATCAGGGTCGGCGCGGTACGGCCTGGGGGTCTGCCTGGGCACAGCCAAGCCCCGGCCGGGCCTGCGACAGCCCTCATACGCAGCCCGGAATCTCGCCGCTCAGGCAGACCCGGCGCCAGTTCCGCGGACGGGTCACGATGAACTGATAGAAGGTCTCGCCCGCGAACCCGGGGGCCGCGTCCAGCACGCCCGTGTCGAAATCCGGCGTGTAGTCGACCCAGGTTTCCACGATCACCACCGACTCGAGGTCGTTCATGTCGGGAATCTGGCTCGCCAGGTCCTGGATGGACGCGGTCGTGTGCTGGTCGACCGCCCCACCCGGCGACCGCGAGAAAAGCAGGACATAGTCATCGTCGGCGTCGAACTCAGGCTTGACGTCGGTGCCTTCGTCCAGCTCAAGGCTGGTGATGCGCATCCGCGCGTCCCCGGCCCCCGGAACCAGGAAGTCCAGCACGTTCTGCGTGCCTTCGATGAAGGTCTCGGTGACCACGCCTTGCCGGGACATCAGGTCGGCAATCGAATAGGCCGCCTTCTGCGAGGTGTTCATCACGCGGAAGATGTCCCAGTAGACCACCAGCGCCAGAAAGCCCCAGATCAGGATCGGGATCAGGACCAGCGCCTCCGCCAGAAGCACGCCGCTTTCGTCCTGCAGGAATGAACGCACACTGTTGCGAAAACGGGTCATGGTCACTTATCCAGGTTCGTTCACGAAAACGCTTGTCGTCATCAGGGCATAGTGCCCGTCGTCTTCACCGTCCTTGATCAGCCCCGCACCGACGATCGTGGTGGGGAACATCGGCTCTTCCTTGAGACAGATCCGCATCAGCATGATTTCGTTGTCGTCGCCGAACTTGAACTCGGTGGCGGCGGGTCCGGGGTCAAGCGGGTTGATCGGCTCGGTCCGGTCGACGCAGGCACGCGGCGGTGCCACCATCGCGAAATCGGCGGTGTTGATCGCCTG
Source organism: Rhodobacterales bacterium (assembly GCA_031409795.1). GTDB lineage: Bacteria > Pseudomonadota > Alphaproteobacteria > Rhodobacterales > Rhodobacteraceae > Tabrizicola. Next base: position 63,266 of record JANNXX010000093.1, read on the forward strand.
CAGCCAGATGGTCATCGAATCCATGCAGACCTGCTTGCTGTTCAGGATGCTGATCGTGCACAGCGTTTCCTTCAGGGAATTGTGCTGCTCTTGCTGCGTCATGATCTTCAGGTAGTCCAGCTTGCCAAGCCGGATGTCGCGCACCAGGATGTCGACGCTGCGTTCCAGCATGACATGGCGGACCATGTAATAGCTGCTTTCGAACGACGCGAAGAAGATCATCATCACGACCGGGACGATGAACACGAACTCGATCGACGCGGTGCCGGTCTCATCCGCCAGAAAGGCGCCAGGGCGGCTCATTGGGTCAGCCTCAGTTCCGAGATGTCGGTGGCGATCGCCTTGAACGCGGCCAGAAGCTTGTCGCCGTCCGTGGCGTTGAAGTAGTAGTTTTCCTTCGGCGAGGACGAGCAGCCGTTGATCTGCGTCTGTCCCTCGATCGGGGCGGCAAAGGCGATGCCGTAGATTTCCATCCCCGCATCCCGCGCCGCCGTGCAGTTCAACTGCAAAAGCGCATTCATGTTGGGGACGTTTGACAGGTAGGTCGTGCGGAACTGGTTCATGATGGTGTTGTAGTTGTTGGTCCCCACAACGCCCGAGCGCATGTAAAGCTGCCGCGCGACCCAGCTGACGCGCAGGTAGCGCCAGACTTCGCTCCAGTCGAGCTGGGTGGCAGTGATCATCACCAGATCGGGCAGGGTGCCGTCATCCGGGCCGTCGGGCACGGTGACCAGATCCCGCTCGTTGTCGGCGTCGGCCCCATCGGCCACGGTCTGCGGCCAGGTCGGGGCGGCAATCCAGGCGTTCGGATCGCAGGCGCCGGCCACGAGGGCGCCGGTCCCGAAACCTTCCGCCTCGGTTGCGACGACGCGTGCCGTTTCCGCGTTGTCCTTCATGTGCGGCAGGAAATAGAAGCGGTTCGCCGAGGCCGGAATTGGGAAGCCCGAGCAGGTGGTCGGCCGCGCGCCGTCGGTCAGCGCCTGACCCCCGGTCGTGTAGGAGATCGCGAAATTGCCATCCGTGCCGCGCCAGATCGGCGAGGGGCCGGACTTGAACGCATCCACGATATGGTTGTTGGTCACATGGCTGCCGTCCGTCATCAGGATGATGATCTTGCGGGTCTGGATCGAGTTGTTGTCGGCCGGCCGGCCGGCCATGCCTGGCTCACCGCCAAGGAGGTTGGTGTAGATCGGGCGGGCGGCCTCGTCCAGCAGGGCGGTTCCGACGCGCATGCCGACCGCGATGTAGGTGTTGCCCTGCGCGGTCAGACGGTCGGTCTTTTCGATGACCTTGGCGGGGTCCTTCGTCGGCAGCAGGACCTTGTTCACGTCGGCGTCGGCCCAGGCGGTGCCCGCCGTTTCGGCGTTCGTCGTGCAGGCGCGCGAGGTGTTGACCGGCGCGCCGCTGGCGACCGAGACGAAATTGGTCGTGGTGGTCGTGCCGCTGTTCGAATCCGCGACGGCTGCCATGCGCACCGGAGTGGTCACCGCCACGGCAGCGGAATTGTAGCCGGCCGTCGGGAATTCGATGCAGTTGATGTCAGGCACGCCCTGGTCGGCAAGGCCACCCCAGGAGGACAGGTTCAGGACATTGAACTGGGCGCGCAGGGTCGCCGGCATGTTGACCTGGGCTGCATAGGGCACCACGCCGATCGACACGCCGTCCTTCTTGTCATTCGCCTTGACGATGGTCACGAAGTCCCTGGACGCGTCGCGCAGCGCCTGGATCTTCGTCTTGCCGTTGCCGGCCGACTCGTTCATCGAGCCGGTGATGTCCAGCACGAGCATGACCTCGATTTGCGACACACCCTGGGCGGCCTCGGTCGTGGTCGGACCTTCAAGGAAATCGCGGGGCGAGAAGATGCCCATGAAGAAGTTGGCCGACTGAACCTTGGCCGAGGCCGTGACGCGGCGCAGGCCGGCATCCGTTACGGATTCCACCACCGGGTCGGAGAAATCGACCATGAAAAGACCGGATTCAAGATCGGCCTTCAGGAAATAATCGTCCACAACCTGTTGCGGCGTGCGGGTCTGGGTCAGGCTGGCCGCAGCCAGGGCGGCGCGGTCCAGCGTCTGCTGCATCGCCACGCGTCGGGTCTCGAACCGCATGACGTCGATCGCGATGCCGCCGAAGGTGATCATGGCAAGGAAAAGGAACAACACAAGCAGGGACATCACCCCGCTTTCATCGTCGCGGAAACGGACAATGGAGTTGCGAAAACGGTACAGGACCAACGCAGAAGTCGGTTGCGACATCGTACACCTTCCCAAATGGCAGCCAGCCCACCGTCAAACGGCAGGGTATCCCGGGGCCATTAAGACATAAGATCTGGCAGAAGTGTGGCATTTGCAGCGGAAAGGCTGGAAATCCCAAGGATTCGGAAACAATTCTTCCCGTGGTGCCAGGGGATTGTCCGAAGGCGGTCCGAATCGCAGCCTGTGCCGAAAGGCGGGCCGTGGCCGCCTCAAGGGGCGATTCGCCGCTTCGGCGCGCGCGCCTCCCTGTTAGCGCTAGCACCTTCGAAGGCGTCAGTTCGGGGCTGTGCGACGCCGGATTGCGCGCTAGGGTGCCCCGGGGCGCGGGAGGGCGCCCTGCCTGACAGGGAGGGAAGGCATGAACGTTTCCGCAGAACCAAGCTTCCGGGAATCGGTTGATCTGATGTTCAACCGCGCCGCGAAATTGCTGGATCTGAGCCCCGGACTTGAACAGAAGATCCGCGTCTGCAACTCGACCTACACGGTCCGGTTCGGGGTTCGGCTGCGCGGCAAGATCGAGACGTTCACCGGCTATCGGTCGGTGCATTCCGAACATATGGAACCGGTCAAGGGCGGCATCCGCTATGCCCTGTCGGTACATCAGGACGAGGTCGAGGCGCTGGCGGCGCTGATGACCTACAAATGCGCCCTGGTCGAAACGCCCTTTGGCGGATCGAAGGGTGGGTTGTGCATCGACCCGCGCGCCTGGGATGAGCACGAGCTGGAGCAGATCACCCGCCGCTTCGCCTATGAGCTGATCAAGCGCGACCTGATCCACCCGGCGCAGAACGTGCCCGCCCCCGACATGGGCACCGGCGAGCGCGAGATGGCCTGGATCGCCGACCAGTATGCACGGATGAACACGACCGACATCAATGCCAAGGCCTGCGTCACCGGCAAGCCTCCGCATGCAGGCGGCATCCAGGGCCGGGTCGAGGCGACCGGGCGCGGGGTGCAATATGCGCTGCGCGAGTTCTTCCGCCACAAGGAGGACGTCGCCAAGGCGCAGCTGTCGGGCGGTCTGGAGGGCAAGCGGCTGATCGTGCAAGGCCTGGGCAACGTGGGCTACCACGCGGCGAAGTTCCTCAGCGAGGAAGACGGTTGCAAGGTCGTGGCGATCATCGAACGCGACGGGGCGCTTCTGGACGACGCCGGCCTGAACGTCGAAGAGGTGCGCCAGTGGATGAACCGGCATGACGGGCTGATGGCGGGCTACCCCGCGGCCCGGCATGTCACCGACGGCGCGGCGGTGCTGGAGCAGGCCTGCGACATCCTGATCCCGGCGGCGCTGGAAGGGGTGATCCACAAGGGCAACGCCGACCGCATCGAGGCGCCCTTGATCGTCGAGGCCGCCAACGGGCCGGTGACCTATGGCGCGGACGAGATCCTGCGCAAGAAAGGCGTGGTGATCATTCCCGACATGTTCGCGAACGCGGGCGGCGTGACGGTCAGTTACTTCGAATGGGTGAAGAACCTCAGCCACATCCGCTTTGGCCGGATGCAGCGCCGGGCCGAAGAGGCGCGGAGCCGGGTTCTGGTGGAAGAGCTGGAGCGGCTGTCATCCGACCAGAAGCTGGGCTGGGCCCTGTCACCGGGGTTCAAGGACAAGTTCCTGACCGGATCGGACGAGCTGGCGCTGGTGCGGTCCGGCCTGGATGACACGATGCGAACCGCCTACCAGGCCATGCGCGCGGTCTGGCATTCCCGCAAGGATATCGAGGATCTGCGGGTTGCCGCCTACTTCGTGTCGATCGGGCGGGTCGCGCAAACCTACCGGTCGAAGGGACTTTGACCGAACTTCGCGGCAAGGTGGGCGGCCAGCGACACCCGAAGTCGCAACTGGCGAAGGAATTCGCCGCGCGGTCTTGAATAACCGCTCCTGTCCCGGTTTGATGGTCGGGACAGGAGGCACCACCCATGCGCTACTCCGGCCTGAAGGTCATCACCCAGGGGCTGTTCGGCAACACCGGCTGGACGCCCGCCTGGCGCGATCCGGCGCCGAAGGCCGACTATGACGCGGTCATCATCGGTGGCGGCGGCCATGGGCTGGCGACCGCCTACTATCTGGCGAAGAACCACGGGCTGACCAATGTCGCGGTGCTGGAAAAAGGGCATCTTGGTTCGGGCAACATCGGGCGCAACACCACCATCGTGCGGGCCAACTACTTCCTGCCGGGGAATTCGGAGTTCTACAGCCATTCGCTGAAGCTGTGGGAAGGGCTGGAAGCCGAGCTCAACTACAACGTGATGCACAGCCAGCGCGGGTTGATCAACCTTTTCCACTCGGACGGTCAGCGCGATGCCTTCGTGCGACGCGGCAATGCGATGATCAACCAGGGCGACGATGCGATCCTTCTGGACCGCGACGGGGTGCGCGAACATCTGCCCTACCTCGACTTCGAGCAGACCCGCTTCCCGATCTACGGCGGTTTGCTGCATCCGCGCGGCGGATCGGCCCGGCATGACGCAGTCGCCTGGGGCTATGCGCGGGGGGCGGACAGCCGCGGGGTGGACCTGATCCAGAATTGCGAGGTCACCGGGATCGACATCGAAGGCGGTGTCGTCCGGGGCGTGCAGACCACGCGGGGGGCGATCCGGGCCGGCAAGGTGGGGATCATCGTGGCGGGGCGCTCAAGCCAGGTGGCGGCGATGGCGGGGATGCGGTTGCCGATCGAAAGCCATGTGTTGCAGGCCTTTGTCACCGAGGGGCTGAAGCCGGTGATCAACCATGTCATCAGCTTCGGCATGGGGCACTTCTATATGAGCCAGTCGGACAAGGGCGGCTTGGTGTTTGGCGGCGATCTGGATTTCTACGCCTCCTATGCCTCACGCGGGAACCTGCCGATGGTCGAGCATGTGATGGAAGCCGGGATGACCCTGATGCCGATGATCGGGCGCGCCAAGGTGCTGCGCAGCTGGGGCGGGATCATGGACATGTCGCCGGATGGGTCCCCCATCATCGACAAGACGCACATTGACGGGCTGTTTCTCGACTGCGGCTGGAACTACGGGGGGTTCAAGGCGGTGCCAGCCAGCGGCTGGTGCATGGCGCATCTGATGGCGACCGGGGAGAGCCACGAGGTGGCGCGGAAGTTCCGGCTGGACCGCTTTGCGACGGGGCATCTTCTGGATGAAGAAGGCACCGGTAGCCAGCATAACCTGCATTGAGGGGGACTAAAATGACGAGTCTACTTATTGAGCCAGTAGTTGAGTATCTGGCGATCACGCCGACTCTCAGCAAACAGGGAGCAAAGTGGGAAATCTTTTCACAGAAGAATGCGACCGGGACGGACAGCCATTACCTCGATGCGATCAAGGCTGACCTGAAGGCCAGCAACGGCGTATACATATTCTATGATAGCATGGGGCGCGCCATCTACGCCGGACGTGCTGCCAAGACGAGTCTTTGGGCCGAGGCGAACTTGGCGTTTAACCGAGATCGCAAAGAACACCAGTCAATCTGGGGGGTCAATCACCCTACCAAGAACGTGAAGCGTGTAATCAGCAATCGACAGATAGTCCGCTCTGAGGTCTTCCTTCATGAGATCGCTGACTATTTCAGTGCATACAGAGTGGCTGCCGAACACATTAACACGCTTGAAGCATTCCTTATTCGCGCCTTCGCCAACAACCTCCTCAACAAGAAGATTGAGAAGTTCAAGCTGACTGACGGCAAAGGTGTGGTTCCGGCAGAGGCTGAATGAAATGCGCCTGACATGCCCCCTTTGTGGTGACCGGGACCGGCGGGAGTTTTACTACTATGGGGCGGAGGACTATCTGCACCGACCTGCTGAAGGTGCCGAGCCTGCCGACTGGGACAACTACCTGCACCTGCGGGACAACCCGGCGGGGGTGACGCGCGACCTCTGGTATCACGAACAGGGCTGTGCGCAGTGGCTGGTGGTCACGCGGAACACGGTGACGCATGAAGTATCGGGCGTGGAACTGGTGGCCGAACGGAATATGGGGCGCACGGCATGAGGATCGACGGCAAGGGCCTCATCGACCGCACCAAACCGGTCCGCTTTCGTTTCGATGGCAAGGATTACACTGGGTACAAGGGCGATACCTTGGCCTCGGCGCTGCTGGCCAATGACGTGCGGCTGGTGGGGCGGTCGTTCAAGTATCACCGGCCTCGGGGGGTGCTGACGGCAGGATCGGAAGAGCCGAATGCGCTGGTCGAGGTCTTGGGGCCGAAGAACCGGACCCCGAACGTGCGGGCGACGGTGCAGGAGGTGTTCGCGGGGCTGGACTGCCGCAGCCAGAACCGGCTGGGGTCGCTGAAGTATGACCTGATGGCGGTGAACGACTACCTGTCGCCCTTCCTGTCGGCGGGGTTCTACTACAAGACCTTCATGTGGCCGCGCGCCTTCTGGGAGGGCCTCTATGAACCCCTGATCCGACGTGCGGCGGGGCTTGGCAGCCTGTCGGGCAAGCATGACGAAGGGACCTACGAAAAGGCTTTCGCCTTCTGCGACGTGCTGATCATCGGCTCCGGGCCTGCCGGCCTGATGGCCGCGTTGACGGCGGGACGGGCCGGGGCGGATGTGATCCTGGCGGAGGAAAGCCATGCCCTCGGCGGGCGTCTGCTGTCGGACGGGGGAACCCTCGGCGGGATGCCAAGCGGGGCGTGGGTGGCCTCGGTCTTGGACGAACTGACCGCGTTGCCGAATGTGCGGATCATGCTGCGCACAGCTGTCACCGGGGCCTATGACCACGGCACCTATGGGGCGCTGGAACGGGTCGGCCTGCACAAGTCCGCACGACCCAACCTGCCGCGTGAGTGTTTCTGGCGCATCGTCGCCGGTCATGCGGTGTTGGCCTCGGGCGCGCTGGAGCGCGGGGTGGCCTTTCCCGACAACGACCGGCCGGGGATGATGATGGCGTCGGCCGTCCGCACCTACCTCAACCGCTATGGCGTCAGCCCCGGCAAGCGCGTGACGCTATTCGCCAACACCGACGCGGCGCGCGGCGTGGCGCGGGACCTGATGGCCGCTGGGGTTACGGTGGCGGCGATCATCGACCCAAGGCCGGACGCAAGTGCCGTCGAGGATTGCCCGGTGCACCTGGGTGCCGAGGTGACAGGGTCGCGCGGGCGGCTTGGCCTGCGCGAGATCACCGTCCGCAAGGGCGCCGAGGAGATCCGGATCGAGACCGATTGCCTTGCGGTCTCGGGCGGCTGGAATCCGACGATCCATCTGACCTGCCACATGAACGGGCGCCCGCGGTGGAGTGAAGACCTCGCGGCCTTCGTGCCGATGGAAGGCGCGGTGCCGGGCCTTGTCGCGGTGGGCGCGGCAAACGGGTCGATGTCGACCCATGGCGCACTGGTCACGGGCCATGCGGCGGCGCTGAAGATGGTCGAGGCTCTGGGGCGGAAGGTTTCGGTTGCAGTGCCGCAAGCCGAGGATGCGCCCTACCGGCTGCAGGCGCTGTGGACGGTCGAGGAGAAAGGCCGGGCCTGGCTGGACCTTGCCAATGACGTGACGACGAAGGATGTGAAGCTGGCAGCACAGGAAGGCTTCCGGTCGGTCGAGCATATGAAGCGCTACACGACGCAAGGCATGGCCCCGGATCAGGGCAAGTCGTCGAACGTGGCCGCCTTGGCGGTGCTGGCGGATGCGACGGGGCGAGGAATTGCGGAGACGGGGGTCACGACCTTCCGCCCGCCCTATGTGCCGGTGTCGATTGCAGCGCTGGGCGCGGGGGGGCGGGCCGAAGGCTTTGCGCCGCAAAGGTTCCTCACCAGCGATCAGGCCAGCCGCGACCGGGGCGCGCCGATGATCGAGGCGGGGCTGTGGTATCGGCCGTCGTATTTCCCGAAGCCGGGGGAAACCACCTGGCGCGAAGCTTGCGACCGGGAAGTGAACACTGTGCGGCAGGCGGTGGGAATTGCCGATGTCTCCACCCTGGGCAAGATCGACCTTCAGGGTCGGGACGCGGGCCGCTTCCTTGATTTCGTCTATACCAACACCTTCTCCACCCTTCCCGTGGGCCGGGTTCGCTACGGGCTGATGCTGCGCGAGGATGGGATGGTGCTGGACGATGGCACCTCAGCCCGGCTGGGCGAAGACCACTACCTGATGACCACCACCACGGCGGCGGCGGGGCTGGTGATGCGGCACCTCGACTTCGTGCATCAGGCGTTCTGCGCTGACTGGCAGGTGCGGTTCATCTCGGTCACGGAAGCCTGGGCGCAGTTTGCCGTCGCGGGGCCGAAGGCGCGGGCGCTGGTGAACTCTTTCCTTGAGGTGCCGGTGGAGCTGCCCTTCATGGGGGTGGCCCCGGTGCGGATCGGCGGGGTGGACGCACGGCTGTTCCGGATCTCGTTCAGTGGCGAGGAAGGGTATGAGATCGCGGTGCCGACCCGGTTCGGCGAGGCGCTGTTCCGCGATCTGCTGGCGCGGGCCGAGACGATGGGCGGCGGGCCCTACGGGATGGAAGCGCTGAACGTCCTGCGGATCGAGAAGGGCTTCATCACCCACGCCGAGATTCATGGCCGGGTCACCGCGCATGACATCGGGATGGAGAAGATGGTGTCGGCAAAGAAGGACTGCATCGGCAAGGCCGCCGCCACGCGACCGGGCCTTTGGGGGCCAGAGCGCGAGCAGCTTGTCGGCCTGAAGGCCGAGGTGCCGATTTCGGCCGGGGCGCATCTGTTCGTGCCGGGGACGGAAGTGCACCGCGAGACGGATCAGGGCTATGTCACCTCGGTCGGCTGGTCGCCGACGCTTGACGCATGGCTGGGGCTGGGCTTCCTGAAGGATGGCCGCGCCCGGCTGGGCGAGAGGGTTCGGCTGGTCGATCACCTGCGGCATCTGGATGTGATCTGCGAGGTCTGCCACCCGGTCTTCCACGATGCCGAGGGAGAGAAACTCCGTGCCTGAACTCATTGCGAAATCCCCTCTGGAGGGGCGGGCGCCGCTGACCCTGGGCGGTGTCACGCTGGCCGAACAGGCGGTTGGGCCGATCACGTCGATCGCCGTGCTGCCGGGCGCGGCGAAGGCGGTGGCGAAGGCGCTGAAACCGCTGGGGCTGGCGTTTCCGGCGCCGAATACCCATGCCCGGAAGAACGGCGCGCGGATCGTCTGGACGGGGCGCGAACAGGCGTTCCTGATCGGGGTCGCGCCCCCGGCTTTGAACGGGGCTGCGGTGACTGACCAGTCGGACGGCTGGGCCGTCCTGTCGGTCAGCGGTCCGGCGGCGGTGGAGGTGCTGGCCCGGCTGGTGCCGCTGGACCTGCGGTTGGCGGCCTTTCCGGTCGGAACGGCACTGCGGTCGGGGCTGAACCACATGAGTGCCATCCTGCTGCGGACCGGCGACTATGTGGTCGAGGTCATGGTCTTCCGGTCGATGGCGCGGACTGCCTGGCACGAGCTGGAAGCCACCATGCACATGGCCGCAGCGCGCGCGGCGCTGAAAACCTAGGCGGAAAGGCGCGAGGCCGGGAATTTGTCACTGGCGCGTCATTGACCTGGTGTTTACATCTTTCCTTAACATGAGTTTCAGGAAAGATGCATGATGGCCCCGGATGGTCAGATCCTCGCCCCCAATGTCCATGACGCCGAACCGATCCCCGAAGCCGCGCGGGCAGAGATCGACAGGCTTCTGTCCTCGGGCGATCTCTTTCGCTACACCGCGCCGACCGATGCGCCGGTCACTCTCCTGGAGCAAGAGTTTGCGGCCCTGCTGGGCGCGCGCTATGCGCTGGCGGTGTCCTCCTGCTCGGCGGCCTTGTTCCTTGCCTTGAAGGCGCTGGACCTGCCCAAGGGCGCGCGGGTGCTGATCCCGGCCTTCACCTTCGCCGCCGTGCCCTCCAGCGTGGTTCACGCCGAATGCGACCCGGTCCTGGTCGAGGTCGGCGACAACTACCGTATCGACTTGGCCGATTTCGCCGCCAAGCTGCCGGGGGCTCAGGCGGTGATGATCAGCCACATGCGCGGGCATACCAGCGACATGGACGCGATCATGGCATTGTGCGATGCGGCGGGCGTCCCGGTGATCGAGGATGCGGCGCATTCGCTGGGCACGGTCTGGGGCGGGCGGAAGATCGGGACGATCGGGCGGGTGGGGTGCTTCAGCTTCCAGTCCTACAAGCTGGTGAACGCGGGCGAAGGCGGAATCCTGGTGACCGACGACCCCGAGATTGCCGCGCGGGCGATCATCATGTCGGGTGCGTATGAGTCGAACTGGAAGAAGCATCCCGGCCTGACCAATTCCTGCGCGCATTGGCAGAACAAGTTGCCCCTCTATAACCTTCGGATGCAGAACCTGTCGGCGGCGGTGATCCGCCCGCAACTGCCGCTGGTGGCCGACCGCGTGGCCAAGGGTCGCGCGGGGCATGACCATGTGGCGGCGGCTCTGAACGCCAGCGCCCATCTGGCGGTGCCGGAACCGCTGGGGCCGGAAGAACGCGCGCCGGATTCGATCCAGTTCAACCTGACCGGCGGCTGGAGCGACCAGGACGCCCTGGACTTTCAGGCCGCCGCCAAGGCGCGGGGCGTCACAGTGCAGGTCTTCGGCTTGAGCGAGGGCAATGCACGGGCCTTCTGGAACTGGCAGTTCCTGGGCGAGGTGCCCAACCTGCCGCAGACCCGAGCGATGCTGATGCGCGCCTGCGACGTGCGCCTGCCGACACGCCTGACCGGGGCAGAGCTGGACTATATCGCCGGGGCAATCCTGGACGCGGTCGCCGAAGTGCGGGTCTGATCCCGACGCTTTGTGCTCTGTGTCGGGCGCTTGTCGCCGGGTCAAGCGAAGACCGCCCGCAAGGTCGGGATGAGCGGTCAAAGCACCCGTAACGTCGGGGCCAGCCAGGGCCAGTCCGCCAGTGCCGGAGTGATGACTTCCTGTGCGATCAGCGGCTTCAGCCGGGCCGCGATCTGGCCCGGAACCTCGCGCAGGATGCCGGCGCGCGCCGACAGCGACAGGGTCCGCGACAGGGGCGCTAAGGGCAGGGGCCGCACCTCGACCCTGGGGCGGAACGCGCGCGCCTGGTGCAGCGCAAGCGGTGTCAGGATCGTCCAGCCTGCGCCCCCCGCAACCATCTCCAGGATCGCGGCATAGCTGTCCAGCTCGAACCGGTAGGCCGGTTTCATGCCCAGCCGGGCCAGATGCGCCGCGATTTGGCGGCCCATCAGGTGCCGCGCGGTATAGGGGATCAGCGGCAGGTCCTCGACGCGCGCACCGGGGGGCGCAACGGCCACGAAGGGTTCGGTCATCAGGGGATGCATCTCGCGCCAGTGGGTCTCGGCGTCGGACTCGGCATCGGCGGCGACGATGATATCCAGCGCGCGTGCCTCAAGCTGGTCCAGAAGCCGGTGGCTGGCACCGGTCTCCAGCAGAAAACGGCAGCCCTTCAGGTCGTGCGACAGGCGCGACAGCAGATGCGGGGTCACGTCGCTGTCGAAATCCTCGATCACGCCAAGGCGCAGCGTCGTCATCCCGGCAAGATCGGCCATTGCCAGTTCGGCCCGCGCTTCGGACGCCGCGTTCAGGATCGTCTGGGCGTGGCGCCGGAACATCGCGCCGGCCGGCGTCACCTGCATCGGGCGCCCCGACCGGTCAAGCAGCACCGTGGCCAGCGCGGCCTCAAGCCCCGACACCTGCTGGCTGACCGCCGAAGGGCTGACCCCCAGCCGCCGTGCCGCCGCCGAGATCGAGCCTTCCTCGGCCGCCGCGACAAAGACCTCGATCCCCCAAAGCGTGACGCGGCCCTCGGAGTCGGCCATCGCTTAGAACTTGGACAGTTTCTTCTGCAGCTCGGCCAGCTGTCGCTTGATGTCGGCAAGGTCATCCGCCGCCGGGGCGGGGCTTTCCACGTCCTCGCGCGCGGGGCCAGAGCTGGCCCATCCCGGCATCCCGGCGATCATGGTCTTGAGAAATGCCTCCTGCTGCTTGCGCAGCGCATCGAAGCCCGGCACCGCCGCCATCGGGTTCGGAAAGCCGCCGGACAGGTTCTGCATCATCTTGGCCTGGCTGCCGCGCAGCATTTCGAAGGAGGAGGCAAGGAATTGCGGCATGATCGAATGCATGCCCGTGGCGTAGCTGCGCACAAGGTCGGTCAGCACGTCCACCGGCAGAACGCTTTCGCCCTTTGATTCATGCTCGGCCACGATCTGCAGAAGGTATTGCCGCGTCAGGTCGTCGCCGGACTTGAGATCGACGATCTGCACCTCGCGGCCCTCGCGGATGAAGCCGGCGATATCCTCGAGCGTCACATAATCCGACGTCTCGGTGTTGTAGAGCCGCCGGCTGGCATAGCGCTTGATCAGCAGCGGCTTCTGGGTGTCGGCCATGGTTCCCCCCCAAGGACATGTCGGCAACGCTTTGCACGTGCAGAGAAGCTTACGGGAGGGCGCAGCAAAAAGAAAGGGCGGGCGCGGGGTTGCCCCGGCCCACCCAGCGCCCCGAAAGGGCGCGCACTCGTCAACACACGGCGATTACTTCGCGGCTGCAGCGGCCTTCTTGGCCACCGAGGTCACTTCGGCAGTGGCTTTCTTGACGGCGGCGGTCGCGTCTTCCGACATGTCCTTGCCGGCCGCCAGCATCAGCTCGACGGTTTCCATCTGCACCTTCTTCGCGATCTCTGCGAAGGCGGCGAGGTTTTCGGTCGCCATTTCGGCAGCAGCCGACGCGAAATCGGTCATCGACTTGGTGTAGTCGGCCGGTTCAGCCTTGGCTTTCGACATGTCGGCAACCTTGGCCAGCGAGTCCTTGGTCCACTTGGCCGAAATCTCGGTCGACTTTTCAGCCGCTTCGATCGCGACTTTCGAGAATTTCTCGGCAAAGGCGGCCTGGGTCTTGAACGCGTTCTGGAAGGCCGAAGCGTCAACCGGGAACGACGCCATCATGTCCTGCATGGTCTTGGCGAAATCAGGGGTCTTGGTCATTTCATCTCTCCATGGTGTCCGGGGGTCTACCCGTTTGGTGATGACAGGTACATAGACGCTGCAGCGCAGCATTTCAAGGTTTTTCTGCACTGCAGCAAAACTCTTGGTTGCGTGAGTCTAACTCAGCGGAATGACGATGATATGTCAGGCGTGCGGGGCGGCCCCGACGCCCCCGATGACCGCACCGATGACGCCCCCGACATAGGTTCCGGGCGCCGGGGCCAGCGAATCGGCAGGACTGCGGGCCTTGACCATGGGTCCTGACCGCATCGCCAGCCAGGCGCCCCAGCGTGGCCACCAGCTGCCCTTGTGAAAGCTTGCACCCTTCAGCCAGTCCTCGGGCGCGCCCGAAACCGGTCCGTCCTTGGTGTAATAGCCATACTTGTCCTTCGACGGCGGGTTGATGATCCCGGCGATGTGGCCGCTTTCGGACAGGATGAAGGTCTTGTCCGTCGATCCCATCTGCTTCACCCCGTTGAACGAGCCCTTCCAATGCGCGATGTGGTCGGTCTCGCAGGCGATGGCGCAGAGCGGCAGCTTGACATCGGCGAGGCTGACCGGATCGCCGAACACCGGAAATTCACCCTTGGCAAAGCCGTCGTTCTGGCACAGGCCGCGCAGGTATTCGACGGCCATCCTTGCCGGCAGGTTGGTGCCGTCGCCGTTCCAGTACAGCAGATCGAAGGCCGGCGGGGCCTCACCCAGCATGTAGGACTTGATCGCGGGTGTGTAGATCAGGTCGTTCGAGCGCAGGAAGCTGAAGGTCCGGCTCATGAAGAAACTCGACAGGATGCCGTCCTGCGCGGTCTGCCGTTCGATCCCGTCGACGAAATCATCGTTGAGGAAGACACCCACCTCGCCGGGGTCCGAGAAATCGGTCAGCGTGGTGAAGAAGGTGGCAGAGTTGACGGACGTGTCCCCGGCCTTTTGCAGATGCGCCAGGGTCAGGCCCAGCGTGGTGCCGGCTATGCAATAACCGACGGCGTTGATCTGCGGTTCTCCGGTGATGCGCCGCACCTCGGCCATGGCACGCATGAACCCGTCGCGGATGTAGTCATCCATGCCCACCCCGGCATAGCTGCCATCGGGGTTCACCCAGGAGACGACGAAAAGCGTATGGCCCTGATCCACGATCCACTTGATCAGCGAATTCTGCGCCTTGAGGTCCATGATGTAGAACTTGTTGATCCAGGGCGGGAAGATCAGCAGCGGGGTCTTGTGGACCGTTTCGGTTGTCGGCGCGTACTGGATCAGCTCCAGCATCTTGTTGCGATAGACCACTGCGCCTGGCGTGGTCGCCAGGTTCTCGCCGACCTTGAAGGCCTCGCGGTCGGCCAGGGTGATCACCAGGTCGCCCTGGTTGGCCTCGATGTCGCGCACAAGGTTTTCCAGCCCCTGTACCAGGCTCATCCCGTCGGTCTCGACCGCCCGCTCCAGCGCGTCCGGGTTGGTGCCAAGAAAGTTCGTCGGGCTGAACATGTCGACGATCTGGCGGGTGAAATAGTCCACCCGGCGGCGGTCGGCGGCATCCAGCGTCTCCATGTCGCCGACGGCGGTGGTGATCGCCTCGGAGTTCAGCTGGTATTGCTGCTTGAGGTAGTTGAAGAACGGATGCGTGTCCCACAACGGGTTCTGAAAGCGGCGGTCCTTCGGGCCGGGGTCGGGCGGGGCCTTGAATTCGCCCTTGGCCAGCACCTGCTGCGCTTCGACATAGTGCTTCAGCGTCTTGCCCCAGTAGCTGACCTGATGTTCGACCACCCTGGCGGGGTTCTGCATCATCTCGGCCAGGTAGGCGGCGGCGGCCTTCATGTAGACGTCGGGTGCGGGACCGGCAAGCGCCGGGTCTGCCTGCCGCCGCTGGGTCAGCGCGGCGGTCATCCGCTTCGAAAGGTCGTCCAGCCTCGCAAGATTGGCGTTGAGGCGCAACGCGCGCGCTTCGGCCTCAGGGTCGGGGGTGCCGGTTTCAGGGGTGCGGTCTTCTGTTGTCATGGAAACGAATTCCCCCTATCGTCGCTGCCGTGCAGCATCGCGTCGCCTTTTCCGGTCGGCCATGCCACGAAGGCGCCCGGCCGGGCAAGGAGCCGCGATGAAGTATATGTTCACCTACGACCTTATGGAAAGCGCGCGCAACACCAATGAATGGCTGGGGGCCACCGCCCGGGCCATGGCATCCTATCCGGCCTTCGCACTTTCCATGAACCCGATGCTGCCCCTGATGGCCGCCTGGGGCGAAGTTGCCGAACGCAGCTTCAGCCGGATGATCGCCAAACCCGACTGGGGCATCCGGTCGATCGTGGGGCCGGACGGGCAGGACCATCTGGTCGACGTGAAGCCGGTGATCGAAAAACCCTTCGGTGACCTCGTGCAGTTCTTCGTCCGCCGCCGGTCACCCATGGCGCGGAAGATCCTGCTGGTGGCGCCGATGTCCGGGCATTACGCCACGCTTCTGCGGTCCACCGTCGCAAGCCTGCTGCCCGATGCCGATGTCTTCGTGACCGACTGGCACAACGCCCGCGACATCCCGGTCAGCGCCGGCAAGTTCGATGTCGAAGATTACACCCTGTATCTGGCCGAGTTCATGAAGGAGCTCGGCCCCGACACCCATGTGATCGCGGTTTGCCAGCCGGTGCCGCTTGCCTTGGCGGCAACCGCCTACCTTGCGGCGGAACACCCCGAGGCGCAGCCCCGCAGCCTGGTCCTGATCGGCGGGCCGGTCGATCCAGATGCCGCGGCGACCGAGGTGACCGATTTCGGCCGCAGGGTCACCATGGGGCAGCTTGAACATCTGGCGATCCAGCGGGTGGGCTTCAAGTACAAGGGCGCGGGGCGGCTGGTCTATCCGGGCCTTCTGCAGCTGCAAAGCTTTCTGACCATGAACGCCGACCGCCACGGCAAGGCCTTTACCGAACAGGTTTTCCGCGCCTCGCGCGGGGAAGCCTCGGACCATGACGCGCACAACCGGTTCTATGACGAATACCTGGCCGTGATGGACATGACGGCGGAATTCTACCTCTCCACCGTCGAACGCATTTTCAAGAACCGCGAGATCGCGACGAACAGCTTTGTCGTCGCCGGTCGCCGGGTCGATCTTGGCGCCATCACCCGGGTTGCGGTGATGACGGTCGAGGGGGCGAATGACGACATCTCGGCCCCCGGACAATGCGTGGCCGCGCTGAAGCTGCTGACCGGCCTGCCAGAGGGCAAGAAGGCCCAGCATCTGGAAGAAGGGGCCGGGCACTACGGCATTTTCGCCGGGAAAAGCTGGCGGCTGAACATCCGGCCGCTGGTGCTGAACTTCATCGACCGCGCGGCGGGCAAGCCGAAGGCGAAGATCGCGCTGGCTTCAGGCCAGTAAGCGAAGCGGCGAAAAGCTCGTCGCGCACTCCTCGCGGGTCGCCATTCCGGTAAGTGCACGACGTGCTCGAAGAGCTTTCAGCCGAGGAGCAGCGTCGGCAGGCGACCGGACAGGAATGTCTTCAGCGCACGCGTCACGGCTTCGGGCTGTTCCAGCTGTGGCAGGTGACCGGCCCCGGCGATGACCTCCAGGCAGCCGTGCGGCATCATGCCGGCAAGAAACTCGGTCCGGCGGCGGGGGACGATGGTATCGGCCGCGCCGGCAAGGATCAGTGTCGGCACATGCGCCTTGCGCAGGGTCTTCTGCTGGTCCGGGCGGCGCTGCATCACCCGCAACTGGCGCTGGAACTGGTCGATGCCCAGGGTTGCTGCCATATCCTGCACCAGTGCGATTATCTCGTCCCGCCAGGGCGCGTCGTGCAGGGCCGATGCGGGCAGCATCTGGGCGATGCAATCGGACATGTGCCCGGTCTTGGCGGCAACCAGCAGCGCCTCCTGCGCGGCGGCAAGCTGGGGCGTTTCCGGCAAGGGATCTGTCGCGATCAGGGCGATGCGGCTTACCGCCTCGGGATGACGGCGCAGGATCTCGATCGCGATGTTGCCGCCAAGTCCGTGGCCGATCAGGGCAAAGCGGGGGGGCAGCATGGGCCCGGCCTCGGCCACGATCTTCTCGATCGTGTCGGCAAGTCCTGCCGTCAAAAGCACCAGAGGCCGGGTCGCGCCAAGTTCGGCGATCTGCGGCATGAAACTGCGTGCGTCGGCCATGAACCCGGGCACCAGGACAAGCGGCTCGGTCGGGGGGGCCGCCCCGTCACCTTGCGCGTTCGAAAATTGATAACTTTGCGTGACCAACATGTGTGGAAGGTTAGCCCACAAGCCCTTGGCCTCAAACCCATCCTGAGAAAACCAAATGTCAGGTCTGGCAGCGCTGCAACATTATCCGGTATGCGATTTTGGCAATTCGTCGGGCAGACCGGCCGCTTGAAGGTGATGCGCCGCGACAACCGCCTCGACCGTCTCGACCAGAAGCGTCAGACAGGCGGGGGCTGAAAACCGGTGGTCGGCATCGCGCACCAGCGTCAGGCGCAGATCGGGGCTGGAGATGTGGTCCAGAAGGCCAAGCGCCACGGCGGCAGGCACGTCGGCATCCTGGGTGCCCTGCAACAGCCGGACCGGCATCGGCAGGTGCAGCGGGCCGTTCAGGACAAGGTTCGCCTTGCCATCCTCGATCAGGCGGAGGGTGATCGGGTAGGGCGCGTCCGAATATTCCGAAGGCAGCATCACCACGCCGTCTTCCACAAGCCGCGTGCGTTCAGCCATCGAGAACCTGTGTTCCCACATCGCTTCGGTGAAATCGGGGGCGGCGGCGATCCCGACGAAGCCCGCCACGCGCCCCGGCATGTCCCGCGCCAGGAGCAGCCCGATCCAGCCGCCCATCGACGAGCCGACCAGCACCTGCGGCCCTTCGGTCAGGGTCTCGATCACCGCTGCCGCATCCTCGCGCCAGTCGCTGATCGCGCCGTTGACGAAATCCCCGCGTGACGCGCCGTGCCCGGAGTAGTCGAAACGCAGGAACGCGCGACCGGACGCCTCGGCCCAGGCCTGCAGGTGCAGCGCCTTGGATCCGGTCATGTCCGACCGGAACCCGCCCAGGAACACCACGCCGGGTTCCTTTCCGGGGGTGCGGACATAGGCGATGTGGCGGCCTTGCGGGGTGGTGATATAGGTTGTCATACCGTTGAATATAGGCACGCACCGCAGGTTTCGTCAGGGCAGCTGCAACCGCCGGGCGAAGAACCGCGCATGTCTTGACTTCACGCCCCGCGCTTGGCAGAAAACGCCCGACATAACCCGCAACCGGGCGCTTCGTAGGCGCCAAACCGACGAGGATCAGGCCATGGCCCAGATTTCCCTGACATTTCCCGACGGCAGCATCCGCCAGTATCCCGCCGGGATCACCCCGGCCGAAGTGGCCGCCTCCATCGCGCCCTCGCTGGCCAAGGCGGCGATTTCCGCGCAGGTCAACGGCGCGCATTGGGACCTTGCCTGGCCGATCCCGGCGAATGCGACGCTGGCGATCAACACCCTGAAGGACGAAGCCCCGGCGCTGGAGCTGATCCGCCACGACCTGGCCCATATCATGGCCCGCGCGGTGCAGGACATCTGGCCGGATGTGCGCGTCACCATCGGCCCGGTCCGGGATTACGGCTGGTTCTACGATTTCGACCGCGCGGAGCCTTTCACGCCGGAAGACCTCGGCCAGATCGAAGCGCGCATGAAGCAGATCATCAACGCCCGCGATCCGGTTCGCACCGAAGTCTGGGACCGCGCCCGCGCCGTCGCCTACTACGAAGGGCGGGTTGAGTCCTTCAAGCTGGAGCTGATCGACCGCATTCCGCCCGGCGAAGACCTGCGGATGTACTGGCACGGGGGCTGGCAGGACCTCTGCCGCGGCCCGCATCTGCAACACACCGGCCAGGTTCCCGCTGATGCCTTCAAGCTGACCCATGTCGCCGGGGCCTACTGGCTGGGCGATGCCAGCCGCCCGATGCTGCAACGCATCTACGGCGTGGCCTTCCGCAATCGCGACGACCTGAAGGCGCATCTGACGATGCTGGAAGAGGCGGCGAAACGCGACCACCGCAAGCTTGGCCGCGAGATGGAGCTCTTTCACATCCAGGAAGAAGCCCCCGGCATGGTCTTCTGGCACCCGAACGGCTGGACGATCTACCGCCAGTTGGAGGATTACATGCGCGGGCGTCTGCGCAGCGCGGGGTACAAGGAAATCAGGACGCCGCAGGTCGTGGACCGGGTCCTGTGGGAGAAGTCGGGCCATTGGGAGGCCTACCGCGAGAACATGTTCATCGTCGAGGTCGACGAAGAGGGCGCCAAGGAAAAGCGCATCAACGCGCTGAAACCGATGAACTGCCCCTGCCATGTGCAGGTCTACAACCAGGGTCTGAAGTCCTACCGCGACCTGCCGCTGCGGCTGGCGGAATTCGGATCCTGCCACCGCTATGAGTCGTCGGGCTCGATGCACGGCCTGATGCGGGTGCGCGGCTTCACGCAGGACGACGCGCATATCTTCTGCACCGAAGACCAGATCGAGGCCGAATGCGCCGATTTCATCACGCTTCTCGCCTCGGTCTACCGGGACCTTGGCTTTGACAGTTTCGAGATCAAGCTCTCGACGCGCCCCGCCGTCCGCATCGGCCGCGATGAGACCTGGGACATCGTCGAAGGTGCTTTGGAAAACGCCATCCGCAAGACCGGCAACGCCTATGAGATCGACCCCGGTGAAGGCGCGTTCTATGGTCCGAAGCTTGATTTCAAGTTGACCGATGCCATCGGGCGGAAGTGGCAGTGCGGCACCTTCCAGGTCGACGCGCAACTGCCCGACCGTCTGGGCGCGGAATATGTCGGCGAGGACGGCGCGAAGCACATGCCCTATATGCTGCACCGGGCGATCCTGGGGTCGTTCGAACGCTTCATCGGCATCCTTCTGGAAAACTACGGCGGCAAGCTGCCCTTCTGGCTGGCCCCGCGTCAGGTTGTGGTCGCCTCCATCGTCTCGGACGCCGACCCGTTCGTGCATGAGGTCGTGGCCGCGCTGCGCAAGGCGGGCGTGCGGGCCGAGGCGGATGTCCGGAACGAGAAGATCAACTACAAGGTGCGGGAGCATTCCGTGGGCAAGGTTCCTGTAATACTTGCCATCGGCATGCAAGAGGTCGCGGCCCGAACTGTTTCAGTTCGCCGCCTTGGTGAGACGCGGACTGAAACGATCTCGCTCGATGCGGCGGTTGAAACCTTCGGCTTCGAGGCGCTGCCCCCTGCGGGAAAGTGACCCAAAGCATTGCAGAATAAGGCAAAGCTCTGCCATCTGGCGGGGCTTTCCTTTTCTGCGCCGCCGAGAATCGCCGTCACGAAATCGTGGATCACGCGTCCGTTCCTGTCCTTCAAGCGTAGGGCTGTCCTAGGGTTCAGGTGTCGCAAGCAAGCGGCTTACCAACTCAAGGGATGTAGTCAGATGTCAATTCAATCGAAATCGCTGGTCATCGCCGGTGCCTTTGTCGCGGCCCTGTCGGCAACTTCCGCCGCAATGGCCGAGGGTGCGAACGAAAAGTGCTTCGGCGTGGCGCTGGCCGGCCAGAACGACTGTGCAGCGGGCGAAGGCACCACCTGCGCCGGGACCTCGAAGACCGACTACCAGGGCAACGCCTGGAAATACGTCCCGGCCGGCACCTGCCTGAGCATGGAACTGCCCGCCGCCGAAGACGGCATGATGCGCAAGGGCGCGCTGGAGAAGCTTGACCGCGACATGGCCACCTGATCGCTGCCCGACCCCCGCCCTTCCGGCCGTGCCGGAAGGGTGAATCTCAAGAATGGAAGTGACCAGTGCTTGACCAGACCCCGCCTTCGTTGCCCGCCCGTCCCGGCGTCGGCTACAAACCGCAGCACTTCGCTGCAATCCTTGAGGACGCGGGGCCCGTTGGCTGGCTTGAGATTCATGCCGAGAACTACATGGGCGACGGCGGCCGCCCGCTGGCCCAGCTGCGCCATCTGGCCGAGCGTCTGCCGATATCGGTGCATGGCGTCGGGCTGTCGATCGGCGGTGAAGGCCGGTTGGACCGCGATCACCTCGCACGGCTGCAAAAGCTGTGCGGCTGGCTGAACCCGGCCAGCTTTTCCGAACACCTGGCCTGGTCGACCCATGACGGGGCCTATCTCAATGACCTTCTGCCCTTGCCCTACACGGCCGCAACCCTTGCCCGGGTGGCCGATCACATCGACGAGGTGCAGTCGGTCCTGGGCCGGCGGATGCTGCTGGAGAACCCCTCCACCTACATCGCCTTCGCGGAAACCGCGATGGAGGAGGTCGCCTTCCTGTCCGAACTTGCCCGCCGCACCGGCTGCGGGCTGCTTCTTGATGTCAACAACGTCTATGTCTCGGGCACCAACCAGACCTATGATCCCGCTGCCTATCTGGATGCCTTCCCGCTGGACCACGTCGGCGAGATCCATCTTGGCGGCCATGACGAGGACCGCGACGACCATGGCCAGCGCTTGCTGATCGACAGTCACGGCGCACAGGTGGTGGACCCGGTCTGGGCGCTTTACGCGCGGGTGATCGGTCGGGGCGGTCCGCGCCCGACGCTGATCGAATGGGACAATGACGTGCCGGCATGGTCGGTGCTGGTGGCCGAAGCGGCCCGCGCCGCGCAGGTGCTGGAGCCTGCGACATGACCCTCTTTGCGCACTCCCAGGACAGCTTCGCGGCCGCACTGCTCGACCCCGAACGCGCGCCCCCCGCCGGCATCACCGATCCGCAGGGCCGCCCGGCGCCAAAGCGGTTCTCGGTCTATCGCAACAATGTCGCCTCGTCGCTGACCCGCGCGCTTGAGGCGGCTTTTCCGACGGTGCGCAAGCTGGTGGGCGACGAGTTCTTCGCCGCCATGGCCGGGGTCTTCCTGCGTGCCCATCCGCCCCGCGCGCGGGTGCTGATGCTGTACGGCGACGCGCTGCCCGGGTTTCTTGAGACCTTCGCGCCGGTGGCGCATCTGGGCTACCTGCCGGACATCGCCCGGCTGGACCAGGCGATGCGGGAAAGCTACCACGCCGCCGACAGCGCGCCCCTGCCCGAAGCCGAGTTCCAGCGGCTTGTCGGCGGCGACATGGTCGGGCTGCGCCTGCGGCTGGCTCCGGCGGTGCGGCTGGTCCGGTCGCGCTGGCCGGTGCAGGGGATCTGGGCCGCGAATGCCGAAGACGGCCCCGCGCCCCAGCCCGGTCCCGAAGCGGCGCTGATCCTGCGGCCGGCGTTCGACCCCCGCCCGCACCGGCTTGCCGCTGGTGATGGCCGCTTTGTCCAGGGCCTGGTTGACCGGCAGACTCTGGGCGAAAGCCTGGATCTGGCGGACGCCCCGGTCGACCTTCCCGCCGTGCTGTCGCTGCTGATCGCCGGCCGGGCCATCATCGGAGTTGACGCATGACCCGGCTTTTCGCTTTGCACGCACGCGCCGCCGCCTTCGCCGACAGCCAGGCAGGCTGGCTTTTGCCGACCGCCGCGCGGCTGGTCTTCGCCGGGGTGCTGCTTGCCTACTTCTGGGCTTCGGCCCTGACCAAGCTTGACGGGGTGTTCACCCCGTCGATCGGCGCCTACGCGCAGATCTTCCCGAAGCTCTTCGACGCGGCGGGGGGCGACACTTCCAGACTTGGGCCTTGGCACCACATGGTCGTGCTGGCCGGCGCCTGGTCCGAGCTTGCCTTGCCGGCGCTGATCGTCCTTGGCCTTTGCACCCGCCTGGCGGCGCTTGGGATGACCGGTTTCGTCCTGGTGCAAAGCCTGACCGACATCTACGGCCACGGGGCCGGGCCGGGAACGGTGGGCAGCTGGTTCGACCGCGCCTCGGATGCGTTGATCCTGGACCAGCGGGCGCTTTGGCTGCTGCTCTTTCTGGTGCTGATCTTGAAAGGGGCGGGTCCGATCTCGGCGGATCGTTTCCTTGCGGTTGAAAAACCCCGCCTTCCAGCTTGATTTTCGGTGAATCATTGGCATCATCGCGACAGTGACGACAGAATTCCTGACCGGCTCTCTGAACGACGGCCCTGGAAGACCTGATGGCACGGCCTGCGGCAATGACGCCTCGGGGGGTTCTGAGAGGAGAAGCGGCATGCCGACGGGCACCGTGAAGTGGTTCAATTCGACCAAGGGTTATGGGTTCATCGCGCCGGACAATGGCGGCAAGGACGTGTTCGTGCATATCTCGGCGGTTGAACGTGCCGGGCTGAAGGGCCTGAACGACAACCAGAAGATCGGCTACGAGCTTCAGTCGGGCCGGGACGGGAAAGAGTCAGCTGGCGATCTGCGGCTGCTGTAGGCCGTCAGCGCGGCCCCAGAAGTGCCGCCTCGGTCGCGCTGTCCCACCCGAGGAACCAGCGAGCGCCGTCCTGGATCACCGGCCGTTTCATCACGGACGGCTGCGCGGCGATCTGCGCCTCCGGATCCGAAGCTTTCAGGAAATCGTTGAAGCCGCGCCAGGTTGTGGACTGCTGGTTCACCGCCCGCGATCCGAATTCATGGGTGATCGCCTCGATCTCGGCGGTCGACAGGGGCTGGGCCCGGATGTCGCGAAAGGTGACGTCCTTGCCGGCAGCCTGAAGCGTCTTCACAGCCCGCTTGCAGGTGTCGCAGGTTGAGATGCCGTAGAGGATCATCTTGGCGGTCCTTTCTTGTGTCCACGGTGGACAGATCTTGTATAATCTTTTTTTTCAAAGGCTTGAGAGTGGGCATTAACCACCTGGTAACACATGCCCACCGCCTGCGAAACGGGGTGGCCGCTGCGGCCCCTAGCCGTGGATTGCCCGGGTGATCGTCACCCCGGCCCAGGCGGAAACGGCGGTCAGCATCCCGCCCCAGGTGACATCGGTCACCACCATGGTCCAGTGCCAGTCGCGTATGATGCTCCACGAGGTGAACTCGTAGGTGCCGTAAGCCATCAGACCAACAAGAAGGGCAGGGAGGATCAGCGGAGAGCCGGTTTTGATCGCGGGAAGAGAGACGAGATAGACCAGCCCCGCGACATAGGCGAGGTAGAAAAGCGCAGCCGGGGCAAGGCGGATGGGTTCCGCCATCAGGGGGCCGATGTGGCGGGTGAAAAGCGGCTTCATCACAAGGGTCAGCATGATCGCGTCAAGGATCAGGAAAACGGCGGCGGTGGTCGCGTAGAGGGTGAAGGGCATGGTGGCCTCCTTTCCCCGAAGGTAGGGCGGATCGCGGCAAGGGGTAGGGCTGCCGGGCACGGTCGTGCGGCCGGTCGGCCGGGTTGCTGTCCTTGCCTTGGGTCCCGGGCCGCATCGGCTTGGGGTGCGTCTGGCGGTCAGGGCACCCGTCCGGGTCATGCCGGGGTCAATCCGGACCGTCGGCGCATGAAACGGCTTGCCTGCGGCGGCCCGGCCCTGTGCCCGGTGATGCAGCCCCGGGATGAGGGTCTGATCGTGCCAAGAGGCAGCCCGGGCAAGCGGCCAGCCCAACCCATCCGCCCCAGTCCCGTCCGCCCCAACTCCATCCGCAGTTAGGCGCCTCTCAAGCCGGCGGCGGCGTCGTCGCCTCCCAGGCCTCGCCCATGGCAAGGATGCAGGCGGTCCCGGTGGCGTAGCTTTGCACCAGCGTCCAGTCGCCCGAGGCGTTGGTCCAGACCTCCAGCATCGCCTCGCCGTCGCGCAGGCCCGCGCCCGCGACCTCGGCCCCCCTCATCCGGGCCAGAAGCTCGGTCCGGGGCAGGCAGATGACCTCGGCAATCGGGGTTTCCGCCGCAAGCGGGGAGGCAAGTGCCGTCAGAAGGATGAGTCGCTGCCACATGCCCAGAATCGTAACATGCGTATGACGATATCCGTCCGGTTATTTTGCGGCGGCGCTGCAATGGCCTGATCCCCTTCCTTGCCCCACACGCCGATGCCCGACCGCGCGCTGCGGACGAACCGGCGACCGCCCCCGAAGCTGTGACCACGCGAAAGGTTGTCTGCCCGGCCAAGGTGTGATGGTGTAACCTCAGCGTCGGGGCCGGTCCGACCCCGCCTTGGAACACCAGATCAGGATTGAATGACCATGACCCTTCGCCACATGCTTCTTTCCGCCGCGATGCTGGCCGGTCTTGCGGCCACCCCGGCTGCCGCTTTCCAGGCGCAGAACAACTTCACCGTCCGCCAGATCGACAACACCCGCTTCGAGGTGCTGTCGCGCGGCGGGCTCGGCGCCTCGGATGCCTGGTGCGCGGCGGGCGATTTCGTGATCCGCGGCTTGCGCCTGTCGCGCAACACCCAGATCTGGCGCATTTCTGAACCGCCGCGCCGCTCCGGGCAAAGCATCGTGTTCTCGCTGTCGTCCGAAGGGGCGACCACCTCGACCGGGCTTGCCAGCTTCGGCGGCGGAGCGTCGGTCAGCGCGAACCATGGCCAGAACCTTTGCGTTTCCGTCCGCGAGTTGCGGCGCAACCGCTAGACCTGCAGCAGGTCCTGAGTCCGCACCGCCACACCCCGGCCCCCATATGCTGGGGTGCGCACATAGGGCTTCCCGAAATGCGCGGCCTTCCCCTATAGTCAGTGTGGGAACCGGGGAAAACACCCGGCCCTTGAGGTGGGACAATAGGAAGGAGGGAGCCGATGCGCTGCCCATTCTGCGGCAACATCGACACGCAAGTGAAGGATTCGCGCCCGGCCGAGGATCACGTCTCGATCCGCCGCCGCCGCTTTTGCCCCGCCTGTGGCGGGCGCTTCACGACCTATGAGCGGGTCCAGCTGCGTGATCTTGTGGTGATCAAATCCTCGGGCAAGCGTGAGGATTTTGACCGCTCCAAACTGGAACGCTCGATCCGCATCGCGATGCAGAAGCGCCCGATCGACCCTGAACGCATCGACCAGATGATCAGCGGCATCGTGCGGCGGCTGGAAAGCCTGGGCGATACCGACATCCCCTCCAAGGTGATCGGCGAGATCGTGATGGAAAGCCTGGCCCGGATCGACACTGTGGCCTATGTGCGCTTTGCCAGCGTTTACAAGAACTTCCAGACCGCCGATGATTTCGATGGCTTCGTCAGCGAACTTAGGCCCGGAGCCGCCGGGGACGAGTGATCCCCCGACCGGAGGATGCCGACCACATGGCCCATGCCCTGCGCCTTGCCGCGCGGGGCCTGGGCAATGTCTGGCCGAACCCGGCTGTGGGCTGCGTTCTGGTTCGTGATGGCTTGATCGTCGGGCGCGGCTGGACCCAGCCGGGTGGCCGCCCCCATGCCGAGGTGCGGGCCTTGGACCAGGCCGGACGCGCTGCGGCAGGTGCCACTGCCTATGTCACACTGGAGCCCTGCGCCCACCACGGCCAGACCCCGCCCTGTGCCCAGGCGCTGATCGCGGCGAAAGTCGCCCGCGTGGTGACCGCCCTCACCGACCCCGACCCCCGCGTTTCCGGCCGTGGCCACGCCATGCTGCGCGCCGCCGGGATCGCCGTGACCGAGGGCGTGCTGTTGGCGCAGGCCACCCACCTCAACGCCGGTTTTCTGAAACGGGTGACCCAAGGACTGCCCTTCGTGACCCTGAAACTCGCCGCCTCCCTCGACGGCCGCACCGCCACCGCGACGGGCGAGTCCCGCTGGATCACCGGCCCGGAAGCCCGCCGCAAGGTCCACGCGATGCGCCTTGCCCACGACGCTGTCATGGTCGGCTCCGGCACGGCGCTGGCAGACGACCCCGACCTGATGGTGCGGGACATGGGCGCGGTGAGGCAGCCGGTGCGCATCGTCCTCGACCGGATGCTGCGCCATTCCCCCGAAAGCCGGTTGGGCCGCACCGCCAAGGATCATCCCGTCTGGCTCCTCCACGGCCCCTCTGCGCCCGATGATCCCCGCAAGGCTTGGCAAGCCACCGGCGCCACCCTGATCGAGACCGCTGAGGCAAACGGCCACCTCGACCTGCAAGCCGCCCTTCAAACCCTTGCGCAGAGGGGCCTCACCCGCATCCTCAGCGAAGGCGGCAGCACGGTTGCGGCGGCATTGGTCAAGGCGGGGCTGGTGGATGAGCTGGCACTGTTTTCAGGGGGGGTGTTGATTGGTGCGGAGGGGCATCCGGCGCTGGGTCTGCTTGGCCTGTCTGCTCTGGCGAAAGCGCCAAGATCAACCGCAACTGCTTCGCTTATGCTGTCGTCGGATCTCTTCGGCCTCTGGCGGATGTCGTGACCAGACCGTCACCCTGCCTGCAAGCCGCGTGCAGGGGCCGCGCTTGCGTTACGGCGTCAGGACGGTGCGGATCAGTCGCGAGACAAGGGAGTCTCCCGCAAGCACCTCGCTGCGCGACGCCGCCTTGAAGCTTTCGGGGTGCCAGGAGTTTTGCAGGATCACCAGCCCGTCCCGGCAGGATCGGATGACTTCGCTGACCGGGATCAGCGGATCGAACCAGAGCTCCTGATAGCCGGCGAATTCGGGATGTTCCCGCAATAGCCGCGCGGTCGGATAGGCCCCTGTCGAGTCGAGCTCCCGCAAATCCAGTGCCTCGCCATAATCAGTTGTCCGCAAGAGTTCATCAAGAATCCCGTTCCCCAGGAAGTTCCATGGCGCCTTTGCAGCCTTTCCCCGGATCGCGCGACGCAGCTTCCACCGCAACTGGTAAAGCCCCCGGGTGCGGTTCCTGATCCTGGCATTGGCCTCGGCCAACCATTTGATCAACAAGGGGTTTTCCGGTTTCGGGCTGTGGAAGAACCCGGTGCAGTGGTTTCCCTGTGCAAGCGAAGAGCCGTACATCGTCAGCTTGTCCGGGTCGAAGGCCACGTCGGCAAAGTGCGGCAGCAGGATGGTGTCGACATCCAGGAACAGGCCGGGCTGATGGGAAAGAACCGCAATGGCAGCAACGTCAGACTGCAAGGGATACGTAAACCAGGCCAGTCGGTCGACATCCACCCTCCCGCCGGAAAGCTCTGCCAGATTCGCCTGGTTCACGGGCACGATGTCCGCATCCGGACAGGCACGGCGCCAGGTCTCGAGGCAAAGCTGAAGATAGGCCGGCATTGCGACCCGGTTCGGAGCCTCCCAGTAGAAGAAGATCTTCATTCCGCCGTCCCCACAGCAATCCGGCCCTGAAAGGCGCTAGTCCTTCTCGCGTCGCCGTGGGCGCTTGGCCGGTTGCCAGGCGTCCACAGGTCAGCCGTCGCCTCACCAGCTTCCCGTTGACGCCATGCTCGCCCAAGGCTCCGCCGCAGGCTTCGCCGCCCCCCGCTGCAACAGCTCCACCGACACGTTGTCCGGTGACCGCACGAAGGCCATCCGCCCGTCGCGCGGCGGGCGGTTGATCAGCACCCCGTTCTTCTGCAGATGCGCGCAGAGCGCATAGATGTCGTCCACCTCATAGGCCAGATGCCCGAAGTGCCGCCCGTCCGAGGGCAGCCCGTTGTCGCCGTCCCAGTTGTAGGTCAGCTCCACCGGGCAGTCCTCCTGCCCCGGAGGCGCCATGAACACCAGCGTGAAGCGGCCCTGTTCGCTTTCATGCCGCCGCACCTCTTTCAGGCCCAGAAGCCGATAGAAGGCGATGGATTTCTCCAGATCCTTCACCCTGACCATCGTGTGCAGATATCTGATCGTCATCTGATCCTCCATTTACCCAGTCATCTTGCGGTATCACGCCGCCGGACCGCAAGCTATAGTCGCACCCGACTCAACCATGAGGCCGACCATGCCGCTTACCCCCGACCAGCTTGCCGAGATCGAAGCGGCGCGCAGCCAGTCACGCCCGACCCTCCGCGCCGTGTCCGAAGGGATGGAAGCGCATCTCTACCGCGCCCACCCGGTTCTTGACCACGGCTTCATCCGCGTCATCGACTACATGGGCGACGATGCCGCCATCGTCCAGGCCGCCCGCGTGTCCTATGGGGCGGGCACCAAGCACGTCCAGAACGACGAGGGGCTGATCCGCTACCTCATGCGCCATTGGCATTCGACGCCGTTCGAGATGTGCGAGGTCAAGCTGCACGTCAAGCTGCCGGTCTTCGTCGCCCGCCAGTGGATCCGCCACCGCACCGCCAACGTCAACGAATACAGTGGACGCTACTCGATCCTGGACCGCGAGTTCTACATCCCCGCCCCCGAACACCTCGCCGCGCAGTCCACCGTCAACAACCAGGGCCGGGGCGAGGTTTTGCAAGGCGAGGAAGCCGCCCGCGTGCTGGAGATGCTGAAGAGCGACGCCAACCGCGCCTATGACCATTACGAGGCGATGTTGTCCCAGGACGGCCAGCAAGGTCTTGCGCGGGAGCTTGCCCGGATGAACCTGCCCGCCAACATCTACACCCAGTGGTACTGGAAGGTCGACCTGCACAACCTCTTCCACTTCCTGAGGCTCCGCGCCGACCCCCACGCCCAGTATGAAATCAGGGTGTATGCCGAGGCGATTGCGGCTTGCGTGAAGGACTGGGTCCCGCTGGCCTATGCGGCGTTCGAGGACTACCGAATGGGGGGGGTGACGCTGAGTGCGAAGGCTATTGCGGTGGTTAAGCGGCGGCTGGCCGGGGAGATCGTGACGCAGGAGGCCTCGGGGATGAGCAAGGGCGAGTGGCGGGAGTTTGAGGGGGTTTGGGGGTGAGACTTTAAATCGGTCCAACCTAAAGGTTTCTTGGCTCAACCAAAACACACTAGAAAGAGCGGGCATGGGAAAATGGGAATCTTTGTTACTTAAGGTATGTGGCTTCGGTCTGTTAGGTTTAGCCGTCTATTTTCTGCTGATCGGTGACGTGCCCGAAGCGACACTGTGTGCCGCTGTCGGGTTGCTTCTTACTTTCCTCGCGCGATTTTCTCAGTTCAAGCGGTTCAAAGGGTGGGGTTTTGAAGCCGAGATGTGGGAAGAAAAGCAGCATGAAGCTGCGAAATTGGTGGAATCCTTAAAGGGAATCGCTGCGTTGACTGCAAGAGAAATCATGCTCCAATCAATCAAGAGCGGCCGTTGGGGGTCTGGTCAGCGCTGGGAAGATCATTGGAGGCTTTTCGAAGAAGTCAAAGCTGCGCAGGCTGGGTTGCTAAGTGAAGAGGGTCAAAAGGAAATCAGACGGTCTATTGATCGATGGTTTCTTCACGATATGTCCATCAATGAGTTTGGAAAGCTGAAAGAGATCGTTACGAAAGAAGCTGAGCGAGC
Organism: Rhodobacterales bacterium; assembly: GCA_031409795.1. GTDB lineage: Bacteria > Pseudomonadota > Alphaproteobacteria > Rhodobacterales > Rhodobacteraceae > Tabrizicola. Next base: position 93,429 of record JANNXX010000093.1, read on the forward strand.
TAGGAAATTCATTAGTGCCAAGTATGGAAACCCAGCTTCGGATCCGACAGCCTTTGGACAGGAGATGCAGCTACTTTCGACCTTAGATAAATCTATGGGATTGTTTGAACTCGCTGGAATGAGACCGCTGATCGATTCCATTGAGGAGTGGTGGAAAAATGCTTACACGACGCTCGCTAAATTTGAAATCGAAATTGAAATGCCCGGCGAAGTTAGATCGAAGCTAGATACGTATAAGGCGCTGGAAAGTCTGCCGGAAATGCCCGTCACTAAAGAACTCATAGCTTCCGCGGATCGCTGACAAGCGTAGGTTGGGGCGTGCCCCGACTCCCGACGGCGGGGCACGCCCCGCCCTACAACTCACCCGCATCGCGGTGCCATGACGAATACGGCCACTCCCGCGGATGCCCGACCAATCCATGCTTCACCGGGTTGATCCAACAATACCGCACATGCGCCGCGAAATCCTCGTCCCCCCGGATGTGATGCTCCCAGAACCGCTTTTGCCAGATCGGCGCTTCGCCCTTTTGTAGGTCGGGGCGGGCCCCGCCTAGTTCACTTACCCCAAACGCTCCGTGTGGGTGTTGTGGCCCAAGAGAAGGCGCACCCCCCCCCCAAACAATCGCCAACAAGAAAATC
>JANNXX010000094.1:0-29642 GCA_031409795.1 Rhodobacterales bacterium
TCGGCCAGATTCTCGGCGCGAGCCGAATCCCCCAGCATTTGAAGGATGCGATCGGCGACGAACTGGTGATGGGCATCAAGTATCGCCGCGACGAGATGACGGTTTCGGCGTTGGCGCGCGACACGACGCGGATCGGCGTGCTGATCGGCGGGCAGCTCAAGACCGGCATCGAGATCACCGATGCGCCGGCCTTCGCTCCCCTGCCGCCACGCAAGGCCGTCGCGCCGGAACTCGAGATTTCCTATGACGGCCTTCCGGCCGCAGCCCCTGGTGACGTGATCGGGGTGACAGTCAAGATTGATGGTCCAATCCCTTCAGGCGCGGAGCTGTCCGTGACGGCACCTGAAGGCTGGGAAGTCTTCCCGAAATCGCAGCCGGCCAATCGCGACGGCGTCTCGTTCTCTCTCCGCGCCAACGGTGGCGGTCGGACCTGGTCCTACAGGAACGGCTTCAACACCGAACTGAAAGCCAACGGAGTCGTGGCGCACAAGAGCTTCGGCGTGGCCGGCGCCGCGCTCTGGAAGCTGCTTGGCGTTTTCTACGATGCTGTGCCGACGTCAGCGCAGCCGATGCGCTCGGAAGCGCCGAGCCAGGGCCAGCGGCGTTTCAACCACCATTTCCTCGACATCGAGAAGCAATATCTGCCCGAACCGGTCACCGATATCGAAGACCAATTCCGTTCGATGTCCCGCATCCTGGGCGTGCCCGCCATTGTGCCGTCCTACGAAAACGAGATCGATCTGAGTCGCCTTGTCGGGCTAGAAGGGTGTTACACGGCCTATCTGGCAAGGACCGTCGTCGTCGACAGCGAACGATGGGCTTTCCTCGTGGTCGGGCATACGGACGCCTACCGACTCTTCTTCAACGGGGAACTGGTCGGCAACGTCACCGAGGCATCGCCCTGGACGCCGTACAACCGCTCCTATCGGGTCAAGTTTAACGCCGGCGAGAACGTCATCGTCGTCAAGCTGTGTCGCCGGAGCGACGCGCTCCGCTTCACGCTGGGGATCCGCAATTCAGGCGATGCCGAGCGCAACGGCCGCGACATCTATGCGATCAATTCCGAGGATTGGGCGGTCGATTTCGCCGATGTCATCCCTCAGCTATAGGGAAGCCTCGGCAAAGGGGCTCGCGAAGGCATCTCCTCCGTCTTCGCGGGCGTCCCACTCTAGAAACAGGATAGGGAGCGCGTTCGAGCGTGGCCAGAAACATTAAGACCGACGGACAGAGCGCCGGGGCTCGCAAGAACGTCTATGACGTTGCGGTCCTGGCCGGCGTCGACATCTCGACCGTGTCGCGCGCCTTCAGCCGGCCTGACCTCATCAGCGAGGCCACCCGTGAAAAGGTCTTCGCTGCCGCGCGCAGCCTCAATTACCGGCCGAATGCACTGGCTGGCGCCCTGACCACCAAGCGAACCCTGTTGATGGGGCTGGTCACCGAGGACATCCAGAACCCCTACGTTGCCGCGCTTGCGCGCGGCGTCCAGGACCGAATGATGGCCGAGCGTTACCTGTCGATCATCTGCAGCACGGATGCTGATCCCGTGCGCGAGATCGAAATCCTGCAGGAAATGGTGTTCCGCGGCGTGGATGGCTTCATCATAACGCCGTCGCAGGGCTTTCTTGATCCTTTCGTCAAGACCTTCTTGCGGGCGCTACCGGCGCAGGGCGTACCAGTGGTCTTCGTCGGCAAGCTCGACGACGCGCCGGAATGCGACTTCGTCACCGCCAATGCAGAGGCCGGCGCGGTCACCGCCATCGATTATCTCGTTGCACTCGGCCATCAGCGCATTGCCTTTATCGGCGGCTATTTCAGCAAGGGCATCGCCGTGGGGCGCTGGCGCGGCTATTGCGAAGCGCTCGCCAGGGCCGGCATCCCGCTCGATGCGAAGCTCGTTGCGGAAACCGAGACCTCGCGCGAAGGCGGTTTCGAAGCGATGGCCCGGCTGCTTGCGGTCAAGGATCGTCCGACGGCGGTCTTTACCATCAATGACCTCGCTGCCATCGGCGCGATGGAAGCGTGCCGGACGGCCGGACTGGACGTCCCGGCAGATATCTCGCTGATCGGCTTTGACGACATTCCCGTCGCTTCATTGACTGTCCCGGCGCTGACGACGGTGGCACAGCCGGCCTATGCGCTCGGCCGGGCCGCGGCGGACCTTCTGCTCGAACGGGTCGACAACAGGGCTCTCCCCCCGCAACAGCGCAACCTGAGTTGCCAACTGATCGTGCGATCCTCCACAGCACCTCGCGAGGCGTCAGAGGATCGGGCTATTGGACAATAGGCTCGGGACGCAGATCGCCGCGGATTGGACCTGTCACAGTTTCGTTCCGGTCAGGTCCTCATGGTAAGCGGCTTGGCGGTCGAAAGCCACGCGGCTTTTCCAGCCCAAGGCTGAGTGTCTGCGGCGAGGGTTGTAGAAGCCGTTCCACGTCTGCCGGGGTGATGTCGGCGATGAGGTGATTACGCCACTGCGGTTCGACCAGCTTGCGCATCATCGAGGTCTGATCCCCGCCATTGCGCGGCGCAAGGTGCGGGATGTGCTCTGCAATGAAGCGGTCGATCAGATCGGAAAGACGATCCAGGTGGATGCTGTGTTGCCCATGGAGTGCGACGGAAAAGGCGCCGATGTTCGGCGCGCCCTCCCACACGCGGGAGTGCAATCTGATCCGTCCGGCAACTTCGTTCGTCCGACCTCAGGCAGTCTTGCCGGCAATGATCTCAAAGCCGGTGTCGATCGTCTGCGTCTCGCCCGGCCGCTTAGTCGACGACAACAGAACCTCGACCGCCTGCTTGCCGATCAGAAATCTGTTCGACAGGAGGGTCGACAGCGGTGTCGGAATGGATTGCCCGATTTCGAGCCCGTTGAAGCCAAAGAGAGCCAGATCGCGCTTTACTTCGATCCCGGCCGCAAGGCAGTGAAAATAGCCCCCGACTGCCATGTCGTCGTTCGAGAAGACCACCACATCCGGTGTGGCTCCTTTGGCAAGCAGGGTCGCGAGCGCCGTCTTGCCCGCTTCTGTCGAGCTGGGTCCGGGACTTAACGTTTCGGCCACGATTGACAGGCCCCGCTCTGCAAGGCCCTCGACTAGCCCATCGTAGCGCAGGCGCGCGCGCCGGTCGGCCGTCCAGTCGTGCCCGACATAACCGAAGCTGCGGTAGCCCAGGTCCGACAGGTGCCGCGCCGTGACTTGGCCTGCGCTGCGGTGAGACAGCCCGACCGCAAGGTCTATGGGTTGCGAATCGATGTCCATCAGTTCGGCCACCCGGATCCTGCCGCTAGACAGGATCCGGTGTGTGGTTTCGGTATGCTCGAACCCCGTCGTGATGACGGCCACAGGCCGCCAGGACATGAAAGAGGTCAGCAGGGCTTCTTCCTGCTTCGGATCGTAGTCGGTCACGCCGATGAGGGGCTGGTGGCCGGTCCCCCGAAGGCCCTCCGTGATGCCACGCATCACCTCAGGGAACACGATGTTGGACAGCGAGGGCAGCAGGACGGCGACCAGGTTTGACCCCGCCGAAGCCAGCATTCCCGCTGCTCTGTTCGGGACATAGTCCAGTTCAGAGATCGCCGAGTTCACCTTCTGACGGGTGCTTTCGGATATCGGACCCAGGTTCCGGACCACCCGCGACACCGTGATAATGCTGACCCCGGCAAGACTTGCCACGTCGGCCAAGGTCGCATTTCCGTTCACCATCCTGTTCCTCCCAAGCGCCGCCCCAAGGTATCCGGCGCCACTATGACAGCGTTACCATAAATTGCTTGTCTTTAGATAGGTCCTGTGCAAGTCATACTTATGGTAGCGTTGTCATTAGCGCCAGCGCACCCTTCTGGGAGGAGAAATTAATGCTTGTATCCGCTGCCAGCCGCGCGCTGGCCGTAAGTCTTCTTGCACTCTCGGCGCTGGCCGGTCCGGCTCTTGCGCAGGACACCTACCGTCCGGAGTGCTTTTCGGCGGCCCCCGACGTTTCGAAAGTAATCCAGTATGAAAAGCGCGAAGGACCGTTCCGCGTGGCCTTCGTGAACGGCTTTGCAGGCAATGACTGGCGCGTGACCGCGATCCAGGGCGCAAAGGCCTGGGCGGCACGGCCCGAGAACGCCGGCAAGTTGGAAGAATTCACGGTGGTGTCTGTCGGCAACGACAGCGCTGCCCAGATCGCGGCGATCGACAACTATATCGCAGCCGGCTACGACGCGATCGTCCTGATCGCAGTGAACCCCACCGCGTTCAATTCGGTCATCAAGCGCGCCGAGGATGCCGGAACGGTTCTGGTGCCGTTCGACAACGTGCTGGACACCGATGCGATCGTGCAGGTCAACGAGAACCAGTTCGAGCTTGGTCGCCTAAAAGCGCAAGCGGTTGTCGATGCGATCATCGCAGCCAAGGGCGCCGCTGAAGGTAAGGTGCTGGAAGTTTCGGGCCTGCCGGGCAATGCCACTGACCGTGACAACCACCTTGGCATGCGCTCGGTTCTCGATGCCAACCCCGGACTTGAAGTCGTGCAGGTCGTCGGCAACTGGGATGCCGGCACCGTGCAGAAGGTCGTCGCCGATGCAATTGCGACCCATGGCAACTTTGACGGGATCATGGTGCAGGAAGGCACGATCGGCGCGCTGAATGCGATGAAGAATGCCGGCCATCCGGTCGTTCCGGTCGGCGGCGACGCAGGCAACGGTGCGCGCAGGATGATCGCTGAAGGCGGCTATCCGGGGGTGACGGCGGCCCAGGCGCCGGTGATGTCGGCCGTGGCGCTTGAAGCAGCAGTCGCACTTCTGGAAGGCAATGCCTTGCCGCAAATGGTCTATCTGCCGATCCCGCAGAAGGCTAATGCGGATTTGGTTTCAGGGACCGATTATTTCCCCGACCTGCCCGACACGTTCTACACCACCACGGGCTATCCGAACTGCTTCCCGGTTTTCACGCCCGATGAGCTGCTTGGCCAATCGCCGGACAATCTCTGATCCCTGCAATCCTTCGGGGTGGCCTTGGGGCCACCCCTATCGGGAAGAGTGCCATGCAGAGCCTGCCAATCGTCGAACTGCGCGACGCGTCGAAATCCTACGGGCCGGTTCAGGCCCTTCGCGCGGTGACGCTGGCCTGCAAGGCAGGCGAGATCCACGCCATCCTGGGCGAGAACGGCGCCGGGAAATCGACGATGATGAAATTGCTGTCCGGGGTCATCCGCCCCACAAGTGGCGCAGTGGCGGTGGACGGGCAGACCGTCGATTTGCAAGGCACGCGCGATGCGTCGCGCCGCGGCATCGTCTGCATCTTTCAGGAACTGTCATTGATGCCCGCGCTGAGCGTGGGTGACAACATCGTGCTGGCACGGCCGCAGACCCGGATGGGCGTGATGCAACGCGCCGCCTATGGCGAGGCACGCGCCTGTCTGGACAGGATCGGCGCAGATCACATCCCGCTTGATCGGACCGTGTCAGAACTCACCCTCGCCGAACGCCAGCTGGTCGAGATTGCCAAGGCGCTGTATCAGAAGCCGCGCCTTCTTATCCTTGACGAGGCGACGTCTGCCCTTGGTGCCGACGCTGTCGATCGGGTCTTTGCGGTGATCCGCCAGTTGCGCACTGAAGGCTGCGGCATCCTGTTCATCTCGCACCGGTTTCACGAGGTGCATGCGCTGGCGGATGTCATATCTGTCTTTCGCAACGGGGCGCATGTCCGGACTTTTCCCGCAGGCACCCTGGATCACGGAGACATCGTTTCGCTGATGATCGGACAGTCGCTAGATCGGCTGTTCCCGCCCCTTCCGCCCATGCACTCGGCTGACAAGCCGCCGCTTCTGAGCCTGTCACGAGTTGGCTGGGAAAATGAACTGCACGATGTCAGCTTCGATGTCCGGCCCGGCGAGATCTTTGGTCTGGGCGGGTTGGATGGGCAGGGGCAGCAACGTGTGCTTGAGGCCATCTTCGGCCTGCTGTCGCGTGTGTCCGGTGAGGTGCAAGTCGACGGAAAGACCTATGCCGGTCGCACGCCCGCACGCTCGAAGTCCCCCAAGATCGGCCTTGCCTTCATCCCCGAGGATCGCAAGACCGAAGGCCTGATCCCGGGGCTGTCCATTTCCGAAAACCTGCGCCTCGCCGCTCTTGGCGGCAGGCTGGGCCCCGCGCTTGATCCGGGCGATCAGGCGCGGATCGCGGCCATCCTTGACCGGCTGGAACTGGCCTATGGCAAGATGGACGACGCGGTTGCAACCCTGTCGGGCGGCAACCAGCAAAAGGTGCTTTTGGCCAAATGGCTGGTCCTGTCGCCGCGCTGCCTGCTGCTGCTGGACCCGACGCGCGGGATCGACGTCAAGACCAAGGCGCAGATCTACACCCTCTTGGCCGAGCTTGCGGCCGAGGGCATGGCCATCGTGCTGCAATCGACCGATTACGAGGAACTGGTCCACCTGTGCCACCGGGTAGCGGTGTTCTATCAGGGCCGCATTGCCCGCCAGCTTTTCGGTGACACATTGACGCCCGAGATGCTGATTTCCGCGGCCATGGGCCTTGCTTCGGATCACACCACGGGAGACGCTGCATGAAGCGGATTGACCTTCGGGTGCTGATCCCGGCGGTGGCGCTGGCCATCCTGCTGGTCGTCTATTTCGCCAGCCATCCGCGCGGCTTTTCGACCCGGGTGCTGACGATCTGGTCGAACCAGAGCGTTCTGCTGGTGTTTGCCGCCTTCGCGCAGTTCTTCGTCGTCATGGTCCGCGGGATCGACCTTTCGGTCGGGGCCATGGTGGCGTTGAGCAACGTCGTCGCCTCCTATGTTCTGGCGGGGGAAGGCGTTTCACTGGTGTTCGGCACCTTTGCCGTGCTGGCAACCGGGCTTGCCTGCGGGCTGGTCAACGGTCTGGTCGTAACCCTGGGGCGGATACCGCCGATCATCGCCACCCTGGCCACGGGGGCGGTGTTTTCCGGCCTGGCGCTGGCTCTGCGCCCGACCCCCGGAGGCGCGGTGAACGAGGGCCTGTCGGATGCGCTATCCTATGCTGTCGGGCCGGTTCCGACCTCGTTGATCCTGATCGTACTGGCCGGGGTGGTGTTCAGCCTGATCATGCGCCGCACCGCCTGGGGGCTTGAGGCGCAGGGCGTGGGCTCGTCGGAACACTCGGCGGCTCTGACAGGCATTTCCCTGATCCGGGTTCGGATCATCGCGCATGGTCTGGGCGGGCTCTGCGCGGCGCTGTGCGGCTATTACCTGGCGATGGTCACCCTGACGGGCGATGCCGGGGTGGGGCCGACCTACACACTGAACTCGATCGCGGCGATTGTTCTGGGCGGCGTGTCGCTGGCCGGGGGCGTTGGCAAGGCATGGGGGGTAGTGATCGGTGCCCTGCTGTTGAAGACCGTCGCCGCCGTGATGTTCTTCAGCGGCTTGCCGCCGCTGGCCCAACCGTTCTTCGAAGGCTTCGTATTGGCGGCGGCGGTGGTGCTGGGGTCGCTTGGCCTTGTGCGGGTGCGCAACCGGTTGAAGCTTTTTTCGCAATGAGGGCCAAGATGATCCGTTCCCTTTCCTGGCCCCGGGGTGTCGACCCAGCCATTGCCCTTGTAGCACTCGGGTGCATGGCCTTGCTGGCCATGGGTAGTGCAGTGTCGTCGAACTTCCTGACCGCTGACTATCTGCTCCAACAGGTGCAGATCGCCGCCTATCTGGGCGTTATCGCCGCCGGGGCGACGCTGGTGATCCTGCTGGGGCACATCGACCTGTCTGTCCCGGCCGCACTGACGGCTGTGGGTGTGGTAGCGACGACCGTGGCTGGGGTCGAAAACCCTGAGGTTGCCGCCCTTGGAATCGCGGCCGGTCTGGCGGCCGGCGCGCTGATCGGCCTGATCAACGGGATCGGCGTTGCGTTCTTCCGGTTACCCTCAATGGTCTGGACGCTGGCTGTGAACTCGATGCTGGTCGGCGCCGTCGTCTTTTTCACGGGCGGGTTCAAGCCGCGCGGCGTGGCGCCCGAACTGTCCATCGACCTTGCGCTTGGCCGCAGCCTCGGTGTGCCCAATGCCTTCTGGTTCTGGTGCGTGATCATCGTGCTGATGCATGTCCTCTTGCGGCGAACTGTCTATGGCCAATACATCATGGCGGCAGGCAATTCGGAAAAGGCGGTCTATCTGTCGGGTATCCGGGTGCAGCTGCTGACGCTCGCGACATTTGTTCTGGCCGGGCTGTTCACCGCCGTCGGGTCCTTGTTGCTGGTCGGCTATGCCAACCAGGCCTATCAGGGCATGGGCGACCCCTATCTGATGCCTGTCCTGTCGGCAGTCGTGCTTGGTGGAACCTCGATCCTGGGCGGCCAGGGCAGCTATTCCGGCACCGTGGTCGGCGCGCTGTTCATCACGCTTCTGACCTCGATCCTGTCCGTCCTTCAGATGCCCGAGGCCGTGCGGCAGATCACCTTTGGCCTTATCATCCTTGGCATGTTGCTTCTGCGTCGGGGCAAGGCGAAAGGCCAGTGACCGCTTCGAGCCGGATTTGAGAATAAGCGAGGGCTGACCGATGAAATCCCCATCCTACGAGGTCAATGAACCCGTGTTCCGTGACCTCATTGACACCACGACCGTGCCCGAGGCCGTAGCCCAAGGGTTCACCTGGGCCGAAGGCCCGGTTTGGTGGCACGGGGCTTTGTATTTCAACGACATCCCTGCAAAGCGGATGTGGAAGTGGAAGCCTGACGCAGAGCTTTCGGCAACGCTGGAGAACAGCGAGTTTGCCAATGGCAATACCCTGGACGGCGCAGGCCGGATGATCTCATGCGAGCATGGCGGCAGGCGGGTGATCCGCCGCCGCGACCCCGAAAACCCGGCGGCCGTCGAGATCATTGCCGACAGCTACCAGGGCAAGCGGCTGAATTCACCGAATGATGTCGTTGTGCGCTCGGATGGGTCCATCTGGTTCACCGACCCGCCTTATGGGATCAATTCTGACGTTGAAGGCTATCCGGCCGAGAGTGAAATCGGCGGCTGCTACGTCTATTGTGCGATGCCGGACGGCACGCTGATCGCGGTCGCCACCGATTTCGACAAACCCAACGGGCTGGCCTTCTCACCGGATGAGCGCAGGCTTTACGTCGCAGACTCGGGGGCAATTCGCGGTGCGAGTTTTCCCGGCATCGACTATGATCTTCCCCACCATATCCGCGTATTCGACGTCGAAGGCACAATCCTGCGTGGCGGCGAGGTTTTCGCAGTGATTGAGCCGGGAGTGCCGGACGGTCTGCGCGTTGATCACGAGGGGAATGTCTGGTCCAGTGCCATGGACGGCATCCGGTGCCTGTCGCCCGAGGGCCGCTGCCTCGGCAAGATCCTTTTGCCCGCACCTACATCCAACCTGTGCTTTGGCGGCCCGGACGGAACGGACATGTTCATCACCGCCTCCGACACAGTCTGGCGCGTCCGCACGACCCGACGTGACGCTGCCACCTGGCTACGCAACCAAGGACTCCGCACATGACAATGGAATTCAGGACGGCCGTGATCGGGCTGGGGTCGATGGGCTATGGCATGGCCCTGTCCTGCCTTCGGGCCGGGCAGCGGGTCTGGGGCGCTGATATCAACGCTGACCTTGTCAGCAAGTTCGTCTCCATGGGAGGCCAACCCGCTGCTTCGCCGACGCAAGTTGACGCAGTGGTTGTCGTCGTCCTGAACGCGGCCCAGACCGAGGCGGTGCTGTTCGGTGCGGACGGTGTGGTGGCGATGCTTGCCCCGGGCACGGTGGTCATCGCCTGCGCCACCGTTCCCCCGGCCTTTGCCCGCGAGATGGAGGCGCGCTGTGCGGCAGCGGGCGTTCACTACCTTGATGCCCCGATCTCGGGCGGCGCGGCAAAAGCGGCGCAAGGCGCGCTTTCGATCATGGCCGCGGGTCGGCCCGAGGCCTTTGCCGCTGCACGCCCGGTGCTGGACGCCTGTGCACAAACGGTATTCGAACTGGGGGCTGAGGCGGGTCCCGGCTCGGCGATGAAAGCCGTCAACCAGCTTCTGGCCGGGGTGCATATCGCCGCGATGGCAGAGGCCCTGACCTTCGGGATGACGCAAGGAATTGATCCCGCGACATTCGTCGAGGTTATCAGCAAATGCGCGGGTACCAGCTGGATGCTGGAAAACCGTGCGCCCCATATCGTGGACGGGGACTATACGCCGCGCAGCCAGATCAACATCTGGCCCAAGGACCTTGGAATCGTTATGGACGTCGCGAAATCAGCCGGATTCTCGGCCCCGATCACAGCCGCAACGCTGCAGCAATACATGGTAGCGGTGGGCATGGGCTTGGGGACCGAGGATGACGCCGCCATTGCCAAGGTCTACGCCCGCAATGTCGGCCTGACACTCCCGGGCGCTGGCGACCCGGCGGCGGGGGGGTGACTCCATGTCAGCGTTCTTTGGCTGCATCGCGGACGACTTCACCGGAGCAACCGATCTTGCTGGGTTGCTGGCGCGGTCGGGGGTCGAGGTCTCGTTGCGGATCGGTGTCCCCAAGTCGCCGCCGACCGATGCCGCCGCCTTCGAGGTCATCGCCCTGAAATGCCGCACAGCGCCAGTGGGTACCGCAGTTGCCGAATGTCGGGCGGCGCTGGACTGGCTGCGCCGCGCCGGGGCTGAGAGGTTCTTCTGGAAATACTGCTCTACTTTCGATTCCACTCCGACAGGAAATATCGGCCCTGTGGCCGAGGCGCTGATGGCCGATCTGGGCTGCGCGCAGACCATCTATTGCCCGGCTTTCCCCGAGAATGGCCGCACGATCTACATGGGCAACCTTTTCGTCGGTCGGCAGCCACTGGCCGAAAGCCCGATGAAGGACCACCCGCTGACGCCGATGCGTGACAGCAACCTGATGCGCCTGCTTCAGCCACAGGTGAAAGGCAAAGTCGGACTGGCCGACCGGCTGACCGTGGCACGCGGGGCCGAGGCGCTGCGTGCGGAACTTGCGCGCCTTGCACAGGCGGGGACGGCGCATGTGATCGTGGATGCGGTCGCGGATGCCGATCTTGAGGTGATTGCCGAGGCCTGCCGCGACATGACGTTCATGACCGGGGGCAGTGCCGTGGCCATGCCTTTGCCTGACGTTTACCGCACAACAGGGCGACTGTCCGTCATTGCCGGCGGGCCGACTGCTCCCTCTTTTCCGCTGGCGGCTGTCGTCCTGTCGGGCAGTTGCTCGGCCATGACGAATGCGCAGGTGTCCCATTACATCGCCACCGGCGCGCCGTCCCTGCGCCTCGACCCGCTGGGTCTGGCCCAAACCGGCGTTGGACCGGCGCTGGAGTGGCTGGCACAGCAGGACATGGACCGCGCCCCCCTGATCTACGCTACAGCCGAGCCGGAAAGTGTGCGCATGGCGCAGGAGCGGTTGGGACGCGGCCGAGCGGGCGAGATCGTCGAAGAGGCGCTGGCAGCCTGTGCGGTGGCCTCGCGCGATGCCGGCGCGCGCCGGATCGTCGTCGCAGGCGGGGAAACATCGGGCGCGGTCACCACGGCCTTGGGCGTTGATCGTTTGCGCATCGGGCGGGAAATCGCGCCGGGCGTGCCTTGGACCTATTGCAAAAGCAACGGACATCCGATGGCTCTTGCACTGAAGTCCGGCAACTTTGGTGCGCCATCGTTCTTTTCTGATGCAATGGGGGCAGCATGAGTGCGGAAACTGCGCTGCGCGATCAGATTTGCCAACTGGCCCGTTCGCTTTTTGACCGGGGGCTGACGCATGGCAGTACCGGCAACATCTCGGCACGGACCGGGGACGGTGGGCTTCTGGTGTCACCGACAGGCAGCTCCTTCGGCCGGTTGGACCCTGCACGGTTATCCCGCTTCGATGCTACGGGCCGCCTGATCGACGGTGATCCCCCGACCAAGGAAATGCCCCTGCACTCGGCCTTTTATGACACGCGTGGCGCGGCGGGGGCGGTGGTCCACCTGCACTCCTGCCATTCAGTCGCCCTGTCGACTCTACCCGATGTGGATGCGGACGATTTCCTGCCTCCGCTCACGCCCTATGCCGTCATGCAACTGGGCCGCGTAAAGCTCTTGCCGTTCTTCCTGCCCGGCGATCCCGCCATGGGCGATGCCGTGCGCGGACTTGCTGGCAAACGCAGCGCGGTGATGCTGGCCAATCATGGCCCGGTTGTTGCAGGCAAGGATGTGCAGGCCGCCTGCAATGCGATCGAGGAACTGGAGGCCACGGCCCGCCTTGCCCTTCTGTTGCGCGGAACCGGAGCGCGCGGGCTGACGACAGGTCAAGTGCAGGCGCTGGTCACCAGATTTGACGTGGAGTGGGACGGGTGACGCAGTTTTCCGCCAATCTGGGTTTTCTTTGGGGCGACCGTCCCCTGCCAGAGGCGATCGCCGCCGCCAAGGCCGCCGGCTTTGATGCGGTTGAATGTCACTGGCCTTATGACACTCCGGCAGAAGAAACCTCCCGTGCCCTCGGCGAAACCGGGCTGCGGATGCTGGGGATCAACACTTTGCGCGGCAAGCCCGGCGAGAATGGCCTTGCCGCCTTGCCTGGCCGCGAGGCCGAAGCCCGCGCAGCCATCGATCAGGCCCTGACCTACGCCGCAAGGATCGAAGCGGGCATGGTCCATGTCATGGCCGGTTTCGCCAGTGGCACGGACGCATGGGCTGTGTTTGTCGCGAACCTGTCCTATGCCGCGAAGCGTGCTGCGCCCCACGGAATCACGATTCTGATCGAACCGCTCAACCGCCACGACGCGCCGGGGTACTTCCTTCAGACGACCGACCAGGCCTGCGAGATCATTACAGAGGTGGGGGAGAAGAACCTTAGGCTGATGTTCGACTGCTATCACATCGGCAGGACCGAGGGCGACATCATCACCCGTTTCAAGGACCTTTTGCCGATCATCGGCCATGTCCAATTCGCCAGCGTGCCCGACCGAGGGCCACCGGATCATGGCGAACTGGACTTCACCACGATCTTTGCTGCAATCGCCGATACAGGCTGGGCTGCACCTCTGGGGGCAGAATACAAGCCCAAAGGCCCTACAGCAGAGAGCTTGGGTTGGATGACAAGGTGACGATGGAGACTGCAAACATGCGCACTCGAAGCGGCTGATGGTGCTCCAGCTTTTGTGCGGTGCCCCCAAGTGCCTTGGCAGGTTGTCCTTCCCGAAACAACTACCCGAGCCGACCGAGTGATGGCTTCCCGCCAGGGTAAGACTCGGCTGTCAAGTCGACCTATGGTACGCAGGCAAGCCATCCGAACAGGACGCAGCCAACGTCCGCACTCCGCCCTCTGCGACGCTATCACCCGGTCTTTCATGGCCGCACTTTCGGCACGACCACCGTCACCTCTACCCTGTGGTTGACGGAAAGCCTCACCGGTCAGTTCCGGCGCTGCCCGAAGGCCGAGATTGCTACTGCTGAAATCACGATGGCACCGATTAGAATTTCGCGCGCATAGCTGTCGACATTCATCTGCGTCAGCCCGTTGTCGAGGATTCCAAGGATCAGCACGCCGACCAGGGTCGCCAGCACGCGCGGCTCGCCTTCGCGGCCCATGGTCATGCCCAGAAACACCGCCGCGATGGCGTCAAGCATCAGGCCCGCCCCTTGCGTCGGGTTGGCCGACGCGACGCGGCTGGCATACATCAGCCCTGCCACCGCCGCACCAAGGCCGGTCAGCCCGAAGGCAATCAGCCGCAATCGGCGGGTGTTGATCCCCGCCAATTCCGCCGCCACGCGGTTGCCGCCAATGGCATAAAGCCTTCGCCCGAAGGTTGTCTGTTCCAATATCAGCCAGACCACCAGCAGCACCCCCAGCGCAGCAAGCGTCATCAGGGGTAGTTTCACACCCTCCAACCCGACCCAGTCCAGCCGGATGCCAGAGCGGGCGAAGTCTGCAAACTCGGCTGGGATGTCGCGGCCAAAGATCGTTTTCCCGTCGCTGATCATGAAAGCCGCACCCGAAAACATGGTCAGCGTGCCCAGTGTGGCGATGAAGGGCAGGATGCCGATATAGGCGACGAGAAAGCCGTTGAAGAGGCCCCCGACCAACCCCACCGCCAAGGCTGCCGAGACGCCAGCCCAGACCGGGAAACCTGCGGCAAACAGCACCGCCGCGACAATCCCGGCAAGGCTGGCTGTCGACCCGACGCTGAGGTCGAAGTCGTTCATCACCATCACGATGGTCATGGTGAAGGCCGTCACCGCAAGCATGGATATTTGCTGCGAGATGTTCAGAAAGTTCTGCGCGGTGGGGAAGGTTTCGGGCAGTTGCCACGCAAAGAAAACCATGATGACAAAAAGGCCCAGGAACGTGCCCCATTGGCGCAGAATGGTGGCGATGGGCGGGACTGTCATGCGGCCTCCGGCGTGTAGATGTGCAACAAAAGATCGGCGGGGGTCATCGCACCCCGGTCGATCAGCGCCACCTGACGCCCGCCTTGCAGGATCAGGATGCGGTCGGAAAGGCCCAGCAGCTCGGCCAAGTCGGAGGAGGCGAGGATAACGGCCGTGCCTGCAGCGCTCATCGCTCGGATCAGGCCGTGGATTTCGGCGCGGGCGCCCACATCAACGCCGCGAGTGGGCTCCTCCAGTAGAAGAAGCTTGGGCTGCCCGGCCATGGCGCGGGCAAAGACCACCTTTTGCTGATTGCCGCCGCTGAGTTGGCCCACAGGTTGCTCGGTGTCCTGAAAGCGCAGGCGGACCTGGTCGGCCAGTGTTCGCGTGCGGGCGACCTCGGCCCCCTTGCGGGCGAAAAGGCCGTAATCGCCAAGGTGCGGGAAGATGGCGTTCGGGCGCACGCCCATGCCCAGCATCAGCCCTTCGCTGCGGCGTTCGCGCGGGACATAGGCGACACCGCGCGCCCAGGCCTCTTCGGGTGTTCTTGGCGCGTAAGTGCCCAGCACTTCAAGCTGGCCTTGCCGGAGGCGCCCTTGGCCTAGGATCAGGCGCAGCAAAGCCGTCTGCCCCGCCTCTTCCAGCCCTGCCACCCCCAGAATTTCGCCCTCGGCCAAGGTCAGGTTCAGACCAGACAGGTCTCTGGTGGCAAGGTCTGTGGCGCGACAAACGCTGCGCCTTCCAATGGGCGCTGTACGGGGCGGGATCGTGTCGGATACCGCCTTGCCGGTCATCGCGGCGATGATCTCGGTCCGGTTGGAGCGGGCAATCTCGGTCGTCATGACGTGCCGTCCGTCACGCAGCACGGTGACATCGTCGCAAATCTGCAGGACCTCGTTCATCCTGTGCGACACATACAGCACCGCCGCCCCCCGCGCCTTCAGCCGGTCGATCACATCGAACAGTTTGGTCGATTCCGCCGCCGTCAGCGCAGCTGTGGGTTCATCAAGGACATAGAGGCAAGGCTCCGGGGCGCCCGCTTCTGCCACCAGCGCCGACGCGATGCGCGCCAGCATCCGGTCACCCGTCGCAAGAGCCCCCGCCTGCTGGCGCAGGTCGATATGGTCAGCGCCAAGGAACGCCAGTGCCTCCTGCGCGTTGGCCTCCAGACGCCGCCAGTCGATAAAGGCCCCAAAGCGCCGGGGGGCGGCGTGGCCCAGCAGCACATTTTCGGCCACCGAGAGCTGCGGCACGATGTTGAGCTCTTGGTGGATGAAGCGAAAGCCGGCCTTTGCGGCATCGGCAGCACAACGCAGGGTGACGGTTTTGCCATCGCGAAGCACCATCATCCGGTCAGCGGGGACAACCCCGGCGATCAGCTTGATCAGCGTGCTTTTGCCCGCCCCGTTTTCGCCCATCAGCGCATGCACGCGACCGGGCAACATGGTCAAGCTGACGTTGGACAGCGCTGGTGCGCCGCCATAGGCCTTGGTCAGGCCCTGGAAGCCAAGGGCGTGCATTGCGGTCCCGGATTGTGCCTGAAAGGGCGCGCGCGAAAGCCCGCGCGCGCCTCACGTTTACTCCGCTGCGTTCGCCGCGGTGACTATCACGGTCGCTACGTAGATCACCGGTTCCTTGATCGTCTCGCCCTTCATGGCGCGGCCCACAGCATCGGCAGCGGCGGCCCCGATCCCGGCAAAGTCCTGCGCAATCGAGGCCTCGAAGTTGCCGCCCGCAGCAATCGCCTCGCGCGCCTGGGGGTTGGCGTCGATGCCGGTGATGACGATGCCTTCACCTTGACGGCCGGCAGCCTCGATCGCCTGCAGCGCGCCAATGGCGGGCTGGTCCCAGGCAGCCCAGACCGCGGCGACCGAGCCGGGTTCAGGATTGGCGGCCAGGATCGCCTCCATCTTGGCCCGGCTATCGGCAATGCCGCCGTCCTGCACGTCTGGCGTCACCCGATCCAGGACCTTGATGTCGGGATGGTTGGCAAAGACTGCATCCGCGATCACACCACGCACCTGGACTGGCGGGAAGGCATCAAAGACGAACATGACCACATTGCCCTTGCCGCCGATCCGGTTGGCGACGTAGACAGCCGTCTCTGCCGCCATCGCATATCCGTTCGAGGTGACGTTTGTGGCGAGCAAGGGATCGCTGCCTGCATCCATTCCGATGACCGGAATGCCCGCGTCCTTGGCAGCTTGCAGACCGGCGGCCACCTGGGCAGGGTCGACGTTGATCACGATGGCATCAACCTTCTGGGTCACCGCATCCTCTATCCGCGCGATCACGGCGGCGACGTCGCCCGCCGTATCGACCACGTTGACCGTCCAGCCCGCCTTGGCAGCCCGGGCCTGAAAGCCCTCGACATAGGCTTGAGTGCCCGGCTGAGTGAGGTATGGCGTGATCACCGCTACGGTTTCGGCCATCAGCGCCCCCGCCGACAGCGCCAGCGCCGCGACCGAGCCGAATATCATCCGTTTCATCCCTTAAACTCTCCCTGAGACAGTGTTGTTTTTTCAGTGTTTCGTGACCCGGTCATCAGAATGTCTGCGGCCCCCGGAATCAACTGCAAATTCAGGGCCGACTGACCTGTCTTGACGCGAGCGCCAGAAGGTCGGCGTTCAATGGCGCGTTTGCCGCGATGGCGCGGGTGTAAAGGCCGAAGAGATCGTCATAAAGCGCCCGATTTGCGGGGTCGGGACTCACCGGCGGGTCCAGCCGGGCAAGCGCCTGCTGGGCCGAATGCAGGTCGGGGGCAAGGCCGATGCCAAGAGCGGCGAGGGCG
Source organism: Rhodobacterales bacterium (assembly GCA_031409795.1). GTDB lineage: Bacteria > Pseudomonadota > Alphaproteobacteria > Rhodobacterales > Rhodobacteraceae > Tabrizicola. The sequence goes on from JANNXX010000094.1 coordinate 17,085, forward strand.
GCTGCCCCCAGAAGGCCCGGCTCGTTGACGACAAGCCGCGCCATCGGGCGGCCAAGCACGTCTGCCTTGATCTTCATCCAAGCGGCCGAGCGAAAGCCGCCACCGCCGCAGGTCAGCATTTCCGGGCTGTGCCCAGAGGAGGTTTCAAGCGCACCCAGCACGTGGCGCGCCGAAAGGGCCACGCCTTCCATCACAGCGCGGGCGAGGTCGGGCAGGCCGGAGGCCTGGTCCAGCCCCAGAAAGACGCCGCGCAGGGATGGGTCCCACAGCGGCGCACGCTCGCCCTGCAACTGCGGAAGAAAAAGCGGCGTCAATGATGCGCGGGGTCGGGAGCGGACCAGATCGCTCGCCGCCTCGGCACTGATCCCGGCCCAGTCGCAGAACCAGGCCAGCGCGGCACCGCCCGACTGCGTCGGCCCGGCATGAAGACGAACGCCACCAAGTTCGGGAAAGACCACAACGCCGTTGGTCGGATGCACGCCCGCGGCGGCGATACCCAGCACTTCACTGGTGCCGCTGACATGCACGCCCGCGCCCTCAGCACTGCCGCCCGCTCCGAAAAGCGCGCACCAGCCGTCCATCGTCGCGGTCACGACCGGAAGACCCGCAAGCGGCCCACCCGCCCGGCCTTGCCCCATCACCGCCTGGGGTGCTGTCAGCGGCGCCATCCGCTCAGCCGCGCCGGGGACTAGGGCCAGAACCTCGGCGATATAGCCGGCCTCATTGGTCAGCCCGATATTCGACAGGGGATCGCTTGCCATCGTGCCGGTCAGGTGATGCAGGCAGTAGTCCTTGGGCAATACGACCCAGCGCGTGCGGTCCCAGACCTCGGGCTGATGTCGCGCGACCCAAAGCATGCGGGCCAGCGCGTGGCTGGCATCGATAGGCATCGGCGCGCCCCACCATGCGATCTTTTGGGCATGTGTTACCTTTGCATCCAGCTCGGCCGCCTCGACCGCTGCGCGGGTGTCGGCCCATGTTATTGCAGGCAACAGCGGACGCGCCGCTGCATCCAGAAACACATGCGTGTTGACCTGACTGGTAAGACCAATTGCCCGCACTGTGCCCATCAGCCCCTGTGCGTTGAAATCGGTGAGGGCGGCGTCGATTCGCGTCAGCCAGTCCTGGGGGTCCTGCTCGACCCGCGCCAGGGCGGGTCGGGCAGTTGGGTAAGAGGCAGTGAAAGCTGCATGCCTTTGCCCGTCAGTACCAAGGATTGCTCCCTTGACCGAGGTTGTTCCGACATCCATCGCAAGGATCGTCTCAACCCGCACGCAGCGCGTCCTCTGAGGAAAAAAGACAGTCGTTCAGCGCAGAAGCTTCCTGAATGCCTTTCTGGACGCAGTTGCGGCCAATGACAACGCCGTTCGCCCAAGCGTCGAGCGCACGTCGCACCTAAACCGCAAGTGCGGAATGTTCGCGCGCGCTCATCGAGCGCACATCTGCAAATGCCTCGATTAAGGCAATGTTATTGCTTGGTATTCAGTTGATTGGGGTCAGGACTCGTTCCTGTTTCATAGCCAGAACATGACGGTCGCAGCGAGGGCTATGGCTGAGAGGAAGACCTTTGGGCAGCGGTCATGGCGCGTGGCCACACGTCGCCAGTCCGTCAGCCAGAAAAGGATGTTCATTGATCGGTCTCCTTGCGGAGGCTGACTCATGCCGCAAGCGCAAGTTCAATGGGTCCTGACCCTATCGAGGACAGCCGCTTGTCGGCCCGCAGCACTTCCAGCACGCCGAACCCGTCCATGCCGGGCATCATGATATCAAGTAGGATCAGATCAACGTCGTTTTCTTTCAGAATAGACAACGCCGCTTCGCCGCTGTCAGCCTCGATGACCCCATCATGCCCAAGTTTCCTGATGGCCATCGCCATCTTCCGACGGCTCATGGTGCTGTCGTCGACAACAAGGACCCGGCTGATCGGCGACGTCTGCGGCGCTTCGATGTTCAAACGTTGTCTCCACAATGAATGCATGCGGTTCGCCGGGATGTTAGGCTATGAGGCGACATGAGCTCGGAGAATATCTATGACACAGGATTGGTACGACTTGGCGCAGGGCCTTCATCTTCGTCGGGGTCGTCATCAAGCCAGAGTGTCAGCATCGCAAAGAAAAGCAAGACACAGCCCATGACCTCCCATGGCTCTGTTCCACAAATCCTGTCATGGATTCATCTTTTGAATTCAGCGTGATAGCTGGAAGCCATGAGCGGTCGCGCGCAACGAAGCGCTGCGGGCCTCGAAATACCTCGGCCGTGCGTTGTGGCGACGTTGGAGCGGGTATCACCGCCGAAGCCGCGCGGAACCGAAAACGTACTGCGTCAAACTTCCTGGTCAACGCCTTATGGCGCGGGACTTCGACCGCGAGGTCGCCGCGTTCCAGAGTCGTGTTGCCGTGCTGAACGGCTGCACCGCGCTCGGCCTCCCCCTCACGAAGGTCGCAGGATAAGTCTGACCGGGACAAGGGGCAGTCCGCACATCAGCCGATCTGTGCAACAGAGCCTATCGGCAGCGGAAACAAGGGCGGCGAACTTGACACGCGTGTCCATTGGTTCCGCTCCGCAAGCGCCGGAAACCAGTGTCCACCCTACAGTTACCATTCCGGCCGACGCAATGCGCGCGTGCCGCCGGGAGCAGGGTTCGACACCTTCGATCGTCTGTGTCCCAGGTCCACCCGAAGGCGCAGACCATGCCCCGCACCGTCCGCTGACCCGACGGCTCGTCTTTCCGGGCCGCCTGCTTCAAATCCACTGGATTTGAACACGATCAAGGAGGTTTGCCGGGACATGGGAGGATGTGCTGCAAGATCGTGTCACGGCCCAAGCTTTCCCTTTGCCCGGGAAACGCTGTGGTTTCGCAGCAAAAGGGCAGGGCTCTCTCGCCAGGCCGGTCGCGGGGGGCGGTCCGAGGGCGCGTGGGCCCCGGACGTCAAGTTGCGCCCGGTCCTTGCCGGGAAGGCCCGGACAGCGCGCGCCCCACCCCTTGACCGGCAAACCCGGGCGCACCCCGCTGGTCGGGATCAGCCGCCGCACACCGGGCAGCCGGGGTCGCGCTTGACTGCAATCACCCGGGTTTCGGCGTAAAGCGCGTCGTGGATCATCAACCGACCGCGCAAGGTCTCGCCCGCGCCGGTCAGGTGCTTGACCGCTTCCATGGCCATCATCGCCCCCAGGATGCCGGGCAGCGGCGCGGCCACGCCGGCCTCGGCGCAGCTGGGCACCAGCCCTGCGGCCGGGCGCACCGGAAAGACGCAGGCATAGCAGGGCCCGCCGCGCGCCGGGTCGTAAAGGCCCAGCTGACCTTCCCACTGGGTCAGCGCGCCCGAGATCAGCGGCACGCCGGCCGCCACGCAGGCCCGGTTCACCAGGTAGCGCGTGTCGAAATCGTCGGTCCCGTCCAGGACCAGATCGTGATCGGCCACCAGCGCGGCGGCGTTCGCCGCGTCCAGCGGGCGGTTGTAGGGCCGCACCTCGATGAACGGGTTCAGCGCCCGCATTGCCATTTCGGCGGAAAAGACCTTCGGCATCCCGATCCGCTGGTCGGTATGGATCACCTGCCGCTGCAGGTTCGAGCCTTCCACCACATCGCCGTCGATGACCCCGATGGTCCCGACCCCCGACCCCGCAAGGTACATAAGCGCGGGCGACCCCAGCCCCCCCGCGCCGACCACCAGCACCCTGGACGTTTTCAGCTGCTTCTGCCCCGGCCCGCCAATCTCGCGCAGCAGGATGTGGCGGGAGTAGCGCTCCACTTCCACCGCGCGCAGGGTGCCAGGGCGCGCTGCGGCCACCGGTTCGGCCCGGTGTCGCAGGCGCAACCTGCGCACGCCCTCACCATAAGCGACTGCCAGACCCCCGATCAGCCCCACCGCGATCCAGAATTTCAAATACCCCTGCGCATCCGCGCCGCCGTGCTGGCGCAGGGACACCGCGATCATCACCACCCACCAGACCGCAAGCCCGGCATAGGTCTTGGCGCGCGGCCAGTCCCGGTTCCAGCCGATGATCCCTATCACCGCAAAGCCGAAGATGCCGAACTGGCTGAGAATAGTCAGGATCCCCATCGTCAGGACCGCCCCGCCGATCCACCGCCTGCCGTCCCGAACCCAGTCGACCCAAACCCCCCGCTGCCGCGCGCGGTCTCGTCCAGCCTCTCGACCACCGCAAAGCCCGCCTGCAGCACCGGGGCCACCACCACTTGCGCCACCCGGTCGCCTTGGCGGATGGTGTAGGCCTCGGAGCCAAGGTTGATCAGCGACACCCCCAGCGGCCCGCGATAGTCGCTGTCGATGGTGCCGGGCGTGTTCGGCAGCGTGATCCCATGCTTTGACGCGAGGCCCGAGCGGGGGCGCACCTGCATCTCGAACCCCTCCGAGACCGCCACGCGAATACCCGTGGGGCAGATCGCGCGCTCCATCGGCTGCAGGGTCAACCCGGTCTCGCGCGTCTCGGGCGGGAAATTCGCGCAAAGGTCTGCGCCCGCCGCGCCCGCCGTCTGATATGACGGCAAGGGCAACGACCGGTCCGCCCAGTCCTCCCACATCACGCTGACAACCGGGCGCACCTTATCTGCCATCTTCTGTTCCCAAATATCCCCGCCGGAAGCTTTTTCTCTCAGCGCAACGCTTCGGCAATCCGTTCGGCGAGCTTCCGGGCCACGGCGTCCTTGCCCATCCTGGGCCAGGCCTCGGCCCCCTTGGCGGTCACCAGGGTCACCGCGTTCTCGGCCCCCCCCATGATCCCGGTGCCGGGCGAGACGTCGTTCGCGACGATCCAGTCACAGCCCTTGCGCGCCAGCTTGGCTGTGGCATGGGCCACCACATCCGTCGTCTCGGCCGCGAAACCGACGACCAGACGGGGACGACCCGGACCCTTCGACATGGTGGCCAGGATGTCCGGGTTCTCGGCAAATTCCAGCGCCGGGGCACGCCCCGACCCGTCCTTCTTCAGCTTCTGCCCGCTGGCATTGGCCACCCGCCAGTCCGCCACCGCCGCCGCCATCACCGCCGCATCAGCGGGCAGGGCTGCCGTGACCGCCGCCGCCATCTCGGCCGCCGTCTCGACCGCGACCACTGCAACCCCTGCCGGGGCGGGCACCACCGCCGGTCCGGTCACGAAGGTCACCCGCGCGCCCAGATCGCGCAAGCTTGTCGCAATCGCAGTCCCCTGTGCGCCCGAGGAGCGGTTGGCGATATAGCGCACCGGATCAATCGGCTCATGTGTCGGTCCCGAGGTCACGATCACATGCTTTCCCGCCAATGGCCCGCCGCCCAAGGCGGCCCCGATTGCGGCCAGGATGGCGGGCGGCTCGGCCATCCGCCCCGGCCCGAATTCGCCGCAGGCCATCTCGCCCTCGTCCGGGCCGACCACCAGCACGCCGTCGCCCCGCAGCACCGCCAGATTGCGCCGTGTCGCCGGGTGATCCCACATCCGCACGTTCATCGCCGGGGCGACCAGCACCCGCTTGTCCGTCGCCAGCAAAAGCGTCGAGGCCAGGTCATCCGCCCGCCCGCCCGCCATCTTGGCCATCAGGTCCGCCGTCGCCGGAGCCACGACCACGAGGTCAGTGGCACGCGACAGCTGGATATGACCCATTTCCGCCTCGTCCGTCAGGTCGAAAAGATCACTGTAGACCTTCGCCCCCGCCAGGGCACTGACGGACAATGGCGTGACGAACTCTGCCCCCGCCCGCGTCAGTACCGGCACGACCGAAGCCCCCGCCTTTTGCAAAAGCCGGATCAGCTCCAGCGCCTTGTAGGCCGCGATCCCGCCGCCGATGATCAGAAGTATCCGCTTGCCCGCCAGCATGACCGGCCTCCCACCTTCAGGCTTGCGCACAGGTGTAGGGGCGGGGCGCGGCAAACTCAACACCCGGACGGACGTTCATCCTTGCACAGATATTCCCGCCGAAGGCTTCGCCGCGGCCACCACCGTGCCAAGGTTCGGCCGCACCACGGGCCCCGCTTCATGCCGGCCCGAAGCGCAGGTCACGCCAGGAAATGCCGCACCTCGCGCGATTGCCCTTCCAGGCTGCGGCGCATCTTCGCGAAGGCCGCCGCCTCAAGCTGGCGTACGCGCTCTTTCGACAGGCCCAGCTCTTCGCCAAGGCTTTCCAGAGTCCGGCTTTCCTCACGCAGCTTGCGCTGGGCCACGATGTAGCGTTCGCGGCTGTTCAGTTGCTGCATCGCCTTGACCAGCCAGTCGCGCAGCCGGTCAGTGTCATGCGCGCCTTCGACGGCTTCGGCGGCCTGCACGCCGTCATCCTCCAGTGCGTCGATCCATTCGCGGCCATCTTCATCCGACGACTGCGTGGCGTTCAACGAATAATCCGACCCGGACAAGCGCCCCTCCATCATCTCGACGTCATGGATCGGCACGCCGACTTCGGCGGCGACCATCTGGCGCAGCTGGTGCTGGTCCAGGCTTTCGCCGCGCTGCGCCGCCTCGCGCTCCAGCTTGGCCTGAACGCGACGCAGGTTGAAGAACAGCGCCTTCTGGCTGGAGGTGGACCCGGTGCGCACCATCGACCAGTTGCGCATCACATAGTCCTGGATCGACGCCTTGATCCACCAGACGGCATAGGTGGAAAATCGGACGCCACGCTCGGGGTCGAACTTGTCGGCCGCCTTCATCAGCCCCAGGCTGGCCTCCTGGATCAGGTCATTCATTGGCGCGCCATAGCGGCGGAACTTCGCCGCCATGCTGATTGCCAGCCGCATGTAGGCGGTGATCAGTCGGTGCAGCGCCTGTTCGTCCCGGTGATCGCGCCAGGCTCGGGCCAGGCGCACCTCGGTTTCCGCGTCCAGAAGCTCTGCCTTCATCGCGCGACGCGACATCGTCTGGTCAGAATATCCGTCAAGTGCCATGGTGACCTCCGGTATCGGCTGACTGCGGCGCTTTGGCCGGATTATTGACACTTCTACGAGGCACCTCAGTGACCGGATCACTTCCCGCCCTTACCCTGGTCATCGGCGGCGCCCGATCCGGGAAATCCGCCTTCGCCGAGCGTCTGATCCGTGGGTCAGGCCGCCCCCGCCGCTACATCGCCACCGCCGAGGCCTGGGATGACGAGATGCGGGCCCGCATCGCGCAGCATCGCGCAGACCGGGGCAACGGCTGGCTGACCGTCGAGGCCCCGCTGGAACTTCCTGCCGCGCTCGCCCAGGTGCCGCCGGACGAGGCCGTGCTGATCGATTGCGCCACCCTGTGGCTGACCAACCATCTGCTGGCCGACCACGACATCGCCGCCGAAAGCAGCGCCCTTCTGGGCGCCATCACGGCCTGCGCGGCGCCGGTCGTGATCGTGTCCAACGAAACCGGCTGGGGAATCGTTCCCGAAAACGCGCTGGCCCGGCGGTTCCGCGACGAACAGGGCCGGCTGAACCAGCGCCTCGCGGCAGCCGCCCACCTGGTCGTCACGGTGATCGCCGGACTGCCGCTGGCGCTCAAGGGCCAGGTGCCGGACCTGCCATGACCCGCCTCTTTCTGGTCCGTCACGGCCCGACCCATGCCAAGGCCATGACCGGCTGGCGCGACATCCCGGCCGACCTGTCGGACACCGCCGCCCTCGGCCGGCTGGACGCCCACCTGCCGGCCAAGGCAATTCTCGTCTCGTCCGATCTTGTCCGCGCCAGCGCAACCGCTGACGCCCTGACGGCAGGCCGCACGCGCCTGCCGCACGATCCGGCCCTTCGCGAGATCGACTTCGGCGCCTGGGACGGCCTGCACTGGACCGACATCGCCGCCCGCGACCCCGACCTGTCGCGCGCCTTCTGGGAAGATCCGGGCGACCATGCCGCACCGATGGGTGAAAGCTGGAACCAGGCCGCGGGCCGGGCAACCCAGGCGCTGGACACACTGATGCGGGCGCATCCGGGCCGGGACCTCATCCTCGTCGCGCATATGGGGATCATCCTCACCCAGCTGCAGCGCCTTCTTGCCATCCCGGCCCTGCAGGCCCTGTCGCACCGGATCGACCCGTTGTCCGTCACCACGCTGACCCGCTTCGAAGGCCGGTGGAACGCCCTTTCGATCAATCACCGCCCGTGATTGTCACCCGCACAATCTATCGTTTCCCTTTGCCGCCCGCGCTTGCCCAAATGCGCCGGAAAGGACACCAACCATGACCTATGATCTCGTGATCGGCGACCGCGCCTATTCCAGCTGGAGCCTGCGCGGATGGCTTTTGTTCGACGCCTTCGGCATTCCGGTGGCGACCCGCAGCGCCCGGCTTTACACCGGTGAGCTCGCCACCGTGCTGCGTGACTACTTTCCCGCGAGAACCGCGCCGACCATGCGGACACCCGATGGCAGCGTGGTCCCCGAGACCATCGCCATCGCCGAGGAACTGGCCACCCGCCACCCCGAGGCCGGGCTCTGGCCCGCCGACCCGCAGGCCCGCGCCATCGCCCGGGTCCTGGCCGCCGAGATGCACGCGGGCTTCACGGCCCTGCGCAGCCACTGCCCGATGAACCTGCGTGCCAGCTATACCGACTGCCAGCCCACCGCAGCGGTGCTGGCCGATATCGCGCGGCTTGAAACGCTCTGGTCCTGGGCGCGGCAGGCCACCGGGTCCAGAACGCCCTGGCTGTGCGGGGCCTTTTCCGCCGCCGACGCCTTCTTCGCCCCAGTCGCCACCCGGATCGCCACCTACAACCTGCCCGTGGGGCCCGATGCAGCGCTTTACGTCAATGCGCATCTCAGCCATCCGTCCTTCCGGCGCTGGCGGGCGCTGGGCATGGTCGACGGCGCCGACCAGGACTTCTACCGCCGCGACTATCCCCGCCGCGACTGGCCCGGCCCGGTCCGTCTGCCTGCCCGCGCCGTCGAGGGCACCACTGCCCAGAACGCGTCCTGCCCCTATTCCGGCAAGCCCGTGACCCATGTCCTGGACCTCTACGGTCGCCGCTTCGGCTTTTGCAACGCGCTTTGCCGCGACAAGACCGTCGCCGATCCGGAGGCCTGGCCGAAGTTCATGGCGCTTTACCACTCGTAAACCATTCCGCCCTAACCGTTAACCATGGCAACGGGGGCGGGCGCGATGCGGGGCGGCGGGCGACAGATCGGCAAGGCGCGCTGCGGGGCATCCCGACTTCCTTTCTGCAAGAATATCCCCGCCGGAGGCTTTGACCTCTCGGTGCGCGATCCGGCCGGACATCTCGCGCCAGCCCGGCCTGTCGCCGGGGGCCTGTCGGATGGCCGCCGCACGGGGGTCCGGCGGTGACCGTCCGCACCTACACCGTCGCTTTCGAAGGCGTCGAGGCGCGTCTTGTCGAAGTGCAATGCGCCATCACGCCCGGCGCGCCCGCCTTCAGCCTGGTCGGCCTGCCCGACAAGGCGGTCAGCGAAGCGCGCGAACGGGTGCGCGCGGCACTTCAGGCGCTGTCGATCGCGCTGCCCGCCAAGCGGATCACCGTCAACCTCTCGCCGGCCGACCTGCCGAAGGAGGGCTCGCATTTCGACCTCCCCATCGCGGTGGCCCTGCTTGCGGCGCTGGAGATCGTTCCGCGCGAAGACGTCGAAGGCGTCGTCTCGCTGGGCGAGCTGTCGCTGGACGGCCGCCTGATAGCGGTCGCCGGGGCGCTGCCCGCCGCGATGGCCGCCGCGGTTGAGGATCGCGCCCTTCTGTGCCCCAAGGCCTGCGGCGCCGAAGCCGCCTGGGTCGGCGCCACCCAGGTCCTTGCCGCCGCCTCGCTGGCCGAGGTACTGCACCACTACACCGGCCGCGCGCCGCTGGTCCCGGCCGAGGCGGGTGAGGTCGCAACCAATCCCCATCTCCGCGACTTCCGTGAGGTGAAGGGCCAGGAACGCGCCAAGCGCGCGCTGGAAATCGCCGCCGCCGGGCGGCACCATCTGTTCATGGTCGGCACGCCGGGGTCAGGCAAGTCAATGCTTGCGGCCCGCCTGCCCGGCATCCTGCCGCCGCTTTCGGCCCCCGAGGCGCTGGAAACCTCGATGATCCATTCGCTTGCGGGCCTTCTGACCGAAGGCGGCATCAGCCGCGACCGCCCGTTCCGCGAACCGCACCACACCGCCTCGATGGCCGCCATCGTCGGCGGAGGCCGGGGGGCCAAGCCGGGCGAGATCAGCCTTGCGCACAACGGCGTGCTTTTCCTTGATGAATTCCCCGAGTTTCCCCGCACCGTCCTCGACACCCTGCGCCAGCCCATCGAGACCGGCAGTGTGATGGTCGCCCGCGCCAATGCCCATATCCGCTATCCCTGCCGGTTCCTGCTGATCGCTGCGGCCAATCCCTGCAAATGCGGCTACCTGACCGACCCCGCCCGCGCCTGCGGCCGCGCGCCGGTTTGCGGTGAGGATTACCTCGGCCGCATCTCCGGCCCCCTGATCGACCGCTTCGACCTGCGCGTCGAAGTCCCCCCCGTCGCTTTCGCCGACCTTGACCTGCCCGCCTCGGGCGACCCCTCGGCCACGATCGCCGCCCGCGTTGCCGCTGCCCGTGCCCGCCAGGCCACCCGTTTCGCCGACCACCCCGCGTTGCGGGTGAACGCCGATCTTGAAGGTGCCACGCTGGAAGACCACGCTACCCCCGACGCCGAAGGCAAGGCCCTGATCTCCCGCGTCGCCGAGCGTATGGGCCTGACCGCGCGCGGGTATCACCGCGTCCTGCGCGTCGCCCGCACCATCGCCGACCTCGACGCCAGCAAGGATGTCCGCAAACCCCATATTGCCGAGGCGATCAGCTTCCGCCTCTCCTCGGCCATCGGCGGGTTGTAGGGTGCGCAACAGCGCACTGAAACAACGGCGCCCGCCGACCCGTAGGATACGCTAAAGCGCACTGTCCTGATTAAAGATCGAACCGCCGATGGACACGCCCGACCTTGCGGCCACCCTTCAGCGCATAATCGGGATCCAGCCCGATATCGCGAAATCCGATCCTCGCATAGTACGCCAGACCCGGCTCATTGTCGGCCCAAATGAACGCGATGATGTGGCCAACCCCATGGTCGCGCAGCGTCTGACAGGTCATGCTGAACATGGCAGCTCCCGCACCCCGTGCCTGCTGCCCCGGCCGCACGAAGCTGCCGATATGCGGATCGCCCTCCCACATTTCGACCGACTGCCAGCCGACAATCGCGCCGCCCTCCTCGCAGATGACGGATGACAGCACATCCGGCCCGGTCACATAGGCTTCGCGGACCTGCGCTTCGGTCATCGGATTTTCATGCGCGGTCGTGCCCCCGACCCCGATGACCGCATTCAGAACTGCCGTCATTCCGGCTGCGTCCGCCGCTGTCGGGTGCCGGATGATCATTCGGCAAACTCACTCCGCCCGTAGCCCTGCAGGTACAGCAGCGCCGTCAGGTCGCCGTGGTTCACCCGGACCTCGCAGTCTGCCTGCACCCGGGGCTTGGCATGCAGGGCCACCCCTGTCCCCGCCGCCAGCAGCATCGGCAAATCGTTCGCCCCGTCGCCGACCGCAATTGCCTGCGCCCGACCGATCCCCAGCCGCGCCGTGATCTCGTCCAGCGCCTGCAGCTTGGCCTCTTTGCCCAGGATCGGCTCGGCCACCGTTCCGGTCAGCGCCCCATCCGCAACCCCCAGCACATTCGCCCGGTTCTCGTCGAACCCCAGCATCCCGGCGACCGCCTGCGTGAACGCCGTGAACCCCCCCGACACCAGCGCCGCATGGGCCCCGTTCGCCTTCATCGTCGCCAGCAGGACCTTGCCCCCCGGCATCAGAGTGATCCGGTCGCGCAGCACGCGGGCAATCACCGCCTCCGGCAATCCCTTGAGCAGCCCCACCCGCTCGCGCAGCGCGGCGGCAAAATCCAGCTCACCATTCATCGCCCGAGCCGTGATCTCGGCCACCCGAGGGCCCACGCCCGCCTCGTCGGCCAACTCGTCGATGCATTCCTGCCGGATCATCGTGCTGTCCATGTCGGCGATCAGCAGCCGCTTCTGCCGCCCCTCGGCCCGCTGCACCGCCATGTCGATCCGCAGCGCCTGCAACCCCTCCCAGACCTGCCAGCGGTTCTCCGGCACAGCGCCCAGATCGAACTCCGCCGCCACGCCGGGATCAAGCCAGCGCGCCGCCCCGCCGCCCCAGGCGTTGCGCAGGGCTTCCACCGCCGATCGCTCCAGCACCGGGGTTTCGGGGTTGGTCAGCAGGGTCACGACGAACATGGGCCAGGTTTCCGATAGGGGACGCGGGTGTCGCTTTCCCGCGAAGATGCGTCGGACTATCGCGATTTTTCCGCTTGCGCCAGCCCGCGAGGCCCATTAGCCACGGCGCTGGGACACCCTTCCCCAACGAAGGGCTTTTAGCTGGAAGGCTACCATGACCGATCTGCCCCCCCCGGCCAAGCGCCCGGCAAATCCGCGCTTTTCTTCTGGCCCCTGCGCCAAGATCCCCGGTTATTCCCTCGACATGCTGGCCGACGCGCCCCTCGGACGCTCGCACCGCGCTTCGGTCGGCAAGGCAAAGCTGAAGGAAGCCATCGACCTTACCCGAGAGATTCTGGACGTCCCCGCCGATTACCGCATCGGCATCGTCCCCGCCTCCGACACGGGTGCCGTGGAAATGGCGATGTGGAC
>JANNXX010000095.1:0-6479 GCA_031409795.1 Rhodobacterales bacterium
CTCGCCCCTGCGCCTGCCCGAAGATATCACCGCCGCGCTGGCCCTGTTCGCAGCCCAGCGTCCCGACATGGTGATGAGCTGCTGCGAGGCGCGCAAGAACCCCTATTTCAATCTGGTAGAACCGGACGCGACCGGGGCGCTGCATGTCTCGAAACCCCTGCCAGGCGGGGTCGTGGCACGCCAGCAGGCCCCGGTGGTCTATGAACATGCGGCCTCGACCTATGTGGTGGACCCTGCCTACCTGAAGCGGTCAAACGGGTTGTGGGAGGGGCGGGTGATCCCGTATCTGATGCCGCCCGAAAGATGTGTGGACATCGACACGCCCTTCGACTTCCGTCTTGTCGAATTTCTGATGGAGGACGCCCGAAATGGTTGAGCAACTCAAGGGCCGCACGGTCTTCATCACCGGGTCGGGGGGTGTGCTGGGGTCAACCTACGTCCGCCGGATGCTGGCCGAAGGCGCGCGGGTGATCGGGTCGGACCTGCCGGGGTCGCGGGCGGAGGCGCTGGTCGCGGCGCATGGGGGGAACGAGGCGTTCCGGTTCTATCCGCTGGACGTGGCCAGCGAGGATGAGGTGACGGGCATCTTCCAGCGCATCCTGTCGGACGGATGGGAGCCGAATGTCGTGCTGAACAACGCCGCCATCACCGGCGAGCTGCTGATGGGCGCGGGGCAGCCCTTCCCGGACTTTGCCGACCTCAAGGTCAGCGACTGGGAAAAGACGCTGCGGACCAACCTGACGGGGCCGTTCCTGATCGCCCGGCAGATGGACCGGGACATCGTCGGCAGATGGCCCTGCACGCTGATCAACGTGGCCAGCATGTACGCCCTGAACGGGGCGCATCACCGGATCTATGAGGGGATGCCGTTCAAGAATTTCTCGGCCTACGGGGTCACCAAGGCTGGCATCCACGGGCTTACGGTCTGGCTGGCCGGGTACTGGGCGGGGCGGGGGGCGACGGTGAACACGATCGCGCCGGGGGCGGTCTTCAACAACCACTCGGAGGAATTCCAGCGCCGGGTGGGGGAGCTGATCATGCTGGACCGGATGGCGAAGCCGGACGAGATTGCGGATGCGATGCTGTTCCTTGCTTCCCAACAGGCTGGGTATATCACCGGCCAGATGATCAACGTCGATGGCGGGTTCAGCGGCTGGTGAGGCGGGGCTGTCCACAGTGGACAAGATCTTTTACAAAATTAAATCAAAGGCTTGGGTGTGGGCGTTTACCTTTTCTTAACTTCCGCATCCAGCGCGGCAAGGGTCTTTTCGGTCGCCCCGGCATGGGCCGCAAAGAAGGTCTGGATCGCCTTCGGTGTGGGGCCGGGCCAGTCGGTCAGGGCAGCCGTGAGCGCCTGAGCTGTTTCCACCCGAAGGCAGACCCCCGCGGCGATGGCCTCGACCGCCGGATATTCGATGGTGTGAATCTCAGGGCCGACGATCACCGGGCGTCTCAACGCGAGGGGCTCGATGATGTTGTGCGCCCCGTGCGGGGTAAAGCCGCCGCCGGTGACCACGCGGTCGGCGAGGGCGATGTAGAAATACATCTCGCCGAGGGAGTCCCCCAGCAGGATGTCGGGAGCGGTATCTGGCGGTGGCCCCCCACCCCCGGCCCCTCCCCACAAGGGGGAGGGGAGGCGCGTGCCGTCGGCGTCGGGCATTTCCCTCCCCCCGTGTGGGGGAGGGAATGGGTGGGGGGGCAGCGTCACCAACCGCTGGTCAAGGACCTCTGAACGGCGAAGAAAGGTCAACCCGCGCGCAGCAAGCATCCCGGCGACCTCATCGAACCGCTCGGGCTTCCTCGGGACATAGACGACGAAGGGCCGTGAGGGGTGGCGGAGGGCGCTGGTGATCGCGTCGAGGTAAAGGTCATCCTCGCCTTCGACCACAGAAGCGAAAGTGATGACCGGGCGCCCCCCCGCAAGCGCCGGGCGGAGCGTTTTCGCGGCGGTGACGAGCTGTGGCGGGACCGGCTGGTCAAAGCGCAGCTCACCCGTGACGGTGATGTTCGGGACACCGACCGAAGCGAAGCGTTGCGCCTGAAGGTCCGATTTCACGAAGGCCCCGGCATAGGCCTGCATCAAGTTATGACGGAGTGTGAACTTCGTGTCCCTGACCATTGATTTCGTTGGGTATTGCGCGTTGCACATGTAAAGGGGAACGGCAGCGTTGCGGGCGGCGAAGATCATCCGGGGCCAGATCTCGATTTCCATGACAAGGCCCGCCCTGGGGCGGAATGCTCTGAAGAACCCCGCGTAAGCCCATGATGTCTCAAACGGAACCCAGACGGCGGCCATCCGGCCAGCGGCGATGTCGGGCGCGAAGACCCGTTCCGCCTCACGCCGGCCGGCGGGGGTGAAATGGGTGGAAACGACGCTGTCCCCCCGGTCGAGCAGCGCGCGGACCAGGGGAACGGCGGAGCGCACCTCGCCAAGGCTTACGGCATGGACCCAGACCGCGCCCGCCAGGCGCTGCGGGTAGCGACCGAAGCGTTCCCCAAGGCGCTGGCTGTAAAGGCGGTCCTTGCGGCCGCGACGCCAGAGGTAGATCAGGACCACAGGCAGGCCGAGGTGCCACAAAAGCGACCAGAGCCGGAGGAAAAGCCAAAGCCTCATCGCGCGGCCATCAGGGCAAGGAGGTCGGCGGCGAGCGGCGCAAGCGCGCCTTGGGCCGTGTCCGAGAGCGCCTTTGCACGGGCAACCATCGCGCTGTGGTCGGCGCCAAGCGCCTGCGCCAGGCTTTCGGGCAAGACGGGCAGAGCAGCCCCTGCCCCGTGCAGGGCTGCGAAATCGGCGGCGAAGTTGGCGATGCAGGGGCCATGCAGAACGGCGGACCCAAGGGTCGCAGGTTCCCAAGGATTGTGGCCTTCGGTCGGGCCAAAGGTCCCGCCGATGACCGTGACCGGGCACAGGCGATACCAAAGCCCCATCTCGCCAAAGCTGTCGGCAATCCAGATCGCCTTGTCCGGAGGGTCGCCTTTGCTGCGCAGGGTTGACGCAAAGCCCCGCGCGAGGGCATGGGCGGCGATTTCGGCCCCCCGGTGCGGATCGCGCGGCGCGATGATCAGCAGGGGCTTCGGGTCAGCGATGGCAAAGGCGGCGAAGGTGGCGGCCTCATCCTCGGGGTGGGAAGAGGCCAGCAGAACGGCACGGCGATCCCCCAGGTCGGCTCGGGCGGCGGCAAGGGCCGTGGCGTCGACCGCAAGCGGCGGAGCGGCGGCCTTGAGCGACCCAGTGGTGCGGACGCCCGGCGCGCCCAGCGCCGCAAGGTGACCGGCGGTCGCGTCGTCCTGCGCGGCGATCAGGTCGAAGCGGGCGAATAGGTCGGCGTAAAGGCCGCGCCAAGGGCGGCGGCGGGCATAGGCGTCGGCGTTCATCCGGGCATTGACCAGCGCCAGCGGGATGCCGCGCGCGGCGGTTTCGACCACCGCGCGGGGCCAGAGGTCCTGTTCCGCCCAGATCGAGAGGTCGGGGCGCCAGTGGTCAAGGAAGCGCCTGACGTAGGCGGGCGCGTCGAGGGGGAGGAACTGGTGCCTCGTGCGGGGCGGCAGGTTCCGCGCCAGAACCTCGGCCGAGGCGCGGGTGGTGGAGGTGACAAGATACTGGCAGTCGGGGTCCTGCCCGGCCAGTGCGGCGATCAGGCCCCGCAGCGCAAGGGTCTCGCCCAGGCCGACGGCATGCAGCCAGATCAGGGGGCCGTCCGGGCGTGGCAGGCCGGGCTCTCCAAGCTTTTCCTGCCAGCGGCCGGCCAGCTCCTTGCCTTTGGCGAGGCGGCTGCGCAGATGGCGGGGGGCCGCCAGCGGGATCGCGCGGGTCGCGGCCAGACAGGCGCGCAGCTGGAGGCCCATGGGCGCAGCCGGGGGCCTAGCCGATGTCACGGAAGGCCTTTTGCAGGCTGAGGGTCCAGAAGGCCGGATCGGCAAGGGTGGCTGCGAACCTTTCGGCGGCGGTGCCGTGGCCGAAGCCGTCATGCGACGCGGCCGCGCGGCCCCAGTGATCGTGCAAGAAGCCAAGGATCGCGGCCCGGTCGGCGGCCTGACAAGCGACAACCGACGGGGCGTCAGAGCGGTTGGCCTGCCGCGTGCCGATGTCAAGCGAGGGCAGGCCAAGGAACGGCGCCTCGCGCACCCCGGCGCTGGAGTTGCCGACCATGCAGGCGGCGTTCCGCATCAGTTCAGAGAAATGGGCGAAGCGCAGCGAGGGCAGCAGGCGGAAGCGGTCTTTCGGCAGCCGGTCCAGCACCTCGAAGATCGCCGCCGAGCCGGGGTCGTTGTTCGGAGCGATGGTGACGAAGTTGCGGCCGCTGGCCATCAGGCTGCCGAAAAGGTCCTGCGCCTGTTGGCCAATCGTGTCCTGCTCGCTGGTGACCGGGTGGAAGGTGGCGATACCGAAATCGTCGAAGGGGATGGCGTAACGCTGGCGCACCTCTTCCAGCGACACGCCGGAGGGGCGGGCGTGGAAGTCCAGCTCGGGCGAGCCGATGGCATGGATCGTGTCGGGCGGCTCTCCCAGGGCGCGGACCCTTTGGGCGGCGGCCTCGGAGGACACGAAATGGTGCGTGCAAAGCTTGGTGTTGCAGTGGCGGAAGACCTCGTCGATGGTGCCCGACACCTCGCCACCCTCGACATGGGCGGACCGGATGTAGTTGGTGGCGCCGACCAGCGCCCCGGCCAGCGCCTCGATCCGGTCGCCGTGCAGGACGATCAGGTCGGGCCGGGTGGCGGTGACGAAGGCGGAAAAGCCGGTGACGGTGCGGGCAAGGACCAGGTCCTGCGGGTCGCCCTCGGCTTGGTTGACGAATTCATGCACCCCGACCCCCGGCATCCGCCGCACCTCGTTGCGGGTCAGGCCGTAGCGGTCCATCAGGTGCATGCCGGTGACGAAGAAGGTGACCCGGTGACCCGCGTCACGGGCGGCGGCGGCCAGGGGTTCCAGCTTGCCGAAATCGGCGCGGGTGCCGGTGAGGAAAAGAATGCTGCGGGTCAAGTCGCCCCCCGGGCCGCAGGGATTTCCACGGTGCCACCCGGTCGGGGCGCCTGCTGCAGCGATCGCTGCGCCGCGACGGCAGGGTGGATCGACTGGACCTGCCCCGCCGACCGGCGGACGGGCGGCATCCGCACGACAGCGGCCCGTAGGGGTGACGGCGGCCGCGCGGGCGGCAGGTCCGGCCCGGCGCCAGCGATGGCGCAGATCGGGCCCCCGGGGCGGACGTCGGCCGGAACAGCCGCCGGAGATTCGGCCGGCACCTCGACCAGATCCAGCAGATCGCGGGCACCGGACCCGGGACGCGGGCGTTGCTCGAATGATCCCGCTCGGCGAAAGCCCCCGGGTTCGGGGTCGGTTTGCGGGGCAAGGGCGGCCTTCCCCAGATCGACCGCAAGGACCAGACTTGCCGCGAAGGACGACGGCGTGTCGGACGGGGGCGTGTCGGAAGGGGGCGTCGCCTGCGCCGCACCGGCCCGCACACTGCTTTCGGTCCCGGCTGCGCGGGAGGTGATGACCCCCAGACCGGCGCCCAGACCGGCGCCCAGACCTGCACCCAATCCCGCGCCAAGACCTGCGCCCAGCTCAGACGCCCGGTCCGCCGGACGGCAGGTCCGGATCAGGTTCCTGAAGACCAGCCTCAGGCCCATGTCACAGCTCCGCTGTCTGACCGGTGCCGCGACCGCCTGGCCGGTTGATCCCTGCGGTCCACTCCAGGATGGCAAACGGGTCGATCCGCACGGATCGGGTGCTGCGCATCACGGCCGGCCCGGCAGGCTGAAACCGTCTTTCGCCGGATTTCTTCCCAAACCGCAGGGCGCCAGACCGGGCCGCAAGGTCGATGAAGGTCACCGCCGGAAGGTGCTGGCGGACCCTGGACAGCCGAGTCGTGACCCGGCAACCGGACGTGGGGCAAGGCCCCGGCGCCAGGCATCAGGCCCAGCGATTGCAGATGGTCGCGGCCCGGTCTTTCGGCACTTTCGGCCGTGAAAGCCTGTCCGGCAAGGTCGGCCTCCGGGGCCATCAGGCGCTGCAGACTGTCGCCCTGCCTGGGCAGGGCCTGCCGGTCTGCGCCGGCCAAAGCTGCGTGCAGGACCACGAACGGCGCGTCTGCGCGGGCGACCCGCCCATCCAGCCGGTCCGGCAAGGACCGCACAAGACCCCGCCCTTGCCGGCATGGCACCAGCGCGCTTATCGGCCCGGCCGAAACCGCGCCACCTGCCTCCGGGAAACCCCGGTCCCGTGCGGCGTCACGCAGGCGGCGGGCCACAGGCTGGCAGATCGCTTTGCAGAGCGCGCGCCGCTGCCGGCCAGGTCGCGACACTTCGCGCCTTTGGGTCCGGGTCGGGGTCACCCGAAATCCGCCCATTTCAGCTGGGTGTTCCGCGTCACCGCCCGGTTCAGCCGTTTGCCCAGCACGCGGTCGAAGTCATAGGCCGGGATTTCCCCGCTGCCGGGACGGCGGGCCCAGATGTCGGCCTCGCCGATCACATGGCCC
>JANNXX010000096.1:0-97346 GCA_031409795.1 Rhodobacterales bacterium
CCGGCAGGTCCGACCCGATCACCCGCGCGCCTTCGGCCAGCATCCGGCGGACGTAGGTTGACCCCAGCACACCCCCCGACCCGGTGATGAAGACCGTGCGGCCCTTCAGTTGCTCAGCCATTGCGGGCCTCCTCCATCAGAAATTCCACCAGACGGAAGTCGAAGGGCGTGTCGATGTCCACGCATCTTTCGGGCGGCATGAGGTAGGGGATCACCCGCCCCTCCCACAGCCCCTTCGACCGTCTCAGATAGGCAGGGTCCACCACATAGGTCGAGGCCGCATGTTCATAAACCACCGGCGCCTGCTGGCGTGCCACCACCCCGCCGGGCAGGGGTTTCGAGACATGCAGCGCCCCGGTCGCGTCCGGTTCCACCAGGTTGAAATAGGGGTTCTTCCGCGCCTCGCAGCAGCTCATCACCATGTCGGGACGCCGGGCTGCGAAAAGGGCCAGCGCGGCGGTGATATCTTCGGGCAGGCGCAGGGGCGAGGTGCAGTCGAGGTCGAGGAACGCGTCCACCGGGCCGACCAGTGCTTCCGACGCCTCCAGCGCATGCTGCCAGACGCCCCATTTTCCCGCCGTATCCGTCGCCAGATGGTCGGGCCGCAGCCGGATCTTCAGCGCGCCCTTGGACATGGCATGATCGTAGATCTCTTGGTCGTCGGTCGAGACGACCACCGCGTCGACCCCCGGATGCGCGAAAAGCTGGTCCAGAGACCAGTCGATCAGCGGCTTGCCGTGCAGCGGGCGGAAGTTCTTGCGCGGCACGCCCTTGGAGCCCTTCCGCGCGCCGATGTGACCCAGGATCATGGGATCTCCTTGGTGATTTCACCGACAAAGCGGCGTCTGGCCCAGGCATCGGCCACCAGCTGCGCCGAGGGCAGGCAGAGGTCAAGCCTTGGCATCAGCGGGTTGCCGGAGGTCGCCTTGCCCGCAGCCAGCGCAAGAAAGTCGCGCATCGCGTCGAGGAACATCGCATTCCGCTCCAGCGGCAGATCGAGCGTCCGGACCCCGGCGGCTTCGGTCACCCGGTAGGCCTGCGCGGCAAGGTCGAAGTCGTGCATCCGCGTGTGCCCGCGCAGGACCGCGCGGCGGTGCAGCTGCGGGGTCAGATAATCCATCGCCACATCGCCCACCACGCCCCCCCGGCGCAGCGAGACGCGGCTGGCGAAATCGACGCCGGGAAAGGCCGGATGGCCCAGACTTTCGACGCCTGTCACCTCCAGCCCGGGGAACAGGCAGGCAGCAAGGTCCAGCTCGTGGCAGAGGTCCAGAAGCACCCCGCCGCCCTCCGCCTTCGCGGCGTAGCTGTCGGAGAACCGCCAGTCCTGTCGCCACTGGGTCACGTCATGGCCGATGGTCAGGGCAAACTGGAAGACGTCCGACAGGTCCGATGCCGCCAGCGCCCGCACGGCCGGATGATAGCGCAGCATCAGGCCCAGCATCGAGCGGTCCGCGACCGGCGCGGCAAGCTCGGCGATCGCCTCCACTTCCTGCGGGTGGAAGGCGAGCGGCTTTTCGACATAGACCGGCAGGCCCTGCGCGGCGGCGGCTTCGATCAAGGGCAGGCGGATGTCGGTCGCCGTGGCGATCACCACCGCTTCGGCGTCCTGCATCGCGGCCACCGCGCCGCCCAGGCCGCCATCGCGCCACGAGACCAGCCGCGACGAGGCGCCCAGCGTCTGAAGATTGCCGTGATGCCGCCGCCCGATGGACCCGGACCCGATGACGAGAACCCGCATTGTGCCCCCTTTTCGGACAGGCCTAGCCTGAAACCGGAGCCGGGGCCAGAGGCGGGCGGCGCTGCGGCCATTCGGTCGCCCGGTGCCAGGCCTGCCCGACGGCAAGGACGCGCGCATCGTCGCCCGACCGGCCGATGATCTGCATGCCCATCGGCAGGCCCCCGGCACTGAACCCGACCGGGACCGACAGCGCGGGCAGGCCGATCAGGCTGGCGGGAACCACGACCTCCATCCAGCGGTGATAGGTGTCCATCTTGCGCCCGGCTATTTCCTCCGGCCAGCGCCAGTCGGCGGGGAAGGGCCAGACCTGCGCGCTTGGCAGCACCAGCAGGTCGAACCGCTGGAAGAGCCGCGCGGCATGGGCGTGCCAGCGGCTGCGGATGACGCTGGCCCCGTGCACCGCTTGCGCGGACAGCCGCAGGCCCTGCTCGATCTCCCACAGGGTCTCGGGCTTGGTCTGGGCGCGCTTGACCGGATCCTCGGCCAGCGCCCGCTTGCCCCCGGCGTTCAGCATCGCGCGCAGGGTGACCCAGGACGACCACAGCTTTTCGGCCGGGAAAGGCGGGGGCAGGGGTTCGACCCTGGCGCCCAGGTCCCCCAGTTGGCGCAGGGCCGCCTCGCAAAGGTCGAGGATCCCCGGCTCCATCGGATAGGCCCCGCCCCAGTCGGCCAGCCAGCCGATGCGCAGACCCTTCACCCCCCGGTCAAGGCCGCCAAGCACATCGGGGACTGCGCGGGGGAAGGGCACCTCGGGGTTCTCGCCTGCCAGCACCAGAAGCAGCCGGGCCAGATCCTCGACCGTGCGGGCCATCGGGCCTTCGGTCGAAAGGGTGGCAAGGTAGGTGTCGCCCTCGGCGTCCTGCGGGACCAGGCCCCAGGTCGGCCGGAACCCGTAGACGTTGCAGAAGGCGGCGGGGTTGCGCAGGGACCCCATCATGTCCGACCCGTCGGCGACCCAGGCCATCCGTGCCGCGAGCGCCGCCGCCGCGCCACCGGAAGAGCCGCCCGCACTTCGGGTCAGGTCATAGGGGTTGCGGGTCACCCCGAAGACCGGGTTGAAGGAATGCGACCCCTGTCCCCATTCCGGCACGTTGGTCTTGGCCGCGATGACAGACCCCGCGCCGCGCAGGCGGGCTGCGATCAGGTCATCCTGCGCGGGCACATGATCAGCATGGATGGGCGAGCCCCAGGTCGTGCGCAAACCCTTGGTTGCCACCAGGTCCTTGACCGCAAGGGGAATTCCATGCAGCCAGCCCTGCGGTGGAAGGTCATCCAGCGCCCGCGCCTCGGCCATCAGTGCGTCGGGGTCTCGCAGCGAGACGATGGCGTTCAACGCGGGGTTCGCCGCGTCAATCTGCGCAAGCCAAGCCGCCATCACCTCGGACGGGGCAACTTGCCGCGCATGGATCGCACGCGACAACGCTGTTGCGGACCACTCCAGCATCATTATTCGTCCACAAATATCCCACGGGGGTCCGGGGGTGTGAAACCCCCCGTCCGCCGCCAGTCACGGAACCCTACTTCTGCAGTTCGGTCCAGATCGCGGTGATGTATTCCTGCGCTTTCGGGCTGCAGGTCGGCAGGAACACGCCCTTGTCCACCAGCTCTGGCGGGATCACCAGTTCGGGCGCGGTCTTCATGTCTTCCGGCAGGAAGGCGTCCGCGCCCGCGATTCCGCTGGCATAGCGCGCGAAGGCCGAGACCATCGCGGCATTCTCGGGCACCATGATGAAATCAAGGAACTTGTAGGCCTCGTCGACGTTCTTGGCGTCCGACAGCAGCATCACCTGATCCATGAACAGAAGGAACCCTTCCTTCGGATAGCCGAAGGCGACGTCGGGGTTCTTCAGGCGCGCCCGCATGATCGCGCCGTTCCAGTAGAGGCTGGCGGGCACGTCGCCGGTGGCCATCTTGTCTTCCATGCCGTAGTCCATCGACATCCAGTAGGGTTTGGCCGCCAGCAACACGTCGCGCGCGGCCTTCAGGACCGCGACATCCTCGGTGCAGGGTTCGCCGCCGACATACATCACGGCGGTGGCCACGACGTCGTTCATCTCTGGCGTCACGTTGACCTTGCCCTCCAGCTCCTCCGGCGGGTCCAGCCAGATCGCAGAGGTGTTGATGTCGCCACCATAGACCGAGGTGTTCACCCCCATGCCGGTGATGCCCCACTGCCACGGCACGCTGAACTTGCGGCCCGGGTCATACTCGCTGGCCATCCATTCCGGGGCGATGTTGCCGTGGTTCGCCAGCTTGGCAAGGTCAAGCTCCTGCACCAGGCCCTTTTCGACCCAGATCGGCACGTAGTTGGCCGAGGGCACCACAAGGTCGAAGCCCGCGCCGCCGGCCTCGATCTTGGCAAGGGCGGTGTCGTTGCTGTCGTAATCGGTGACCGTGACCTTGATCCCGGTCTCGGCCTCGAACTTGGCCAGAAGCTCGGGGCTGGTGTAGTTGCCCCAGTTGTAAAGCTGCAGCTCGCCCTCGGCCAGCGCGGGGCTGGCGGCAAGAAGGAAGGCGAGGGCCGTCATGGTTCTTTTCATCTTGGTCTCCAGGTTGAAGGTGGCGGCGTCTTCTGTCAGCGCCGCTCGCGGGTCATCAGAAAGAATGCCGTCAGGATGACCACGGTCAATCCCAGAAGCACGGTGGAAATGGCGTTCACTTCGGGCGTCACGCCGCGCCGAAGCTGGCCCAGCATGTAGGTCGGCAGGGTGTCCTGACCGGCGGATTTGACGAATTCGGTGATCACCACATCGTCCAGCGAGGTGATGAACGCCAGCATCGCCCCGGCCACGATGCCCGGCGCAAGCAGCGGCAGCGTCACCCGCCGGAAGGTGCGCCAGGGGGTGGCGTAGAGGTCGGCGGCGGCGATCTCAAGCGACAGGTCCATCCCTTCCAGCCGCGCGCGGATCGGCAGGTAGGCGAAGGGCACGCAGAAGGCGGCATGGGCGAGGATCAGGTAGCCCAGGCCCTGATAGCCGGTCTGCACCTTGACCCAGGCGAAGACGATCAGAAGGGCGACGGCGGTCACGATCTCGGGCACCATCAGGGGCTGGTTGATGGCAACATAGACGGCGGTCTGCCCCCGGAACGCCCGCCGGCGGGTGGTGCCAAGGGCGGCCATCGTCGACACCGTGGTCGCGATGACGGTGGCCCAGAAGGCGATGATGACCGACCGCCAGGCCGCCTCTTGCACGGCGACATTGTTCCAGGCCACGGCATACCATTGCAGCGAGAAGCCGTTGAAATCCATGACCGTCTTGCCAGCGTTGAACGAGAAGAACACCAGCGTCAGGATCGGGACGTAAAGTGCCAGGAATGCAAGCAGGGCGATGGTGGTGAACCCCGGCAGGCGGTTGACGGCGAAGCGCTCAGCCATGGGTCTGGGCCCCCCGGTTCGCGGCCCGGACGTAGAACAGGAGCGCCACCGTCACGATCACAAGAAGGGTCATAGAGAGCGCCGCGCCCAGCGGCCAGTTGCGGCCCTGGCCGAACTGCAACTCGATGAAGTTGCCGATCATCATGTTCTTGCCGCCGCCCAGCACGCGCGGCGTGACATAGGCCCCCAGCGACGGCACGAAGACCAGGATCGACCCCGCGACGATGCCGGGGCTGACGATGGGCAGGATCACCCGGCGCAGGGCGCTCCAGCGGCTGGCGTAAAGGTCATAGGCGGCTTCCAGCATGCGCATGTCGAACCGGTCGATCGCGGCGTACAGCGGCAGCACCATCAGCGGCAGGTAGACATAGGCCATGCCCGCCAGCACCGCCCCGTCGGTGTACAGCATCTGGATCGGCTCGGCGATCACCCCGGTCTTCATCAGCGCGGTGTTGATCAGCCCTTCGGAGCGGATCACCTCCAGGATGGCGAAGGTGCGGATCAGAAGGTTGGTCCAGAAGGGGATGGTGACCAGAAACAGCCAGATCGGCCGCTGCGACGGCGGCCGCGTGGCGATGAACCAGGCAGTCGGAAAGCCGATCAGGAAAGCAAGGATCGTCGTGACCACCGACAGCCAGACCGACCGCCAGAAGATCGTGAGGTGGGCGTCCGCAAGGCTGATCGTGCCGTCGAAGATATCGCGCTGGAACAGGATCGACACCCAGCCATCAACCGAGAACTGCCATTCCACATTGCCGAACTGCCCCGGCGTAAGGAAGGAATAGACCAGCATGACCAGCAAGGGCAGGATCGCCGCCAGCCCCAGCACGATCAGCGCCGGGGTGACCAGAAGCCAGCCGTTCCGGTCGGACTGCCGCAGGTCGGCCTCTTCGGCGGGGCTCATCACTCTTCCACCCGCTGCACCGCGCCGGGGGCCAGCGTGACGCCGACCTCTTGCCCTTCGGCCAGGCCCGCCTCGCCGGAGGCCGGGCTTTGCAGCCGGGCGACGATTTCGGTGCCGTCGGACAGCCCCAGGTGGCAATGGGTGTCGGTGCCGAAATAGACCAGCGCGCGGACCGTCGCCTTCAGCCCCTGACCCGCGGCCCCGAGGCGCAGCTGTTCGGGCCGCACGCTGACCGTCACGGCCCCGCTGGCGGCAAGGCCCGGAGCGGCCACCCGCTCTCCGGTTGCAAGCAGGACGGCGTCCGCCTCGCCGGTTCCGGTCAGGAAATTCGTCTCGCCGATGAAGCTGGCGACGAAGCGGTTCCTGGGGTGGATGTAGATCTCTTTCGCGGTCCCGACCTGCTGGATTTTCCCTGCGCTCATTACCGCGATGCGGTCGGACATGGTGAGGGCTTCTTCCTGGTCATGGGTCACGAAGATGAAGGTGATGCCGGTTTCCAGCTGCAGCCGTTTCAGTTCGATCTGCATTTCCTTGCGCAGCTTCAAGTCCAGCGCCGACAGGGGTTCGTCCAGCAGCAGCACTTTCGGCTGCGGCGCCAGCGCCCGCGCCAGCGCCACGCGCTGCTGCTGCCCGCCGGAAAGCTGGCTGGTCCGGCGGCCCGCCATTGCCTCAAGCTTGACCAATGCCAGCATCTGCGCGGTGCGGGTCTTCACCTCTGACGCGGGCCGCCCAAGCATCTGCAATCCGAAGGCCACGTTCTGCGCCACCGTGAGATGCGGAAAGAGCGCATAGCTTTGGAACACCGTGTTCACCGGACGGCGGTTCGGCGGCAAGGTGGTGATGTCGGTCCCATCCAGAAGGATCGTGCCGCCCGAGGGCATCTCGAACCCCGCGATCAGCCGCAGAAGCGTGGTCTTGCCGCAGCCCGAGGGGCCGAGGAGGGTGAAGAATTCGCCTTTTCGGATATCGACCGAGACGTCGTCCAGCGCTTTGACCGTCCCCGCACCCTGACCGAAAGCCTTGACCACATTGCGCGCGGAAATTGTCACCTCAGCGGCCAAGTCAGCACCCTCCCCAGGGAATGTTTTGATCATACTGGGCGGCAGATCGTGCCGCTGACAAGCGATTCTTTCCGCATCAGCCGGCCATCGGCGCACGTTTCGCGCCCCAGGGGGCGGCGCGCTCTATTTCTGCACTCAGGGCGATCAGCGTTTCATCCTGACCGAAGGCGGCGGCGAGGTGGACGCCGATCGGCAGCCCGTCCGAGGACCAGCCCAGCGGCAGGCTGACGGCAGGCTGACCGCTGGCGTTGAACGGCGCGCAGAACGGCGAATAGGCGAAGATGCCCTCGGGGCCGGTGCGGTAGCCGACATAGTCCTCGGTCGCATGGCCAAAGCGGCCGACCCGGGCCGGTGGTTCGGCAAGCGTGGCGGTCAGAAGGATATCCGGGCCATCTGCGAAGAAGCCGGCCATCTGGCGCCCGAAGGCGTGGATCTCGCCCACCGCCTGCAGGTAGCGGGTCGGGTCCAGCGTCCGGGCATGGGCAACGGCGCCCCGCCCGACGCCCTCGACCAGCTCAGGGCCAAGCGGACGGCCCCGCAGCGCGCTTTGGATGCCAAGCGCGGTGCCGACGGCGACGATATCGGTCCAGGCCCGCATCATCATCGGCACATCGGCCTTGGGGCGGGCCGGTTCCACCGAATGACCCAGCGCGTCCAGCAGACTGCCCGCCTCCCGCACGGCGCGGGCCACCTCGGGATGGATCGGCTCGCCGGTCAGCGTGGTGTCGCAGATCGCCACGCGCAACCGCCGGGGCGGTCGGCTGATCGCGGCGGCATGGCCCTGCATCAGGGGTGGCGCCCAGTAGGGCGCGCCAAGGTCGGCGCCGGCGCAGGCATCCAGCATCACGGCGGTGTCGCGCACCGACCGGGTGAGAAACCCGTCGATCGCCATCCCGGCCCAGCCCTCGCCCGCAAAGGGCCCGTCGGGAAGCCGCGCCCGGGTCGGCTTGAACCCGAACAGCCCGCAGTTCGAGGCCGGAATCCGCACCGACCCGCCCCCGTCGGACCCATGCGCCATGGCGACGATCCCCGCCGCCACGGCGGCCCCCGCCCCGCCCGACGATCCGCCGGGCGTGTGGTCCAGGTTCCACGGGTTCCGCGTCGGCCCGCCGTAGACCGCCGCCTCGGTCGCGGCGCCGATCCCGCCTTCGGGGCTGGTCGTGCGGCCGAACGTGACGACACCTGTGGCCTTGATCCGGGTGAAAATGCTCGAATCACCGGGGTAGGTGGTATTGGCCAGCAGGCGCGAGCCATTGTGGCTGGGAAAATCCTGCGCCTCGATGCCAAGATCCTTGATAAGGAACGGCACGCCCCGGAACGGCCCTTCCGGCAGGCCCTCGGCGATGCTCCGGCGTCCTACGGCCTCTTGCAGCAGGACCACCGCGTTCAGGGCGGGATTGCGCGCCTCGACCGCCAGAAGCGCCGCGTCCAGCAGCTCGTCCGGCGAAACCTCGCCTCTGGCCACCAGCCCGGCAAGCGCGGTGGCATCCGCAGCGCCAAGGTCTCCGATCATCTCGTCATCCCCGCTTTGCGCCGACCATGCCTGTGTGGTCGCCCCGCCACATGCCCGTCTCCGCCGTGCCCCGCGTCGTTTTCCGCCCCCGATTGCTCTTTTCGAAATACTCCGGGGGTTTGGGGGTGGAACCCCCATCAGCCGAGACCCTGTGCGTTCTTCACGCACTGGGTCGAGATAAAAGGCTTGCGCGGCACGCGCTCGATCTGGTGACCTCGAAGTCCGATCCGGCCTCAGGGCGTCAGCGCCACCTCTTGCCGCAGGTCGCCATCCTTGCCGAAGATCAGGATCCGCGCGTCGTCGGTCACCACCGCGATCCAGCCTTCGCCGAAGGTCACCGCCTTGGCCCGCGTGCCTTCGGGCAAGGTGAACCCTTCGGGCAGCGCCGGCGCCGGGGTGCCGAAAGCCTGCGGCATCCGGGTGACAAGCACCCCGACCACGGTTATGACACCGAAGATCATCGTCAGCGTCAGCAGGATGACCAGCCATTTCAGGAACCGCAGGCTGGGCGGGAGGGCCACATCCTGGGCCAAATCTTGGGCCACATCGGAGGCGTCGGTGGGATCGGACATGCAAGAGCCTTTCGACGACGACGAGAGCGGCGGCAGCGGCGGCACCCTGGCCGTCACCATCGGTGACGTGGCCCCCAGCCGCCTTGATAAGGCGCTTGCCGCCGCCGTGCCAGAGGCTGCGTCCCTGTCTCGCTCACGGCTGGCGCGGATGATCGCCGAGGGCGCGGTCAGCCAGGGCGGCCGGGTCGTCACCGACCAGAAGGCCAAGGTCACGCCGGGCGAGGTCTACAGCCTGCGGCTGGATCCGGCGACCGAGCTTGACGCCCTGCCCGAGCCGATCCCGCTTGCAGTCGTCTGGGAGGACGCCGACCTGATCGTCATCGACAAGCCGGCGGGCATGGTCGTCCACCCCGCGCCGGGCACTCCGTCGGGGACGCTGGTCAACGCCCTGCTGCATCACTGCGGCGACAGCCTGTCCGGGATCGGTGGCGCGCGGCGGCCGGGGATCGTGCACCGGATCGACAAGGACACCACCGGGCTTCTGGTCGTGGCGAAGTCCGACCGGGCGCATCACGGGCTGGCGGCGCAGTTCGAAGACCATTCGGTCACCCGCCGCTATCTGGCCCTGGTGCACGGGGTGCCCCTCGCCTCGGACGCGCGGCTGCGGGGCTTGCGCGGGGTAAGCGTCGAGGGCGCGGGGGTGATCCGCCTCGCGACCGGCCTGGCCCGCCACAGGACCGACCGGCAGCGTCAGGCGGTGGTCTGGGAGACCGGGCGCCATGCCGTGACCCGGATCCGGGTGATCGAGGCCTTTTCCAACCAGGCGGCGCTGGTCGAATGCTGGCTGGAGACCGGGCGGACGCATCAGATCCGGGTTCACCTGTCCTATGCCGGGCATGGGCTGGTCGGCGACCAGACCTATGGCGGCAGGAACCGGCTGTCGGAAAAGGCGCTGGGCGGCGGGGCGACGCTGGGCAATGCCTTCCCCCGCCAGGCGCTCCATGCCGCGACGCTTGGGTTCCTGCATCCGGTGACCGCCGAGCGGCTGGAGTTTGCCTCGGCCCTGCCGCAGGACCTGGCCGGCCTGATCGGGGCCCTGCGGGGCGCCGGAGGTCTGTCCACAGTGGAACGATTTTCACGGTGAATAAAATCAATGGCTTGACTGTGAGCCTTTCCTCTTTGTCAAGACATTCCCGGCTTTGCGGCCCCCGGTTTCAGGCTGCGGCACAATCCTGCTAGCCTGACTGCAAGTTCGCGCCGGGACTGCCGCGCGGTGGTGGAGTGCCAATGTCGGAGACTGTGCAAGCCAGCTGATGCCGCCCGCCCGGGCAACCGGGCGAAGGCCGGCAAGAGCGATCGGTGGCGGGCCTGAAGGGCCGGTGCCGCCGGTCAGGCCGTGGCTTTCAGCTTCGGACGTTCCATGAACATCTCACGCAACGAACAGCGCATCCTGCATGTGTTGGCACTGGGCGGACGCATCGACCACCGGCGTCGCGACACCGCCAGAACCACCGACATCCTGTGCATCACCCGCGACGGGCATGTGCTGGCGGATTGTACGCTGCCGCTGTTCCAGACCCTGCGGCGCAAGGGGCTGATCACCTCACGCGGCGGCGGCCCCTACCGGATCACCCGGCTGGGACGGCAATCGGTTCGCGGGCAGCCCGACAACCAGGGCTGACCGAAACGCCGCTTCCGGGGCCGCGCGGCCCTGTTTGAAGCCCCCCCCGCCTGCCCCCATGCCGGGTGACGCCGCGCCAGGCGGGCCTTCGCATGCGCAGCATATTGTCACGCGCCCGTTATCGGCGTATCAGGACGGCACCGCCGACCCGTGTTCGGCATCGGCATCGGAGCCTTAGTGCGCCCCTCCTGCAAGGGGGAACCGGACGACGCGACGCATGATCCATGCGAAAGCCGCGCGCTTCGCCCAACTTGACCCAATGAAACAATCCGACGCCACAACAACGCCCAAGGGTGCCCCATGTCTGACGATACCGGTTCGCGCGAGGCGCAACCCTCGCTGCCATTGTTCAATGACGAGGCGATCGACGTCGCCGATTACCTGAAGTCCGAACAGGAGGCGCCATCGGACATCCACGACAACGCGACGCATCGTCAGGGGCTGGCGCTGCTGACCCTTGGCGCCATCGGCGTGGTCTATGGCGACATCGGCACCTCGCCGATCTACGCCTTCCGCGAGGCCTTGAAGGCGACGGGCGCGGCCGAGCCGGGTCCGCCAGAAGTGCTGGGCATCCTGTCGCTGCTGATCTGGACGCTGATCCTGATCGTGACGGTGAAATACGTGTTCTTCCTTCTGCGCGCCGACAACCGGGGCGAAGGCGGGATCCTGGCGTTGTATACGCTGGTGCGGCTTGCCACCGGGCGGCGGTCGGTGCCGGTCCTGTTGCTGGCCCTTGCCGGGGCGGCGCTTTTCGCCGGGGACGCGGCGATCACGCCGGCGATTTCGGTCCTGTCGGCGGTCGAGGGTCTGGGGCTGATCCTGCCCGACCTGACCAGCTATGTGCTGCCGGTGACGATGGGCATCCTGGTGGCACTTTTCGCGGTTCAGGGGCAGGGAACCGACAAGGTCGCGCGCTTCTTCGGCCCGATCTGCGTGCTGTGGTTCGTGGTGCTGGGCGGGCTTGGCCTGTGGCACATCTCGGACGATCTGCGGGTGCTGGCCTCGATCAACCCGGTCTGGGGCGCAGAGTTCCTGATCCGCCATCCGGGTGTTGCCTTCGCCGTGCTGGGCGCGGTCTTCCTGGCGGTGACCGGCGGCGAGGCGCTGTACGCCGATCTGGGCCATTTCGGGCGCAAGCCGATTGCCTTGGCCTGGTTCGCGCTGGTCCTGCCCGCGCTGGTGCTGAACTATCTTGGCCAGGGTGCGATGGTGCTGGCCGAGCCCGGGAAGGCCGAGAATGCTTTCTTCGCGATGGCCCCCGATGCCCTGCTGCCGGTTCTGGTCGCCCTGGCTACGGCGGCGACGGTGATCGCCAGCCAGGCGGTGATCTCGGGGGCGTTCTCGATGGTGCGGGGCGCAGTGCAGCTGGGCTTTCTGCCACGCCTGCGCATCGTCCACACCGCCGAGGGGCAAAGCGGGCAGATCTACATCGGTGCGGTGAACTGGCTGTTGCTGATCGGCGTGTTGTGGCTGGTGGTGGCCTTCGGGTCGTCCAGCGCGCTGGCCTCGGCCTACGGGATCGCGGTGACCGGGACCATGGTGCTGACGACCGTCCTTGGCATCTTGTACCTTGTGCGGTCCGGGCGGCTGCGGGCATCGGTGGCGCTGGTGCTGGCCGCGCCCATTCTGGCGGTCGAGCTGGTGTTCCTGGCGTCGAACCTGGCGAAGGTCGGGGATGGCGGCTATGTGCCGCTGATCGCCGCGCTGGCCATCGGCTTCATCATGTGGGCCTGGTGGCGCGGCACGCAGCTGATGCGGGTGCGGGTGGCCAAGCTTGCGGTGTCGGTGGCGTCCTTCGTGCGGATGATGCGCAATTCGCAGCGCATCAACATCATACCGGGCACCGCCTTCTTCCTGACCGGTGACCCCGAGATCGTGCCTTCGGCGCTGATGCACAACATCAAGCACAACAAGGTGTTGCACGAACAGACGGTGCTGCTGACCGTCGAGACCCTGCGCGTGCCCTATGCCACCGCCGAAGAGCGCGCGACGGTCGAGCCGCTGGGCGGCTGCTTCACCCGGCTGGTGCTGCGCTTTGGCTTCATGGAGACGCCGAACGTCAGCCGGGCGATGACCCATGCCCGCCGGGCCGGGCTGAAGTTCGACGTGATGGGATCGACCTTCTTTCTGGGCCGCAGGCGCGCGGTGGCGACCGGGCAGGGGGTGGAGCTGGTGCTGGACAGGATCTATGTGGCCTTGAGCCGGCTGGCCGCGGACCCGACCGACTTCTACCACCTGCCGCGCGACCGGGTCGTGGAGCTGGGCGAGCGGGTGGCGATCTGACGCCGCCGCACGACAGCCGCCGCACGACAGCCGCCGCACAATCGCCGCCGCACGACAGCCGCCGCACAATCGCGTGAGGCGAATGTCACGCGGCTTTACATTGGCCGGTCAAGGCAGACATCTGACGTTAAGGAAGCTGTGCCAGGACCGGCGCCAGGACCGGTGCCAGGACCGGGTCTTGCAGGGCAAGGGTCCAAGGCATAGGTTCCACGATCCCCGGGGGCGCACCTGCACCGGGCAAACCACAGGGGGCACGCGATGAGCACCTACACCAACCTTCCCGCACCCAGCCCGGAACAGGGGCTGAACCGCTACATGCAGGAAATCCGCAAGTTTCCGCTGCTGGAGCCGGAAGAGGAATACATGCTGGCCAAGCGCTGGGTGGACCATCAGGATACCGAGGCTGCACACCGGATGGTGACCAGCCACCTGCGCCTGGCCGCGAAGATCGCCATGGGCTATCGCGGTTACGGCCTGCCGCAGGCCGAGGTGATTTCCGAAGCGAACGTCGGCCTGATGCAGGCGGTGAAGCGCTTCGACCCGGAAAAGGGTTTCCGGCTGGCCACCTATGCGATGTGGTGGATCCGGGCCTCGATCCAGGAATACATCCTGCGGTCGTGGTCGCTGGTGAAGCTGGGCACGACCAGCGCGCAGAAGAAGCTGTTCTTCAACCTGCGTAAGGCCAAGGCGAAGGTCGGCGCGCTGGAGGAAGGCGATCTGCGGCCCGAGAACGTGGCCCGGATCGCGACCGATCTCAACGTCTCCGAGGCCGAGGTCATCGACATGAACCGCCGCCTGGCGGGGTCGGATGCGTCGTTGAATGCGACGGTGGGGTCGGACGGCGACAGCTCGACCCAGTGGCAGGACTGGCTGGAGGACGAAGACAGCGACCAGGCCGGGGCCTATGAGGCCAAGGACGAGCTGGACACGCGCCGCGCGCTTCTGGCGCAGGCGATGTCGGTGCTGAACGACCGCGAGAAGGACGTGCTGATGCAGCGCCGCCTGGCCGAGGACCCGGTGACGCTGGAAGAGCTGTCGGAAAGCTATGGCGTCAGCCGCGAGCGGATCCGCCAGATCGAAGTCAGGGCCTTCGAGAAGCTGCAGGCGAAGATGCGCGAGCTGGCCAAGGGCAAGGGGATGCTGGTCCCGGCCTGACCGTCGGGCAGGCGCCGGCCCTGAAGACAGCGGACCGGCGCCTTCGACGGCTCCGGTCCGGAGTTTTCGAAAGGTCCGGCGCTTGCGCCTTGCGGGTTCCCATTGATCCTTGTGCGCTGCGGGGATAGGGAAGCGCCCATGAAGATGATCGACACCTTTCTCAAGCCGATGCACCCCGAGGGGTGGAAGTTCGTGGCGATCTTCGCCGCGATCACGCTGGTCCTGTTCTGGATCTGGGATCCGCTGGGCTGGCTGGGCCTCGGCCTGACCGTCTGGTGCTACTACTTCTTCCGCGATCCAAAGCGCGCGGTGCCGCAGAACGCGGGCCTTCTGGTCAGCCCGGCCGATGGCGTCGTCAGCCTGATCGAGCGCGCCGTGCCGCCGGTCGAGCTGGGCCTTGGCCCGGACGCGCTGGTCCGGGTGTCGGTCTTCATGAACGTCTTCAACTGCCATGTGAACCGCGCGCCGATTGCCGGGCGGGTGACGGCTGTGGCCTACCGGCCAGGCAAGTTCTTCAACGCCTCGCTGGACAAGGCGTCCGAGGAGAACGAGCGCAATGCCCTGGCGATCGAGATCGCGGATGGCCGCAAGATCGCCGTGGTGCAGATCGCCGGTCTGGTCGCGCGGCGGATCATGTGCTGGACGCGGCCCGGCGAGAGCCTGGCCACCGGCGAGCGCTTCGGCCTGATCCGCTTTGGCAGTCGGCTGGATGTCTACCTGCCCGACGGGGTGCAGCCGCAGGTGGCGCTGGGCCAGACCACCGTCGCCGGCGAGACGGTGATCGCGCTGATCGGCCAGGACGCGCCGGCCCGCGTCGCCCGGACCATCTGAGCCATGGCGCGCAAGCCGCAGGACGCCCCGCGAGACCTGTTGCTGCTGAAGCTTCTGCCGAACCTTGTGTCGATCCTGGCGCTGTGTGCCGGGCTGACCGCGATCCGCTTTGCCATCTCGGGCAACATCGGCATGGCGGTCTTGCTGATCGGGACGGCGGCGGCGCTGGACGGGCTGGACGGGCGGCTTGCCCGGATGCTGAAATCGGAAAGCGCGATCGGGGCCGAACTTGACAGCCTGTGCGACTTCGTGAATTTCGGGGTGACTCCGGCGATCGTGCTGTACCTCTGGGGTCTGCGGACCGAGACCAGCCTGGGCTGGATCGCGGTGCTGGTCTATGCCGTCTGCTGCATGCTGCGGCTGGCGCGGTTCAACGTCGGCGCCCGCGCGGTGGGCGAGGCGGCAGAGAAGACCAGCTTCATCGGCGTGCCCTCGCCCGCCGGGGCAATCCTGGTGCTGATGCCGGTCTATGTCACCTTTGCGCTGGACGAGGCCTTCGTGATGCCGCCGCTGCTGATCTCGGTCTGGATGCTGGCGGTGGGGGCCTTGATGATCAGCCGGGTGCGCACGCCGTCGCTGAAGCGGATCACCATCGCGGCGGACTATGCGCGCTTTGCGCTGGTCGGATCGGTGGCGCTGGTCGCGGCCCTGCTGACCTATCCCTGGGTGACCCTGACCGTGCTGTCCGCCGCCTACCTGGGCGCGATCGCGGCGCTGTTCGTGAAAAGCGCGCGTCGGACGACGGAAGGCTGACCCCTGCCTTGCATTTGTCGGCAGACAGCGCAGTCTGGCGCTGAAAAGCAAAGGGAAACATATGCATGCAAGTAGATGCCATTGAGCGGACCTATCGTCGCTGGGCGCCGGTCTATGATCTGGCCTTCGGCCGGATCACCCAGGGCGGCCGCCGTCTTGCAGCGCGCCATGTGAACGCGGCGGGCGGATCGGTGCTGGAGGTCGGGATCGGCACCGGGCTGGCTTTGGACTGGTACGCGCCCAGGGTGCAGGTGACCGGGATCGACCTGTCCGAGCCGATGCTGGCCGAGGCCCGGCTGCGCGCCGCGCGCCGGGGGCTGGGCAATGTCGCAGGGCTTTTCCGGATGGACGCCCGGGACATCGCCTTGCCGGATGCCGCTTTCGACCATGTCGCGGCGATGCATATCATGTCGGTCGTGCCCGAACCCGAGCGGGTGCTGCACGAGATGGTGCGCCTGTGCCGGCCCGGCGGGTCGGTGATGATCGCCAACCATTTCGCGGGCCGGACCGAGGGCTGGTCAGTCGCGGAACGTCTGGCGGCGCCGCTGGCCGACCTGCTGGGCTGGCATTCCGATTTCGCCATCGGCCGGGTGCTGGGCCATCCGGGGCTGAAGCTGGAACAACAGGTGCAGGTCCGCCCGTTCGGCCTGATGACGTTCCTGCGCTTCAGGCGGGTTGAATGATCGGCGGATTTCTGACGCAATGCGCCGGGTAGTCTTGGGGAGGTTCAGCTGATGAAACCGGTCAGATGGGGTGTTCTGGGGGCGGCGCGGTTTGCCCGGGAACAGATGGCGCCGGCGATCCACGCCGCCGAGGGCGCGGAACTGGCAGCCCTTGCCACCAGTGATCCGGCCAAGGCCGACGGGTTCCGCGCGTTCTGTCCGGGCATCGCCGTGCATTCCGGCTATGACGCGCTGCTGGCCGATCCGACGATCGACGCGGTCTACATTCCGCTGCCGAACCATCTGCACGTGGAATGGACGCTGCGCGCGCTTGCGGCGGGCAAGCATGTGCTGACCGAAAAGCCGATCGCGATGAAGGCGCGCGAGATCGACCAGATCATCGCGGCGCGCGACCGCACCGGGCTTCTGGCCGCCGAGGCCTACATGATCGTGCATCACCCGCAGTGGCAGCGCGCGAAGGCTTGGCTGGCGGCTGGCGAGATCGGCGCGCTGGTCCATGCCGACGTGGCCTTCAGCTTCAACCTGACCGACAGCACCAACATCCGCATGAAGCCCGAGACCGGCGGCGGCAGTCTGCGCGACATCGGGGTCTACACCTTCGGCTGCGCCCGCTTTGTCACCGGGGCGGAACCGGTGGACCTGTCGGCCCGGATCCACCGTCAGGGCGGGGTGGATGTCTTCGCCCAGGTCGCGGGCGTGATGGAGGGGCCGGGCGGCGCGCGCTTCACCTACGGGTCGATGACCTCGATGCGGATGTACAACCGGCAGGTCGCCACCTTCCAGGGCACCGAGGGGATGATCCGGCTGGAGGGCGGCCCGTTCAACGCCAACGTGAACGACCTG
Source organism: Rhodobacterales bacterium (assembly GCA_031409795.1). Taxonomy (GTDB): domain Bacteria; phylum Pseudomonadota; class Alphaproteobacteria; order Rhodobacterales; family Rhodobacteraceae; genus Tabrizicola. Next base: position 17,337 of record JANNXX010000096.1, read on the forward strand.
GCCGAGGTCGAGTTGCACCGGTCCGGCAACCGGGTGACGGTCGAGCGGTTCCCGACCGCGAACCACTACAAGCTGCAGGTCGAGGCTTTCGGCCGGACGGTGCGCGAAGGCGTGCCCTATCCCTGCCCGCTGGAATTCGTGCGCGGCACGCAGGCGATGATGGATCGTGTCTACGAGGTTGCGGTCGAGATCTGAGCCGGCCGAAAAAGTGTAAACCTGACAGCGGAAATTTTGCAATTTCCCCGCCGAATGTCACGCGGCTGTGATATGTCTTGGACGGGGCACGGGTGATCCGCGTCCCGATCGACCGACCGCGCGGCGCCTTGCCACGGGGATCCGGGCCGCCCCGCCGCCGTTGCTCTACCGACGACCATTCAGGCAGAAAGTCCGCCAATGTCCGAGGATCACGCAGTATTTCCCAGCCCCACGCAGCAGCCCCTGCTGCGCGCGCGGGACTATCTGGAGCGCCGGGGCCAGCAGCTTCCCGCCGCCGCGTTGCGCCTTTTGGCGCGAGAGGTGATTCTCCGGGTCAGCCACGCAGCGACCGAGGTGCCCGACTGGCGCGAAGTGCCGCTGCGCGGCGAGATTGACCTTCTGGCCGACGCGCTGCTGTCGCCGGACGCCGGTGCTGCGGCCGACCTGGTGCGGGCGGCCCGGCTGTCGGGCATGTCGGCCCAGAAGCTATACCACGGATACATCGCCGGCGCGGTGCGAGAGATCGGCGCGCGCTGGGAGCGGGACGCGGCGTCCTCGGCCCAGGTCGTGCTGGGCGCCGGCCGGGTCTATGCGATCCTGCGCGACCTTCGGGCGGTGTTCCTGGTCGAGGAACTGATCGCCCCGCCGGGAGCGGAGGCGGTCTTTGCCACGGTGCCGGGCGAAGTGCATGGCCTGGGCACCACGATCGCCGCAGACATGATGCGGCTGAAGGGCTGGACCATCACGTTGCGGCTTGGCTACGACCACGAGGCACTGGTCGACCAGATCGCCGCGCTGCGGCCGAAGATGGTCGGACTGACGCTGGCCTCGCCCTGGAACACGCTGGCCGCAGCGCGGCTGATCGTGGCGCTGCGCATGCGCTGCCCGCAGGTCTGGATCATCCTTGGCGGCCCGCTGGTGGCCGAGGACCCCGAGGTCGTGGGCGCCGTCGATGCCGATGCGGGGGCTTTGGACCTTGAGGATGGCGCGACGAAACTTGCGGCCCATCTGGGCGAGCTGAACAGGCTTGCCTGCGCCTGAACACCCCGGCCAGGCCCGACCCCGACCCCGGGCCTGGCCGAGCTGGCTGAAGGCAGGAACGGGCCGGACGCAGGATGGGGCGAAAATTTTTCGGCGAAAAATTTTCTCTGGCCCGGCCGCGCACCTGGCGAACGACGGCTTCAGCCCTCCATCGCCTCCAGCTCGTCGATGAAGCCCGCGATCATGTTCAGGCCCCTGTCCCAGAAGGCCGGGTCCGAGAGGTCAAGTCCGAAGGGGGCCAGAAGCTCTTTGTGGTGCTTCGAGCCGCCGGCCTTCAGCATGTCGAAATACTTGTCCTCGAACCCCGGCAGGCCCGCCGCATAGGCGGCGTAAAGCGCGTTCACCAGGCCGTCGCCGAAGGCATAGGCGTAGACGTAGAACGGCGAGTGGACGAAGTGGGGAATATAGGCCCAGAAGGTCTGGTAGCCGTCCATGAAGTCGAACGCGTCGCCAAGCGACTGCGCTTGGACCGACATCCAGAGCGCGTTGATGTCGTCCGGCGTCAGCTCGCCTTCCGCGCGGGCGGCGTGCAGCTTGCATTCGAAATCGTAGAAGGCGATCTGGCGGACCACGGTGTTGATCATGTCCTCGACCTTGCCGGCGAGCAGGGTCTTGCGTTCGGCCGGGGTCCGGGCCTGGTCAAGAAGCTTGCGGAAGGTCAGCATCTCGCCGAAGACGCTGGCGGTTTCAGCCAGGGTCAAGGGAGTGGAGGCGAGCAGCTCGCCCTGGCCTGCGGCCAGAACCTGGTGGACGCCGTGGCCAAGCTCATGCGCCAGGGTCATCACGTCGCGCGGTTTGCCGAGGTAGTTCAGCATGACGTAAGGGTGGACAGTGGTGACCGTCGGATGCGCAAAGGCACCGGGGGCCTTGCCGGGCTTGACGCCGGCGTCGATCCAGCCCTTGTCGAAGAAGGGCCGGGCGAGGTCGGCCATCCTGGGATCGAAGGCGCCATAGGCGTCGATCACCGTTGCACGGGCGGCCGGCCAGTCCACCAGCCGGGGTGTTTCTTCGGGCAGGGGGGCGTTGCGGTCCCAGACCTGCAGCTTGTCCAGCCCCAGCCATTTCGCCTTCAGCCGGTAGTAACGGTGCGAAAGCTTGGGGTAGGCCGCGACGACGGCATTGCGCAGGGCTTCGACCACCTCGGGTTCGACATGGTTGGAGAGGTGCCGCCCGTGCTGGGGCGACGGCATCTTGCGCCAGCGGTCATGGATCGCCTTTTCCTTGGCCAGGGTGTTGTGGACCCGGGCGAACAGCTTGACCTGACGGTCGAACACTGCTGCCAGCGCACGGGCCGCCGCCTCGCGCCGGTTGCGCGCGGGATCGGTCAGAAGGTTGAGCGTCGCTTCGAGGTTCAGCTCCTCGGCCTCGCCGGCAACGGCGAACATGAGGCCGGCCATCGTCTCGTCAAAAAGCTTGTTCCAGGCCGAGGCGCCGACGACGCTGGCGTCATGGAGGAACTTTTCCAGCTCGTCCGAAAGCTGGTGCGGGCGCATTGCGCGCATCCGGTCAAAGACCGGCTTGTAGCGGGCAAGCCCGGCGTGGGCCGCCATCAGGCGGGTGAGGTGATCATCGTCCAGCCGGTTGAACTCAAGGCTGAAGAACACCAGCGGCGTGGTCGCGGTCGTCACCCGGCCTTCTGCATCCCCCATGAACTTGGCGCGGTCGCTGTCCATGGTGTTCTGGTAGTAGCGCAATCCCGCAAAGGACATCAGCCGCCCGGCTAGGATGTCGATGCGTTCATATTCGGTCACGCAGGCCAGAAGCCCGTCCGCATCCAGCCGGCCAAGCTTGCCTTCATGGGCGGCGGCGAAGGCGCTGCACCCGGCCTCGAGTGCGGCCATGTCGCGGGCGAATTCCGGGGCGTCCGGCGCCGGATAGAGGTCTGTCAGGTCCCAGTCCGGAAGATCGCCAAAGCCGCCTTGCGAGATGTTGGTGTCAAAGACGGGGTGGGGCAGGGGAAGGGGAAGGGACATGGGGCAACTCCGGGGACACTTGACAGACGTCATCTAGGGCGCGGTGACGGCCGGGTGCAACCCCGAGGCGGCGGGCGTCAAGTTTCTTGCGCAAGAAATTTGGGTCCGGGCCAGGCGTTCAGCCCGCCGCGTTCAGCAGCGCACGCAGACTGTCCAGGGTGTCGATGTCCGCCACGCCCTTGTCGCGCCGCCAGCGCAGCATGCGGGGAAAGCGCAGCGCGATGCCGCTTTTGTGGCGCGGGCTGGCCTGGATGCCTTCGAAACCGATCTCGAACACCAGTTCGGCGGGCACTTTGCGGACCGGGCCGAAGCGTTCAAGCGTATGGCTCTGCACCCAGCGGGTGATTTCGGCAAACTCGGCGTCGGTCAGGCCGGAATAGGCCTTGGCAAAAGGCACAAGGTCGTTGCCATCGCGGATGCCGAAGGTGAAGTCGGTGAAGAGGTTCGCCCGGCGTCCATGCCCGGCCTGCGCGTAGAGCATGACCGCGTCCACCGTCCAGGGGTCGAGCTTCCATTTCCACCAGTCGCCCCGCTTGCGCCCGGTGAAGTAGGGCGAGCTTGCGCGCTTCAGCATCAGCCCCTCGGCCCCGGTCTTGCGGGCGGTGGCGCGGACTTTGGCCAGGCTGTCCCAGTCTGCTGCCGCGATCGCGGGTGACGTGGCAAGGGGCAGGCCGGGGGGAAGGCTCTTCACGATCGCCTCCAGCCGGGCGCGACGGTGGGACAGGGGCCGGTCGCGGATGTCCTCGCCTTTGTCTTCAAGCAGATCATAGGCGAGGATCCGGGCCGGGGCCTGGGCCAGAAGCGATTTCGGCACCGTCTTGCGGCCGATCCGCTTTTGCAGGGCGGCGAAGGGAAGCGGGCGGCCTTGCGCGCCGTCCCAGGCGAGGATCTCGCCGTCGATCACCGTGCCGGGGGGCAGGAAATCGGCAAGGGGGGCAAGGTCGGGGAAGCGGTCGGTGATCAGCTCTTCGCCGCGCGACCAGAGCGCGAAGGCCCCGGCGCGGGCGACCAGCTGGCCGCGGATGCCGTCCCATTTCCATTCGGCGAGCCAGTCTGCGGGGGCACCAAGCGCCTTGGGCCCGTCTTCGAGTTGCGAGGCGAGGGCGAAAGGGTAGGGGCGCGCGTCACCGCCCGCATCGCCGGCGATCAGGGTTGCGAAGGACGTGCGGGCGGGGTCCCAGTTGCCCATCAGGCGGTGGGCGAGGGTGGCCTCTTGCACCCCTGTCGCCTGCGCCAGCGCGCGGGTCAGCAGGCCCTGTGCCACGCCCATCCGGAAGCCGCCGGTCAGCAGCTTGTTGTAGAGGAACCGCTCGGTCGCAGGCAGGGCGGCCCAGGCGTCAAGGACGGCAGCCTTGCGCGCCTCGGGTGGCTGCCCGGTCAGCTGCATCAGGCTGCGGATCGTCTGATCCAGGCTGAGGTCGGTTGCCAGGCCGGGCGGGGGAAGGAGAAGGGCGATGGTCTCGGCCAGATCGCCGACGACGGTGTAGCTTTCCTCGAAAAGCCAGTCGGGGATGCCGGCGGCCTCGGCGGCCCAGAGGCGCAGTTCGGTCGCATTGACGGCGCGTTTCGGGCGGCGGCCGGTCAGAAGGGCGATGGTCCAGATGCGGTCAGCCTCGGGGGCAGTGCGGAAATAGTCGGCCAGGGCTGCGGTCTTGGCACCGGTCCTGGTGGTGCCGTCAAGCGCCGAGAAAAGGGCGGCGAAGCGGTTCATTCGGTGACTTCGGCGTCGTCGCCGGTGAAGCCGGTCTCGACGATGCCGGCGTCGTAGCCCCGGGTCTCAAGCCAGTGCCGGAAAGGCGCAGTGTAGCCGTGCGTGACGAAGACCCGTTCCGCCCCGGTCGCGCGGATCGCGTCGTTCAGGCCCGGCCAGTCGGCATGGTCGGACAGCACGAAGCCGGTCCCCAGCGCGCGGCGGCGGCGGATGCCCCGGACGGCCATCCAGCCGGAGACGAAGGCCTCTTCGGCGGGGCCAAGCCGGTTGGCCCAGGCGCTGCCAAGCGCCGAGGGCGGGGCGATCACCAGCGCGCCGGGAGGGGCTTTCGCAGTGACATCGGGGGTGACGCGGATCGTTGGCGGCAGGGCATAGCCTTGCTGGCGCAGGATTGCGGTGACATCTTCGACCGCGCCATGGGTCAGGATCGGACCGATCGGCGGCAGGCCCGCCAGCAGCCGCTGCGCCTTGCCGAAGCTGTAGGCCCCAAGGATCGCGGTCTTGCCCTGCGCCGCAGTGGCGGCCCACCAGCGGGCGATCCGGTCCATGACCAAGGGCTGCGGTTCCCAGCGGAAAACCGGCAGCCCGAAGGTGCATTCCGAAATGAAGGCGTGGCAGCGGACGGGCTGGAACGCCTCGGCAAGGCCGTCGGCTTCGGTCTTGTAGTCGCCCGAGACGACCCAGACCTCTCCTGCCACCTCGACCCGGATCTGGGCCGAGCCGGGGACGTGGCCTGCGGGGTGGAACGAGACGACCGCGCCACCGATCCGGCGGGGACTGTCGTAGGCGATGCCTTCGGCGGTGATCTTTCCAAGCCGGTGGCGGATCACCGGAAGGGCCAATTGCGTGGCAAGATAGGCGCCGTGGCCGGAGCGGGCATGGTCCGAGTGCCCATGGGTGATCAAGGCGCGGGGGACCGGGCGCCAGGGGTCGATGTGGAAGTCGCCGGCCGGGCAGTAGATGCCTTGGTCGGTGAAGCTGAGGACCGGTCCGCGCATGCCCGGAGGGTAGCGCGGGGGCAGGGGCGCGCAAGAGGGGTCGATCGCCGGGGCCCGGGCAGAAGGCGGGGCGGCGGGCGGGGACCGACGGGAGAAGGCGGATCAGGCTGGGCCGTCGACGCCTCCGGCGGGAGTATTTGGCAAGAAGCAAGCGGGGCAGGGAGTTGAGGACTTAGGAGGCAGGGTCGGCGGGGGATGGCGGGACCGTGAAAAGCCGCAGGTTGCCCAGCGAGGTCGGACAGACAGGTCGGCCATACGGATCGGCCATACAGGTTTGCCAGGTAGGCTGGGCCGAAGGAGACCTGAGACGACCGCCGTGAACGGGCGGGTCAGGCAGCCTTGACGGCGAAGATGATGGGGCGGGAAAATTGCGCGAGGGGGCACGGGTTCGCCGCGCCCGGGACGGCCGGCGATGATGGTGATACTGGCGGGGCCGGGCTTTGCTGACGGCGGGTCGGGTCTGGTGCCGCGTCGGGGCCGGGTTTTGCGGCGGGCGGGGCGGGTCAGGCGGCGCGCCGGGGCCGGGCTTTGCCGACGGCGGGTCGGGTCAGGCGGCAGGCCGGGGCCGGGTTTTGCGGCGGGCGGACCGAACCGGTCTTTACCGGGGCCGGGCGGGCAGTCCTGCGGGGAAGTGCCCAAAACTTTGGCGGATGATGACCGCGCGGGCGCTTTTTCGTCCTGGGGGGCTTTCCGCAGCGCGGGTCGCCTGTTCTACTGCCGTTTGGATAGCCCTGAGGTGGTGGCGTGGCGCAGTTCAACGAGATGTTCCAGGGCCAGGCCGTCCGCCCCCCCTATGCGCGGCTGGAGGATTGGGTGGCGGCGATGCCGCAGGAACTGCGGCACCTGAAGCAGGCCGAGGCGGAGGCCCTTTTCCGCCGGATCGGGATCACCTTCGCGGTCTATGGCGAGGGCGGCGATCCGGACCGGCTGATCCCGTTCGACATGTTCCCCCGGGTGTTCTCGGCCCGGGAATGGGGAAAGCTGGAAAAGGGGATCAAGCAGCGGGCCCGGGCGCTGAACGCCTTCCTTGTCGATGTCTACGGCCGGGGCGAGATCGTGCGGGCGGGCCGGATCCCGGCGCGGCTGGTCTACCAGAACGAGGCTTATGAGAAGGCGGTGGCGGGGATCGTGCCGCCGAAGGGCGTCTATTCCCACATCGTCGGGATCGACATCGTGCGCACCGGGCCGGACGAATTCTTCGTGCTGGAAGACAACTGCCGCACGCCATCCGGGGTCAGCTACATGCTGGAATCCCGCGAGATCATGATGCGGATGTTCCCCGACCTTTTCCGCGAGAACCGGATCGAGCCGGTGGACGGCTATTCCGAAAAGCTGCGCCGCACGCTGGCGAGTGTCGCGCCGAAGAAGTGCAAGGGCGAGCCGGTGGTGGTGATCCTGACGCCGGGGCATTTCAACTCGGCCTATTACGAGCATTCGTTGCTGGCCGACCTGATGGGGGTGGAGCTGGTCGAGGGGCAGGATCTGTTCGTCGAAGGTGAATTCGTCTGGATGCGCACGACCGAAGGCCCGCGCCGGGTGGATGTGATCTACCGGCGGATCGACGACGCCTATCTGGACCCGCTGTGTTTCCGGCCCGACAGCATGCTGGGGATACCGGGGCTGATGGATGTCTATCGCAGCGGCGGGGTCAGCATCTGTTCCGCGCCGGGGGCAGGGGTGGCGGATGACAAGGCGGTCTACTGTTTTGTTCCGGAGATGATCCGCTTCTACCTGGGCGAAGAGCCGATTCTGCAGAATGTGCCGACCTGGCAATGCGGCAAGGCGGATGACCTCAAGCATGTCCTGTCCTGCCTGCCGGAGCTGGTGGTGAAAGAGGTGCATGGCTCGGGCGGGTACGGGATGCTGGTCGGCCCGAAGGCGAGCCGCGAGGAGGTGGAGCGGTTCCGGGCGAAGATCGTCGAGAACCCCGGCAGCTACATCGCCCAGCCGACGCTGGCCCTGTCTTGCGTGCCGACTTTCGTCGAGGAGGGGGTGGCCCCGCGGCATGTGGACCTGAGGCCCTATTGCCTGGTCGGGGAAGGGATCGAGCTGGTGCCGGGGGGGCTGACGCGGGTGGCGCTGAAGGAGGGGTCGCTGGTGGTGAACTCGTCGCAGGGGGGCGGGGTCAAGGATACCTGGGTGCTGGCCGAATGAGGGGCGAACAGTTCTTCTGCGAAGAATTGAAAGAGCGGTTTTTCGCAGGAAGATCGTTCGGGCGCAAAGCGGAGGCCAGGCCATGCTGAGCCGGACCGCCGACAACCTTTACTGGATCGCGCGCTACATGGAGCGGGCCGATACCGTGGCACGATTGCTGGAGGTGGGCAGCCGGATCAGCCTGATCCCTTCGGCCCACGGCTATCGCAGCGAATGGGACAGCCTGCTGCAGGCAACGGGCATGGCCGAGTCCTTCGCGAAGAAATACGGCGACCCGGTGCAGCGCAACATCGAAAGCTTCCTCTTTTTCGACCACGACAACCCGTCGTCGGTCGCAAGCTGCATCACGGCGGCGCGGGAGAACGGGCGGATCGTCCGCACTGCGCTGACGACGCAGGTGTGGGATGCGATCAACACTGCCTTCCAGGAGCTGAAGGCGCTGGAGCGGCGGCCAAGGTCTGAACTGGACCTCAGCCGCCTGACCGACTGGGTGATGCGCCATGCGGCGATGGTGCGGGGGGCGATCGACGCGACCTTGCTGCGCAATGACGGGTTCAATTTCCTGAACATCGGCTATTATCTGGAACGCAGCGACAGCACGGCGCGGCTGATGGACGTGAAGTATTACGTCCTTCTGCCGCGCGTCGATTTTGTCGGATCGGGGCTGGACAACTATCAGTGGTCCACGCTGTTGCGCGCCATGGGGTCGCAGCGGGCGTTTCACTGGGCCTATGGCGGCGAGGTGACGGCGGCGAAGATCGCCGACTTCCTGATCCTGAACCTGCAAGCGCCCCGGTCGCTGACCACCTGCGTGGCCGGCATGGCGAACCATCTTGGTCGGCTGGCCAAGTCCTACGGCCGCGAGACCGAGGCGCAGGGACAGGCGCGGGACCTGGTGGCGGCGATGGAGGCCACGACGGTCGAGGGCATCTTCGAGGAGGGCCTGCACGAATACCTGACCCGCTTCATCGGCAGCACCGCCGCGCTGGCGCTGGCGATCCATGGGACCTACCTGAGCGGGGAGATGCGGTGATGCGGCTGACGGTCGACCATGTGACGCGCTATCTTTACGACAGCCCGGCCCGGTCGGTGGTGCAAAGCCATCGTCTTCAACCGTCGGTCTATGCCGGGCAGAAGGCGATCTCGTGGGAGGTCACGGTTTCGGGGGGCGTGCGCGGGGCCGCATTTCGGGACGGGGCGGGGGACCTGGTACAGGGCTGGACGGTGGCAGGTCCGGTAAGCGAAGTCTTGGTGCATGTCACGGGCACCATCGACACGGTCGACCTGACCGGCGTGCTGAAGGACCACAAGGAGGTTGCGATGCCCGAGTGTTACATGCGGGCGACCCACCCCACGCGCAGCGACGCGGCGCTGTCGGCTTTGGCGCGCAGGGCAGAGGGGGGCGATGCCCTGGCGCTTGCGCATTCGCTGAGCGCGGCAGTGGCCGACGCCATCGCCTACCGGCCCGGGGTGACCGGCGCGCATACCACGGCGGCCGAGGCGCTGGCGCTGGGCGAAGGCGTCTGCCAGGACCACGCGCATGCGCTGATCGCGGTGGCGCGGGTGCGGGGGGTGCCGGGGCGCTATGTCTCGGGCTATCTTTTCTCGGACGCGGACGGGCTGGCGCATGAGGCCGCGCATGCCTGGGCCGAGCTTCACATAACCGGCCTGGGCTGGGTCGGCTTTGACCCGGCGAACCGCTGCTGCCCGGATGACCGCTATATCCGGCTGGGATCAGGCTTTGACGCACAGGATGCAGCCCCGATCCGGGGCATCGCGCGGGGCGCGGGGCGCGAGGCGATGGATGTGACGGTTGCGATCCTGCAGGCAAGCCAATAGGGTCCGGTGAAAATCGAGGGACGGACGAATGACCTACTGCGTGGGCCTTCTGTTGAACGAGGGCATGGTGCTTTTGTCGGACACGCGGACCAATGCGGGCCTCGACAACATTTCCACCTACCGCAAGATGTTCACCTTCGAGGACCCGGGCGAACGGGTGATCGTGATCCTGACTGCTGGAAGCCTGTCGGTCACCCAGACCACCATCGCGCGGCTGCACGATGCCAACGATGATCCCGACGCCACGCCCGACAGCTCGATCATGCTGGCGCCGACCATGCTGAAGGTCGCCGAGATCGTGGGCGCGAAGCTGTCGCAGGTCCGGGCCGAGATCGACCACAAGCTGTCGCTCAGCCAGGGGGCCAGCGCCAGCATGATCGTCGCGGGGCAAAGGAAGGGCGGCGGGATGCGGCTTTTCCTGATCTACCCGGAAGGCAATTTCATCGAGGCGACCGAAGACACGCCTTTCCTGCAGATCGGCGAGCACAAATATGGCAAACCGATCCTCGACCGGGTGGTGAAGCCCTCGACCAGCCTTGCGGATGCGCAAAAGGCGGTGCTGCTGTCGATGGATTCGACCGTGCGGTCGAACCTGTCGGTCGGCATGCCGCTGGACCTTGCGGTGATCGGCAAGGACGCCCTTCGGGTCACCGAGAAGCGGCGGATCGAGGCGGGGGATCCGTCCTTTCGGGCAATGAGCGAGGCCTGGTCCACGGCGCTGCGCGACGGGTTTGCCAAGATTCCGCTTTGACCCATGGAAGTGCCGCAATCGAGCACTATCTTCCCCGAATGCATGGAGGGTCAGATGCCTGAACTCATTCGCCTTTACCTTCGCAGTGTCGCCGTCGGAGTTGCCCTTGCGATGGTCTTTACCGCCGGCCTGGTCTGGTGGGACGTGGCTGGGATCGGGCACCTGATCCTGGGGTCCGACATCGGCTGGATCGCCGCCACGATGTTGGTCGTGTTCAACGGGATCGTATTCTCGTCGGTGCAGTTTGCCTGGCAAGTCATGGCTGTCGCCGGGGATGACCAGGGCCCGTTTGGCGGTCATGGCGCGCGGGAGCCGGTTTTGATCCCGATTCCGATCCGGGTCGAGAGTCGCCGGAAGTAAGGTGGCGGGCCCGCAGCAACCGTGAGGACCGGGGTTTTCCCGAGAGCCAGAGGTCTCAGGTGGGCGCCAGATACCCGGACCAGGATCCGGGCAGAGCCAGCCCCCGTTCGCTTGCTTATCGGCCACTGGAAAATTGGCCCCGCACGCGAAGAGCAGCACCCGCCATCGATGAACATAGGGCGTGCAGTGCCGGGCTGCAAGGTACCGGCAGCACGCGGGGTTTCTTGGTCCGTCTGGACAGATGTTCACCTTTGGTTCATTGTTCCGCGATGGACATGCCCGTCGATATTCCTGAGGTCGTGCCCTCTCTGCCCGGCCAGCGCCTGCAGCGTGGGGTCTGCCGGGGCCTGCGCGCGCTGGATTTCGTCTGCGTCGAGGAACTGGTCCCGGCCCCCGGCCTGCGGGTCGACGTGATGGCCATTGGCCCGCGGGGCGAGGTCTGGGTGGTCGAGTGCAAGTCGGGCCGGGCCGATTTTCGCGCCGACAGCAAATGGCAGGGCTATCTGGACTGGTGCGACCGGTTCTTCTGGGCGGTGGATGCCGACTTCCCGGTCGATCTCTTGCCCGAGGAATCGGGGCTGATCCTTGCCGATGCGTTTGATGCCGAAGTGGTGCGGATGGCGCCCGAAACGCCGCTGTCAGGCGCGCGGCGCAAGCTGGTGCTGCGGACCTTTGCCCGGACGGCGGCGGGCCGGCTGCAGCTGATGCGCGATCCGGCGGCCGGGGTTCTTTGGTGACCGCTCATCGCTCCCTGTCGGGCGCTCTTCGCTGACCGAAGACAGCCCGCAAGGGCTGGATGAGGGGCGCTTCAGGTCAGCGCTTCTTTTTCCCGCCATCGCCCATGGCGCGTGCCGCTTCGGCGGCGGCGCGCAGTTCTTCGGCGATCTCGTCGGCTTCTTCGGGATCGAAGTCGAGCGGCAGCTCGATCCCGCCTTCGGCCTCGATATAGATCCGCACCATGCCAAGCTCGGTCGGGCCGATCTGGATGTTGGCGGCAATGTCGCTTTGCTTGTCGATGCCCATGGCGGCCTCCGGCTTGGTGGCAAGCGGCCTAGCGGTTCGCACCGGACCGCGCAAGCGGGTTTCGCGGCGGGCAGGGTGCCGATCGGGCTTGCAATCCGGGGGGCACGGGGCTAAATCGCGCCCAAGTGCAGCTTTAGCTCAGTTGGTTAGAGCACCAGATTGTGGATCTGGGGGTCCCCCGTTCGAGCCGGGGAAGCTGTACCACGCCCTTCCGTCCCGATGCCAAAGATCGCCAGGCGCAGCGCCGGAGCGGGGCTTGCGGGCGATCTGGCGGCGGCTATGGTCGACCGTCCCGAGCTTTGAGGAGTCGCATGAGCCTGGCCCTGATCCCCCGCACCATCGCCGCCGAGATCGCCGCCCAGCCTGCGCAGGTGACGGCGGCCATCGCCCTTCTGGACGAGGGGGCAACGGTCCCCTTCATCGCGCGCTACCGCAAGGAGGCGACGGGCGGGCTGGATGACACGCAGTTGCGGCGGCTGGAGGAGCGGCTGGTCTATCTGCGCGAGCTTGAGGCCCGGCGGGCGGCGATTGCGGGGTCGATCGGCGACCAGGGCCGGATGACCGAGGCCCTGGCGCAAGCCATCGCCGGGGCGGTCACCAAGGCCGAGCTGGAGGACATCTATCTGCCCTACAAGCCAAAGCGCCGGACGAAGGCGATGATCGCGCGCGAGGGCGGGCTGCAGGGGCTGCTGGACGCCATTCTTGCCAGCCGCGCCGCCGATCCGGTGGCCTTGGCCCAAGGCTTCCTGACCGAGGGCTTTGCCGACAGCAAGGCCGCGCTGGAGGGCGCGCGCGACATTCTGGCCGAGGGGCTGGCAGAGGATGCCCCGCTGCTTGGGCGGCTGCGCGATCACATGCGCAAGGCGGGACGGCTGGTGGCGCGGGGTATTGCCGGCAAGGAGGTGGCGGGGGCCAAGTTCTCGGACTACTTCGCGCATTCCGAGCCGTTCTCGCGGGTGCCAAGCCACCGGGCGCTGGCGATGTTCCGTGGGCGGAACGAAGAGTTCCTGCTGCTGGACCTTGAACTTGACCTGGAGGCCCCGCGCGGCGAAAGCCCCGCCGAGCGAGCCTGCGGTGCGGCATTGGGCGCCGCAGCGGGGTCTGGCCTTGGGTCTGGCCTTGGCTCTGGCCTTGGCTCTGAGCTGGGCAATGGCCTGGCCGGTCCGGGCGACCGCTGGCTGCGCGAGGCCGCGGCCTGGGCCTGGCGGGTCAAGCTGCGGACCAGCCTGACGCTGGATCTGATGGCCGAACTGCGCGACGCCGCCGAGGCCGAGGCGATCCGGGTCTTTGCCCGCAACCTCAAGGACCTGTTGCTGGCCGCCCCCGCCGGAGGCAAGGCGACGATGGGGCTGGACCCCGGCATCCGGACCGGTGTGAAGGTCGCGGTTGTGGACGGGACCGGCAAGGTGCTGGAGACCGACACCGTCTATCCGTTCCAGCCCCGCAACGATCTGCGCGGCGCGCAGGCGGCGCTGGCGCGGCTGATCGGCAGGCACGAAATCAAGCTGATCGCGATCGGCAACGGCACGGCAAGCCGCGAGACCGAGAAACTGGTCGCCGACATCCTTGCCCTTCTGCCGGGGGAAAAGCCGGTCAAGGTGATCGTCAGCGAGGCGGGGGCCTCGGTCTATTCGGCAAGCGAGCTGGCGGCGAAAGAGTTTCCCGGACTGGACGTCAGCTTGCGCGGCGCGGTCAGCATCGCCCGGCGCCTGCAGGACCCCCTGGCCGAACTGGTGAAGATCGAGCCGAAGGCCATCGGCGTCGGCCAGTACCAGCATGACGTGGACCAGCACCGACTGGGACGCAGCCTTGAGGCGGTGGTCGAGGATGCAGTGAACGCGGTGGGGGTGGACCTCAACACTGCCTCGGCACCCTTGCTGGCGCGGGTCTCGGGTGTCGGGCCCGGGCTGGCCGAGGCGATCGTCGCGCATCGTGACCAGATGGGGCCGTTCACGACCCGCAAGGATCTTCTGAAGGTCGCGCGGCTGGGCCCAAAGGCCTTTGAGCAGGCGGCGGGCTTTCTGAGGATACCCGGCGGGCGGGAGCCGCTGGATGGCTCATCAGTGCATCCGGAAGCCTATGATCTTGCCCGCCGAATCGTGAAAGCCTGCGGGCGCGATCTGCAGGCGGTCATGGCCGATCCGGCGGTTCTGCGACAGGTCGAGCCACGCGATTTCGCCGATGACCGTTTCGGGCTGCCCACGGTCAAGGACATTCTGGCGGAACTGGAAAAACCCGGCCGCGACCCGCGCCCGTCGTTCCGCACGGCGACCTTTGCCGACGGGGTGGACGACATCAAGGACCTGAAACCGGGGATGCTGCTGGAAGGCACGGTCACCAATGTCGCGGCTTTCGGGGCCTTTGTCGATGTGGGGGTGCATCAGGACGGGCTGGTGCATGTGAGCCAGCTGTCCGACAGCTTCGTGAAGGACCCCCATGCCGTGGTGAAGGCGGGGGACGTGGTCAAGGTTCGGGTCGTCGAGGTCGACGTGGCCCGCAAGCGCATCGGCCTGACGATGAAACGCGACACAGGCGAGGCGCGCGAGGCGGTGCGCGAGCGGGCCGCACCTCCGCCGAAACCGGCGCGCGGGCCGATGGAGGCTGGGCCGCAAGGCGGCGGCAATGCCTTTGCGGATGCGTTGAAGGGCAAGTTCGGGCGGTAGGCCTGCGCCTCTTCGTTCGACTTCAGCGCCTTGTCAGAGGTCGGGAGGAATGACGAAGTCATCGCCGAGCCTCACGCCGCTGCCCCGCCCACCGTCAGCCCGCCGATCAGCAGCGTCGGCTGGCCGACGCCGACCGGCACCCATTGCCCGGCCTTGCCGCAGTTGCCGATGCCGGGGTCAAGCTGCAGGTCGTTGCCGATGGCGCGGATGCCTTTCAGGGCGGTCGCCCCGTCGCCGATCAGGGTGGCGCCTTTGACGGCCGCGCCGATCACGCCGTTCTTCACCCGGTAGGCCTCGGTGCAGGAGAACACGAACTTGCCGGAGGTGATGTCAACCTGACCGCCGCCGAAGCCCACGGCATAGATGCCGTCCTTGAGGCTGGCCACGATCCCCGCCGGGTCGTCCGGACCGGAAAGCATGTAGGTGTTGGTCATCCGGGGCATCGGGATATGGGCGAAGCTTTCGCGTCGTCCGTTGCCAGTCGGGGCAACCCCCATCAGCCGGGCATTCTGGCGGTCCTGCATGTAGCCGACCAGGACCCCGTCCTCGATCAGCACGTTGCGGGCCGAGGGGGTGCCCTCGTCGTCGATGGACAGGCTGCCGCGCCGGTCGGGGATTGTGCCGTCATCCAGGACAGTCACCCCTTTCGAGGCGATCTGTTTCCCCATCAGGCCAGCGAAGGCCGAGGTTTCCTTGCGGTTGAAGTCGCCCTCCAGCCCGTGGCCGATCGCCTCGTGCAGCAGGATGCCGGGCCAGCCGGGGCCAAGGACCACGTCCATCACCCCCGCCGGAGCCTCGACAGCGCCAAGGTTCACCTGTGCGATCCGCAGCGCCTCGGCGATCTGGACCTTCCAGGTCGCGGGCGCCATCAGCCGGGCCAGCCCATGCCGCCCGCCGATGCCTGAGCCGCCCTGTTCGCGGCGGCCGCCCTCTTCGATCATCACCGAGACGTTCAGCCGGGCCATCGGCCGCACGTCCGCCAGGCGCAGACCGTCGGGGCGCAGGATCTCGACCTCTTGCAGGCTGGCCGACAGCGTGGCCGAAACCTGCACCACGCGAGGATCCAGCGCGCGGGCATGGGCGTCGATCTCGCGCAGAAGGTCGATCTTCACCGGGAAAGCTGCGTCAGCCATCGGATCGTCGGGACGGTAAAGCCGGGTGTTGGTGCCGCGCGGGCCGGGCGCTAGGGTGCCGCCGCCTGCGCCGACAGCCAGCCGGGCGGTTTCGGAGGCGCGGCGCAGCGCGGTTTCGGTTATTTCGGTCGAATGGGCGTAGCCAGCCACCTCGCCCCGCACGGCGCGCAGGCCGAAGCCCTGGCTGGCGTCATAGGTCGCCTGACGGATGCGGCCGTCATCGAGGACCAGCGCTTCGGCCCGGCGGCGTTCGAGGAACAGCTCGCCATCGTCGGCCCCGTCGGTCGCGGTCCGCAGGGTGGCCAGAGCGGCGGCTTCGTCAAGATGCGTGTCGAACGGGCGGAAGGGAGCGTCGGTCATCGGGGCCTCGTCGGGTGCAGCGCTGCAGAGATGGGCTGCGCCGGGGCCCGGGTCAAGGCGGGATTGCCGCTGCGACGAAATCGGCGCCCGCGCCCCAAGTCGCGGGATCGCCAGGGCCTCATGCCCGACTGGCCCGAGAGAGACGACGGTCTCTGGCGTATTCGCCAGCGCGAACGGGTCTTGTCCGAAGGCAAACGGAATGACGGTATCGACCTCGCCATGCAGGATAAAAAGCGGCGCGCGGACCGCGCCGATCCGGCTGCGCGAGCGGAACTGGTCGCGCATCAGCAGCCGGACCGGCAGCCAGGGATAGGCGCGGGTGGCCAAGTCGACGGCGGCGGTGAACGGCGCTTCCGGCACCAGGGCCGCGACCTCGGTGCCAAGGAATTCTCCCATCACCCCGATCCGTCCAGGCGGAACCCCGGCCCCGGCAAGAAAGCGCCAGGCGGCCTCGGTGGGGCGGCCGTTGCTGCCGCCATGGCCGCGCCAGGACAGGAAGGTCGCACCGAAGCTCCGGCTTTGGTAGAAGGCCATTCGCCCGGCCCGGTCCGCGACCGACCCGGCATTGCCGTGCAGGAACAGGATCATCGGACGGCCCGACGCGGGCGGCGCGAACCACAGCACCAGGCTTTCGCCGTCGGCGGTTGGCACGATCTCGCGCGGGACGCCGTGCAGCCCAAGCTCTGCGGGCGCGGGGTCCCGCCGCGAGGGAAAGCACGGCAGGTGGCACTGCCAAAGCACCATGCCCGACAGGACGGCGGCATAGAGCAGCGCGCAGGTGAAGAAGGTGCGTTTGACCAGGACCAGGAAGCCGCCTTTCGCGCCGAAAACACCAGGGGGGCGCCGCTATGTCGCAACGGTTTCGCTTGTCGCGGTGGCGCTAATATGGTTTGAACGCCGCGCGATATATCGGGATTCTGCCCAGTCCGGGCCTTCCGAAAGACGGCGGCGCAAGGCCGCGACACGAACGGGATAACAGACATGCGCCTATCGACCGTGATGACCGGGATTTCTGCGGCAACGCTGGCAGGCCTTGCCGCCGGAGCCGCGCTTGCGCAGCAGGCGCTTGAGATCATTGGGCAGCCGGTCCAGGGCGGCATGGGGTTCCAGCCCGCGTCCACCGGCTTTGCCCAGGACCAGCAATGGCTGGACGGGATGCTGTTGTACATCATCACCGCGATCGTGGTCTTCGTGACCGCCTTGTTGATCTATGTGATCCTGCGCTTCAACTCGAAGGCCAACCCGACGCCCGGCCGCTTTACCCACAACTCGCCGCTGGAAGTGGCATGGACGCTGATCCCGGTCGTGATCCTGGTGGTGATCGGTGCGTTCTCGCTGCCGGTGCTGTTCAAGGACCAGCAGATCCCGGTCGGGGACGTGACGATCAAGGCGACCGGCTACCAGTGGTACTGGAACTACGAATACGTCGATGAGGGCGTGGGCTTCGACAGCTACATGATCGGCTCGCCCGCGGCGGGCGGCAACAACATGTTGACCCCCGAGATCGAAGCCGAGCTGGCGGCGGCCGGCTACAGCAAGGAGCAGTTCCTGCTGGCCACCGATACCGCCGTGGTGGTTCCGGTCGGCAAGACGATCGTGGTCCAGGTCACCGGGGCGGACGTGATCCATTCCTGGAAGATGCCGGCCTTCGGCGTGATGCAGGACGCGGTCCCGGGGCGGATCGCCGCGCTGTGGTTCAAGGCTGACCAGGAAGGCATCTACTTCGGCCAGTGTTCGGAACTGTGCGGCCAGATGCATGCCTACATGCCGATCACCGTCAAGGTCGTGTCGGAAGCCACATATGCCGACTGGCTGGCGGGCGCCAAGAACGGCGAGGTCGAGCTGTCGCACCTGAAAGGCGCAGCCCCCGTCGACATGGCCGCGAACGACTGAGACCGCGCCGCGCGCTGACCAGCGACCGGGGTCCGCAGGCGCGGGCCTCAAAGCCAGAACGGAACCAGAAGTGACCGACACTGCCACCTTCCAGACGACCGCCGAAGCCCCTCGCGAGGCGGGCTTTGGCGATTACGTCCAGCTTCTGAAGCCGCGCGTGATGTCGCTGGTGGTGTTTACCGCGCTGGTCGGCCTGCTGGTGGCGCCCGTCGGGCTGCATCCGGTCGAGGGGCTGGCCGCAATCCTGTTCATCGCGCTGGGGGCGGGGGCCTCGGGGTCGCTGAACATGTGGTGGGACGCCGACATCGACGCGGTGATGAAGCGCACCGCGCGCCGTCCGGTGCCCTCGGGCCGGGTCGAGGGCGGCGAGGCTCTGGCCATCGGCCTGGCACTGTCGGGGATCAGCGTGGTGATGCTGGCGCTGGCGACCAATCTGGTCGCGGCGGGGCTGCTGGCCTTTACCATCTTCTTCTACGCCGTGGTCTATTCGATGTGGCTGAAGCGCCTGACGCCGCAGAACATCGTCATCGGCGGGGCCGCCGGGGCCTTTCCGCCGATGATCGGCTGGGTGGCGGCGACCGGACAGGTCAGCCTTGAGGCGGTGCTGATGTTCGCGCTGATCTTCATGTGGACGCCGCCGCATTTCTGGGCGCTCGCGCTGTTCATGAAGGAAGATTACCACACTGCCGGGGTGCCGATGCTGACCGTGACCCATGGCCGCAAATCGACGCGGGCGCATATCCTGGTCTACACGCTGCTTCTGGTGCCCGTTGCCATCGGGGCGGCGCTCACGTCGATCGGCGGGCCGCTGACGCTGGCGGTCGCGGTGGCGTTGAACCTGTGGTTCGTCATCGGCGCGGTCCGCATCTGGCGGCGCGACGAGGCGGTGGCGGAAGCCGACAAGTATGCGGTCGAGAAGGCGGTCTTCCGCTTCTCGCTGCTTTACCTTTTCCTGCACTTCGCGGCCTTCCTTGTCGAAGCGGCGCTGAAGCCATACGGTCTTGGGGGCTGGTGATGACCTTTCGCCCGGAGCATGAGCTGCACAAGCGCCGCTTTGGCCGCAACCTTGGCCTTGGGCTGACGCTGGCGGCCTTCGTCGGGCTGGTCTTCGCGCTGACCGTCGTGAAGGTCACGCGTGGTGAGCCGATGCAGGGCTATGACCATGTGGTGCAGCCCGGGACGGCGAAGCCGGAGGGTGCGCCATGATCTTCCCGCGCCTTTCGGGTTCGAACCGCACTTTGGCCTTTCTGGTGGCGATGGTCGCGACGCTGGCCTTCACCACCATCGTGATCATCCCGCCGTTCTACGACTGGTTCTGCCGCGTCACCGGTTTTGCCGGCGCGACCTCGGTCGCTGCAGACGGGGCGGACCGGATCCTTGACCAGAGGGTGAAGGTGCGCTTCGACGCCTCGCTGGAGCAGGGGATGCCCTGGACCTTCCGGCCCGTCGTCCCCTCGATGGAGATCCGGATCGGCGAGACCGGCCTGGCCTTCTTCGAGGCGCACAACCCGACCAGCCGGCCGGTCGCGGGCACCGCAAGTTTCAACGTCTTTCCCTATGCGGCGGGTGGCTTCTTCACCAAGATCGACTGTTTCTGCTTTCAGGAGCAGGTCCTGCAACCGGGCGAGACCGTGCAGATGCCGGTCAGCTTCTTCGTCGATCCGGCGATGGTCGATGACCCCGAGGGCCGGTTTGTGCAAGAGATCGTGCTGAGCTATACCTTCCACGAGACGCCCCTGCCCGACGTGCAGGCGGCGCTGACCCCATCCGACGCGTCCGAAGCAGGCGCGCTGAACTGACCGACAAGAAACGAGGGAACCGCCCGCCATGGCCCATGCCAAGAACCACGACTACCACGTCCTGCCGCCGTCGATCTGGCCGCTTGCAGCAGCCGTCGCCGCGATCCTGATGCTGTACGGCGCGGTCATGGGGATGCACGGTACGGACCCGACTCCGGACAGTTCCTACGGCTTTGTCGACCATCTGCGGACCTACTGGCTGGCGCTGGTCGGTCTGGCCGGTGTGCTGTACGTCATGTTCGCCTGGTGGTCCGAGGTGGTCCATGAAAGCCATGTCGGCGACCATACCCCGGTTGTGCGGCTGGGCCTGAAATACGGGTTCATCCTGTTCATCATGTCCGAAGTGATGTTCTTCGTCGCTTGGTTCTGGACCTTCTTCAAGCACCGGATGTATCCGATGGGGCCCGAGAGCCCAGCGGTCGACGGCCCCTGGCCGCCCGTGGGGATCGAGACTTTCGACCCCTGGCACCTGCCGCTGATGAACACGCTGATCCTGCTTCTGTCGGGCTGCGCGGCAACCTGGGCGCACCACGCCCTTGTGCATGAGAACAACCGCAGGGATCTGAAGAACGGGCTGATCCTGGCCATCGGCCTTGGCGTCGTCTTCACCGGCATGCAGGCCTACGAATACAGCCACGCCGCCTTTGGCTTTGCTGGCAACATCTATGGCGCCAGCTTCTTCATGGCGACGGGGTTCCACGGCTTCCACGTCCTGATCGGGACGATCTTCCTGACCGTCTGCCTGATCCGGGCGCTCAAGGGGCATTTCACCCCGGAAAAGCACATCGGCTTCGAGGCGGCTGCCTGGTACTGGCACTTTGTCGACGTGGTCTGGCTGTTTCTTTTCGCCGCCGTCTATGTCTGGGGCCGGGGCTGAGCCTCAACCGGACGAAGCAGTCTTCAGCGCGGGCCTTCGGGCCTGCGCTGTCGTTTTCCGGCGCGGGGTCCGGGGGGATGACATGATCCGCAAGACGATCTTCGCGCTGGTCCTTGGCCTTTCGGGCGCCGGGGTGCTGACCGGCCTTGGCCTCTGGCAGGTGCAGCGGCTGGCGTGGAAGGAAGCGATCATCACCGAGGCCGAGACGATGATCGCCGCCGATTCGGTCGCATTGCCCGGCACGCCCGACGCAGCGACCGACCGCTACCGCGCGGTCCGCGTCGCGGGCGCCTTCACGGGGCCGGAGGCGCATGTCCTGACCTCGACCCGCGAGGCGGGGCCGGGGTTCCTGGTGATTGCGGCGTTCCGGACGACGGACGAACGGCTGATCCTGGTGGACCGGGGCTTCGTGCCGGAGGCGGCGAAGTCCGCGCCCCGCCCGGCCCGGCAGGCGGAGGTGACCGGCAACCTGAACTGGCCCGATGACGTGGCGCCCGCAACCCCGCCTTACGATGCGACGCGGGCAATCTGGTACGGTCGCGACGTGGCCGGGATCGCGGCGGCCCTGGGCACAGAACCGGTGCTGGTCATCGCGCGCAGCGACACCGGCGATGGCGTGTTGCCGCGTGGGGTGTCCACCGCCGGGTTCCGCAATGATCACCTGAACTATGCCATCACCTGGTTTTCGCTGGCGGTGGTCTGGCTGGGGATGACAGGGCTGCTTCTGTGGCGTATCAGGACGCGGTCGGCGTGACGGCCGGGGGACTGAAGGCAGGATGATGAGCTACATCTCTACCCGGGGCACCGCTCCCGTGCTTGGTTTCGGCGAGGCGATGATGACAGGCCTGGCCCGTGACGGCGGGCTTTATGTGCCCCAGGTGGTGCCGGTCCTGCCCCAGGCCGAAATTGCCGCCCTTGCCGGCCTGCCCTATGAGGATGTCGCCTTCCGGGTGATGCGGCCCTATATCGGCGGGTTCTTTTCGGACGACGCGTTCCGGGGGCTGATCGACAAGGCCTATGCCGGTTTCCATCACGCCGCCCGCGCGCCCCTGGTGCAACTGGGCGCGAACCATTTCCTGCTGGAGCTGTTCCACGGTCCGACGCTGGCCTTCAAGGACTTCGCCATGCAGATCATCGGGCAGATGATGCAGGCGGCCCTGGCCCGGACGGGCGAGCGGATCACCATCGTCGGGGCCACCTCGGGCGACACCGGGTCGGCGGCGATGGAGGCGTTCCGGGGGCTGTCCAACGTCGACGTGTTCTTCCTGCTGCCGCATGGCCGGGTCAGCGAGGTGCAGCGGCGGCAGATGACGACCCCGGTCGAGGCGAACTGCCATGCGCTGGCGCTGGACGGCGATTTCGACGATGCCCAAGCCCGCGTGAAGGACATGTTCAACGACTTCGCCTTTCGCGACGGGGTGCGGCTGGCGGGGGTGAACAGCATCAACTGGGCCCGGGTGCTGGCGCAGGTGGTCTACTATTTTTACGCCGCCGCAGCCCTGGGCGCGCCGCAGCGTGCGGTCAGCTTCACCGTGCCGACCGGCAATTTCGGCGATGTCTTCGCCGGGGACATTGCCCGGCGCATGGGATTGCCGATCGACCGGCTGGTGATCGCCACCAACCAGAACGACATCCTGGACCGGGCGCTGCGCGGCGGGGACTACCGGACCAACGGGGTCAGGCCCTCGATCAGCCCATCGATGGACATCCAGGTCTCGTCGAACTTCGAACGCGCGCTTTTCGATGCCTATGGCCGGGACGCCAAGGCGGTGACCGCGCTGATGGCCGAGATGAAGGCGGGGGGCTTTCACATCAGCCAGGGCGCGCTGGAGGCGTTGCGCGCCGGGTTCGCCTCGGGCCGGTGCAGCGAGGAAGAGACGCTGGAAACCATCGCCCGGCACTGGAAGACGACCGGAGAGCTGCTGTGCCCGCATTCCGCCGTCGGGGTGAAGGTGGCCGAGGAGCACATCGGCGCGGCGCCGATGATCACCCTTGCCACCGCCCATCCGGCCAAGTTCCCCGACGCGGTGGAGCGCGCGACCGGAGTGCGACCGCCGCTGCCGCCGCATATGGCCGACCTTTTCGACAAGCCGGAACGGATGACCCGTGTGCCCAATGACCTTGCGGTGATCGAGGCGCTGGTGCGCGACCGGATCGCTGGTCGATGACTTCGTCACGCCTCGCTGGTCCAACTGCCGTCGAGGAGACGATGTCGAACGAGGAGGGTTTGGTGCCGGACGGCGCAGGTGCTGCCCCTTTTCCATTCCGCGCCGGGCCTGTATGACCGTCCGACCGATCCAAACCGCCGATCCGAACCGCCGATCCGAACCACTGGACCCAATCTTGACCGCACAGCTTCATACCCTGCCGAACGGCTTTCGCATCGTGACCGAGGCGATGCCGGGCCTGCAATCCGCCAGCGTCGGCCTGTGGGTCGAGGCCGGAGGCCGGCACGAGGCCCCGGCGCAGAACGGCATCGCGCATTTCCTGGAACACATGGCCTTCAAGGGCACCCGTCGTCGCAGCGCCCTGCGGATCGCCGAAGAGATCGAGGATGTGGGGGGCTACATCAACGCCTACACCAGCCGCGAGATGACCGCCTATTACGCCCGGGTGCTGTCGCAGGATGTGGTGATGGCCTTGGACGTGATCGCCGACATCGTGCTCAACCCCCTGTTCCGCAAGGCCGATATCGAGACGGAACGCCATGTCATCCTGCAGGAGATCGGCCAGGCGCTGGACACGCCCGACGACATCATCTTCGACTGGCTGCATGAGGTCTCCTACCCCGACCAGCCCTTCGGCCGCACGATCCTGGGTCCGGAGGACCGGGTGTCCGCCTTCCGCAAGGCGGATTTCGAGGGCTTTACCGGGGCGCATTACGGGCCGGACCAGATGATCCTGTCGGCGGCGGGCGGGGTGGACCATGCCGCCATCGTCGCTGCCGCCGAGCGCATCTTCGGCGGCCTGAAGCCGCGCGGCCGGTCCGTCATCGCGCCTGCGCGGTTCGAGGGTGGCGAGCGGCGCGAAGTGAAGGATCTGGAGCAGGTCCATTTCGCGCTGTCGTTCGAGGGGCCGGGCTACCGCGACGACAAGGTCCATACAGCACAGGTCTATGCGACCGCGATGGGTGGCGGCATGTCGAGCCGGCTGTTCCAGAAGATCCGCGAGGACCGGGGACTGTGCTATTCGATCTATGCCCAGGCCTCGGCCTATGAGGACACCGGGCATCTGACGATCTATGCCGGCACGTCGGCAGAGGAGATCGGCGAACTGACCGACCTGACCCTGGCCGAGGTGCAACGCGCCGCCGGTGACATGACCGAGGCCGAGGTGGCGCGCGCCCGGGCGCAGCTGCGGGCGGGGCTGTTGATGGGGCTGGAAAGCCCCTCGGGCCGCGCCGAGCGCAATGCGCGGCTTCTGTCGATCTGGGGCCGGATCCCGCTGGTGGCGGAAGCGGTGGCGAAGATCGACGCGGTGGATACCGCAGCGGTGCGCGCCTATGGCGAAGGCCTGACGATGGCGCGGGCGGCGCTGGCGATCTACGGCCCGGTTGCTGCCGCACCGGGGATCGAGGAGATCCGCCGCGGGCTTGGCCATTGATGCTTGGCCTCAAGCGACGGGTCCGGGTCGAGACCGAGCGGCTCACGCTGCGATTGCCGGAACATGCCGACTGGCGGCAATGGTCCGACCTGCGCGAGACTTCGGCCGAGTTCCTGGCGAAATGGGAGCCGGTCTGGGCCAATGACCACCTGTCGCGCCGCGCCTTCACCAACCGGGTCTACTGGGCGCAGCGCGCCGAGGCGCAGGGCACGGCCCTGCCGATGCTGCTGGTCCGCCGCGCCGACAACCAGCTGCTGGGGGCGCTGACGCTGGACAACATCCGCCGGGGGCCGTCGCAGGCGGGAACCTTCGGTTACTGGATCGGCCAGCCCTTTACCCGGCAGGGATTCATGCGCGAGGCGATCCTTGCGCTGACCCATCATGCCTTTGTCCGGCTCGACCTCAGCCGGATGGAGGCCGCCTGCCTGCCGGAAAACGCCGCCTCGCGCGGGGTGCTGGAGAAATGCGGCTTCAAGTATGAGGGGGTGGCGCAAAGCTATCTGCAGATCAACGGGCGCTGGCGCAACCATGTGCTTTACGCGAACCTGCGCGGCGACCGTCGGGGCAAGACGGATGTGGGCTGATTTGCGGTCCTGCGGCTGCCGTATCGAGCGCGTTCCGCGCGAAGACCTTCTGTCTCGCGTCGTCGCGTGAAGGACGCGACGACACTCGGGCAAGGGGAGGGTGGGGCTTGACGGTGCGTGTGGCGCTTCTGCGCGGGGTCAATGTCGCAGGTGCGGGGAGGCTGCAGATGGCGGCGTTCCGGGAGGTGCTGGCGGGGCTGGGGCTGGGCCGGGTCGAGACGCATGTCCAGTCGGGCAATGCGGTCTTTGACAGCGACCGGGACCACGCCGAGCTGGAAGCGGCGATCAGCGCGGCGATTGCGGGGCGCTTCGGTTTTGCGCCGGACAGTTTCGTGCTTGGCGCGGCGGAGATCGCGGCGGCGCTGACGGTCCATCCCTTTGCCGCCGCCGATCCCGCCCGGGTACATGTCTTTTTCCTGAAGGCCGATCCCGTCCCCGACGCAGCGGCGATGCGGGCGCTGGCGATGCCGGGGGATGCCTGGGTCACCGGTCCGCGCCGTCTGACGCTGCATACGCCAAGGGGTATCGGCCGGTCGAAGCTGGCCGGGGGGCTTGCAAGGCTTTTGCCGGGGCCGATGACCGCCCGCAATCTGCGCACGCTTGCCGCGTTGCAGGCGATCTGCCTGCGCCGCTGACCTCGCGCAGGCGTGATCCGATGGGCGGATGACCTGGGGGCAATCCGGGTTAGTCTGGACGCCAGAGGTGGAGGTGACCCATGCGCCTGATGCTTGCCGTGACGCTGCTTGCCGCCGCCGCCGCACCCGTCCCCGCGCAGGAGCGCATTCCGTCGCATTGCATCGCGCTGGCCTCGGTCGTGCCAGATGGCGGGCCAGATGGCAGGTCAGGCGTGGTGCCAGTCGCGGTGCCTGTGGCGCTTCGGGACGGGCTGGAGCCGGAATCGGTGCTGATCCGCTATCTTGACCACGCCAGTTTCGCGCTGGTGACCCCGGACGGCACGGTCGCGGTGACCGATTACACCGGCTATCTTGGCACGCAGGATCTGGTGCCGGATGTGGTCACGATGAACAATGCCCATTCGACGCATTGGACCGCCAACCCCGATCCGCGCATTCCGCATGTCCTGAAGGGCTGGGGCGCGGGCCTGGCGCCAGCGGAACACCGGCTGGACCTGGGCGCGATGCTGGTGCGCAACGTGACGACCGACATTCGCGGCCCCTTCGGCGAAGGCGCGCGGGCCGATGGCAATTCGATCTTCATCTTCGAGGCGGCGGGGCTGTGCATCGGCCACCTGGGTCATCTGCACCAGATCCCCTCGGACGCGCAATATGCCGCGATCGGGCGGCTGGATGTGGTGATGGTGCCGGTGGACGGCGGCTATACCATGCGGCTGGAGGACATGGCGGGGGTGGTGCGGCGGTTGCGCTCGTCGGTGGTGATTCCGATGCACTGGTTCAGCGAGGAGTCGCTGCAGGCCTTCCTGACCGAGATCTCGACCGAGTTCACCGTAGTGGAAACCGGCGGCGCGCAGATCGCGATGTCGCTGGACGAGCTGCCCTCGACCCCGACAGTGCTGGTGCTGGAACCGGCCTATCTTGACTGATCACTGGCGAAGGACGCGGCGCGGCGCTACCAAGGCGGGGAAGGAGCATGCGATGCTGAACCCCTGCGACGAGGCTTTCCTGGGCGGATTGCGCGACGGTTTGCCGGAGGGCAGCCTTGGCCCGCCCGAAGCGCGCTATCTGGAAGAGCCGCGCGGGCGTTGGCATGGCGTGGCGGGGGCGGTCGCCCGACCGCATAGCACCGCCGAGGTGGCGGCGATCGTCCGGGCCTGTGCTGCGGCGCGGGTCGGGATCCTGCCCTGGGGCGGCGGGACCGGGCTGGTCGGCGGGCAGGTGATGCCGGACGGCCCCGCGCCCCTGATCCTGTCGCTGGAGCGGATGACGGCGCTGCGCGGGGCCTATCCGGCCGAAGGCGCGCTGGTGGTCGAGGCGGGGATGGTCCTGGCCGATGTCCAGGCTGCGGCGGCAAAGGTCGGGCGGCTGTTCCCGCTGTCGCTTGCCTCGGAAGGCAGTTGCCGGATCGGTGGGAACCTGGCCTGCAATGCGGGCGGGACGGCGGTGCTGCGCTATGGCAATGCGCGCGACCTGTGCCTGGGGCTGGAGGCGGTGCTGCCGGACGGCACGGTCTTCGACGGGCTGAAGCGGCTGCGCAAGGACAATGCGGGCTATGACCTGCGCCACCTGATCATCGGGTCCGAGGGCACGCTGGGGGTGATCACCGCCGCCAGCCTGCGGCTGTATCCGATCCCGGCGGCGCGCGTGGTGGCGCTTCTGGCCGTGCCCTCGCCCGCTGCGGCGCTGGAGCTTCTGGGGCTGGCGCAGGCGACGCTGGACGGCATGGTGTCCAGCTTCGAGCTGATCCACCGGATGGGCTTTGACTTCCTGACCGAGACCCTGCCCGACCTGCGCGCCCCCTTCGACCCGGTTCCCGACTGGCTTGTGCTGGTCGAGCTGGGCCTGCCGGCCGCGCTGGAGCCGGAGCCGACCATGGCCGGGCTTTACGCATTGGGGGCCGAGGCAGGGCTGGTCCGCGACGGGGTGATTGCGACCTCTGAAGCGCAGGCGGTGGGCCTTTGGCACCTGCGCGAGATGATCCCCGAGGCGAACCGGCGGATCGGCGCGGTCTCAAGCCACGACATCTCGTTGCCGCTGTCGGAGATCCCCGGCTTCATCGCCCATGCGCCAAAGGCGCTGCGGCCGCTGGGGGCATTCCGGATCAATTGCTTCGGACATCTTGGTGACGGAAACCTGCATTGGAACGTCTTTCCCGAACGCGGGGCGAACCGCCGCGACCATGACGCGGTGCGCGACCGGGTGAAGGAGGTTGTGCATGACATGGTGCATGCGCGTGGCGGATCGGTCGCGGCCGAACATGGGGTGGGGCGCCTGAAGGCAGGCGATCTGCGGCGCTATGGTGATCCGGGGAAGCTTGCGGCGATGCGGGCGATCAAGGCGGCGCTGGACCCCTTGGGGATCATGAACCCCGGCGCCGTGCTGGCGGGGGGTTGAGACAACCCCGCCGCAGGGAACCTGCGACGGGGTGCTTCGGGGGGTGTGTGGGTCACGCCGTGGGTAGCGGCGCGTCCGGGCTGGGTAGGCCCGGCAACAAAAGGTCTACAGCTGATTCCCTTTCAACTAGGTTAACGGAACCGGTCCTGACCGCCCGCGCGGCGATTTCTTCGAAGAAATCGGACCGGAGTTTTCGAAAACTCCGGCGCTTTTGCTTTCACAGCCCCTCGAAGGCACAAAGCGCGTGGACGTCCATCCCCATCGCCTCGAGCTTTTTGCGCCCGCCAAGGTCGGGCAGGTCCACCACGAAGGCGCAACCGACCACTTCGGCCCCGAGGCGCTCGATCAGCCTGATCCCGGCCTCGGCGGTGCCGCCGGTGGCCAGCAGGTCATCGACCAGCAGCACCTTTTCGCCGGGCTGCATCGCATCGTCATGCACTTCGACCACCGCTTCGCCGTATTCCAGCGTATAGGCCTGCGAGATCGTCTGCCCGGGCAGCTTGCCCTTCTTGCGGATCGGCACGAAGCCGGTCGACAGCTGGTGCGCCACGGCGCCGCCCAGGATGAAGCCCCGCGCCTCCAGCCCCGCGACCTTGTCGATCCGCATCCCGGCATAGGGGGCCAGCAACTGGTCGACGCACATCCGGAACCCGCGCGGGTCGGCGAAAAGCGTGGTCACGTCGCGAAACAGGATCCCCTCATGCGGGAAATCCACGATGGTCCGGATATAGTCCCTGACGGTCTTCTTCGGGGTCATGCGGGGTCCCTTCAGTTGGGCGGATAGTGCAGGCGCAGGAGGGCCGCGTCCTGCCCGGCGATCGTGGTCGTCGCGTTCGAGGTCTGCGACAGGATCGAGACCCCTTCATAGGCCGGACCGTCCACGTCGAACAGAAAGCCCAGGGTCTGGGTCACCTCTTCCAGCACCACCGAGGTCATGTCCGCTTCGGTGATGTCGGTCGAGATCAGGATCACGGCTTCGGTGATGATGTCATCCTCGTCCGACCAGACCGAGGCAAAGCCGATCCCCATGATCCCCGCGCCGGAAAAGCCGGGGGTGTCCACAAGCGTGGTGCCATCGGCAATGGCGGTGGGCCGGATCGTGATGTCGGCGGGGCCGGAGGGGACCAGGGTGATGCGGATGCCGGCCCCTGCCGCGTTGATCTGGTCCACGGCCTGCACGGCAGCGACCGCCAGCCGCAGGGCAAATCCGGGGGGAAGCGGGGCATCCTCGTCGGCAAAGGTCAGCGTCAGGGCCGGCCGGTTCCAGCGCAGGACCGGGGCGCGACAGTCCCCGCCGGGCGGGGCCCCGCAGGTGGCCAGCCGGTAGAAGTCTGCGTCCGAAAGCCGGTCCGGAGCCGAGACGCCGTCAAACTGCGGCGTCTCGGCCCTGGCACCGGACGCAAGGCCGCACAGCAGCACCGCAAGGGCCATAATCATCCGCGCCGCGTGAAGCACCCGTCCGGCCACGGCGTCCAGGCGTCCGACCAGCGTGGGGTCACGCTTGTCGGGCGCGGTCATCAGCGCATGGGTCAGCGCCCGGTCGCAGCCATGCGGGCAGGGCGAACGGTCGCGGTCAAGGAGCGCGGGCAACCGCCCCACCAGCCCGCCCGCGGCGGTGGCGTTGCCCTGCAGCACCGCGATCACCTGCGCCACGTCCACCGCGCCGTGGCCGTCATGCCAGCAGTCGTAGTCTGTCACCATCGCCACGCTGGCATAGCAAAGCTCGGCCTCGCGGGCCAGGCGGGCTTCGGACAGGCCGGTCATGCCGATCACGTCGGCGCCCCAGCTGCGGTAAAGGCGGCTTTCGGCCCGGGTCGAGAACTGCGGCCCCTCCATCGCCAGATAGGTCGCGCCGGCATGGACCGTCAGGCCCTGCGCCAGGCCCGCCGTGGCGCAGGCCGCCGCAAGGCGCGGGCAGGTCGGGTCGGCAAGGCTGACATGGGCGACGCAGCCGGGACCGAAGAAGGACGGCGGACGCCGGGTGGTGCGGTCGATGTACTGTTCGACGATCACGAAATCGCCGGGCGCGAAATCCTCGCGCAGCGATCCGACGGCCGAGACCGCCACCACATCGGTGCAGCCGATCCGCTTCAGCGCGTCGATGTTGGCGCGGTAGGGCACGCTTGCCGGATCATGCACATGGCCGCGCCCGTGCCGGGGCAGGAACGCGACCGCAAGCCCGCCCAGCCGACCGACCAGGACCTCGTCCGAGGGCTTGCCCCAGGGCGTCCTGACCTTGACCCAGGCCGCGCCCTCCAGCCCGTCGATCTGGTACACCCCCGATCCGCCGATGACGCCGAGCATGGTCCGCATGGCGGTTCTCCCTGGTGCGCGGCGGCAAGGATAGCGGGGTCGCAATGGCCGGGGAAGGGGGATTTCCCGATGGCCGGACCGGGCGCGGCGACGTTTTTCGGCGTCTTGCCGTTGACTTTCGACGAAAGGACTTTCCCAGGATTGGGTCGGGTTTGGCCGGGTCGCGCCGGGTCGGGCGGAGCATTGCGGGGGTCGTCCCGCTGCTGCGCGCCTGGCCGTCCCAGGCGCTGTCAGGTCGGAACGCCGCGCTGGATGATGCCGGTTGCCGCCGCCGCCCCCAGCGCCGTGACCACCCAGCCCAGCGACATCAGCACCCAGCGTCCCCACCACAGCCGGTGTCCCCAGGGGCCACGGTCCTTGGAGGGCGACCAGCTTCGGGTCTGGCCCAGCTCAAGCACCGGGATCACCACATCGGCGCCATAGGCGAGGGGGTGGAAGCTGTCCCAGTCCAGGCCCGGCCCGTCGGCTCCGCTCCAGAAGGCGGCCGGATTGGCAAGGCATCCGGGCACGGGGTCGGGAAGGCAGTCGCGGGCCAGCACGTCCTGCCAGCCGTCGGTGGCGGCAACGAGGTCGTTGTTCGGGGCCATGCTGCCTTCGGTCCAGGCCAGCTGCGCCAGCCCCGCCGACAGACCGGACAGCAGCACCAGCCAGACCAGCGACCGGAAGGGCCGGAAGCCGTAGCCGACGATCAGGTAGGCCGCACGGTCCCAGAGCCAGTCGAACGCCGACACCGGCCAGGCCAGAAGGCCGCCGGCGGTCCGCCTGCCGTCGCGCCGGGCGATGCCCTTGCGGCGGGCCTGTTCCTCCATGATCAGGCGGGCCTCGGCCTCGTGGCCCATATGGGCGAGGACCGTGGCGCATTGGGTGAAGGGTTGCGGCAGGAAGCTTTTGCCATGCGTCGCACAGCGCGCCAGCCAGGCGATCCGGCTGGCTGCATCCACCGGGGCGTTGCGCGTGATCCGGTCATAGCTGAAACCGTCGATATAGGTGCGCTCGTCGCCAGGCCAGCTGGCCAGGTCATCGACAAGATCCCCGACATGGGCCGAGGGCAGATGGACGGTGCCCGAGACGACCGTGGTATCCTGCCAGAAGAATTCGGCACCGACCCGCATCCGGGGTGCCGACAGGGCATGCCCGGCGGCGTTGGAAAGCCGCGCGCCGGCAAGGTCGAGCTGGCCGCCGATCTCGGCGCCGGACAGGTGCAGCTCGCCCTCGCTTTGAAAGGGCAGGGTGCCTTGCGGGCGCAGGAACACGTCGCCCGCGATCCGGCTGCGCTGCAGGTTCAGCGCGATCTTGCCGGGATTGTGCAGCCGGGCCCCGTCGCAGGCCAGCTGGCCGCCGATCTCGGCCCCGGCAAGGCTGACTTCGCCGCTGGCCTGGAAGGGCTGGCCGTCCAGGGCGCGCAGATGCACCGAGGCGCCGATCCGCGCGCCCTGGGCGGTGAACGGACCGATTGTCGCGCCATGCAGCGCAAGCTGCCCGCCGATCTGGGCGGTGGCCAAGGACAGGCGGCCGGGACAGCGGATGCCGATCAGGAACACCGACCCCCCGACCGACAGCCCTTCGGCCAGAAGGGCAGGCAGGTGGCTGCCCGAGAGGACCAGCTGTTCGATCCGGGCGCGGCGCAGCACCAGGGGATCGGTGAAATGGCAGGCCCGCAGGTCGGTTTCCCCAAGGGCGGTCATGAAGCCAAGCGCAAGCGGCCCGTCGATCACCGCGCCCATCAGCCGCACACCCGCAGCGGCAACCGGCGCCGCCGGTGAGCCGCCGGTGATCAGGTGCTGCAAGAGCGCGGCACGGATGCGCGGGGCGGCGGGATCGGCGGGGTCGGGAACCGCATCGCCAAGCCGGCAGAGGCTGCCTTCGGCCGCAGCCGCAAGCAGCGCGCTTTCCGCCGGCAGAAGTGCAAGGCGTCCGGCGGGGGACAGCAGGTCGGCAATCGGAGGGGCGGCGGTCATCAATGCGGTCCGGGCAAAAGTCCGATCCGCTGCGGCCGGTCCGCAGGTCTTCGGAGATCGGGAAACCCTATCCGGTAAGGTTTTGGCTGTCGATACGGGCGCGGCGGGCGCAGTGCCTGCGGCGCAGGTGGCGGGCAAAGCCCTGCCGGGATGGCTTGCGCGCGGCGGGGCCTTGGGCTCATCTGCGTCAGGGGTGGGGCTGGGGGGCAGCGATGACGGCGGAACCGACCGATCTGGCAAGACTGGCGGACCTGTGCGAGGCAAGACTGGCGGACCTGCGCGCGGACCTGCGCGCGGACTTGCACGCGGCAGGAGGCCTTGCCCAACCGGCGCGGGTGATCCTGGCGATGGCCGGGGCGCCGGGGTCAGGCAAGTCGACCCTGGCCGACCGACTGGCGGGCAAGCTGAACGCGCGCGTGCCGGGCCTGGCCGCCGTGCTGCCGATGGACGGCTTTCACTATGACGATCTCTATCTGCTCCCGGCCGGCCTGCGGCCCCGCAAGGGCGCGCCGCAGACCTTTGACGTGGGCGGGCTGTACCACACGCTGAAGCGGCTGCGGGACGCCGAGGAGGCCGAGGTGGCGGTGCCGGTCTTCGACCGCCAGATCGAGATTGCCCGGGCCGGAGCGCGGCTGATCCCGGCCTCGGTGTCGGTGATCATCGTCGAGGGGAACTGGCTTTTGCTGGACGCGGCGCCCTGGGATCGGCTGCGGCCCCTGTTCGACGTCACGGTGCTGGTCGACGTGCCGGAATACACGCTGCGGGCGCGGCTGCGCGGGCGCTGGGAGCGGCTGGGCCTGACCGAAGCGGAGATCCTGGCCAAGCTGGAGGAGAACGACCTGCCGAACGGTCGGCTGGTCCACCGGGGATCGGTCGCGCCGGACTGGATCGTGACGAACGGCTAAGGGATGGACGCCATGGATCTGATCGACACGCACCAGCACCTGATCCTGCGCGACCGGATCGGCTATGCCTGGACCGCCGGGTTCCCGGTCCTTGCGGGAGATTTCACCCGGGCGGACTATGCAGGGCAGGTCGCCGGCACAGGCCTTCGCGCCACGATCTTCATGGAGACCGGGGTCGACGACGCCGACTATCAGGCCGAGGCCCGGCTGGTGGCGGGGATGATCGGCGCGTCGGTGGGCGGGGTGGCGATGCTGGGACAGATCGCCAGCATCCGGCCCGAACAGGACGCGGGCCTTGAGGCCTGGCTGGAGGAGGCGCAGGGCCTTGGCACGGTCGGCTTCCGGCGGATCCTGCATGTGGTGCCGGACGAGGTTTCCCAAGCCGACACCTTCCAGCGGAACCTACGCAAGATCGGGCGGGCGGGGTTTCCGTTCGACCTCAACCTTCTGTCGCGGCAACTGGTCCCCGTCGGGGTCAAGCTTCTGAAGGCCTGCCCGGACCAGAGCTTTGTTCTTGACCACTGTGGCGTGCCGGACGTGGCGGGCGGCGACTGGCAGGCCTGGCGCGCCGGGATCGACGCGGTGGCGGCCTTTCCGAACCTGGTGGTCAAGCTTTCGGGGATCACGACCTATTGCGCGCCCGGGACGGCTTCGGTGGCCCTGCTTCGGCCCTATGTCGCGCATCTGCTTGATGCCTTCGGGCCGAAGCGGATGCTGTGGGGCGGGGATTGGCCGGTGGTGAATCTTGGGGTCGGGTTGCCCGACTGGATCCGGATGACGGGCGCGCTTCTGGCCGAGCTTTCGCCGGAGGAACGGCGGGCGATCGGGCAGGGGACGGCGCAGCGGATCTACGGGGTATAGGGCCGCCCGCGTCCCGGTCACCGGCTGGCCCGAGCCGTGCCGTTTGTGCTTGCGGTGTCGGGGCGCCCGGGATGCTGCGAGGCCGGCGCCTTTGGCAAGCGGATGCGCCCGGCGACAGCAGCGCGGGCCTTCGCGCTGGCCTTGCGATGGCGGGACCGGCCGGATCGGACTTCGGACCGATTTCAGTAGGTTGCGCGGCCGCCGGACAGATCGAACACGCCGCCCGTGGTAAAGCTGTTCTCGGCGGTCGCAAGGAAACAGATCATCGAAGCCGCCTCGGACAGTTCCAGCATCCGCCCGCGCGGGATCTTGGACAGGATCATCTTCAGAAACTCCGGCTCCTGGCTGAGCGCCATCGTGGTCTTGGCCACCGCCGGGGTAACGGCGTTCACCGCAATGTCATAGGCGGCCAGTTCCTTGCCCATGGACTTCGTCAGGGCCAGCACCCCGGCCTTCATTGCGGAATAGGCGGGCGCGCCGGGGTTGCCTTCCTTGCCCGCGACCGAGCTTACGTTCACGATCCGCCCGTAATTCCGCGCGATCATGTGCGGGATGACCGACTGCGACACGAAGAAGG
Organism: Rhodobacterales bacterium; assembly: GCA_031409795.1. Lineage (GTDB taxonomy): Bacteria > Pseudomonadota > Alphaproteobacteria > Rhodobacterales > Rhodobacteraceae > Tabrizicola. The sequence goes on from JANNXX010000096.1 coordinate 51,937, forward strand.
TGCCGTTCAGCCCGATGTGGACCACATCCACGAAGTCCTGCGGCGGGTAGGTCCAGGTCGTGGCGTTCGGCCCGACGATGGCCGCGTTGTTCACCAGAATGTCGATGCGGCCGAAGCGGTCGATCACCGATTGCGTTGCCGCCTGGACGGCCTTGAGGTCACCGATGTCGACGGCAAGGCCCTGCACGCTGTCAGGGCCAAGATGGTCGGCAAGGTGGCCAAGCAGGCTTGCGTCGCGGTCCCAGATCGACACGCGCGCGCCCGAGGCGACCATCCGTTCGGCCACGGTCAGGCCGATGCCCTGTCCGCCTCCGGTGATGATGGCGACGCGGTCGTTCAGGTCGTAGGTGTTCATTCGGCTCTCCAGCACAAGGGAAAGGGCGCGCCGGGTCTGGCGCGCCCTTCCTGGACGTTCAGAAGTTGAAGTCGTCGATGTTCGCGGCGTTGAAGGTGGTCAGTTCCGCCTGGGTGTTGATCATGTTGTTGGCGTTGATCGTGATCGTGCCCAGGTTCGGCACGTCGAAGGTTCCGCCGACCTCGTTCTTGATGCTGCCATCCAGCACGCCCTTGGCGAAATGCACCGCCAGCCAGCCTTCGTTGTAGGGCGACCACAGCTGGAACGCGGTGACCGTGCCGTCCTTGACGAAGTCGCGCATTTCGCTGGGCAGGCCAAGGCCGGTGACCTTGACGGTTTCAGCGATGCCGCGCGACTGCACGACCTGTGCCGCCGCCGCGATGCCCACCGTCGTCGGCGCGATCACGCCGCGCAGGTTGGGGAAGTTGGCCAGCAGCGCCTCCATCTCGGCGGTGGACTTTTCGGGCTGGTCATCGCCGTAGACGGTGGCGACAAGCGTCATCTTGGCGTATTTCGGGTCGCTCTTCAGCGTCTCGTTCATGCCGACGATCCACTTGTTCTGGTCGGGGGCTTCGGTCGTGGCCGACAGGATGGCAATCTCGCCCTCATACCCGATCAGCGAGCCCACCATTTCCACCTGGTCCCGCCCGACGATGTCGAAGTTCACCGGCAGGATCGACGCATCGCGCTTGTCCTCGTTGCCGGTGACGTCGCCGTTCACGGTCAGCACCAGAATGCCCTTGGACCGCGCGTCGTCCAGCACCTGGTTCAGCGCGTCGGGGCTGTTCGGGGCAATCGCGATCACGTTCACGCCGCGCTGGATCTGCGCTTCGATGAACGGGATCTGCGAGGTGGCTTCGGCGGTGGCAGGGGCCACGAACTCGAACTCGCAGCCCAAGGACGCGCAGGCATCGACGAAGCCGCCGGTGATGCTGTCAAAATAGGGGTTGCCGGTGTTCTTGCCGATGTAGACGATCTTCATCGGATCTTGCGCCAGCGCGGCCCCGCCCAGCACAAGGCTGGTGGCAAGGCCCAGAAGCATGGATTTCTTCAGCACGGATAGTCCTCCTCCAAGGTTGGTTGTGCCGGTTTCCCGGTCCCGGGTTTTCCGGTCAGTCTGCCCGCTACCGTTGGGTGCGGGAATAGATGAAGTTCGTCGCGATGATCGACACGATCAACAGAACCCCCAGAACGCAAAGCTGCCAGGCGGGCAGCACATTGGCCACGATCATGCCGGTGGACACGATGACCAGCAGCCAGGCCGCCAGGAAGGTGCCCAGAATGGTGCCGCGCCCGCCGAAGATGTAGGTCCCGCCCAGCATGGCCATCAGCACCATCTGCAACTCGCTCCCCAGCCCCAGGTCATAGCGCACCGATCCAAGCCGCGAGGCGGTCATCAGCCCCGCGACGGCGCTGGCAAGGCCCATCATCAGGAACAGCACCATCTTGATCCGCCGGGTGCGGATGCCCGCGTGGCGGGCGGCCTCTTCATTGGTGCCGATCAGGTAGATCTGCCGCCCGAAGATCGTCATCGCCAGCACGAAGCCCAGCGCCAGCGACAACAGGACGAAGATCACCACCGGCAGGGGCACGCCCGCGACCATCACCTTGTCGATGCCGATGAACCAGTCCGGTACCCGGATCGACTTGTCCCCCGCGATCACCTGCGCCAGGCCCCGGTACAGGATCAGCGTGCCGATGGTCACGATGATCGACGGCAGCTGCAGGCCGATCACCATCACCCCGTTGAAAAGCCCCATCAGCAGCCCCGCGCCCAGGCCGATGAGGATGGCCAGCGGCATGCCAAGCCCCGCCTCCTGCGCCCAGGCGAACAGGCAGGCCGACAGCGCCATGTTGGCGGCGGGCGACAGGTCGATCTCGCCCGCGATGATCACCATGGTCAGGACCAGGGCGACGATGGCGAACTCGGCGCTGATGGTGAAGCTTTTCAGGATGTAGTTGATATCCAGAAAGAATTCCGAAAGCTGGCTGCCCGCGATGACGGCGATGATCAGAAGCACGAAGGTCATCGTTTCGGGCCGCACCAGTGCCACATGCCATCCGGGCCGGGCGGGGGCCGCATCGCGCTGCGCGGCGATGTGCGGGCTGACGGTCATGCGCGCGCCCCTTGCAGCAGGCTGCGTTGCCCCTGCAGCCGCACCAGCCGGTCGATCAGCAGGGCGACCAGGATGACCGATCCGTAGATCGCGTTCTGCGTCGTGCCGGGAATACCCAGCAGCGGCAGCGCCGCCGCCACGCAGCCCAGAAGGATAACCCCCAGCACCGTGCCCAAGACCGTGCCGACGCCGCCGTTGATCGACACGCCGCCGATCACCACGGCGGCGATCACCTGAAACTCGAACCCGGCACCGGTGTTTGACGGGTTCACGAACCCCCAGCGGCTGGCATACATGATCCCCGCCAGCCCCGACAGCGCGCCCGAAATGGCAAAGACGATCAGCGTTACCTGCGTCACGTTGATCCCCCGCAGCGGTGCCGCCACCGGGTTCGACCCCAGCGCATAGATCTGCCGCCCGATGCGGGTGTGCATGACGAACCACCAGGTCAGAAGGGCAACGCCGAAACTCATGAAGATGATCCACGGGATCCCGAGGATGGGCGAGGTCTGCGACATCGCCTTCAACGCCGAGGGCACGTATTGCCGGTCGATCTGCTTGGCGTCCGACAGGATGAAGGTCAGCCCGCGGTACAGGTTAAGCGTGCCCAGCGTCACGATGATCGCGGGCAGCCGGAAGACGGTGACCAGCAGGCCGTTCACCAGCCCCAGCGCCATGCCGACGCCGATGGACAGAAGGAACCCCAGCGGCCACCAGATGTCCGGCGCATAGCGGAACATCATCCCCGACGCCATCGCCGCCAGCGCCATCATCGAGCCCATCGAAAGGTCCACATGCCGCGCGACCAGCACCAGCATCTGCCCCATCGCCCCGATCATGATCAGCGGCGTCAGCAGCAGGATGATCCGCAAGCTGTCCAGCGTCAGGAACTGCGGCTTGTAGGACCCGACTGCAAGGCAGAACAGGGCGATCATCAGCGCGATCCCCGCCTCGCGCCGCCGCAGGATGTTGCCCAGCGCACTCATGCCGCGACCTCGCGGGCGGCGTGGCGGGGCACGGCGGCCTGCATGATGGATTCCTGCGTTGCCACCCCGCGCGGCAGGTCCGCCGTCAGCCGACCCTCGGCCATCACCAGCACCCGGTCGCACAGCGCCAGCAGTTCCGGCAGTTCAGACGAGATCAGCAGGATCGCCCGCCCGTCGGCGGCAAGCTGGCCGATCATGTCGTAGAACTCGGCCTTGACCCCGATGTCGATGCCGCGCGTCGGTTCGTCCAGGATCAGCACCTGTGGGTCGGTGAGCAACCAGCGGGCCAGGATCGCCTTTTGCTGGTTGCCGCCGGACAGCTCGCCAATCGGCTGGCGCAGGGTGGCCAGCCGGATGCTCAACTTGGCCACCGATTGCAAAGCCAGCGCCCGTTCCAGCGCACGGCGGATGACGCCAGTGGGGGCAATCCGGCCCGGCACGGCGGCGGAAATGTTGTGTTCGACCGACAGGCTGCGGAAGATGCCCGCCTGCGCGCGGTCTTCCGGTACGAACGCGAGGCCCAGGTGGATCGCCTGCGTGGGATCGGATATGGTGACGGCGCGTCCGTTCACCTCGATCCGGCCCCTGTCCGCCGGGGCGACGCCGAACAAGGCCCGGGCCACGTCAGTACGACCCGCGCCGACCAGCCCGCCCAAGCCCACGATCTCGCCCTTGCGGACCGAAAAGCTGATGTCGCGGAACATCCCCGCCCTTCCCAGCCCGTCGACCTTCAGCGCCACCTCGCCAATCGCGGTGCCGACTTTGTGCATGTATTCCTTCAGCGGCCGCCCGATCATCAGCCGGATGATGTCGGCATCGCTCAGGTTCGCGATGCTGTCAGTGGCGACCCATGCCCCGTCCCGGAAGATCGTGACCCGGTCACACAGCGCGCGCACCTCTTCCAGCCGGTGCGAGATGAAGATGATCGTGCGCCCCTCGTCCCGCAGCCGGCGGGCGATGGTGAACAGCGTCGCCACCTCTTTCGGCGTCAGGGGCGCGGTCGGTTCGTCCATGATGATCAACCGGCTGTCCGAGGCCAGCGCGCGGGCAATCTCCACCATCTGCTGGTCGGCGATGGACAGGCCGCGCATGGTGCGGGTCACGTCGATGTCCACGCCCAGAAGGTCCATCAGGCGGCGCGCGTCCTCCTGCATCTGCCGCCACGGCACCCGCGACAGCGGGGCACCGTCCTGCAGGCCAAGGACCAGGTTTTCCGCCACCGTCAGGTCGGGAAACGAGATCGGCTCCTGGTGAATCAGCGTGATGCCCAGACGCTGGGCGACGATGGGGCTGGGCACCTCGACCGGCGCGCCATTCAGCACCAGCGTGCCGCGCGTCGGGCGGTGGACCCCTGCGATGATCTTGGCAAAGGTCGACTTGCCCGCGCCGTTTTCGCCCAGAAGCGCGTGAATCTCGCCGGGCATCAGGTCAAGGTCGACGTCGCCCAGCACCTCGACCCCCGCGAACTGCTTGGAGATGCCACGGGCCGACAGAAGCGGGCCTTCGGTCATGCGGCACCACCGCCGGGAACGGGTGAGGCCGGGTCGATCAACCCCCCGGCCTTCAGGTCGGCCCAGAAACCAGGCGGGATCGGATGGCCAAGATGGGCCACGTTCTGCGCGATCTCGGACGCATGTGCCGCCCCCGGGATCACCGACACCACCGCCGGATGCGCCAGCACGAACTGCAGCGCCGCCGCCGGCAGGGGCACGGCATGCGCGGCACAGACCGCCTCGATCCCGCGCACCCGGGCCTGCATCTCGGGCGAGGCGGCACCATAGGCGTATTTCGCCCCGGCCTGTGATCCGGTGACCAGAATGCCCGACGCAAAGGGCGCGCCGATGATCACGCTGACCCCGCGCCGCTGGAAATCGGCCATGCCCGTGTGCAGGGTGGACTGATCCAGCAGCGTGTAAGGCATCGCCACCAGCGCAAAATCGAGCTCCACCTTTTGCGCCGTGGTCAGCATCGCCTCAGCGGTGTTCAGGCCCATGCCAAAGGCGCGGATGTCGCCCGCCGCCTTCAGCTCTTGCAACGCGGCAAGACCGCCGCCGTCGATCAGTTGGCGTTCGTAGGTCGCGACCAGCGCCGGGTCGCCGTGGGTCAGAAGGTCCAGATCATGGATCACCAGCGCATCGACCGTGTCCAGCGCCAGGCGTTGCAGCGCCTGCTCATAGGACCGCAGGATTCCGTCGCGGGAATAGTCGAACCGGACAGCAAAGTTCAGACCGCCCACCCAGGGCGCACGGTCGAAGGCAGCGGGGTCCGGCGGGCGGTGCAGGGTGCGGCCGACCTTGGTGGTGATCTGGAAATCCTCCCGGGGGAGGGTACGAAGGAACCCGCCCAGCCGGTGTTCCGACAGTCCGCGCCCGTACCAGGGCGCGGTGTCATAGTAGCGCACGCCCGCATCCCAGGCGGCCTGCAGGGTGGCGCGGGATTCGTCCTCGGGGACGCGGGCGTAAAGCTCACCGATATGCGCCGCGCCAAAGCCGAAGACCGGCAGGTCCAGCCCCGTCGCGCCGACCGGGCGGCGGTCCGATATGCGTGCAGCCATCATCGTCCTCCCCCCGCAGCACGCCCCTTTGGCCAGGGCTTCTGCTCCCTGTCCGCTGTCGTGGCTCGCTCAACTTGTCAGACAACAATTCGTTTGACAAGTTCTTATTGCCGGGTCATTCCTGACCTGCACGCCGGGGGCGCAGACCCATCGGCATCGGCCTTGCAACGGCCTGACGGGGCGGACACATCGCATGGATATCAACGGGACCTACCCGATGCTCTATGCCTTCTTCGATGAAGGGGGCCGCCTGCGCCGCGAGGCCTTTGCCCGCCAGATCGCGGCGGCGGTGGCCTCTGGGGCGTCGGGCGTGGCCTGCCTTGGACTGGGCGGAGAGGCGCACAAGCTGGGCCTCGACGAACGCCGCCAGGTCGTCGACTGGGTGCTGACCGACATGGCCGGGCGCCTGCCCGTGGCCGTCACCATTGCCGACGGAAACGTCCCCGACATGATCGCCTCGGCCCGCCATGCCGAAGGCGCGGGGGCGGCCTGGCTGATCCTGCAGCCGCCGCGTCCGCCCGCCTCCGGCTCCGATCTGATCGACTTCTTCGCATCCGTCGCCGCCTCCACCCGGCTACCCTGCGCCATCCAGAACGCGCCCGAATTCCTGGGGCTTGGCCTTACCCCCGACGAGTTGCTGGACCTGAACGCCCGCCAGCCCAATGTCACGGTCGTGAAGGGCGAGGCTGCGGCCACCACCATCGCCGGGGTCGTCCGCGCCCTTCGCGGCCGCATGACCGTGATGAACGGCCGCGCCGGGCTTGAGCTGACCGACAACTACCGCGCAGGCGTCGTCGGCATGATCCCGGGGATCGAGACCATCGACCGCCAGGTCGCCGTCGAACGCGCGCTGCGCAGCGGTGACGAAGCCCGGGCCGAGGCGATCTATGCCGAGATCCTGCCCACCATCGCCTTCGTCATGCAGGGCATCGGCCAGCTTCTGACCTATGGCAAACGTATCGCCGCCCTGCGCCTGGGGATCGCCCCCAGCGCGCGGCGCATCCCCGCCGACACCCCCACCGAACAGGGCATCGCCTGGGCCGAACGGCTTGCCGCGTCCCTCGGTCCCCTGCCCGCGTAAACCCGGAGACTCCGATGCCGAAAATTGTCGATGTGCGCACCACGATCTGGGAATGGACCGGCCCGGTCGCCCCGATGCCGCCGCATTTCTGCACCACGGCCAGCGACATCGTGGCCGATGTCACCGGCTCCATCGCCGGGTTCCGGTTCCTGGGCTGGCTGGTCGTGGAACTGGTGCTGGACGACGGCACCGTGGGCATCGGCAACGCGGCGCTGGCCCCGCATGCCACCAAGACGACCATCGACACCTACCTGAAACCCCTGCTGATCGGGGCTGACCCGATGGACAGCGAATACCTCTGGCAGTCGATGTACCGCCGCACGCTACCGTTCGGGCGCAAGGGCATCGGGATGACGGCGATCTCGGCGGTGGACCTTGCGATCTGGGACGCCAAGGGCAAGCTCCTCAACCAGCCGGTCTTCCGCCTTCTGGGCGGGCGCACGAAATCGAAGATCCCGGTCTATGCCAGCCGGCTTTATTCGCAGCCGCTCGATACGCTTTATGCAGAGGCGAAGTCCTACGCCGAACAGGGGTTTCCGGCGGTGAAGATCCGCTTTGGCTGGGGCCCAAAGGACGGCTACGGTGGGATGGAGCACAACCTGAACCTCGTGCGCACCACGCGTGAGGCGGTGGGGCCAAATGTGGATATCATGGCCGACTGCTACATGGGCTGGTCGATGGAATATGCCCGCCGCATGCTGCGCCTTCTGGAACCCCTGAACCTGCGCTGGGTCGAGGAACCGGTGATCGCCGATGATCTGGCAGGCTATGCCGAACTGCGGGGCCTTGGCCATGTCGCCATCTCGGGCGGCGAGCATGAATATACGCTGCACGGCTTCCGCCAGGCGCTGGAGATGAAGGCCTTCGACATCGCGCAGTTCGACGTGAACCGGGTGGGCGGCATCACGGCGGCCAAGAAGATCGCCGATCTGTGCGAGGCGCATGACGTGACGGTCATCCCCCATGCCGGCCAGATGCACAACTATCACATCACCATGTCGACCTTCGCCGGTCCCATCGCGGAATACTTCCCCAAGGTCCCGGTCGAGGTCGGCAACGAGCTGTTCTGGTACATCTTCGACGGCGAGCCGGTGGCCAAGGACGGCCATATCAACCTGGCCGATGATGTGCCGGGCTTTGGCCTGACGCTGAAGACCCCGGACGCCAACTTCAAGCTGACGCGGTAGCCCCGATGCCCGCCTTTCCGATCATCGACACGCATCTGCATGTCTGGGACCAGACCCAGCTGAAATACGCGGCCTTCGACGGGCACCCGATCTTCGGCCACCCCTACCATGTCGAGGATTACCAGCGCGACTGCGGTGATCTGCAGATCGAGGCGATGGTCTTCCTGGAATGCTATGCCGATTTCTGGGAGGGCGGCGGGCAGTATCTAGAGGAAATCCGGTTCGTGGAGCGTGAGGCCGCGCGCGACCCCCGGATCAAGGGCATCGTGCCGATGGCCCCCCTGGAATGGGGTGCGAAGGTCGAACCGATGCTGCGGCAGATGCAAGCCCAGCACCCGACGGTCAAGGGCATCCGTCGGATCGTCGAGTTCGACGCCGACCCCCGCCGCCTGACCCTGTCGGATGACTTCATCGCCGGGGTGAACCTTCTGGCCAAGTTCGGCTGGCATTTCGAGATCAACGTGAACCACAGCCAGATGGACATCGTGCGCGAGTTCGTGCTGCGCGTGCCCGAGGTGCCCTTGATCCTTGACCACTGCGGCAAGCCCGGCATCGCCGAGCGTGCCATCGACCAGTACCGCGACGATGTGGCGTTCCTGGCCAGGCGCCGGAATGTCTGGATCAAGCTGTCCGATCTGCCGGTAGAAGCCGACCACCAAAGCTGGACCGAGGAAGACCTGCGCCCCTTCATCGCCGCCACGCTGGATGCCTTTGGCCCCGCCCGCACGATCTTTGCCGGTGACTACCCGATCCTCTTGCAGGCGATGACAATGACCCAGTGGGTCGACGTGCTGGACCGCGCCTTTGCCGACCTTGGCCTGTCACAGGACGAGACCCGCGCGATCTACCGCGACAACGCCAACGCCTTCTACCGGCTGGGGCTGTGACCATGGCAGGCGTGGACCCCACCTCCACAGCGGCCGAAGGTGCCGATGCCTTTGCGGAACTGGTGCAATCGGTGCTGCAACCTCCTGGCCCCAGGACCGATTTCGGCGGGCCGGTGCACAAGCGCCGCTCGATCTCGGAACAGGTGGCGACGCGCATTCTGGGGATGATCAAATCCGGCAACCTGCGCCCCGGCGACAAGCTGCCGACCGAGGCGCAGATGTCGGTGGCCTTTGCCATCTCGCGCCCGCCCCTGCGTGAGGCGTTGAAGGCGCTGACGATCATGGGCGTCCTGGAAAGCCGTCAGGGCGGACGCTACACGATCACTGACCTCTCGCCATCGCGGCTGGTGGCCCCGTTCAACGTGATGCTCAGCGTGGCCGATTATGACGTGGCCGAGCATTTCGAATGCCGCAGCCTGGTGGATCTTGAAGTGATCCGCATGTGCACCGCGCGCGCCACCCCGCAGATGCGGGCGCGGATCGTCAAGCTGGCGGTTGACGGGCGGGCGTTTCACAGCGATCCGGTGGCCTTTCGCCTGCTGGACTATGAGTTTCATCAGGCGCTGAACGACGGGGCCGCGAACGGCATGCTCAGCACGCTGGCGCAGGGGCTGTACGACGTGGGCCTTGACGTGCGCCGGGTGGCCAGCGCCGTGCCCGGGGTGATCGAGAAAAGCGTGCGCCAGCATATCGAGATCGCCGAGGCGGTCGCGGCCCGGAACGAGCAGGCCGCCATCGCCGCGATGCGCCGCCACCTGGAACATGTGCGCGACAGCACCATCCAGTCCATGGCCGACATGAGCTGAGGAGAACCGATGCCCGACCAGATCGCCTTTCGCATGACCCTGCATCCTGGCCAGGCCGCCGAGTACGAAAAGCGGCATGACGAGATCACGCCCGACCTGATCGCCGCGCTGAAGGGCGCGGGCGTGTCGGACTATTCGATCTGGCTTGATCCGCAAAGCAACCACCTGTTCGGCATCCTCACCCGGTCCGACGACAACAGTCTGGACGCCCTGCCCGGGACCGAGGTGGTGAAACGCTGGTGGGCCTTCATGCGCGACATCATGGACAGCCACCCCGACAACTCGCCGGTGCAGGTCCCCCTCCGCCGCGTGTTCTACCTGCCGTGAGCACCGCATTCCGGATCAGGGACGTTCGCGTCTACACGCTGGCCCCCGCCTCCGGGGCGGGCACCTATTTCCGCCCCGGCGCGGCGCAGCACTGGCTGGTCGACAGCCTGATTTCGAACCCGATGTCAGGCTACGCCGAATACCGCGAGAAACGCTCGTCCTGGGGGATCGGCACCATCGGCGCGCTGGTGGTCGAGATCGAGACCGAGGACGGCACCGTCGGCGTGGCCACCGGGTCGGGCGGTGCGCCTGCGGCCTGGATCATCCGGCACCACTTTGCCCGCTTCCTGGTCGGCCAGGACGCGCGCAACATCAACCGCATCTGGGACCAGCTTTACCGCGCCTCGCTGCCGTACGGGCGCAAGGGGCTGGCGATCATGGCGATTTCCGCTGTGGATCTTGCCCTGTGGGACCTTGTCGGCAAGGTCAGGGGCGAGCCGGTCTACAACCTGATCGGCGGGCTCACGCGCGACGAGATCAGCTTTTACTGCACCGGCCCTGACCCGCTTGCGATCAAGAACATGGGCTTCTGGGGCGCCAAGGTGCCCCTGCCGCACAGCCCGTTTGACGGCGAAGATGGCATGGCCCGCAACCTCGCCTTCCTCGCCCGCCACCGCGCCGCCGTGGGGCCGGACTTCCCGCTGATGGTCGACTGCTACATGTCCCTGACCGTCAACTACGCCATCCGCCTGGCCGAGGCGGCGAAACCGCTGAACATCCACTGGTGGGAAGAGGTGCTGTCGCCCGATGACAACGACGGCTACCGCGAGATCAAGCGCGCCCATCCGACCCTGATCTGGACCACGGCCGAACATGAATACACCCGCTACGGCTTTCGCCAGCTGATCGCGGAACGCAGCATCGACATCCTGCAGCCCGATGTGATGTGGGTCGGCGGGCTGACCGAGACGCTGCGCATTGCGGCCCATGCGGCGGCCTATGACACGCCGGTGATCCCGCACGGCTCTGGCCCCTATTCCTATCACTTCATCGCCAGCCAGACCGGCCCCGCCTTCTGCGAATATGTGGCGGCAAGCCCCGATGGCCGGTCGATCCAGCCGGTCTTCGGTGACTTGTTCACCGGCGAGCCGGTGCCCGAAAACGGGCGGCTGAAGCTGCCGGACGCGCCAGGCTTCGGCATGGAAATCCGCGACCGGGCGATGCTGGTCGCGGTGGTCTGAGCGGGCAGCCCCCAGCCGTTCCTCCATCCGGGAGGGCGGCGGGCGCCCGAGGGTCAGGCGAGGCCCTTTGCCTGAGGGGGGTCAGGCCGGGCGTGACCTTCGGCCATCAGGGTCGTGGCAGCAGACTGGCGGGCGGCGGGTGTGGCGTGGGGCAGGGTCAGAGCGGTCCGTCCGACTGCAATCTCGGGCAAGGTCTGGGGCACGGGGTCTTGCCTCCGGTCCGGTCCTGATCGAAAAGCCCGGTATGGATCAGGTGCTTCGCGGCCTTGACGGCAGGGAACCGGCGGAGATGCCGACCAGCTGGTCCGGCCTGTTGCGCCAGACCCAGCGAAAGCTGCAACCGACTGCCGCCTCCGTGGCGCAGTTGTCCATCGGCCAATCCTGCGCCCAAAGCCAGCGCGGGACGAGGGCCGGATCGGTGATCGCCTGCCAGACCAGCGCCGGGGGACGGCGAAGCTGCGGGTGATGTCCGAAACGCCGGTCAGCACCATTCGCCGGGGTCCGCTCAGGACGCGGGCTTCTGTCGTGGCGGATCAGCCGGCCAGCAGCGCCTCAAGCTTGCCGTAGGTTTCCGCCATGCCGTCGGTCATGCCGGAGGCGATCGCGGCGGCGCGCGCCTTGGCGGTGGCATAGCGCATCGTCAGGGTCATGCGGGTCCCCTCGCCCCAGGCCACCAGATCGGTCGTGCATTCGGTGCGGTAGGACGGATCCTGGCTGAAATGCTCGACATGGGTCATCCGGCGCGGGGCGTCGACGGTCAGGATCGGCCCGTGGAAGAAGAACGAACTGCCATCGGCGCCGGCCCATTCGAAGCGGAACGCCCCGCCAGGGCGCAGGTCCATCTCGCATTGCGTCATCGGGCAGCCTTCGATCCCCATCCACTGGCGGATCAAGACGGGCTTGGTCAACCCGCGCCAGACCAGAGCGGGGGGATGGCTGAAATCGCGACCGAGGATGATGTCGGTGTCCCCGTCCAGGACAAGCGGCAGGGCGGGCTGCAGGGCGGGCTGCGGGGCGGGCGGATCAAGGGTCCGGTCCATGGGCGCTTCCTTTGAAATCGTCGGGGTCAGGGTTGGGGTCTTGCGACCCTGTCCGATCCGCCTCGGACGGCAGGTGGTCAAGCACCGCATCCAGCCGTTGGAACCGGGCCTCTCACAGGCTGCGATACTGGCCAAGCCAGTCCCACAGCGCCGCGACCGCTTCAGGGTTCAGGCGGCGGGGGCGGGCGGTGCCGTCGATCCGGGTCTCGATCAGGCCGGCCTCTTCCAGCACGCGCAGGTGCCGCGAGACGGCGGGCTGCGAGATCGTGAACGGGCGGGCGAGGTCCTGCACCGTGGCCTCACCCTTGGCCAGCCGGGCAAGGATCGCGCGGCGGGTGGGATCGGCAAGGGCGGCAAAGGCGCCGTCAAGGCGGCTCATCGCGGGGCCGGGATGTGCTGGTGGGGGATGCGCCGGCCCATGGACCGACGGGTGCTGGCCAAGGCAAGGTCGCGCCCCCCGGTCACCGCGCGATCGTCGCGGCCGTCGGGGACGCCGCTGGACGTTTCGCGCTGCCGGTCGCCCGGATTGCAGGGGCTGGCCCGAGTGCCAAGGTGGCGCAGCACCTTGAAGATCGCCGCCTTGCGGGCGCGGTCGCGGCGCACGGCAACCGGATGGCCGCGTGAGGAGCGGTCGGCCCCGGCATGGATAAGCTCGGTGACCGGCGTTGGAAATGGCGCGGAGCGCATTGAGCGGTCTTGGTATATAATGAAGATATCATATAACGAAAACAGTTCTGCAGCCAAGCCCCCGGGCGGGCGAGTCAGCCCGTTGCCGGCCGGGGCGCACGCTGCGGGCCACGCTGTGGGGCAACGGCAAAGGCAGGTGGAGCCGGCCTCTGGGGGGCAGGTCCGGGTCGGGCAGGAAGCGCAGGGCAGGGAGTTGCCCGCCGTTCGCCGCATCGGGACGGGAACCGCAGCTGGTGCTGCGCCCGGGCGTTCACCGGCTGAGGGCAGGTCTTGCGGGTCCCGGTGGCGTCTGCTGTTCCCGGGGCCGCAGGGCCGGCCGGTGACGCAATGCCCCGGCCGGGCAACGCCCGGGCGCAAGCCCGTCTTTCCGGCTGGTCAGACCGGCTGTTCTTCGCTACTCTTGCCCCCAGACCCGGGGGTTACATCCGGGCTTGAGGCAGTGCAGGCGCAATCAGGCGGTTTCCCATGACTGAGATGGTCTATGGCTCCAATCCCGTACGGGTGTCCGAGCCGGTGCTTCCACGCTGGTGGCGCACGATCGACAAGTGGACGCTGACCTCGGTCTTCGTCCTCTTCGGAGTAGGGCTTCTGCTGGGGCTTGCGGCCTCGGTGCCGCTGGCGACGCGCAACGGGCTGGAGCCGTTCTACTATGTGCAGCGCCAGGCCGTCTTCGGCGGCGTGGCGCTGGTGGCGATGATCGCGGTCTCGATGATGCCGCCCGACATGGTGCGGCGCCTGGGCGTGCTGGGGTTCACGGTGTCGATGGCGGCGCTGATGCTGCTGCCGGCCTTCGGAACGGATTTCGGCAAGGGCGCGGTGCGCTGGTTCAGCCTTGGCTTTGCCAGCGTGCAGCCTTCGGAATTCCTGAAGCCCGGCTTTGTCGTGGTGGTCGCCTGGCTGATCGCGGCAAGCCAGGACCTGAACGGGCCGCCGGGCAAGACCGTGTCCTTTGCGCTGATGCTGGTCGTGGTCGGCTTTCTGGCGATGCAGCCCGATTTTGGGCAGTCGGCGCTGATGATCTTCGCCTGGGGGGTGATCTACTTCGTCGGCGGGGCGCCGATGATGCTGATCGTGGTGATCGGCGGCCTGGTGGGGCTGGGCGGGCTGGTCTTCTACGAGGCCAGCGAACATTTCGCCCGGCGGATCGACGGGTTTCTGTCGCCCGATGTGGACCCGCGCACCCAGCTTGGCTATGCGGCGAACGCGATCCAGGAGGGCGGGTTCTTCGGGGTCGGCGTCGGCGAAGGCCAGGTGAAATGGTCGCTGCCGGACGCGCATACCGATTTCATCATCGCCGTCGCGGCCGAGGAATACGGGTTGTTCCTGGTCCTGGTCATCCTGGCGCTGTACGGGGTGATCGTGGTCTGTTCGCTGGCGCGGCTGCTGGCCGAGCGCGACCCCTTCGCGCGGCTGGCGGGCGCCGGGCTGGCCTGCATCGTCGGAGTGCAGGCGATGATCAACATGGGCGTGGCGGTGCGGCTTCTGCCTGCGAAGGGGATGACGCTGCCGTTCGTCAGCTATGGCGGATCCTCGGTCATCGCTGCCGGGATCACCATGGGCATGCTGCTGGCGCTGACCCGGTCGCGGCCGCGCGGCCAGATGAGCGACGTCTTCCGGAGGGGGCGCTGATGCAGGCAGGGTCGATACCTTCCGGCTGCCCCTCGATCCCGGCCCTTCCCCCAACCCCGGCGCTTCCCCCCGGAGAGCGGAGGGCGGCGCGGGTCACAGGCGGCGGGGGCAGCGGCCGATGACGGGCAGGCATCTTCTCATCGCCGCAGGCGGCACGGGTGGCCACATGTTCCCGGCCCAGGCGCTGGCCGAGGCGATGCTGGCGCGTGGCTGGCGGGTGACGCTTTCGACCGACGACCGGGGCGCACGCTACGCCGGGGGTTTTCCGCAGGCGGTGACGGTCCAGCGCGTCGGGTCCGCCACCTTTGCGCGCGGCGGGTTCGTGGCGCGGCTTCTGGTGCCGTTCCGGATCTCGCTTGGCCTTCTGGAGGCGATCTGGTCGCAGCTGCGCGACCGCCCGGCGGTGGTGGTCGGCTTCGGCGGCTATCCGTCGATCCCGGCGCTGGCGGCCGCCTGGCTGCTGCGCCGTCCCCGGATGATCCACGAACAGAACGGGGTGCTGGGCAAGGTGAACCGGGTCTTCGCGCGCCGGGTCCAGACCGTCGCCTGCGGTACCTGGCCGACCGATCTGCCGCAAGGCGTGGTGGGCGAGCCGGTGGGCAACCCGGTGCGGCAGGCGGTGCTGGACCGGGCCGCAGCGCCCTACATTCCGCCGGGCGACTATCCGATGGCGCTGGTGGTGATCGGCGGCAGCCAGGGCGCGCGGGTGCTGTCCGACGTGGTGCCAGCCGCCGTGGCATCGCTGCCGGAGGGCTTGCGCGCCAACCTGCGGGTGGCGCATCAGGCGCGGGACGAGGATGCCGCGCGGGCGGCCGAGGCCTATGCCGCCGCAGGCGTGCGGGCCGAGATCGCGCCCTTCTTCGCCGATATCCCGCGCCGGCTGTCGGAGGCGCAACTGGTGATCTCGCGCGCGGGTGCCTCGTCGGTGGCCGACATCAGCGTGATCGGGCGGCCATCGATCCTGATCCCCTATGGCGCAGCGACCGGCGACCACCAGACGGCCAACGCCAGGGGCCTGGCTGACGCAGGCGCCGCCGTCGTCATCGCCGAGACGGCGCTTGACGCCGGGGGCCTGGCACGCCACATCGCCGCGATCCTTGACGACCCCAAGACCGCCGAGACCATGGCGCAAAGCGCGCTTGCGACCGGCAGGCCCGACGCGACCGCCCGTCTGGTGGCGCTGGTCGAAGCCCTGGCAGGAGACGCCCGATGAACGCAGCCGCAACCAAACTGCCGCTGGAGCTTGGCCCGATCCATTTCGTCGGCATCGGCGGCATCGGGATGAGCGGGATCGCCGAAGTCCTGATGACGCTGGGCTACCAAGTGCAGGGGTCGGACGCCAAGGCGTCGAAGATCACCGACCGGCTGGTGAAGCTGGGGGCCTCCGTCTTCGAGGGCCAGCGCGCCGCAAACATCGGCGACGCGGTGTCGGTGGTGGTGATCTCGTCCGCGATCAAGAAGGGCAACCCGGAACTGGAAGAGGCGCGGCGGCGCAAGCTTCCGGTTGTGCGCCGGGCCGAAATGCTGGCCGAGCTGATGCGGATGCGGTCGAACATCGCCGTTGCGGGCACGCATGGCAAGACCACGACGACGACGATGGTGGCAACGCTGCTGGACAAGGGCGGGTTCGATCCGACCGTGATCAACGGCGGGGTGATCCACGCCTACGGGTCCAACGCCCGGGCGGGGGCCGGGGAGTGGATGGTGGTGGAGGCGGACGAGAGCGACGGCAGTTTCAACCGCCTGCCCGCGACCATCGCCATCGTCACCAACATCGACCCCGAGCACATGGAGCATTGGGGAACCTTCGACGCCCTGCGCAAGGGCTTTCTCGACTTCGTGTCGAACATCCCGTTCTACGGGCTGGCGGTGTGCTGCACCGACCATCCCGAGGTGCAGGCCCTGGTCGGCCGCGTGACCGACAGGCGCGTGGTTACCTTCGGCTTCAACGCCCAGGCCGATGTGCGGGCGCAGAACCTGACCTATGAAAACGGCGTGGCGCATTTCGACATCGCCCTGCAGGCCGAAGACACGGTGATCGAGGGCTGCACCCTGCCGATGCCGGGGGATCACAACGTCTCGAACGCGCTGTCGGCGGTGGCCGTGGCCCGGCATCTGGGGATGAAGAAGGACGAGATCCGCGAAGCTCTGGCCGGGTTTGCCGGGGTGAACCGGCGCTTCACCAAGGTGGCCGAGGTGAACGGGGTCACGATCATCGACGATTACGGCCACCACCCGGTGGAGATCGCGGCGGTGCTGAAGGCGGCGCGGCAGGCGACGAAAGGCCGGATCATCGCGGTGCATCAGCCGCACCGCTATACGCGGCTGTCGCATCTGTTCGAGGAGTTCTGCACCTGTTTCAACGCCGCCGACGTGGTGGCGATCACCGAGGTCTATGCGGCGGGCGAGGATCCGATCGCCGGCGCTTCGGGTGCCGATCTGGTGGCGGGGCTGATCGCGCATGGCCACCGGAACGCCCGCGCGCTGGCCGACGAGGCCGACCTGGCGCGCCTGGTGCGCGACGAGGCCCGGCCAGGCGACATGGTGGTCTGCCTTGGGGCGGGGACGATCTCGGCCTGGGCGAACGCGCTGCCGGGCAAGCTGGTGGGGGCTGCAGCATGAAGGGCACGAATTTTCTACGAAAATTCGGGGATTGGCGCGGGGCTGTGTTGTGAGCGCACCGCTGATCCTTGGCGCCTTATGGGTGCTGGCCGCGGCACTGGTCGCGATGTTGCCGATGCGGCGGCAGATGGTGCCGGGGATAGCCCTTCTGATCGCGGCTCCGGTCTTGCTGGCCTGGATCGCTGCGGCCCATGGCTGGGTCTGGCTGGCGGTCGGGCTGTTCGCCTTCCTGTCGATGTTCCGCAATCCCCTGATCTATTTCGCGCGCCGCGCCCTTGGTCGTCCGGCCCCGCTGCCGAAGGAGCTGGAGAAATGATGCTCCCGCTGGCGCTGTGCCTGGTCTGGCTGATCGTGGCGAACGTGATCGCGATGTTTCCGTCGCGCGACTATCACTGGCGCGCGGCCTATGCGCTGATCGGCATTGGCGTGCCGCTGCTGGGCTGGGTCACCTGGGAGGCCGGGCCGATTGTCGGCATGGTGGTGCTGGCGGCGGGGGCGTCGATCCTGCGCTGGCCGGTGGTCTACTTCTGGCGCTGGTTGCGCCAGCAACTGGGGTAGGGCAGAGCATGTATGGCCCCCTGATCGGCATGGCGGCGCTGTCGGCCCTGGTCGCGGCCTTGCTGGCCTGGGGCGTTGCCCGGCGCTACGGGCGCGGGCGCGCCCTTGTGGTTCCGGTGCTTGCCGTCGTCGTGTCGGCTGTCACCATCTGGCGGGCCACCGGGCTGGAGCCGTCCGACGGCATGGCGAAGATCGCCCTGGCGATGGCCTTTGCCGGGCCTGCGGTGGCCGGCGCGCTTCTGGGTCTGGCGCTGGCGCGGGTTGGCCGGCGCTGAGGCGCGACTTGTCCTGCGCGGACTTGCGCCGGGCGGGCCAAGCCGGATACCAGAGGTCCATGACCAGCCTTCCCAGCCCGCGCGGAACCCTGACCCCCGACCGGCCCCTGTCGGACCTGACCTGGCTGCGGGTCGGGGGGCCGGCGGACTGGCTTTTCCAACCCGCCGACGCGGCGGACCTTGCCGGATTTCTGGCGGCGCTTGACCCTGCGGTCGTGGTCTTTCCGATGGGGGTGGGGTCGAACCTGATCGTGCGGGATGGCGGGATCCGGGCGGTGGTGATCCGGCTGGGGCGGGGGTTCAACGGGATTTCGGTCGAGGGCGACCGCGTGACCGCCGGGGCGGCGGCGCTGGACGCGCATGTCGCGAAACGGGCGGCCGAGGCGGGGCTGGACCTGACCTTCCTGCGCACCATTCCGGGCAGCATCGGCGGCGCGGTCAGGATGAACGCGGGATGTTATGGCAGCTATGTCGCGGATATGCTGGAGGAAATCCGCATCGTCACGCGCGACGGGCAGGCAAGGACCTTGCCGGCCGCAGTCCTGGACCTGCGCTACCGGCAAAGCGCGCTGCCCGAGGGCGCGGTGATCGTTTCGGCCAGCTTCCGCGCGGGTGCGGGCGATCCGGTTGCCTTGGAGGCGCGGATGGCCGACCAGATCGCAAGACGGGACGCCAGCCAGCCAACGCGAGAGCGCAGTGCGGGATCGACGTTCCGCAACCCGGCGGGCCGTTCCTCGACCGGCAGGGCCGACGACAGCCACGAGCTCAAGGCCTGGAAGGTCATCGATGACGCGGGCATGCGGGGCGCGCGGCTTGGCGGGGCGCAGATGTCGACCCTGCATTCGAACTTCCTGATCAACGCCGGTGGCGCAACTGCCGCTGATCTGGAAAATCTGGGCGAGGAGGTCAGAAAAAAGGTTTTCCAATCAAGCGGTATCACGCTAGAGTGGGAAATCATGCGGGTCGGAGAAGCCCGGCACGAATAACGATATCACGGGGCAGATAAGCCCCGGATGAGGCAGTGAATGGCGGGCGCATCGAGCAGGATGCCCCCCAGAGTGGCGATGCTGATGGGTGGACTTTCCGCAGAGCGGGAGGTGTCGCTTGTCTCGGGGCGCGAATGTGCGCTTGCCCTCCGGGAGGCCGGGTATGAGGTTGTCGAGGTCGATTGCGGCCCCGACCTTGCCGTGCGTCTGTCCGAAATCCGTCCCGATGTCTGTTTCAACGCGCTGCATGGCCGCTGGGGCGAAGATGGCTGCGTGCAGGGCATGCTGGAATGGCAGGGCCTTGCCTATACGCATTCCGGGGTGCTGGCCTCGGCGCTGGCGATGGACAAGGCCCGGACCAAGGAGATCTATGCCGCCGCCGGACTGCCGGTCGTCGCCAGCGTGATCGCCGGCAAGGCGGCGGTCGAGGCCGGGCATGTCCTGCCGCCGCCCTATGTGGTCAAGCCGAACAACGAAGGCTCCTCCGTCGGGGTCTACATCGTGCGCGAGGGGTCGAACGCCCCCCGCATGGCCGCGTCGATGCCCGAAACGGTGATGGTCGAGGCCTATGCGCCGGGGCGCGAGCTGACGACGACGGTGATGGGCGACCGGGCGCTGGGGGTGACGGATATCCTTACCGACGGCTGGTATGACTATGACGCCAAATACAAGCCGGGCGGCAGCCGCCACGAATGTCCGGCAAAGCTTCCGGCCGAGATCGAGGCGGCCTGTCTGGACTATGCGCTGCGGGCGCATCGGGCGCTGGGATGCCGGGGGGTCAGCCGGACCGATTTCCGCTGGGATGACAGCAGGGGCCTGGCGGGGCTGATCCTTCTGGAGACGAACACCCAGCCCGGGATGACGCCCACATCGCTGGCGCCCGAGCAGGCGGCACATCAGGGGATCTCCTTTGCCGATTTCTGCGCCTGGATGGTGGAGGACGCGTCATGCAACCGCTGACCGCCCAACGTAGCACCGGCCGCCGCCCCGTCCCGCGCGCGGTCCACCGCGACCCTGCGCCGTCCAAATGGTCCTACCGGCTGCACCGGCTGTGGTTGCGGCCCTGGGTGCGGATGTTCCTGCGGACCGGCCTGCCGACACTGCTTGTGGCGGGATTGGCCATCGGCTGGATCAGCCATGCGCCGAACCGTGCGGCGCTGGTTGCCCAGTTGACCGACCTGCGTGCGGAGTTCGAGGCACGGCCCGAGTTCCGCGTGTCGCTGGCCCGCGTCGAGGGCGCTTCGCCCGAACTGGCCGAGGCGGTGCGGGCGCGGCTGGCCCTGCCGCTGCCCATGTCCTCGTTCGATATCGACATTGACGCCGCGCGCGCGCGGATCGAGGCGCTGGACGCGGTCCTGCGGGCCGACCTGCGGGTGCGGTCCGGCGGCGTGATGCAGGTGCTGATCACCGAGCGCGAACCCGTCGCGGTCTGGCGTACGGACGACGGGCTGATGCTGGTCGATGCGACGGGCCACCGTGTCGCGGGCCTTCTGTCGCGGTCGGACCGGCCCGACCTGCCGCTGGTGGCAAGTGACGGTGCCGACCTTGCGATGCCCGAGGCCCTTGCGCTTTTCGCCGCGGCCGGCCCCCTGACCCCCCGGATCCGCGGGCTGGTGCGGATGGGCGAGCGGCGCTGGGACATCGTGCTTGACCGCGACCAGCGGGTGATGCTGCCCGAACGGAATCCGGTGCAGGCGCTGGAGCGCCTTCTGGCGCTGGACCACGCCCAGGACCTGATGAACCGCGACATCGTGACCATCGATCTACGGTCGGACCACCGCCCCACCCTTCGCCTTACCCCCAACGCCCTTGCCGAGGCGCGCCGTGCGCAAGGCATAGAAATCGTGGAGAACGAACTGTGACCGATCTCTATACCTCGCAGCGCACCATGCGACACATGCGCAAAGCCGCCATGCAGCGCGGTGTCATCGCCATTCTTGATGTGGGCACCTCGAAGATCGCCTGCCTGATCCTGCGCTTCGACGGGCCGGACAAGATGCGCGAACAGGACGGGGTCGGGCCGATGGCCGGGCAAAGCCAGTTCCGGGTGATCGGGGCGGCGACCACCCGGTCGCGCGGAGTGCGCTTCGGCGAAATCGCTGTGATGAACGAGACGGAACGTGCGATCCGCACCGCCGTGCAGGCGGCGCAGAAGATGGCGAACGTGCGGGTCGATCATGTGATCGCCTGCTTCTCGGGCGCGGAACCACGCAGCTATGGGCTGGCCGGGGAGCTGGACCTGCAGGATGCGGTGGTGACGGAACAGGATGTCAGCCGGGTGCTGGCGGCCTGCGACGTGCCCGACCTTGGCCCCGGGCGCGAGGTGCTGCATGCCCAGCCGGTGAACTTTGCGCTGGACCATCGGTCGGGCCTTGGCGATCCGCGCGGGCAGATCGGGCACCGGCTGGCCTGCGACATGCACCTTCTGTCGGTTGACGGCGACGTGGTGCAGAACCTGCTGTACTGCATCAAGCGCTGTGACCTGGAACTCGCGGGGATCGCCTCGTCGGCCTATGTCAGCGGGATTTCGTCGCTGGTCGAAGATGAACAGGAGCTGGGCGCCGCCTGTATCGACATTGGCGGCGGGGCGACCGGCCTGTCGATCTTCATCAAGAAGCACATGATCTATGCGGATTCGGTGCGCATGGGCGGGGACCATGTGACCTCCGACATCTCCAAGGGCCTGCAGATCCCGCTGACGGTGGCTGAACGGATCAAGACCCGGCATGGCGGGCTTTACGCAACCGGAATGGACGACCGCGAGATGATCGACATCGGCGGTGACAGTGGCGACTGGGAAAAGGACCGGCGGCAGATCAGCCGGACCGAGCTGATCGGGATCATGCGGCCCCGGGTCGAGGAGATCCTGGAGGAAGTGCGCGCCACGCTGGACGTGGCGGGGTTCGACAGCCTGCCCAGCCAGCAGATCGTGCTGACCGGCGGCGGCAGCCAGATTCCGGGGCTGGACGGCCTTGCGACCCGCATCCTTGGCCAGCGCGTGCGTCTTGGCCGGCCGTTGCGCGTGCAGGGTCTGCCGCAGGCGGCGACCGGGGCGGCCTTTGCGTCTGCGGTGGGGCTTTGCCTTTTCGCAGCGCACCCGCAAGACGAATGGTGGGATTTCGAAATCCCCGCCGAACGTTACCCGGCGCGGTCGCTGCGCCGCGCGGTCAAATGGTTCAAGGACAACTGGTGACCACAATATCCTGCATCAAGGGCGAAATGCCGCTGAAATCAGGGACGAACTTCCCATATTTTGCGGCAACCCGGAGTTTTCTTCGTGACCTTTTGACAGGTTGTGGATAGAATCGGGGATAAGTCGGCCGCTTGCACGCGGGACAGGTGCAGGCAAGGCCAAAAGAAACAGGCGGCGAACAAGAAACGGACGGGCAAACCCATGGCACTCAATCTGACGATGACACCTGAGCGTGAAGAGCTGAAGCCGCGCATCACCGTCTTCGGTGTGGGCGGGGCCGGCGGCAACGCGGTCAACAACATGATCGACCAGAACCTTGAAGGGGTCGAGTTTGTCGTGGCCAACACCGACGCGCAGGCCTTGCAGCAAAGCCGGGCCCACGCCCGCATCCAGATGGGTGTGAAGGCGACGGAAGGCCTGGGCGCGGGCGCGCGGCCTTCGGTTGGTGCGGCGGCGGCAGAGGAGACGATCGAAGAGATCGTCGATCATCTGGCCGGGGCGCACATGTGCTTCATCACCGCCGGGATGGGCGGGGGCACCGGCACTGGTGCGGCCCCGATCATCGCGCAGGCCGCGCGCGAGCTGGGGGTGCTCACTGTCGGCGTGGTCACCAAGCCCTTCCAGTTCGAAGGCAACAAGCGGATGAAGCAGGCCGAAGAGGGGATCGAGGCGCTGCAAAAGGTGGTCGACACGCTGATCATCATCCCGAACCAGAACCTTTTCCGGCTGGCGAACGAGCGCACGACCTTTACCGAAGCCTTCGCGATGGCCGATGATGTCCTTTATCAGGGCGTCAAGGGTGTCACCGATCTGATGGTGCGACCGGGCCTCATCAACCTCGACTTCGCTGACGTCCGCGCAGTGATGGACGAGATGGGCAAGGCGATGATGGGCACTGGCGAAGCGCAGGGCGACGACCGGGCGGTGCAGGCGGCCGAGAAGGCCATTGCCAACCCGCTTCTGGACGAGATCAGCCTGAACGGCGCCAAGGGAGTGCTGATCAACATCACCGGCGGCCATGACCTGACGCTGTTCGAACTGGACGAAGCCGCGAACATCATCCGCGAGAAGGTGGACCCCGAGGCGAACATCATCGTCGGCTCGACGCTGGATACCACGATGGAGGGCCGGATCCGGGTCTCGGTGGTTGCGACGGGCATCGACGCCACGGCGGCCAAGCTGGAGGTTCCGCTGGCGCGCCGGTCGATGGCGGCGCCGCTGACGCTGACCCCGATGCACCAGGCGGTGCCGTCGGTTGCCGACGCGATGCCTGAGCTGGACGACGCGCTTGAGGGCGGGCTGTTCGACGCCGCAGCTTCGCAGCCGGACTTCGAGGCGGAAGCCGACTTCGGCGCCGATGACCTGCCGCCGCCGGCCTATCGCCCCGAGCCTGCCGCACCGCAGCCGTCGCTGATCCGTTCGGCCCCGGCGGCGATCGAAGCCGATGCCGGCGACTTCGTCGCGCCGCGTCCGCGCACCGCCGGTCAACCCTCGCCCGAGGCGCTGGCGCGCCTGCAGGCGGCGGTCAGCCGCCCGGCAGCCGGGGCTGCGAAGTTCCAGCGGCCAATGCCGGTCAGCACGCCGGTGCCGAGTCCTGCCGCTGCAGCGCACGCCGCCGCGGCCGCAGCGCATGCCGCGTCCGCCACCAAGCCGCGTTTCGGCATCGGGTCGCTGATCAACCGGATGGCGGGCCATCTGGAATCCGCAGGTGCCGCCACAGCCCCTGCCGGTCGCACGCAGCCTCCGGTGACGGCCTACGACGACGACCACGAGATCGACAACGATCAGGACCGGATCGAGATTCCCGCCTTCCTGCGCCGCCAGGCGAACTGAGAAGGCAAGGCCGGACAGACGGACAAAGGCCCGGGGAACCGGGCCTTTTTCTTTTGTTCCCAAAACGTTGCGATACATTTCAGCCCTGTCACATACCGTCACAAAGAGTGAGTTGAGATCACCGCGTGAGATGGCTAGCTAAGGCCAACGGCGAAGAGACAAGCATTCGCTGCCTGACCAAGGTTGATCGAGACGTGCAGAATACCCTCAAATCCCCTGCCTTCTTTGCCGGTTTCGGCCTGCATTCGGGCCTGCCCGTCCGCATGACCCTGCGGCCGGCTGCGGTGGATCACGGGATCTGGTTCCGCCGCACCGATCTGGCCGACCGCGACCCGCTGGTCGCCGCGCGCTGGGATTGCGTCACCCCGTCCAAGCTGTGCACCGTCATCCAGAATGCGGACGGCGTCTCGGTCTCGACGATCGAGCATGTGATGGCGGCGCTGGCGGGCTCGGGTATCCACAACGCCCTGGTCGAGATCGACGGGCCGGAAGTGCCGATCCTTGACGGGTCGGCGCTGGCCTTCGTTGCCGGGTTCCTGGCTGCCGGGATCGAACGGCAGGACCGTCCGATCCGGGCGATCCGGGTTCTGAAGCCGGTTTCAGTTTCGGACGGCGCGGCCATTGCCCGACTTGACCCCGCCGACATGCTGGAGATCGATTTCAGCATCGACTTCGCCGATGCCGCGATCGGGTTGCAATCGCGCCGGTTGAACATGGCGAACGGCGCCTTCGTGCGTGAACTCAGCGACAGCCGCACCTTCTGCCGGCAGTCGGATGTCGATGCCATGCGTGAGCGCGGCCTGGCACTGGGCGGCACGCTGGAAAACGCGGTCGTCTTCGACGGCGACCGGGTGTTGTCGCCCGGTGGATTGCGGCATTTCGACGAGCCGGTCCGGCACAAGATGCTGGATGCGGTCGGCGACCTGGCACTGGCCGGCGGGCCGATCCTGGGCCGCTATACTGCCGAGCGGGCGGGGCATGCGTTGACCAACCGGCTGCTGCACGCCCTTTTCGCCGATCCCTCGGCCTGGTGCAGCGTCGACTGTGGCCCGCAGACCCTTGGCAAGCTGCCGGGTGTCGGCGTGCATGTCGGTGATCTGCCGGCCCGGGCTTGAACGAACTCTCTGCGTTGTGAAGGTAACGAAAGGCGTTTTGCGCCCCGGATTTATCTGTGCTAGGACAGGGCAAATCGTCTGGTCGGCCTGCCTGAAGGGCAGTCCGGACCAGGGCAGCAGCGCTGAGGCAGCAGGTTGAACAGGCAGGTTATGGCAGGCAGGCGGCCCGGCGCAGGACTGGTGACGGCGGCGACGCTGGCCTTGCTTCTGGCGGCGTGCGCCCCAGGCAAGAACGAACGGCCGCTGGAAAGCTACACCGCGGAAGAGATCTTCAAGAAGGGCGAGCTTGAGCTTGCGACCGCCCGCCGCCCCGATGAGGCGATCGTCTACTTCCAGGAAGTCGAGAGGCTTTATCCATATACCGAATACGCCAAGCGCGCGCTGATCATGCAGGCCTTCGCGCTGCACAAGGCGAAGAAATACCCCGAAGCGCGGGATGCCGCACAGCGCTATCTGGATTTCTACCCCGGCGACGAGGACGCGCCCTATGCGCTGTATCTCATGGCGCTGTCCTACTATGACCAGATCGACGATGTCGGCCGCGACCAGGGCCTGACGTTCCAGGCCTTGTCGGGCATGCGCGACGTGATCGAGACCTATCCCGACAGCGACTATGCGCGCTCGGCGATCCTGAAGTTCGACCTTGCCTTCGACCAGCTTGCCGCGAAAGAGATGGAAGTCGGGCGCTACTACCTCAAGCGCCGGCACTATTCGGCCGCGATCAACCGCTTCCGCACCGTGGTGCAGGATTTCCAGACCACGACCCACACCGCCGAGGCGCTGCACCGGCTGGTGGAAAGCTACGTCGGTCTTGGCCTGAACGACGAGGCGCAGACCGCCGCGGCGATCCTGGGCTTCAACTACCAGTCCTCGCCCTTCTACGAGGACAGCTTCCGTCTCTTGAAGGACATGGGCCTGGCGCCCGAAGCCAAGGGGGAAAGCTGGCTGGCCCAGATCTACCGCCAGATGGTCCGGGGCGAGTGGTTGTGACCATGGTGCGCTGTAGCGCACCTTGCGGGCTGTCGGATGCTGCGTAGCCTTGAAATCCGCGATGTGCTGATCATCGATCGACTGAGCCTTGACCTGGGCCCCGGTCTGAACGTGCTGACCGGCGAGACGGGGGCAGGCAAGTCGATCCTTCTCGATGCGCTTGGCTTTGTGCTGGGCTGGCGCGGGCGTGCGGAGCTGGTGCGCCAGGGTGCGGCGCAGGGCGAGGTCACGGCGGTATTCGACATCCTGCCCGGCCATGCGGCGCGGGCGGTCCTGCACGAAGCTGGGATCGCGGTGGAAGACGAGCTGATCCTGCGGCGGATCAACACGGCGGACGGGCGCAAGACCGCCTTCGTGAACGACCGTCGGGTGTCGGGCGAGGTGCTGCGCGACCTGGCCGACCATCTGGTGGAGCTGCACGGCCAGCAGGACGACCGGGGTCTTCTGAACCCGCGTGGCCATCGTGCGCTGCTGGACGCTTTCGCCGGGCTGGACCCTGGCCCGTCGCGCGGGCTTTGGGCGGCGCAGCGGCAGGCCCGCGCAGCCCTGGCGGAAGCGCAGGCCACGCTGGCGCGGTCGGCGGCGGACATGGAATTCCTGCGCCACGCGGTTGCGGAACTGGACAAGCTAAACCCGGTTCCGGGCGAGGATGCGGCGCTGGATGCGCGGCGCCGGCTGATGCAGGCCTCGGCCCGGATCCGCGAGGATGTGGCCCGCGCGCTGGCCGCGTTGTCCGACGACGGCGCCGAGGGCCGGATGCGCGACGCTCTGCGCTGGCTGGACGGGGCCGCCGACAAGGCCGAAGGGCGGCTGGAGGGCGTCCTTTCCGCGCTGAACCGGGCGCTGATCGAACTTGGCGAGGCGCAGGGTGGGGTCGAGGCGACGCTTGAGGCGCTGGACTTTGATCCGGGCGAACAGGAGCGGGTTGAAGAGCGGCTGTTCGCGATCCGGGCGCTGGCGCGCAAGCATGGCGTCCCGGCCGACGATCTGGGCGGTTTTGCCGGGGATCTGCGGGCAAGGCTTGCGGCCATCGACGGCGGAGCGGCGGGCATCGCCCGGCTGCAAAAGGCGCTGGTCGAAGCCGAAGCGGCCTATGGCGAAGCGACCGCGCGCCTGACCCGGGCGCGGCGCGACGCAGCTCTGCGGCTGGACGCGGCGATGGCCGGAGAACTTGCACCACTGAAGATGGAGCGGGCGGTGTTCTCGACCGCGATCACGGCAGGTGAGCCGGGACCGGAGGGCGTGGATGCGGTGACTTTCACGGTCGCCCCCAACCCCGGCGCACCGGCCGGGGCCCTGAACCGCATCGCCTCGGGCGGAGAGCTCAGCCGGTTCCTTCTGGCGCTGAAGGTCTGCCTGACCGGCGAAAGCCCCGGCCAGACACTGATCTTCGACGAGATCGACCGCGGTGTCGGCGGGGCGACCGCCGATGCCGTCGGCCGCCGTCTGCAGGCGCTGGCCAAAGGGGCGCAGGTGCTGGTCGTCACGCATTCGCCACAGGTCGCGGCCTTTGGCGCGCGGCACTGGCGGGTCGAAAAACGGGTCGAAGACGGGCAGACCCTGTCCACGGTCACGGCGCTGGGCGCGGATGAACGCATCGAAGAGATCGCCCGGATGCTGGCCGGAGACACCGTCACCGAAGCCGCGCGCGCCGCCGCGCGGGCGCTTCTGCAAGGCTGACGGCGCGCTCATCCCTTGCTTGCGGCCGGTCTTCGCTGATGCCAGCGAGGAACGCCCGCCAGGGAGTGACGAGCGGCCCTTTGTCCCGGGATTGTTGCGGCGATATGACAGGACCCTTGCGCCAGGCGCATGGCGGGGCTTCGGCATCGGCCGTGGAATGCTGCGCCGCAGCAGCTTATGTTTCAGGGCAAGGAAAGGACGTGACCCATGTACAACCTGTTCAAAACCCTGATGACCCAGCGGGCCCGGCGGTCCGTAGCCGATCTTGAGCGCGCCTATCTGAACGCCGCCGTGTCGCGCTACGACCTCGAACGCCGCGAGCGCGACGTCGACCAGGGCCTGTTCCGCCGTGCGGGCTTCGTGCAGTAGGGGTGTGCTGTCCGCCTGCACGACGGCAGGTCGCGCATCGCGATCGGGCGGTCGATCCTGCCGCGCCGCCACAGGCACTGGCTCTGCGCCTTTGACTGCGGTATCAGGCGGGAAAGTCGTACCTGGGGAGAGCCGTCCATGAAAGCCGCCGTCGTCACCTTTCCCGGATCGAACTGCGACCGCGACCTGGCCCTGGCCTTCGAGGATGCGGGCTTTCAGGTCGCGCGGGTCTGGCACAAGGACACCGACCTGCCGAAGGGCGTCGATGTGGTGGGCATTCCGGGCGGCTTTTCCTTCGGTGACTACCTGCGCTGCGGCGCCATCGCCGCGCAGTCGCCGATTGGCGGCGCGGTGCGCGCC
The DNA here is from genome assembly GCA_031409795.1 of Rhodobacterales bacterium. Classification (GTDB taxonomy): domain Bacteria; phylum Pseudomonadota; class Alphaproteobacteria; order Rhodobacterales; family Rhodobacteraceae; genus Tabrizicola. The sequence goes on from JANNXX010000096.1 coordinate 80,755, forward strand.
CATGCCGACCGGGGCGGCTTTGTCCTGGGCATCTGCAACGGCTTTCAGGTCCTGACCGAAATGGCCCTTCTGCCCGGAGCGCTGATGCGCAATGCCGGGCTGAAATTCGTCTGCCGGACCGTGACCCTGCGGGTCGAGACGACCGACAGCGCCTATACTTCGGGCTATGTCCTGGGTCAGGAAATCCGGGTCCCGATCGCCCATCACGACGGCAAGTACACGATCGACGCCGAGGGTCTGGCCCGGCTGCACGGCGATGACCGGGTGGCCTTCCGCTATGCCGCCAATCCCAACGGCAGCATGGGCGACATTGCCGGGGTCCTGTCCGAGAACCGCCGGGTACTGGGAATGATGCCGCATCCCGAACGTGCCATCGATGCCGCACTGGGCAGCCAGGACGGGCGCGGCCTGTTCGCAGCGATCATGGGCGGGATGGCGCTGGCCTAGGCGGCTTTGGCTTGAGGGTGCGCGGGGCCGGGCCTAAACTTGCGCAATGAGCCAGTCCCCGCAATCCACCGCCAGTTCCGCCGATGGCATGTCCTGGGTGGTCAAGCTTGTCGTGGGACTGCTCATCTTGCTGGCGGTCGCGGTGGTGCTGGTGTCGAACCGGCTGCTGACCGACCGCTACACCGCCGACACCCGCAGCCGGGCCGAAGTGCGGCTGGCGCTGTATACCGGAAACCTGATGTCCGAGTTGCAGCGGACCTCGGTTGTTCCCTTGCTTCTGGCGCGCGACCCCGAGCTGGTGCTGGCACTGCGGGATGGCAACTTCTCGGCGACCTCGGCGAAGCTGATCGCATTGCAGTCGCAGATCGGCGTCGCCTCGATCCGGTTGATGGCCAATGACGGCAGGGTGGTGGGCGCGACGAACCGCAACATCCTTGGCACCAACAGCCGCAACGAGCCCTATTTCGTCGAAGCGCAGCGGACCAAGGACACGGTCTTTACCGCGGTGATGCGCGAGGCGGGGGGGTTCGATTTCGTCTATTCCCGCGCCGTGCTGGAGGAAGGGGTGCCGGTCGGGGTGATTGTCGTCTCGGTCGACCTGATGAAGTATGAACGGGCCTGGGCCGGCCTGCAGGATGCGGTTCTGGTCACCGACAGCGAAGGCATCGTGATCCTTGCGACCGAGGCGCTGTGGCGTGGCCAGCCGGTCGACGAGGCGCTGGCTCTGCGTGACCCGCCCTCGGCGATCTCGCGCGCGCTGCAGGCGACCGCCGATTGGGCGCAGGATCCGCCCGACGCCTATGTGCGCGGCCGGGCGGTGATGAAGGCCGAGGCGCGGGTGCCGTTCCGGGGCTGGAAGATCCAGACCTTCACCGCCTATGCCTCGGTGCGCGAGCAGGTGAACGGCATCCTTGCGCTGCAGATCATGGGTTTCGCGATCCTGATGGCCTTCACCTTCTACATGCTTTCGCGACGGGCCTGGTCGCGGTCGCTGAGCTTTCAGCGCGAATCGACGGAACTGCGGGCGCTGAACGCGCGCCTGCAGCGGGCGATCGCGGAACGCGAGAAGGTAAAGAAGGATCTGGAGGTTGCAGAACTGACCCTCGCGCAGTCCTCGAAACTGGCGGCGCTGGGCGAAATGTCGGCAGCGGTGAGCCACGAGCTGAACCAGCCGCTTGCGGCGATGAAGACCTATCTGGCGGGCGCGCGCCTGTTGCTGCAACGGCGGCGGCCGGAAGAGGCCCTGTCGTCCTTCCAACGGATCGACGACCTTATCGAACGCATGGGCGCGATCACCCGGCAGTTGAAGTCTTACGCGAGGAAAGGTGGGGAAGCCTTTGAAGAGGTTGATCTTCGGGCTTGTGTCTCTTCGGCGTTGGCGATGATGGAACCGCAGCTGAAAGCGCGCGTTGTCAAGATAAGCCGGGGTCTGCCGCGCCAGCCGGTGATGGTGATGGCCGACCGCATCCGGCTGGAGCAGGTGATCATCAACCTGCTGCGCAATGCTTTGGACGCCACCAAGGAGACCCGCGATCCGCAGATCGACATCCTCTTGTCGGCGGGCGAGACGGCGACGCTGACCGTGCGCGACAACGGGCATGGGATCACCGATCTCGAAAACCTTTTCGAACCTTTCTACACCACGAAGAAGCCGGGCGAGGGCGTGGGGCTTGGCCTTGCCATCTCGTCCGGGATCGTCACCGACCTTGGCGGCCGGCTGACCGCGCGGAACGGCGACGGCGGCGGGGCGGTGTTCGAAATGCAATTGCCGATCCTTGGCAACAGACAGGAAGCAGCAGAATGATGAGGTCCCAATGGCCCGCGCAATGAAAGTGGCGATCGTCGATGACGAGGCGGACATGCGCCAGTCGATCAGCCAGTGGCTGGCCCTGTCGGGGTTCGACACCGAAACCTATGCCAGCGCCGAGGACGCGCTGAAGGTCATCGGACCCGAGTTTCAGGGCGTGGTGGTCAGCGACATCAAGATGCCCGGCATGGACGGAATGGCGTTCCTCAAGCGGCTGATGGGTCAGGATTCGGGGCTGCCGGTCATCATGATCACCGGGCATGGCGACGTGCCGATGGCGGTCGAGGCGATGCGCGTCGGCGCCTTCGATTTCCTTGAAAAGCCGTTCAACCCCGACCGGATGACAGAACTTGCCAAGCGCGCCACCCAGGCCCGGCGGATGACGCTGGACAGCCGCGCCCTGCGCAAGGAGCTGTCGGACGGGTCCACGATTATCAAGAAGCTGATCGGCTCGTCGCTTGCGATGGACCGGCTGCGCGAGGATATCCTGGACCTGGGGCAAGCCGACAGCCATGTGCTGATCGACGGCGAGACGGGGACCGGCAAGACGCTGGTGGCCCATGCGCTGCATGCGGTGGGTCCGCGCGCTTCGAAGAAGTTCGTGGCGATCTCTTGCGCCGCCTGGGGCGAAGACCAGCTTGCCGCCCGGCTGTTCGGCCCGGCCGAGGATGGCGCGCTTCCCCTGGTCGAGGACGCCCGGGGCGGAACCCTGTGCCTGGAGGATATCGAGGCCCTCAGCCAGTCCTTGCAGGCGCGGCTTCTGACGGTGATCAACGATCAGGGCACCCCGCCCGAGACCCGGATCATCGCGATCTGCAACCAGCACGCGCCCGACACCACGCTGGAGGCGGTGCTGCGGCCGGATCTTTTCTACCGGCTGGGCGCGATGACGATCCTGCTGCCGCCCTTGCGCACGCGGGGTGAGGATATCCTGCAGCTGTTCACCCGCCTTTCCGAACAGTTCGCCGAGGAATACGGCTGCGACGCCCCGCAGGTGACCGCGCAGGAAGCGGCGCAACTGCTGCAGGCCCCCTGGCCCGGCAACGTGCGCCAGCTGGTGAACATCGCGGAACGCGCGGTTTTGCAGAATCGTCGCGGATCGGGGTCAATCGCCAGTCTCCTCATGGCCGACAATGAGGCGGCAGGTCCGGCGCTGACCACCGAAGGCAAGCCGTTGAAGGACTATGTCGAGGCGTTCGAGCGGATGCTGATCGACAACACCATGCGGCGGCACAAGGGCAGCATCGTCGCGGTGATGGAGGAACTTTGCCTGCCGCGCCGGACCCTGAACGAGAAGATGGCGAAGTACGGGCTGACACGCGGGGAGTATGTGTAAGGCCAGGGCAGGTCGCCGGGATCAACCGGGCCAGGTGCGGAAAGTCATCGTCCGCCAATCCGTGAGCCCGCCCGGGCCGACGCTTCGCCCAATGTGCCGGGGGGGGGTGGCCGGACTTGCCGAAGCGCGCCGGACGTGCCTTTCATCGGTCCGGGACGGACTGGCGGAAGGGGCAGGGCGGTGTCGCAGGGCAAGACAATCGGAACCGCGATTGCGACAGCTGTTGCGCCGGGTCTGGCGCGGGCCGAGTGTCTGGGGGCCTGTCTGGACGGCAGGGTTGCGGCTCTGGCCGCGATCGCGGTCTACGGGATCCTTGGCCTTGTCCTGCTGGTCCTGCTGATCCGCAAGTCCTGGCGGCGGGCGGGGATCCTGGGTCTGGCCGTCGTCGCGGTGCTTGCGCTGGGGGTGCCGCTGGCCAGCCAGGTCTGGCTGTCCGTGAAGCTGGGCCGGATGGAGGCCCACGAGGTTGCGGGGGCACCGCCGCCACTGGCGGGGCGCGTTCCCCTGCTGATCTTCGAGAAAGCAAGCTGCGACTACAGCGCCTGCGCGGCCGTCCTCTGGGGGCGGGGAAACGCGGGGACCCATGTGCTGCCGCTTGCGGCGCTGGACGGGATGGACCTGACGGGCCCGATTGACCTGGCCGCGCTGCCGCTGGAATTCTGGGCCGATGCCGCCGACCCAGGTGGCAAGACGCAGCGCCGGGTTCTTGACCAGGGCGAACGGAAGGCGGCCGCAGCGCGGATCGACTATCTGATCGTCGCGGGGGCGTCCCATGCCAGCGTCAAGCCGGGACCGGTCGAGCGCGGCCTGCGGGCCAACCCCGCGCTTGCGGGTCTGTCGGGGACGGCAAGGGTCCGGCTCTTGATGGCCCCGCTGGACCCCGCATCCAAGGCGCTGAACCTGCCGGGACTGGCGCCTGACCTGCTGGACCTGACGCTTGCAGACCAGGCGCTGGCGATCCCGCTGGCGCCGGGCAACACGCAGGCAGCGGGCAATGCCCCGGTCAACCCGGAGCTGGTCGCGCGCGCAGTGTGCCGGGTGCCGGAGGCGGGCAAGGACGGGGTGCCAGACCTGTTCTGCCAGAACCTTCTGGACCGCTGACGGGCTTTCGCAATCGGCCGGTGAAATTCGCCATTGCCCTTGGTTGGGCTTTGCCGATAGGGTCGCGTTGAGGTGGTCTGACCACCGTGGAAATTCTCTCCTCCTTCGCCGGATGCGCCACATCGCGTCCCGACCGGGGAGCCGGATCGGTCGCAAGACCGTGCACATTGTCCGCAAGTCCCCGGATTTGCTGGCTTTCAAAGGTGAGGGGCCGACAGGCCTCTTGATCGTAACCGCGATGAGGCGTGCGAGTACACAGCAAACGGAAATAGTCTGCCCCCCGGGCCGGACAACCGTTTTCGTGCCCGCCGCCCGCGCCCAGACAAGCCGCCCCGTCCCGCAGGATACCCCCTCTGGTCCGCCAGGGGGTCTGTTGCGCCTGGGGCGCATTGGAACAACATGGCCAAGAAAATGCTTATCGATGCCACCCACTCCGAGGAGACTCGGGTCGTGGTGGTCGACGGAAACAAGGTCGAGGAATTCGACTTCGAGACCGTCAACAAACGCCAGCTTGCCGGCAATATCTACTTAGCCAAGGTAACCCGGGTCGAGCCGTCCCTCCAGGCCGCCTTCGTCGAGTATGGCGGCAACCGGCACGGGTTCCTGGCTTTTGCCGAAATCCACCCGGACTATTACCAGATTCCCGTCGCCGACCGTAGGGCGCTGATCGAGGAAGAGCGGGCGATGGCCCGCGCCGAGGAAGAAGAGGACAACCGCCGGTCGCGCCGCCGTGCGCCCCGCCCGCAGGGCAGGGCCGAATCGGTGACGGCCACCGACGCGGTCGTCGACGGCCCGGCCGGGATGGACGTGGTCGACCTTGGCGAGGACGAGACCGAAGCGCAGGGTCAAGCTGAAGCCGCCGCCGCCCCGGTTGCCGACCACGCGCAGGACCATGGCGCCGCTGGCGACCATGACCATGATCACGACCACGCTCCGGCGGACGAAAACGGCCAGCGCCCCTATCGCGCGATGGACCACGCCAGCGACACCGACGACGAGATCGAATCGATCGCAGACGAGGATGTGTCCGAGGAAATCGCCGCTCCACGCCGGACCTCGCGCGCGCGGCGCTACAAGATCCAGGAAGTGGTGAAGGTCCGGCAGATCATGCTGGTCCAGGTCGTCAAGGAAGAACGCGGCAACAAGGGTGCGGCGCTGACAACCTACCTGTCGCTGGCGGGTCGCTACTGCGTGCTGATGCCGAACACCGCGCGGGGCGGCGGGATTTCCCGCAAGATCACCGTGGCGGCAGATCGCAAGAAGCTGAAGGAAATCGCCGGCGAGATCGAGGTGCCGGAAGGTGCGGGCCTGATCATCCGCACGGCAGGGGCGAAACGCACCAAGCCCGAGATCAAGCGCGACTACGAATACCTGATGCGGCTTTGGGAACAGATCCGCGAACTGACCATGAAAAGTGTCGCTCCGGCGAAGATCTACGAAGAGGGCGACCTGATCAAACGGTCGATCCGCGATCTTTACAGCCGCGAGATCGACGAGGTGATCGTCGAAGGTGAAGGCGGCTATCGCACCGCCAAGGACTTCATGCGGATGATCATGCCCAGCCATGCCCGGCAGGTGGTGCGGCACAGCGATGCCACCCCGCTCTTCGCCAAATACCAGGTCGAGGGCTATCTGGGCGGCATGTTCAACCCGGTGGTGCAGCTGAAATCCGGCGGCTACATCGTGATTGGCGTGACCGAAGCGCTGGTGGCGATCGACGTGAACTCTGGCCGGGCCACCAAGGAAGGCTCGATCGAGGAGACCGCGCTCAAGACTAACCTTGAAGCGTCGGACGAGGTGGCACGGCAATTGCGCCTGCGTGACCTTGCCGGCCTGATCGTCATCGACTTCATCGACATGGAGGAACGCCGCAACAACCTGTCCGTCGAGAAGCGGCTGAAGGACAAGCTGAAAACCGACCGCGCGCGGATCCAGGTCGGGCGGATCTCGGGCTTCGGCCTACTGGAGATGAGCCGCCAGCGGCTGCGGCCCGGCATGCTGGAATCGACAACGCAAGCCTGTCCGCATTGCCATGGCACGGGTCTGATCCGCAGCGATGACAGCATGGCCCTGACCGTGCTGCGCGCGCTGGAGGAAGAGGGCACCCGCAAGCGGTCGCGCGAGGTGCTGCTGAAAGCGCCGATCGGGATCGTGAATTACCTGATCAACCAGAAGCGCGAACATATCGCCCTGATCGAGGCGCGCTACGCGATGAGCGTGCGGATCGAGGCCGATCCGATGCTGGTCAGCCCGGACTATTCGATCGAAAAGTTCAAGACCGCGCTGCGGGTGGTGCCGGATGCTCCGGTCATTTCGGGCCATGCGGGCCTGATGGGCGCGCCGGTCGACGAGGAGGAAGACGAGGATCTGGTCGATGACCTGATCGAAGAGGAAGCCGAGGAAGCCGCCGAGGCGTCCGAGCCCGCTGCGCGTCCGGCCTTGGCCGAGGGCGACAATGGCGCGCCTGGCAAGAAAAAGCGCCGTCGGCGTCGGCGTCGGCGTGGTGGCGCCCGCGAGGGCGAGGGTTCGGCTGACGGTGTCGGCACGGACGCCGAAGGCGAAGAAGACGACGACACCGCGGCAGAGGCTGCACCTGCAAACGTGGAAGCCGCCGCGCCCGGTGCAGTTGCCAAGCCGAAGCGCACCCGCAAGCCGCGCGGTGCCAAGGCCGAAGCTGCCGCCACGGTGCCCGACCGGATGGCCGAACCGGTTGCCGAACCCGAGCCAGCACCGGAGCCAGCACCGGAGCCGGTAGCCGAGGACAAGCCGGCCCCGCGCAAGCGGGCAAGCCGCGCGAAAGTCGCGGTCCCGGCCGAGGAACCTGCGCCCGTCGCGGTGCTCGTCGCGGCACCCGTCGCGGCACCCGAAGCCGCTTCGGAAGCCGCCGTGGAACCGGCACCGAAACCCGCGCGGGCACGGGGCACCCGGTCCAAGGCCGCAGCGCCCGTGGCCGAGGCGGCGGCGCTGCAACCCGATCCGGGCCTGATCCCGACCGCCGACTCCGTGGTCGCCGACCCGGCTGAAGCGGCGGCGGCCGACGATCCGGCCAAGCCGAAACGCAAGGGCTGGTGGTCTCTGGGGCGCTAGGCCCGTCGGATCAGGTGCAGGGTGACCGGCCCCACCGTTTCCGCGCCGAGGTAGGCATGTCCCGCCTCGGCGCAGAAATGCGGCAGGTCGACCTGCGCCATCGCATCGGTCGCACGCACGCACAGCACCGCCCCCGACGCCATCGCCATCAGGCGCTTGCGCGCCTTCAGCACCGGAAGCGGGCAGAGCAGGCCTTCGCAGTCGATACTGTCATCCCAATGCGCCATCCCGGCGGTGTAGCCGGGCTGCCCCGCCCGGGCAAGCGGGCCGGTCACGTTACAGGCGGGCCACGGGGAAGTGACGCGCGCACCTGCTGACGCGGGCCGGGAAAGCGGCTATGTCCGAACAAGGAGGCGGTGCCCATGTTCGGAATCGAGATCATCGACGCTGCCTTGCTGCCCGCAATGGCGGTGGCCCTGCTGGCGGGCGTGCTGTCGTTCCTGTCGCCTTGCGTGTTGCCGATCGTGCCGCCCTACCTTGCCTATATGGGCGGCATCTCGATGGGTGAGATGACGGGGAAAGCGGGCGGGCCGGAAATCCAGCGCCGCCGGGTCATCGTGCCGGCCCTGTTCTTCGTCATGGGTCTGTCGACGATCTTCCTGCTTCTGGGCTTCACGGCCTCGGCCTTCGGCAGCTTCGTTCTGCAGAACCAGCTGCTGCTGGCGCGGGTCTCCGGTGTGGTGATCATCGTCTTCGGGCTGCACTTCCTGGGCCTGTTCCGCATTCCGCTGCTTGACCGCGAGATGCGGCTGGATGCGGGCGACCGGGGCGGATCGGCGGCCGGGGCCTATGTGCTGGGACTGGCCTTCGCCTTTGGCTGGACGCCCTGCATCGGCCCGCAACTGGGCGCGATCCTGTCGCTGGCCGCACAGGAAGGCAGCATGGAGCGCGGCACGCTGCTGCTGGGCGTCTATGCGCTGGGGTTGGGCCTGCCTTTTCTGGTAGCGGCGATTTTCATCGAAAGATCAATGATCTTCATGTCGAAGCTGAAAAAGCACATGAAGCTGATCGAGCGGCTGATGGGGGGCCTGCTGATTGTTGTCGGCCTTGCGCTGCTGACCGGGGCCTTCACCGATTTCAGCTACTGGATGCTGGAAGCCTACGAGGTGCTGGGCCTGCCCCTGCCGGGATAAGGTCTGCTGGCCCTTTCCTCCCGCTCATCCCTGGTTAATATGCATTCGGCAGAATGGCGGGATGCGCGTGGGTGAAGGGGACAAATGCGGGCAGGACGGCGCAGCGGTCTTTCGCCGCCATGTCCTTTACATTCCCGGCTACGATCCCTTCCCGCCGCGCCGCTACCGCGAGCTTTACCGCAAGGAAGGGGCAGAGCAGGCGCTGATTTCGGGCTATGAGCTGGCCATCAGGCCACGCGCGGGTGAGGCTTATGGCTGGTCTGTCGGGGCACGGATCGACAGCCGCGTGGTCGAGGCCGAGGTCGAGGTGCTGGTCTGGTCCGACCTTGTGAAAAGCTCGATGGAGCAGGGCATCGCGGCAACCTATGTGCAGCTGGTGAGGACCGCCTGGGCCTACATTGGCTATGGCGCGCTCTTCCAGCTGATGCGTCTGCGCAAGGGACCGATGATTGCGGCACTTTACCCGGTCCTTTTCCTTGTGGCGCAGGCCGGTCTTGCCTTGCTGGTGTTTGTCTGCGTGGCGAAAGGTGTGGCATGGGTCTGGCCTTCGGTGATCGGGCAGGGCGTGGCCATCCTGGCCGGGCTGGTCGCGGGGGGGGGGCTGCTGCGCGGGTTCCGCGCCATGGATCATCGGGTCTTTGCCTACTATCTGATGCACGACTATGCGTTCTCTGCCGCGTTGAAGGGAGAGAACCCGCCCGCGCTGGAAGCACGGATGGCAAAGTTCCGTGCGACCATCCGGGCGGCGCTGGACCGTGACCTGGACGAGGTGCTGGTGGTCGGCCACTCGTCCGGCGCGCATCTGGCGATCTCGATCCTGGCAGACCTGATCCGCGAGGGGTTGCCTGCGGCACGTCCGGCCCTGGCCCTTCTGTCGCTGGGGCAGGTCGTGCCGATGATGTCATTCCTGCCCGGGGCAGTGCGTCTGCGGGCGGACCTGCGCTATCTGTCCCTGCGTGACGAGCTGACCTGGGTCGATGTCACCGCACCGGGCGACGGCTGCAGCTTCGCGCTGTGCGATCCGGTGGCGGTTTCCGGCGTCGCCCCCGAGGGGCAGCGCTGGCCGCTGGTGATCTCGGCCGCGTTCAGCCAGACGCTGAGCCCGGAGCGGTGGAAAGCCTTGCGGCGCAGGTATTTCCGTCTGCATTTCCAGTATCTCTGCGCCTTCGACAGGCCCGGGAGCTATGACTACTTCCGCATCACCGCCGGGCCGATGACGCTGGCCGACCGCTTCCGCGACCGCAAACCCTCGGCCGGGCGGATCACCCGGGCGCTCAGCCCGTACCGGGACATGGCATGACCCCGCCGAAGCCGGAACCACGGGCCGAAAAGGTATCGCTGTTCGGCTACCTCAGGCTCTTTCGGCGCGACATCCTGTCGGCGCAGCCGGCGCGGCTCTACCGGGCCTGGATGGCCGAGTTCCGCACCCCCTTCTTCCGCAGTTACCTGTGCAACGACCCGGCCTTGCTGCGCCTTGTGCTGGAAGAGCGTCCGGCAGATTTTCCGAAGTCGGTCCGGGTGACGGAAGGGCTGCGGCCGCTGCTTGGCCGGTCGGTCTTTGTCACCAATGGCGAGGAATGGCTGCGCCAGCGCCGGATCATCGACCCGGCCTTCGAGGGCGGGCGGCTGAAGGACAGCTTCCCGGCGATCTGGGCGGCGGCCGAAGCGGCGGTCGCGCGGATGGGGGTCGGCGAAGTGGAGGTCGAGCTTGCGGCAAGCCATGCGGCGGCCGACGTGATCTTCCGCACGCTCTTTTCGATCCCGATCGAGGATCGGGTGGCCCAGGCGGTGTTCCACGGGTTCCGCACCTACCAAAGGTCGGCGCCGATCCTGAATCTTGCGGCGTTCCTGCCCCTGCCGGCCTGGATGCCCCGCCTGCACCGGCGCGCGACGCGGGCTTCGGCAGCGGTGATTCGCCAGCTGATCGAAGGGCTGACGGCAGACCGGGCGCGGGCGATCGCGGCGGGGACGGCGCCGTCGGACCTGGCCACGAAGATCATGACCACGCCCGACCCGGTGACCGGGCAGGGCTTTTCCACCCCGGAGATGGTCGATCAGGTGGCGATCTTCTTTCTGGCCGGGCATGAGACCAGCGCCTCGGCGCTTGGCTGGGCGCTTTATCTTCTGGCCGCGCATCCGCAGGTGCAAGAGCGGGTGGCCGCCGAAGCGGCAGGGCTGCGGCCGGAATTCGGGACGCTGGGCGCGCTGCGCTTCACCCGGGATGTCTTTCGCGAAGCGCTGCGGCTGTACCCGCCGGTGCCGATGCTGGTGCGGGAAAACCTGCGCGTCGAAAGTTTCCGGGGCCGCAAGGTCCGGCCGGGCGGGCAGGTGGTGATCAGCCCCTGGCATCTGCACCGGCACGAACGGATCTGGGACCGGCCGGACGCCTTCGACCCGGACCGTTGGGCCACGCCGGCCGGCCGCGATGCCTCACGCGATGGCTATCTGCCGTTCTCCAGCGGCCCGAGGGTCTGCCCCGGGGCAGGGTTCGCCATGCTGGAGGGCACGCTCTTGCTGGCGCATCTGGTGCGGGCCTTCCGCTTCGAGGCGCTGCCTACCCGAGTGCCGGTGCCGATGGCGCATCTGACGGTGCGGGCCAGGGATGGGATCTGGTTGCGGGTCGTGCAGCGATAAGATCGGCAGATTGCCCATCCTACGGCGGGCGAATTCGGAGGATGGGCAATATTGCCCAGCTTGCCGGTCAGAGAATCTCCACCCGGTAGCTTTCGATCACCGTGTTGGCGAGAAGCTTGTCGCACATCGCCTTCACCTCCGCCTCGGCTGTGGCGGCGTCGGTATGGGCAAGGTCCAGCTCGATCACCTTGCCTTGCCGCACGGCCTGCACGCCTTCGAACCCGAGCGAGCCAAGCGCGTGGCGCACCGCCTCGCCTTGGGGGTCAAGGACGCCGGTCTTGAGCATGACGGTCACGCGGGCTTTCATCGGGGGCCTCATTGCAGGGGGAGGTTTCGATTTTTCGTCGAAAAATCGGCGGCTTGGGTCAGTTGATCAGCGTCGGTTTCATCGCGTGGGTCACGTTCGAGGGCATGACCCCAAGGCGGCGGGCAAGTTCGGTGTAGACGTCGGCCATCGGCAGCGGGTCGGGGATCGTGCCGTCGGGGCGTTCGGGCTGGCGCATGTCCCACAGCCGACAGCTGTCAGGGCTGATTTCGTCGGCAACGATCAGGCGCATGAAATCGCCCTCCCAGATCCGGCCGACCTCGATCCGGAAGTCGGCAAGGCGGATGCCGACGCCCATCATCACGCCCGAGAGGAAGTCGTTGACCCGCAAGGACAAAGCCACGACGTCGTCCAGGTCCTGCTGGTTTGCCCAGCCGAAGGCGACGATATGTTCTTCGGCCACCATCGGCGACTGCAGCTTGCTGTCCTTGTAGTAGTATTCGACGATCGGGCGCGGCAGTTGCGTGCCTTCGGGAATGCCCAGCCGCGTGGCCATCGGCCCGGCCGAGTAGTTGCGCACGACGATCTCAAGCGGGATGATTTCGGCCATGCGGACCAGTTGTTCGCGCATGTTGATGCGGCGGATGAAATGCGTCGGCACCCCGATCTGGTTCAGCCCGGACATGAAGAATTCGGAAAGGCGGTTGTTCAGCACGCCCTTGCCCTCCAGCGTGGCGGGGGCGGCGACGGTGGGCGCGCTGTCGTCCTTGAAATACTGGATCAAGGTGCCGGGTTCGGGGCCCTCATAAAGGATCTTGGCCTTGCCTTCGTAGACCTTCTTGCGCCGTGCCATGCCTGCTCCGCTGTCGGGCCCGCCAACAGGGCCAATGCCCGCGGGGTGACCCCCGGGGCTTGATCCTTGGCCTATAGTCCAAGGGTCGGCCCGTCGCAAGGTGCGCGGGGCTTGCAGCGCTGCCGCGGGATGGGCATATGAAGGGAAACGTTCAACCCCGGGGGACCCGATGACCACATTTGACGATCGCGAGAACGCTTTCGAGGCCAAGTTCGCCCATGACGGCGAAATGCAGTTCCGCGCCGAGGCGCGGCGCAACAAGCTGGTCGGGCTCTGGGCCGCCGGGCTGCTGGGCAAATCGAAGGAAGAGGCTGCGGCCTATGCCATCGAGGTGGTCAGCGCCGATTTCGAGGAAGCCGGCGACGAGGACGTGGTGCGCAAGGTCGCGGGTGATCTGGCCGGCAAGGCCAGCGCCGACGAAGTGCGCGCCAAGCTGCGCGAGTTCCTGCCCGTGGCCAAGGCACAGCTCATGACCGAGCTTTGATCCCTGGTGGCCCGGCTCCGACATGCGGCCGGGCGCATGATCTGTTGAAGAATATGAATTTGCCTGTGGTGTCTCGGCGTGGCAAACGGTCCGGACCCGGCCAGCTGAAGGACCAGACCGATGACCGATGCACTGTCCAGACTGCTTGCCACGCGTGACTGGCTGCTGGCCGATGGGGCCACAGGCACCAACCTGTTCAACATGGGCCTGGAATCGGGCGAGCCGCCGGAATTCTGGAACACCGACCGGCCCGACAGCATCCGCAGCCTCTATCGCGGGGCGGTCGAGGCGGGGTCGGACATTTTCCTGACCAACACCTTTGGCGGCAATGCCAGCCGGTTGAAATTGCACCAGGCGCAGGGTCGGGTGCATGAGCTGAACCGGATCGGTGCAGCCCTTGGCCGCGAGATCGCCGATGCGGCAGGCCGTCCGGTGGTCGTGGCCGGATCGGTGGGCCCGACGGGCGAGATCTTCGAGCCGATGGGCACCCTGACCCATGCGCTGGCGGTGGAGATGTTCCACGAGCAGGCCGAAGGGCTGAAAGCGGGCGGGGCGGATGTGCTGTGGGTCGAGACGATTTCTGCGCCCGAGGAATACAAGGCGGCGGCCGAGGCCGCCGCGCTGGCCGGCATGCCCTGGTGCGGGACGATGAGCTTTGACACCGCCGGGCGCACGATGATGGGCGTCACCTCGGCGGCGATGGCGGCGATGGTGGAGACCCTGCCGAACCCGCCGATTGCCTTTGGGGCGAACTGCGGCGTCGGCGCATCCGACCTGATGCGCACGGTGCTGGGCTTTGCCTCGACCGGCACCGAACGCCCGCTGATCGCCAAGGGCAACGCGGGGATCCCGAAGTATCACGACGGCCATATCCACTATGATGGCACGCCCGCGCTGATGGCGGAATATGCCGTGCTGGCGCGGGATGCCGGGGTGCGGATCATCGGCGGCTGCTGTGGCACGATGCCCGAGCATCTGCGCGCAATGCGCGAGGCGCTGGAAACGCGGCCCAAGGGCCCACGTCCGTCGCTGGAGGACATCTCGGCGCAACTGGGTGGGTTTTCTTCGGCCTCGGACGGGACCGGGGATACCTCAGGCGATCCGAAGCGCGAGCGGCGCGGGCGCAGGGGCTGACAGTTCAGCCCGGGACCAGACCCCTTCGAAAGACTGCTCAGGCTTTTCAAGGAAACCTCGGCCTGCTTCTGCGGTTCAGAACAGCGCCAACTGGTCGCCTGCGCGGGGCGGGGGGCGGAAGAGGTCGGCCCGCAGCGGTGCCATTCCCCCGGCCAGGCCAAGCCGCTTGCGGGCAAGGTCGGCGCGCTTGCGGATCAGGTCGGCCCAGAGGCCCTGGCCGGTCATCCGTTTGCCGAACTCGGGGTCATAGTCGCGCCCGCCATGCAGCTCCCGCACCCGGCCCATGACGCGCTGGGCGCGGTCGGGAAAGGTGGCTGCAAGCCAGCCCTTGAAAAGATCGGCCACCTCCAGCGGCAGGCGGAGGGGAATCGAGTTGGCGTAAGTGGCCCCGGCGTCGCGGCCCGCCTCCATCACCGCCTCAAGCTCATGGTCGGTCAGCGCCGGGATCAGCGGCGAGACCTGGATGCGCACCGGGATGCCGGCATCGGCCAGCCGCCGGATCATCTGCAGCCGCCGCTTCGGTGCCGGGGCGCGGGGTTCCATCTTGCGGGCAAGGTCATCGTCCAGCGTGGTGACGCTGACCGAGACGGCGGCCAGGCCCTGCGCGGCCATCGGGGCGATGAGGTCGATGTCGCGTTCGACCATGGTTCCGCGCGTGGTGATCCAGACCGGGTGGCGGAAGGCGGCCAGAACCGCCAGCACCTGACGCATGAGGCCATAGTCACGCTCGACGGGCTGGTAGGGATCGGTGTTGGTGCCGATGGCAAGGGTGCCGGGGCGATAGGACTTGTGCCGAAGCTCACCCTCCAGCACTGCGGCGATGCCGGGCCGCGCGATGAGGCGGGTCTCGAAATCAAGGCCGGGCGAGAGGTTCAGGAAGGCGTGGCTGGGCCGGGCATAGCAGTAGATGCAGCCATGCTCACACCCCCGGTAGGGGTTGATCGAGCGGTCGAAGGGCAGGTCGGGCGAGGTCTGCCACGTGATCGCCGAGCGGGGGCTTTCCTCGCGCAATTCGGTACGGACGAGGCGCGCCTCCTCGGGGATGTCCCAGCCGTCATCATAGGCGACAGCGGACGTCGCCTCGAACCGACCGGCGCGGTTCGTGTCCGCGCCCCGCCCGCGCAGGGTCTGGCCGGGAAGGATGCCTTCGTTCGTTTCCATCGTGGGATACTAGAACATAAACGGAACATCGCCAAGGGCCATCAGGAAACGAACGGAAGGCAGAGCCCGTCTTCGACCTCGCGTTCAACGATGAAGGCAAAGCTCATCAGATTGCGTCTGCCATCCATCACCGTCAGCAGATAGCGCCCCGGCTGCAGGGCCTCGCCGTCGGAAGGGAGAGTGCCGAACTCGATCTCGCCGTCCGGATCGACCGTGACGTCCCAGCTGCTGCGGTCGCCCGCCGACTCGACCAGGACGGTGACCGGGCTGCCGGGGCCATAGCCGGGCAGGACGACCCGAACGCCGACACCCAAGCCCTTGCGGGCCGGAAACCTGTCGCCGTCCACCGCGAAAACGTAGTCGCCGGAATGGCGCTCGAAGTATCCGCCGTTCGAGTTCGGCGCCGCGATCAGCTCATTCGGTGGTTTGTCGCAATGCCCGCCCGCGGCAATGATCCGGGCCCCGATGGACGTGTGCAGAAGTTCGGCAGCAGCCGCAGAGGGGAACAGCGCCAGCAATGCCAGAGCGGACCAAGACCTTCGCTGCCAAGCCGTTGCCATACCGCCCCCACTTTCACGCTTCCTGAAAGATTGGGTACTGCCTGCGCGACTGCAATGCCTTTCTGTCGGCTTTCGTCCGGTGTATGTCGCTTGCCGAACAGTGGCCGCATCGCTTTGCGACCATTGAGAACCTGACACATTCCGCTTGGAGCACGTCCCATGGCCGACGACGACGAGATCATCCTGTCCGAGCTTTCGGATGACGAACTTGTCCTGCAAATGCATGACGACCTTTACGACGGGCTCAAGGAAGAGATCGAAGAGGGCGTGAACCTGCTGCTTGGCCGCGGCTGGACCCCCTATGACGTGCTGACTAAGGCGCTGGTTGCGGGGATGACCATCGTCGGTGCGGACTTCCGCGACGGGATCCTCTTCGTGCCCGAAGTGCTTCTGGCCGCGAATGCCATGAAAGCGGGCATGTTCATCCTGAAGCCGCTTCTGGCCGAAACCGGCGCGCCGCGCATGGGCAAGATGGTGATCGGCACGGTCAAGGGCGACATCCACGACATCGGCAAGAACCTGGTCGCGATGATGATGGAAGGGGCGGGCTTCGAGGTCCGCGACCTTGGTATCAACAACTCGGTCGAGAA
>JANNXX010000097.1:0-21664 GCA_031409795.1 Rhodobacterales bacterium
TTTATTTTAAAAAAATTTCAAATTTAATTGTATTTTTCAAAAATGTTTTGGGGGGGTTTGGGGCACTACCCCCCCCCTCGACCGAGGAGAAGCGCGCAAGCGCGCCGACGAGACAGAAGGTCTTCGCGCGTCAGCGCTCAATCTGAAAGCCGCCGGATCAGACCGGAATGTTGTCGATCAGCCGCACCCCGTCGATCCAGGCGGCGGCCAGCATCCGGCGCGGGCGGCGCGGGTCGTCCGAGGGCATCTGCGTCTCGGCGTCGCGCAGCTCGATATATTCCACCCGCTCGAACCCCGCTGCGCGCATCGCCTCGGCCGCCTCGCGGATCGCCATGCGGTCGGCGTGGCCCGCGCGGATGTCGCGCGCCGCCGCTGTGATCGCGGCATAAAGCACAGGGGCCTTGGCCCGCCCTTCCGCCGTCAGCCGCACGTTGCGTGAGGACATGGCGAGGCCGTCGCCTTCGCGGATCGTCTCGCAGCCCACCACCTCGACCGGCACGTTCAGGTCGCGCACCAGCCGCAGCACCACTTGCAGCTGCTGCCAGTCCTTCTGGCCGAAATAGCCCCGGTCGGCCAGCGACATGCCGAAAAGCTTCGTCACCACCGTCGCCACCCCGTCGAAGTGACCCGGCCGCATGTAGCCCTCCAGCGGCTGGGCCACGCCCTGCATCGTCACGTTGGTGATGAAGCCCTCGGGGTAGACCTCCTCCACCGGCGGGGCGAAGATCGCGTCGACCGGCACCGTGGCCAGAAGCGCCGCGTCGGCCTTTTCGCTGCGGGGGTATTTCTTCAGGTCATCGGGGTTGTTGAACTGGCGGGGGTTCACGAAAATCGTCGTCACCACCCGGTCGCATTCGGCCCGCGCCCGGCGGGCCAGCGACAGGTGGCCGTCATGCAGCGCGCCCATGGTGGGGACCACGCCGATGGTCTCGCCCGCCGCGCGCCAGCCCCGGGCAAGCGCGCGCAGGTCGGCAACCGTCCGCAGGATCATGGTTTCACCGCCCCGGACTTTGGCAGCACATCGGGAAACGAATGCTCCTCGGCCGGGAATGCACGGCTGCGCACCTCGGCGGCATAGGCGGCAATCGCCGCCTCGGCGGCCTGCCCGAGCTCGGCATAGCGCTTGACGAACTTCGGGCGGAACTCGGTGAACAGCCCGAGCATGTCATCGACCACCAGCACCTGACCGTCGCAGTCGCGGCCCGCCCCGATGCCGATGGTCGGGATCGCCAGCCTGCCCGTGATCCGCGCGGCCAGCCCCATCGGAACCTTCTCCAGCACCACCGAGAAGGCCCCCGCCGCCTCCACTGCCTGCGCATCGGCCATCACCTTCTCGGCCTCGTCGCCGCGACCCACGACCTTGTAGCCGCCGAAAGTGTTCACCGCCTGCGGCGTCAGGCCGACATGCGCCATCACCGGCACCCCGCGCGCGGTCAGGAAGGCAATCGTCTCGGCCATATGCACCCCGCCCTCCAGCTTCACGGCAGGGGCACCGGTCTCGGCCATCAGCCGCGATGCGTTCCGGAAGGCCTGCTGCGGCGACTCTTCATAGGACCCGAACGGCATGTCGATCACCGGCATCGCCTTTGCCGCGCCCCGCACCACGGCGCGGCCGTGCAGGATCATCATCTCCAGCGTCACGCCCAGGGTCGAGGGGAGGCCGTGCACCACCATCCCCACCGAATCGCCGACCAGAACCACGTCGCAATGCGCATCGACCAGGCGCGCCACCGGGGTTGAATAGGCGGTCAGCACCACCAGCGGCACCCCGCCCTTGCGCGCCTTGATGTCGGGCGGCAGCACCGGGCGAACGGGGGAAGTCGCACTCATCCTGTCTCTCCGCAGCCGGTTCGCAATCTGCCCGCCATATGGGCACAAGCGCCCCGCCCCCGCAACAGATTTGCGCCGCAGCGCAGCGCGAACCCCCGCGCACGAACGGCAGCCGGGGTTGACCTGCGCCAGGCCCTGCCGTTCCATGCCGCGCAAAAGGAGACCCCGATGACCCTGATCCAGCGCGTCACCCGCATCGGCACCCCGCCTGAAGTCAGCCGCCCCGACGCGGCCAAGCTGATCGCGGGCGACCCGGTGCACACCACCTGGAACCTCGAAGAGACCAGGGGCCTTTTCGCCGGCCTCTGGCAATCCACCCCTGGAAAATGGCGGGTCAGCTATGCGGAATGGGAATATTTCCGCATCCTCAGCGGCTATTCGATCCTGACCGGGGCCGACGGCGGCGTCACCCAGCTGCACGCGGGGGACAGCCTGATCATCCGCCCGGGTTTCGCGGGCGAATGGGAGGTCGTGGAGACCACGCTGAAGGACTACGTGATCAGAACGTAGTGGTGTCCGAGGTTCCGACCGTGACCACCGCACCCGGTACTTCCGGACGCGGGCAATCGTCGGGCTCGATCCCGCGACGCTCACAGGCGGCAAGGCGCTTGGTCTCGGCCTTCTCGGCGGCGACCCGGTCCTTTTCGGCCTGACGCTCGATCAGCTTCAGGTCCTTTTCCTTTTGCGCGACGTTGTCCGGCGTCTGGGCGACGATTCGGCCGAAGGCGTCGCTCATCTGCGGGCCTTCGATGGCCAGGCTTTCCGCCTCGGTCCGGACCTTGACCCGGGTTCCGGTCGGCACGCGGCTGTAAAGATCTATGGCGTCCTGGTTGAACAGGCGGATGCAGCCTGCGCTGGTCGCATGGCCGATCGACGCGGAATCAGAGGTGCCATGGATGCGGAACATCGTGTCGCGATTGCCGCGATACAGATACAGCGCCCGCGCGCCCAGCGGGTTCTGCAGCCCGCCCGGCAGGCCACCGGCATAGGCGGCGTAAAGGTCGGGCCGGGTGCGGACCATGTTCGCGGTCGGCTGCCAGGCCGGCCATTCCGCCTTGCGCCCCACGCCCGCATTGCCCTTGAACGACAGCCCTTCACGGCCGACGGCGATGGGATAGCGCAGCGCGGTGCCGCCATCCTCGACGAGGTACAGCTTGCGCGAGAAGATATCGACCACGATGGTGCCCGGCGCTTCGCCGCCCGCATAGGCCACCTGTTCGCGGCGGTTGCCGTCGTACAGGTACTGCGGTGCCACCGGTTCGACGAAGAACTCGCCATCCTGGATGCCTTCGTACCCCGGCACCACCGGCGGCGACTTGGTCGACGGCGACCCGCCGCAGGCGGCAAGCAATGGCAGGACAAGGATCACGAAGATCCGGGCAAGGGAATATGACACTGGCAGACTCGGGGTTAGGGGCAGCTGCCTCAAGCTTGCGCCACGCAAGCACCCGTCCGTCAAGTCCAAAACCGCAAGGTTTTCCGAATCTTCGCAGCCAAACTTGCCCCGAAACCGGATTCACGTCCGATTCCGGGGCGGATGTTCGCTTATGTCAGGTCGACGCTGTCAGTTGACCGCGCCGATGGACCAGAAAAGCGTCTCGCCGTTGCTGTCGTTCGTGCCGTCGTTGTCGGTGACCAGCCAGCCGATTCCCGCCGCGTCGACGGCAAAGCCCTCGATCTTCTCGGCTGCATATCCACCCGAGGCCGCCAGATCGGCCATCAGGTCGCGCACCAGCTCCTTCGCCACCACCGGCAGCGGGCCACCCAGCTCGGCGGGCTTCAGGTCGGCCAGCGCCACACGGGTCAGTTTCTTGACCTTGGCCGCGCCGGCAATCTGGTTGTCGCGTTCGATCAGGTAGAGGTGATCGCCCTGCGCGGTGATCTCCGAAAGGCCCACCCAGGACCCTTCGGCACCCGAGGCCGCGTCCAGCGGGTAATGCACCGCGCCCCAGGTCTTTTCGGCAGTGTCATAGGCCAGAAGCTTGACCATCCCGGCCGGGTCGTCCTGCCATTCGCGCTGGACGGCCAGCCACAGCACGTCGCCGACCTTGGCCACGCCCTCAAAGCCGAAGCGGATTTCCTGGTCCAGCAGCGCCTCGGGCAGCGGGACTTCCTCGGTGATCGCGCCTTCGGCATCGACATGCAGCAGCGCATGCGGCACCAGCCGGTCGCTGCGGCCTTCCGAGGCCAGCCAGAAGCCGCCCTCGCCATCGCCGACGATGCCCTCCAGGTCCAGCTTCTGCGCCGCGTCGCCGCTACGGGTGACGGTCATCGCCGCCGTGATCTTCGCCGGGGTCTGCGTCGCGTCGATCGTGTAGATCGTCGGGGCCGCCGACAGCACCGAATCGCTGACCGCGTACAGCGTGCCTTCCGGCCCGGCCGCCAGGCCCGACAGCGCCGCCCAGCCGATCAGCGGGTCGGACCCGGCGCTGGTGATCGTCGGATAGGCCGCCATGCCGTCGGCGCGCTCGTAGATCATCACATGCGCCGGGGCGAGGCCGTCGCCCCGCAGGTCAACCTCGTTCGCCGTGGCCAGCAGGTTCCGTGCCGGGATCGCCACCATGCCTTCCGGGCTGATGCCCGAGGGCAGGATCTGCTTCAGCACCGGCGCGGCGGGGTTGGTCAGGTCATAGACCGCAACCAGCGAGGCGCGCTCGGACGCGACGAAAAGATGCGGCACGCCGTCGAACAGGGCGACATCGACCGATTCGATCTCGACGCCCTTCTTGTTGCGATGGTCCGGGTAATGGCCCAGCGCCGCCATCTCGCGCTCAAGGCTGGCTCCGGACTCGAACACAACCGTTCCGTCCCGCTTGAAGATGGTGAACCCGCGCGACCCGCCCTCATAATCGCCCTCGTTGGCGACGACGAAGTGATCGGCGTCGACCCATTTCACCGCGTCCGGTTCGCGCAGCACGCCTGCGGCATCGCCGGTGAAATCCATCTTTCCGTCGCGCTTGGTGTCGATGCCGGACAGGTCCACCGTTCCGGCGCTGAAATGGCCCAGGACCACCCCATCCGCGCCGATCACCACGACGTGGTTGTTTTCCTGCAGCGTGACGACGATCTCGCCCGCGTCGTTCACCGCCACGAACTCCGGCTCGGGGTCATCGCCCGCGACTGCCGCAAGGCCGGTCATCTCGATCTTCTGGATCGCCGCGCAGTCGACCGCGTCATCCTTGAGCGGCAGCTTGACCACGAACCCCGCCGGCATCTGCGGGATCGCGCCGTCGTTCACCTCCTCGTCGCGCTCGTTCTCGACCGCGATGGCCAGGAACGACCCGTCCGGCGCCTTCGCCACCGAATCCGGCTGCCCGCCGATGTCGCATTCTGCCACAACGGCCTTCGTCGCCGGGTCGATGGTCACCAGCTTGCCCGAAGGCGCGGTAAAGCTTTCGGACGTGTTCACCCCGGCAAAGATCATCCCGCCCACGAACACCGCCGTCGTCGGCTCGCCGCCCACGTCGATGTTGCCCAGCGGTTTCGGCGCCTTGGGGTCGGTGATGTCCACCAGCCCGACCACGCCCAGCGGGCTGTCGGTATAGACCAGCATCATCCCGTCTTCGCTTGCGCTGATGATCTCGGCGCTGGTTTCGCGCGCCTGGTCCTCGCCGGTCGCCATGTTGGCGGGCGTCGCGAAGGACGACACGCGGTTGAACACCATCTCGGCGCTGGCGGGAAAAGCGGTGGCAAGCGCAAGGGCAGAGGTCAGGCAAAGCTGCAAACGCATCGGGACGGTCCTTTCGAGGGGAAACTCCCGTCCCGCTTCGCCGCCCTTCGTATCACCCCGATGACGCCAGGGTGACGTTTCCGTATCAGCCCACCACGTTGAACCCCGGCCCATAGGGGTAATGCGTGATGTCCTCTGGCGCGTCTTCGGTCACGACGAAAATGTCATGCTCGCGGTAGCCGCCCGCGCCGGGCATGCCTTCGGGGATCGTCAGCATCGGTTCCATGCTGATCACCATCCCCGGCTCCAGCACCGTGTCGATATCCTCGCGCAGCTCCAGCGCCGCCTCGCGGCCATAGTGGTGCGACAGGATGCCGAAGCTGTGCCCATAGCCGAAGGTCCGGTATTGCAGCATCTGCCGGTCGGCCAGGAAGGCGTTGATCTTCATGGCAATCTCGGCGCAGCTTGCCCCCGGTCGCAGCAGCGTCATCCCGTATTCGTGGCAGTCGATGTTGGTCTGCCAGACCCGCATCGACGCTTCATCCACCGCGCCCAGGAACAGCGTCCGCTCCAGTGCGGTGTAATAGCCGCTGATCATCGGAAAGCAGTTGAGGCTCAGGATATCCCCCTGCCGCAGCTTCCGGTTCGTCACCGGGTTATGCGCCCCGTCGGTGTTGATCCCCGACTGGAACCAGACCCAGGTGTCGCGATATTCGGCATCCGGGAAGCGCCGGGCGATCTCGCGCTCCATCGCGTCGCGCCCCGCAATCGACACTTCCAGCTCCGTCGCCCCCACCGCAATCGCCGCGCGGATCGCATGGCCGCCCACGTCCGCGACATTCGCCCCCTGCTTGATCAGCGCGATCTCCGCCGTCGACTTCATCATCCGCTGGTGCATCGTGGCGGGGGCGATATCCATGCCGCGCTTGGGGCGCAGGAAGGTGTTGAACTTCTCCGCCCGCTCCATCGTCAGATGGTCCGCCTCGCAGCCCACCGCGCGGCCCTGTCCGGTCACCGAAGCGACTGCCCGCCAGAAGTTGTCGCGCGTCCAATCGGTATAGGTGAGGTTGTCACCGATACTGCGCCGCCACGGCTGGCCCGCGTCGATCCCCGCGCTGATGGTGACACAGTCGGTCTTGGTGACCACGCAGGCATAGGGCCGCCCGAAACTGCAATAGAGGAACCCCGAATAGTAGGCGACATTGTGCATGCTGGTCAGCACAACCGCGTCCAGATCATGCAGCTCCATGATGTCGCGCAGACCGTCCAGCCGGTCGTGGTATTCTGCGTCGGCGAAAGGCAGGGCGTGCTTCTGCCCGCCATTGTGAAAGCGGTACATCTCGGGGCGGTTGAGGGACATGTCAGACCTCCGTCACGGGGTGCGCCTGCGGGACCCCGAAAGGTCCCGGCGTACAGGACGGACGCAAGTTGCCTTGCAAGCGTCGGGAAATCCCTGCGGCGACGCCATCGCCACGGCTCAAGCCCTGTTCTGCGGTTTTGCGACAATTCGCGCAAGCGCCTTTGCGACCCTTGTGAGCAGCGTTTGCGACCCCATCTATGCCGGGAAGCCAAGTGAAGGAGATGAACATGCGCTGCCCGGTAGACAACGAAACGCTGGTGATGGCCGATCGCGGCGGGGTCGAGATCGACTATTGCCCGAAATGCCGGGGCGTCTGGCTGGACCGGGGAGAGCTGGACAAGATCATCGAACGCTCGCTTGGCGCTGCCCCTGCCCCTGTCGCTGCCCCCATGGCACCGCCGCCTCCGCAACAGCACGGCGCGCCGGTCTACCAGCCGGAACCCCGCGCGCCGCAGGGCTACCGCGACGACCGCCGCCGGGACGACGATGACGACTACCGCCACGGCACCAAGAAAAAGCGCAAGGAAAGCTTCCTGAGCGACATCTTCGACTTCTGACCCCCGCGCATCAGCCCTGCCGGGTGTCTTCGCTGCCCCAGCGATGAGGCCCGTCAGGGCCGAAGAGCGGCCCGGTCACACCGACCGGGTGATCCCGCCATCCACCCGCAGGTTCTGTCCGGTGATGTAGCCCGCCCCGTCCGACACAAGGAAGGCCACCGTCGCCGCAATCTCCTCGACCCGGCCATAGCGCCCCATCGGGATGCGCGCGCGGAAGGCCTCCTTCTCCGGCAGGCTGTCGATGAAGCCCGGCAGAACGTTGTTGATGCGGATGCCCTTCGACGCATAGGCGTCCGCGTAAAGCTTCACGAAGGCCGCCAGACCTGCCCGCGCCACGCCGCTGGTCGGAAAGGCCGGGTCCGGCTCGAAGGTGGCGAAGGTGGTGATGTTGACGATGGCACCCCCGCCCTGCGCCTCCATGATCGGCGTCACCGCCCGGATCGGGCGGACGGCGGACAGGAAATAGATGTCGATCCCCTGATGCCAGCCCTCATCCGTGATCTCGATCAGCGGCGCGCGCGGCCCGTGACCCGCGCTGTTCACCAGAACGTCGATCCGCCCCCAGCGTGCCATGACCGTATCGACCAGCCGCTGCACATCGGCGCCGGACTGGTTCGACCCGGTGATCCCGACACCCCCCAAGCTGCCAGCCAGCGCCTCGCCCTTGCCCGAGGAGGACAGGATCCCCACCGCATAGCCCTCCGCCGCCAGCTTCCGCGCGACACCCGCGCCCATCCCGGACCCGCCTGCCGTGATCAGTGCCACTTTCTGCATCGCTTTCCCTTTCCTGCGGTTTCCGTCAAACTCGCACCAGTGACCCGTGGCAAGCAAGGACCGCCGATGCAGACGATCAACCTCGCCGCAAAGCTTGCGGGCTTTGATACGCACTGGTCGCCGAAGATCGTCGGGGCCTTCAACGGACATGACCTCATGGTGGTCAAGGTGCTGGGAGAATTCGTCTGGCACGACCACCCCGACAGCGATGATTTCTTCATGGTCCTTCAGGGGGAGCTGCTGATCGACCTGCCCGACGGTACGGTCACCCTTGGAAAGGGCGAGGTGTTCGTGGTCCCCAAAGGCCTGCAGCACCGCCCGCGCGCTGTGGTCGAGACCCATCTTCTGCTTATCGAACCCGCAGGGACCCCCAACACCGGGGACCCTGCAACCGCTGCCGTCAAGACCCACCTTTGATGCGCCCCCGATGATGCGCCCCCGATGATGCGACCTGGCCCCCGCAACCTGATCACCGATGTCGTGGGCCTGCGCGTCGGCAACGCCCAGGACGCGACCTTGCGCTCCGGCGTCACGGTCCTGACCGCCGACCGCCCCTTCACCGCCGCCGTCCATGTGATGGGCGGCGCTCCGGGAACCCGCGAGACCGACCTTCTGGCCCCCGACCGGCTGGTGGACCGGGTGGATGCCCTGTTCCTCTCCGGCGGTTCGGCCTTCGGCCTCGATGCCGGAACCGGCGTCATGGCGGGCCTGCGCGCCAAGGGACGGGGATTCCCGGTCGGCCCCGCCCGCGTACCGATCGTGCCGGGGGCGATCCTCTTCGACCTGCTGAACGGCGGCCAGAAGGACTGGACCGACAGCCCCTATCCCACCCTTGGCCGCACCGCGCTGGACAGCGTGGGTGAGGTCTTCGCCCTCGGCTCTGCCGGGGCGGGCTTCGGGGCGATGACCGGCACGCTCAAGGGCGGCCTCGGCTCGGCTTCCTGCGTCCTGCCCTCGGGGATCACCGTGGGCGCGCTGGTCGCCGTAAACGCATTGGGGTCAGCCACCGTCGGCGAGACCCCGCAGTTCTGGGCCGCCCCCTGGGAAGAGGGGGCGGAATTCGGCGGCCTCGGCCCCGCGCCCAGGCTGCAGCAGGACGCCCCCCTCCCGCACAAGCGGCTGGGTGAGGCAACAACCATCGCCATCGTCGCCACCGATGCCCGCCTGACCAAGCCGCAGACGCACCGCATGGCCGTCGCCGCGCAGGACGGCATGGCCCGGGCGCTGGTGCCGTCGCACACGCCCCTGGACGGTGATCTCGTCTTCAGCGTCTCGACCGGCGCGCGGGACATGGAGGACCCCCTGACCGACGCCTTCCAGATCGGCCATGCCGCCGCCACCTGCCTTGCCCGCGCCATCGCCCGGGCGGTCTGGCTGGCAGAAGTGATGCCCGGGGACCTGCAGCCAAGCTGGCAGGGCCGCTTCGGCAAGGCCTGGGCAAGTGGTTGACCCAAGCGTCCCCTCTCCCCTTTTGGGGAAAGGGCCAGTGTGAGGGGAAAGCCGGTTGACAAACTCCGAATGCCCGCAGTCAAGCCATTGAAATCAATATGACATGGGAAAGTTGTCCACCCTTGGACACTACCAGCGCTTCAGCGCCGCCTCGTCGGCGTCCCTCGCCGCCACCCAGGCCGCCCCGTCCGCCCCGATTTCCTTCTTCCAGAACGGCGCGCGGGATTTCAGGTAGTCCATCAGGAACTCAGCCGCCGCGAAGGCATCGCCCCGGTGCGGGGCCGCCGTCGCCACCATCATGATCGCCTCGCCCGGCAGCAGCCTGCCATGCCGGTGGATCACCAGCGCGTCGGCCAGCGACCAGCGCGCGACCGCCTCGCCGGTGATCGCGGCAATCGCGGCCTCGGTCATGCCCGGATAATGCTCGATCTCCATCGCCGTCAGCCCGCCATCCGGCCGCACCAGCCCGGTGAAGGTCACCACCGCCCCCGCCCCCGCCGCACCGCCCGTGAAGGCCGCGACCTCGGCCCCTAGGTCGAATGGCGCGGGTTGGACCGCGACCCGCACCCTCAGCCGCCCGTCATCGGGGGAAAGAACGCCACCTCGCGCACGCCTTGCAGGGGGGCGTCGAAATCGGCCAGCACCTGATCCAGCGCCACTCGCAGCGCCGAGGTGTCGGCAAAGGCGGCGGCATAGCGCTCTTCCCGGGCGCGCAACTCGGCCACCAGCCCCGCCACCGTCGCGGCCGAGGTCTCCAGCCGTTCGCGCGGCAGCCCGATCCGTTCCCGCACCCAGGCGAAATAAAGGACGTCGATCATGTCTCGTCCCGCAGATGGGGCAGCGACTTGGTGAAATACTCCCAGCCGGTCAGGGCGGTCAGCGCCGCCGCCAGCCACAAAAGCCAGATGCCGACCAGATTGGCATAGGACGCGCAGTCCCGCTTGCCGCAGGCGCGGATCGGGTCGGCAAGACCGGCGGTGACCTTGTCGGCATATTGCTCGGGCGTCATGCCCTGCATCGCGACCCCGTTCAGGTATTCCAGCCCGGTCCCCAGGAACAGCACCGCAATCGCCACCATCTGCGCCGTCGTCTTCCACTTCGCCAGCTTGGTGACCTTGAGCAGCCCCGACTTCGACCCGAGATATTCGCGCAAGCCGCCAACGAACACCTCGCGGAAGAGGATGACCGTGGCAGGCAGGATCAGCCAGGGGTTCATCCCGCTGTAGCCGGTGATCACCATCAGCGCGATCACCACCATGGCCTTGTCGGCAATCGGGTCCAGCATGGTGCCGAACTTCGACTCCTGCTTCCAGAGCCGGGCCAGATAGCCGTCAAACCAGTCCGTCGCCGCCGCCCCGACGAACAGCGCCAGCGCAAACCAGTCGGCCCAGGGGCGATGGAAATACAGGAACATGACCGCCACGCCGGGGGCCGCGAGCAGGCGAAGGACGGTCAGGGTGTTGGGAATGTTCCAGCGCATACGGGAATTGGTAGACGATGGGGGATTGAGGGGGAAGGGGGATCGTCGTTCGGTCCGTTGCCGGGCCTCGGCGATTTCTTCGAAGAAATCGCAACGGAGCCTTCAAAGGCTCCGGTCCGGAATTTTCGAAAATTCCGGGTGCCTTGCTGTCAGCCTCGGGCTGAAAAATAGTCCGCGATCGTTCTGGCCATCGCCTCGGAAATCCCGTCCACCGCCTGCAGATCCGACAGCCCCGCCCGCGCCACGGCCTTGGCGCTGCCGAAATGCTGGAGGAGCGCGCGTTTCCTTGTGGCTCCGATGCCGGGGATGTCGTCCAGGGGGGTGAGGCTGACGGCCTTCGCCCGCTTGGCGCGGTGGGCGCCGATGGCCCAGCGGTGGGCCTCATCCCGTAGGCGCTGGATGAAGTAGAGCACCGGGTCGTTCCGTTGCAGGGCGAAGGGGCGCTCATTCGGGCGGTGGAATTCTTCCTTGCCCGCGTCGCGGTCGATGCCTTTCGCCACGCCGACCATCGGGATGTCCTCCACCCCAAGCTCCGACATGATCCCCGCCACCGCCGACACCTGACCTTGGCCCCCGTCGATCAGCAGAAGGTCGGGCCACATGTCCGACTTCCGCTCCGGGTCTTCCTTCAACAGACGCTCGAACCGGCGGGTCAGGACTTCCTTCATCATGCCGAAGTCGTCGGAATTGGCCCCGGCCTCGGACTTGATGTTGAACTTGCGGTACTGGGATTTCAGGAACCCCTCCGCCCCCGCAACGATCATCCCCCCCACGGCATTGGTGCCCTGGATGTGGCTGTTGTCGTAGACTTCGATCCGCTGCGGCGGGGTGTCGAGGTCGAACGCCTCGGCCAGACCCACCAGCAGCCTGTTCTGCGTGGTCGACTCGGCCATGCGACGGGCCAGGCTTTCGCGGGCGTTCCGCGTCGCGTTCTCCACCAGCTCGGCCTTCTCGCCGCGCAGGGGCACCGCAAGTTCCACCTTCCGGCCGGCCCGGATCGCCAGCGCTTCGGCGACAAGGTCGGGGTTTTCCACCGGGTGTGACAGCAGCACAAGGCGCGGCGGCTCCTTGTCATCGTAGAACTGGGTCAGGAAAGCCTCCATGATCTCCGGCTCTTCCGCCCCTGCCCCGGTCTTGGGGTAGAAATCCCGGTTCCCCCAGCTTTGATTCGCGCGGATGAAGAACACCTGCACGCAGGCCTGCCCATGCTCCAGATGCAGCGCCACGATATCCGCCTCGGCCACGCCCTGCGGATTGATGCCTTGCGTCTGCTGCACCTGGGTCAGCGCGCGGATCCGGTCGCGCAGCGCAGCGGCGCGCTCGAACTCCATCCCGTCCGACGCTTCGGTCATCGCCTTCGCAAGATCGGCCTGCACCGAGGTGGTCTTGCCCTCCAGAAACCGCGTGGCATCGGCGACAAGGGTGCCATAGCCTTCGGGGCTGATCTTGGCGACACAAGGGGCCGAACAGCGCTTGATCTGGTACTGCAGGCAAGGCCGCGTCCGGGTCTCGAACATCGAGTCGCTGCAGTTGCGCAACAGGAACACCTTCTGCAACTGGTTCAGCGTCCGGTTCACCGCCCCCGCGCTGGCGAAGGGGCCGAAATAGGCCCCCTTTTCCGACTTCTTCCCCCGATGCTTCTTGATCTGCGGGAACGGGTGTTCGGCCGAGATCAGGATGTTCGGAAAGCTCTTGTCGTCGCGCAGCAGCACGTTGTAGCGCGGCTTCAACTGCTTGATCAGGTTCTGCTCCAGCAGCAGCGCCTCAAGTTCCGTCCGCGTCGTCAGGAACATCATCGACGCGGTCTCATGGATCATCCGGCCGATCCGCCCCGAATGCCCCGAGGGACGCGCATAACTCGACACTCGCGCCTTCAGGTTGCGCGCCTTGCCCACATACAGCACCTCGGAGGCGGCGTTCAGCATGCGGTAAACGCCCGGCGAGCCGTCAAGCCTGCGCAGGTAATCCTGGATGACCTCGTGTCCGGTGCGGGTTGGTTCTTCCATGGCTTTCAGGCTGTCGATTCTCGGTCAGGGCTGCACTGAACGCAGGGCGCTGGCAAGGGGAAAGCTGTCCCCCGTTTCTGGGGATAACTCTGCGGAGAAGATTTCAGGAGGCCGGAATTTCCGTGGAATCCGGCCCGGTTCATGCGGTTGCCTGTTTTTTAGGCGTTTTGTCAACCCATTGGAATCACGATAAAGATTTTCCTCCACAAGGCAAATCCCTGAAAAGCCAAAGAAATTATGACGCTCCTGTGAACGTGGCGCCAGAAGTGGACAACTTCGGCAGGGGCGGCGCTGCGGGGCTATTCGATGCCCAGCACATCGGCGCTGCGCCAGGCCAGATGCTGGCCGCCGTCAACGGCCAGAAACTGTCCGGTCACGGCCGGGCTGTCCAGGAAAAATCCCAGCGCCGCGGTGATGTCCGCCGGGTTCGCCCCCCGCCCAAGCACCGTGGCGGCGCGCTGGCGGGCGAAGTGTTCCGCCGACTGCCGCGCGCCTTGCAGCGTCGGGCCGGGGCCGATCGCGTTCACCCGGACATGCGGGGCCAGGCCCTGCGCCGCCGTGCGGGTCAGCGCCCACAGGCCCATCTTGGCAATGGTATAGCTGGAAAACTCGGGCGTCAGTTTCAGGATGCGCTGGTCGATCATGTTGATGACCAGCCCCTGCGCCAAGGGCTCGCCCCTTTCGTCCGGAACGGCGGGCGGGCACTGCCGGGCGAACCCTTGCGTCAGCACATAGGGCGCGCGCAGGTTCGATTCGATATGCCGGTCCCAGCTGTCCCGCGTCGCCGTGTCGATCCGGTCATATTCGAAGATCGAGGCATTGTTGACCAGCACCGACAACGGCCCCAGCGCGGCGGTCACGGCGGGGATCAGCGCTTGCGTCTCGGCCTCGACCGTCAGGTCGGCCTGGAACGTCTGGGCCCTGCGGCCCATGGCCCGCACCTCGGCGGCGACCGCTTCGGCCTCAAGGGCCGAACCGGCATAGTGGATCGCCAGATCCTGCCCGCGCCCGGCCAGATAAAGCGCCATCGCCCGGCCAAGCCGCTTGCCCGCGCCCGTCACCAATGCTGTCATTTCGTGCGGCCCCCTCCCGACTTGCCCCCGCAATCGCATGTCTTGCGATCGATGACGTAGCGCCCGCATCGGTCGCAGACAGGGGGATCGGACTTCTTGCGCAGCACGCGGGGCAGGGCGGACGGGAACAGCGCCCGCCCGATCAGGGCGACGATGACCATCAGGCCCAGAAAGACCAGGATGACCTTGACCAGCATGCCCTACAGCCCGTACCGCGCCCAAAGCGCCCTGTCCTCGACAGCGCCAAGCGTCTGGTCAACCAGCGACAGACCCAGCCGCTGAAAAAGGCTCCGTTTCCGGCCAAAAGGCAAAAGCTTCACCTTGTCGCCGTACAGCGCCTTCAGCTTCGGCACCATATGCGCCACGCCGTCCGCCAGCCCCAGATCGACCGCCTGCTGCCCCACCCAGATATCGGCGTTGAACAGGTCCGCCGTCCGGCTCAGCCTTTCCCCCCGCCGCGCCTTGACATGGTCGATGAAGGCCTGGTGGATCGGTGCCTGCAAGGCGCGCAGGCGCTCCACGTCCTCATCCTTCTGCGGCAGGAACGGGTCCGCCAGGCTTTTCGAGCGGCCTGCGGTGACCACCCGCCGCTCAACGCCTTGCCGCGCCATCAGCTCGGGGAACCCGAAGCTGGCAAAGATTACCCCGATCGACCCGACGATGCTGCTGTCATCCACCCAGATGTCATCCGCCGCACAGGCCAGCCAGTAGCCGCCCGAGGCCGCCACATCCTCGACAAAGGCATGGACCGGCACCTGTTGTTCCGCCGCCAGCCGCCGGATGCGCGCCGCGATCAGCGATGACTGCGCCGCCGACCCCCCTGGCGAGTTGATCTGCAAGGCCACCGCCACCGGCTTGCGCTTGAAGGCGCGGTCGATCAGCGGGGCCAGCGCCTCGTCGTTCAGGGACCGGCCACCCGAGCCGATGGTGCCGCCAAGGCGGATCACCGGGACAAGGGCAGGTTTCGGCAGGAAGGGGATGAAACGTCTCATGCGGCAGAGGTAAGCCGCCGGGTGCATGCGGGCAAGGGCTTGCGGGCAAAGGTGGCTCACGGCAGGCTTGCGGCCATGATCGACAAGCTGGAAATGTTCATCGCGCTGGCCCGCGAACGCCACTTCGGCCGCGCGGCCGAGGCTTGCGGGGTCACGCAACCCTCGCTCTCCTCTGCCATCCGCCAGCTGGAGGATCAGCTTGGCGTGCAGCTGGTGTTTCGCGGCAGCCGCTTTCAGGGCCTGACCCCCGAAGGCCAGCGCGTCCTTGACCGGGCGCTGGGCATCGTCGGCGACGTGCGCGCGCTGAAGGACGAGATGCGGGTGGTGCGCAGCGGGTTGTCGGGCAACCTGCGGCTTGGTGTGATCCCCACCGCCCTGCCCATGGTCGCCGACCTGACCGGCCCCTTCACCGCCCGGCATCCGAACGTCCGCGTCTCGATCCTCAGCCGCACCAGCGTGGAAATCCTGACCGGGATCGAGGCGTTGGACCTTGAGGCGGGGATCACCTACCTCGACAACGAACCCCTGGGCCGGGTCTCGCAACTGCCGCTCTACACCGAATTCTACCGCCTTCTCATCGCCAAAGGCAGCGACCTTGCCGGGCGCAGGCAGGTCAGCTGGGCCGACCTGTCCACCGTTCCCCTGTGCCTTCTGACCTCGGACATGCAGAACCGCCGGATCGTCAACCAGCACCTGGGCGAGGCCGGGGTGCAGGCCGCCCCGATGATCGAATCGAACTCCACCATCGCCCTTGTCGCCCATGTGCTGACCGGGCGCTGGGCTTCTGTGGTGCCAAAGCGGCTGGCCGACATGTTCGTGACCGACGGGCGGCTCTTGTCGGTGCCGATCGTGGAGCCAGAGGCGGAACATACCGTCGGCCTGATCGCCGCCCGCCGCGACCCGCAGACCCCGGTGCTGCAGGCCCTGATAGATGAGGCGCAGCGACTGTTCGCTTGATAGCCATCGCCTATCAATCAACGGCATATCCATATTGATCTTCCTATCAATCGGCGTATCACGGGCGCACGCCAGCGAAGGGATGCCCGCATGCTCGATTCCGCCGACCAATCCGACCGGATCGCCGAGATCATCGCGGATCATCAGGGGCTTGAAGGGCCGCTCTTGCCGATCCTCCATGCCGTGCAGGCGGCATTCGGCCACATCCCGCAGCCCGCCGTTCCGCAGATCGCCAAGGCGCTGAACCTCTCCAAGGCCGAAGTGCATGGCGTGGTGACCTTCTACCACGATTTCCGCGAGACCCCCGCCGGGCGTCACGTCCTGAAGCTTTGCCGGGCCGAGGCCTGCCAGGCCATGGGCGCCGACCGGGTGGCCGGGGCGGTGAAGGCCGCGCTGGGCATCGACTGGCACGAGACCACCCCCGATGGACGGGTGACGCTGGAGCCGGTGTTCTGCCTTGGCCTCTGCGCCTGTGGCCCGGCGGCCATGGTCGACGGTCGGCTGGTCGGGCGCTGCGATGCCTCGGTTGTCCAAGCGGTGTCGGCATGAAGGTCTACATCCCCCTCGATTCTGCTGCCGTCGCCCTTGGGGCCGATGCCGTGGCCGCTGCGATTGTGGCCGAGGCCACCCGGCGTGGCGTGGCGGTGGACCTGGTCCGCAACGGCTCGCGCGGGATGGTCTGGCTGGAACCGCTGGTCGAAGTGGAGACCGAGGCTGGCCGCATCGGTGTCGGCCCGATGACGGCCGCCGATGTGCCTGCCCTCTTCGGCGGCATCGCCCGCCACCCGAAATCGCTGAGACTGGTCGAAGACCTGCCCTGGATGAAGGGCCAGACCCGCCTGACCTTCGCCCGCGTCGGCGTGATCGACCCGCTGTCGCTGACCGACTACCGGGCGCATGGCGGGCTGGTCGGGCTGGAGCGCGCCAAGGGCTTGTCGAAGGCCGAGATCGTGAAAGAGGTCACCGATAGCGGCCTGCGCGGACGCGGTGGCGCGGGGTTCCCGACCGGCATCAAGTGGAAGACCGTTTCCGAAGCGCCGGGCGACCGCAAGTACATCGTCTGCAACGCGGATGAGGGCGACAGCGCCACCTTCGCCGACCGGATGCTGATGGAAGGCGACCCCTTCACCCTGATCGAAGGCATGACGATTGCTGGGCTGGCAACGGGGGCGACCAAGGGCTTCGTCTATATCCGGTCGGAATATCCGGTGGCGATCCGGGTGATGGATGCTGCTGTGCAGATCGCCCGTGACGCCGGTATCCTTGGCCCGCAGTTCGACATGGAAATCCGCGTCGGCGCCGGGGCCTATGTCTGCGGCGAGGAGACCTCGCTTCTGAACTCCCTCGAAGGCAAGCGCGGCGTGGTCCGGGCCAAGCCGCCGCTCCCCGCGCTGGAAGGCTTCATGGGCAAGCCGACCGTGGTGAACAACGTGATCTCGCTGGCCTCGGTGCCGGTGATCCTTGCCAGGGGGGCGGCGCATTACAAGGACTTCGGCCTTGGCCGGTCGCGCGGCACGATCCCCTTGCAGATCGCCGGGAACGTCCGCTTCGGGGGTCTTTACGAGACCGCCTTCGGCCTCACCCTCGGCCAGATCGTTGACGACATCGCCGGGGGCACCGCCAGCGGTCGCCCGGTCAAGGCGGTGCAGGTCGGTGGGCCCTTGGGGGCCTACCACCCAAGGTCGGACTTCGCCACGCCCTTCGGCTATGAGGAGTTCACCGGCCAGGGTGGCCTCATCGGCCATGCCGGGCTGACCGTGTTCGACGACAGCGCCGACATGCTGGCCCAGGCCCGCTTCGCGATGGAATTCTGCGCCATCGAATCCTGCGGCAAATGCACCCCCTGCCGCATCGGCGCGGTGCGCGGGGTGGAAACCATCGACCGCATCGCCAAAGGTGACGCCGCCGCGATCCCGCTTCTGACCGACCTCTGCAGCACGATGAAATCCGGCTCGCTTTGTGCCCTTGGCGGCTTCACCCCC
The DNA here is from genome assembly GCA_031409795.1 of Rhodobacterales bacterium. Taxonomy (GTDB): domain Bacteria; phylum Pseudomonadota; class Alphaproteobacteria; order Rhodobacterales; family Rhodobacteraceae; genus Tabrizicola. The sequence goes on from JANNXX010000097.1 coordinate 18,131, forward strand.
TATCCGGTGATGTCTGCCCTGACGCATTTCCCCGACGACTTCGCCCCTGCGCGCGAGGCTGCCGAATGATCTTGATGGCTGCCCCCCACCCCCATCCCCTCCCCACGAGGGGGAGGGGAGGCGCCTCCCTCCCCCCGCTGTGGGGGAGGGCCGGGGTGGGGGGGCACGTCGCCCGCCATGGTGACCGATCATGACCGAGAAGCTTAAAGGCCCCGCCTCGTACTTTCCGTCGATCGAGAAAACCTATGGCCAGCCGATGCGCCACTGGTTCGACCAGATCGCGGACAAGCTGGACCTTCCGCACATGCAGATCGTCGCCTACCTGAAAGACACCCACGCCATGGGCCATGGCCACGCCAACGCCATCGTCGCCCACCAGCTTGCCGCCAGAAAAGGTGCCGCCGAATGAAAGACTTCATTATCCCGGACCGTGATTTCGGCACCCCGGCGGCGAAAAGCAAACAGATGGTCACATTGACCATCGACGGCTTCGACGTGACCGTGCCGGAAGGCACCAGCATCATGCGGGCAGCGGCCGAGGCGGGCATTCAGGTGCCAAAGCTGTGCGCCACCGACAGCGTTGATGCCTTCGGGTCATGCCGCCTGTGCCTCGTGGAAATCGAGGGCAGGAACGGCACCCCCGCCTCCTGCACCACCCCGGTGGCTCCCGGCCTGAAGGTCCAGACCCAGAACGCCCGGCTGAAGCAACTGCGCCGGGGCGTGATGGAGCTTTACATCAGCGACCACCCGCTCGACTGCCTGACCTGCTCTGCGAACGGTGATTGCGAGCTGCAGGACATGGCGGGCGCCGTCGGTCTGCGCGATGTGCGCTATGACGCCGTCGACACCCATTTCAAGGTCAAGAACACCTCTGGCGAGGCGAACCCCCTCTACATCCCGCGCGACGACAGCAACCCCTACTTCTCCTACGATCCGCAGAAATGCATCGTCTGCAGCCGCTGCGTCCGCGCCTGCGAGGAAGTGCAGGGCACCTTCGCCTTGACCATCGAGGGCCGGGGCTTCGACAGCCGCGTGTCCTTCGGCGCGAAAACCGATGACGCGCTGGCCAGCGACTGCGTGTCCTGCGGGGCCTGTGTCGCAGCCTGCCCGACCGCGACCCTGCAGGAAAAGTCGATCATCGAGATCGGTACCCCCTCACATTCCGTGATCACCACCTGCGCCTATTGCGGGGTGGGGTGCAGCTTCAAGGCCGAGATGCGCGGCGATGAGCTGGTCCGCATGACCCCCTACAAGCACGGCAAGGCCAACCGGGGGCACAGCTGCGTCAAGGGCCGTTTCGCCTACGGCTATGCGTCGCACAAGGACCGCATCCTGAACCCGCTGATCCGCGAGAACATCAACGATCCCTGGCAGGAAGTGTCCTGGCCCGTTGCCATGGAGTTTGCGGCCAAGCGGATGCAGGGTCTGATCGACAAACACGGGCGGCAGTCGGTGGGGGTGATCACCTCCTCGCGCTGCACCAATGAAGAGGCGTATCTGGTCCAGAAACTGACCCGCGCCGTGTTCATGAACAACAATACGGATACCTGCGCCCGGGTCTGCCACTCGCCCACCGGCTATGGCCTTGGCCAGACCTTCGGCACCAGCGCCGGCACACAGGACTTTGACAGCGTCGAGGAAACCGATGTCGTCATCATCATCGGCGCGAACCCGACCGACGGGCACCCGGTCTTTGCCAGCCGCCTGAAGAAGCGCCTGCGCAAGGGCGCGCAGCTGATCGTGATTGACCCGCGCCGGATCGATCTGGTCGACGGCCCGCATGTCAAGGCCGCACATCACCTGCCGCTGACCCCCGGCACCAACGTCGCCGTCGTGACTGCCATCGCCCATGTCATCGTGACCGAAGGCCTGTTCGATGAGGCCTTCATCCGCGACCGCTGCGACTGGGACGAATTCCAGGACTACGCCGAGTTCGTCAGCCAGCCGCACCACTCACCCGAGGCGACGCAGCTTCTCACCGGCGTCAAGGCCGAAGAGCTGCGCGCCGCCGCGCGGCTTTACGCGCTGGGGGGCAACGGGGCGATCTACTACGGGCTGGGCGTGACCGAACATTCCCAGGGCTCCACCACCGTGATCGGCATCGCCAACCTTGCCATGCTGACCGGCAACATCGGCCGCCCCGGCGTGGGCGTGAACCCCCTGCGCGGGCAGAACAACGTCCAGGGCTCCTGCGACATGGGGTCCTTCCCGCATGAGCTTCCGGGCTACCGGCACGTCAAGAACGACGCCGTCCGCTCGGTGTTCGAGGATATGTGGGGCGTCAAGATCGACAACGAACCGGGCCTGCGCATCCCCAACATGCTGGACGCGGCGGTCGAAGGCACGTTCAAGGGCCTCTACTGCCAGGGTGAGGATATCCTGCAATCCGACCCGGACACCAAGCATGTCGCGGCCGGACTTGCGGCGATGGACTGCGTGATCGTCCACGACCTCTTCCTGAACGAGACCGCGAATTACGCGCATGTGTTCTTCCCCGGCTCCAGCTTCCTGGAAAAGGACGGTACCTTCACCAACGCCGAACGCCGGATCAACCGGGTCCGCAAGGTGATGGCCCCGCGCAACGGCTATGCCGACTGGGAGGTGACGCAGCTGTTCGCAAACGCGATGATCGGGGCGATGGGCGCGAACTGGACCTATACCCACCCCAGCCAGATCATGGACGAAATCGCGATCCTGACCCCCAGCTTCGCCGGGGTCAGCTATGAAAAGCTGGAGACTTTGGGCTCGGTCCAGTGGCCCTGCAACGACGCCTCGCCCGAAGGCACGCCGCTCATGCACATCGAGGGTTTCGTGCGCGGCAAGGGCAAGTTCATCCGTACCGAATACGTCGCGACGGACGAAAAGACCGGCCCGCGCTTTCCGCTGTTGCTGACGACCGGCCGGATCCTGTCGCAATACAACGTCGGCGCGCAGACCCGGCGCACGGCGAACGTGGTCTGGCATGATCAGGACGTGCTGGAGATCCACCCCCACGACGCCGAGGTGCGCGGGGTCAAGGATGGCGACTGGGTGCGCCTTGCCAGCCGGTCCGGCGACACCAGCCTGCGGGCCACGCTGACGGATCGGGTGTCGCCCGGCGTGGTCTACACCACCTTCCACCACCCCGACACGCAGGCCAACGTCATCACCACCGACTTCAGCGACTGGGCCACAAACTGCCCGGAATACAAGGTGACGGCGGTGCAGGTCTCGCCCTCGAACGGTCCCTCGGAATGGCAGGCGGACTACAACGCCCAGGCCACGCAGTCGCGCCGGATTCTGGCGGCGGAATGAAGGGGGCCCCTGCCGGATCACGGGCCACACCCCGGCTGGCCTTTGGTGCCTCGGTGACGCCGGGGGCCCAGCCTGGGCAGCGCGTGCTGCCCGAAGAGATGGCCGTCGCGCTGACCTTCAACGGCACCACGCAGGCAGTGATGATGGCCACGCCCGCGGACCTGATGGATTTCGGCCACGGCTTTGCCCTGACCGAAGGCATCGCTGGGCCGGGCGACATCCTGTCGGTCGAGGTGGAAC